>JAYFPG010000017.1:0-112528 GCA_034928085.1 Paludibacter sp.
TTTATATCCTCCTGACAATGCATTATCCGGATCGTAAACAGGTTCAGTCGGGTTGTGAATAAATGCCTGATAGAAAATATCATAGTTTGCCGGATTTGACTTTCTCATCGAGTAAAAGGAATTATAATTCAGTGTAAGTATTCCTTTCAGGGCTTTTTGCTGAATGTTGGTTCTGGCAAGTAACTTACTCAGGTTATTGTTCTTAAGTAATCCCTGATTTTGTTCCAGGTTGATGATGGTACGATGCGAAAACTCTTCATTTCCTCCTGAAATAGCAAGATTATGTTTATGGCTAAACGGCATATCTCTGGTAACTTCACCAAACCAATCCGTATTCCCATCATAAATACTATTAACTTTATTAGGAGCATAAGTATTAATTGCATGCCTAAATTCATCTGCAGTTAAATTTTCAACCATTCTCGGAGCAACCTGCACGGTAGCGACTCCCTGATATTCGACCATAGTCTTACCCTTCCGGGCTTGTTTTGTAGTAATAATAATTACTCCGTTCGTACCTCTGGTGCCATAAATTGCCGCAGCAGAACCATCTTTCAACACATCAATTGATTCAACTTCCTGAAAGTTAATATTTTTCAAATCAGCACCCGCAACTCCATCGATGATAATCAGAGGTCCCTGGCCCGAAGTAAGCGTATTGGTTCCTCTCAAAATTATTTCGTATCCACCCTGAGGATCAGCACCACTTGAATTCACAACCGATAAACCCGCGATTTTACCTTGCAGTAATCCGGCTGCATTCGAAAAAGATCCCTGATTAAAATTGTCTGATTTTAATGTTGCAATCGAACCGGTTATTTCTTTTCGGGAACTTTTACCATAACCTATAACCACCACCTCATCAATGTTTTTTACATCTTCGGCAAGAATTACGTCCAATCGCTTCTGTTTGTTTACACTGATTTCTTTGGTGATATATCCGATATATGAGAAGACAAGTGTTTCCGCCTCGGAAGGAAGTTCAATCTTATATTCACCATTAATATCTGTTATTACCCCGGCCGTTCCGTTCTTATGCTTGATGTTTACGCCCGGCAATGGTTGTCCACTTTCATCTGAAACGACTCCGGATACAGCAAACGGGCTGTCTGCATAGGCTACTCCCGAAAGGGTGGTCAACATAAAAAACAATATAATCACATTATTAAAGATAGGTCTGTGACCTGACCAGCTACGATGTTTCATAATACTTTTAATTTTAAGGAATTACTTTTCCAGTTCAGCGCTAAAGCTGAATTTCTTTTCTGTAAGGAATTGCAGCCTGCGCACCTTCTCTTGTAACCGTTATTCCTGCGGCTTTTGTTGACATCCTCACAGCATCTTCAATCGACAAACCCTCCGATATACCCACACAGAATGCTCCACAGAAAGTGTCTCCGGCAGCTGTTGTATCAACAGCTTCAACCTTGTCGGCCGGAATAAAGGAATAAACATCACCATCTTTAATCAATGCGCCTTTAGATCCTAAAGTAATAACTACTTTGTCAACTCCTTTTGCGGCAATAATTTCAGCTGCCTGTTTAGCCGTCTCCAAATCACTGACCTTTATACCCGAAAGCATTTCTGCCTCTGTTTTATTCGGGATGACTGCATACAAGCATTTTAATAACTCATTGGAGAGAAAAGCTGCCGGAGCCGGATTCAAGACCACTTTAATCCCTTTTTCATGAGCCAGCTTGGCTGCATATTCAACAGTATCCATTGGAACTTCAAGTTGCATCAACAGGATATCTGCACTTTCAATTACATTTCTTGCTTTCTCGATATCTTTAGGGCTCAGACTGCCATTGGCTCCTGACGCTACGACAATACAGTTTTCACCATTTCTGTCAACCATAATCAGCGCAACCCCTGATGGCAAATGCTGATCTGAAAATATGTAATCTGTTACTATATTTTCATCACCATACATTTCTACTGATTGCCGGCCAAACAAATCATTCCCGGTTTTAGAAATAAAAGTCACATTACCTCCCAAGCGTGCGATAGCTACTGCCTGATTGGCACCTTTTCCACCGGGATTCATCATGAAAGCGCCGCCTAACACAGTCTCACCCGGCACTGGTAATCTGTCGGATTTTACTACCATATCTGTATTACAGCTTCCTATAACAACGATCTTTTTTGAATTCATGTAAATTAGATTCTATGTTTTGATTAATGAGTAAATTTCTATGCAAACATAAATTACATTTTGAACAAGAAAAAACAATAAAACATTTGAAATAATAATTACAAATAATATAACACACAAACAAATGAACAATACATATCTATATATCAATTACTTAAAACAACATATATTAAAACAAAGTAATAATTACAAATATATTTATTATTTTTGCTTTGTTTTAATTTATTTGATCAAAAACTAATACATGTCAAAACTCTCTTCGCTTATCAGTCTCATACATTCTCTCACAAAGTCTGAGAGAAAAAAAGTATCTTCTTTCCTGAATTTGGATAAAAACACAGCAGATTACGCCATTCTATACAAAGTGATAGATGAAAAATCAACAGATAACCAGCAACAGATCAAAGCCGATTTCATCAAGTTACGGCCCAATGCGGCTTTCAATACCGCGATCAACTACCTGTTCGATACCTTATTATTAATTCTGAACCAACTCAGAATCAGTCAGGATAGCTATTATGCACTGTTTAATCTATTAATGAATGCCAGAGTTTTGTATGAAAAATCATTATACCATGAGTGTTTTCTGCTACTCACAAAGATACAAAATGAAGCGGTTAAATATGAGAATTTTACAATTTTACTTATTGCTCAGAAAATGGAACTTGATTACCTGCTAAGCCTTGATTTTCCGGATACAACTGAACAGGAGCTTCTTAATAAACAATATAAAATAAATGAAACGCTGAAAAAAATCAGAAAAATAAATGAACATGCTTCATTATACGAACTACTGAAGCACAGAATCCTACACAAAGGGCCTGTGCGCTCAAACAAACAAAAGCAGGAAATGAACGACCTTGTTGTAAGTGAAATGAGCATTGTTTCAAGTTCCGGCTTTGAAAATTTCGAAATTCAGAAAAACCACAAACTATTTCAATCCAATTATTTGATTAATGTAGGCGATTATAAATCAGCCCTCAACTCCTATTACGAACTTAACAACATATTTGAGCAAAACATGCACCTGTTAAGTAATCCTCCAATGTATTATCTTAACACAATTGAAGGTGTACTCGAGAGCCTGAGGACAATTCGCAATTATGAAGGAATGACTTATTTTATTAATCAATTGAACAAGCTTGAAACGACATCCGTTCATTTTAAATTTCAAATTGACTGCGTTATTTTCCTGTATAGTCTGCTTCCTATAATAGATAGCGGAAAATTCGCTGAAGCCATTAAAATGATTGACAAGTACAAAGAAAGCATTATTGATAAAACAAACTTGCTGAGCACTGAAAAACAGATTCAAATACTACTTTATACTGCAATTGTATATTTAGGAACAGGAGAGCCAAATAAAGCAAGGAAGATTATCACCCGGATTACCCAAAGCGAACGGAAAGTTTTTTCTTTACCTTTATTCAGAACAATCAGACTTGTTAACCTAATGGTTTTATATGAACAAAAAGAATTTGATTACATGGACTTTGAAATCAGGTCGGTAAAGCGGGAAATTCAAAACAACGAAAAAAGTTACCAGCTCGAACAAATTATTTTAAAATTCCTCAGCAAAACACCTGAGGAACTCACCGAACAAAAGAGGTTATTACTTTGGCAAAAATTAAAACCTCAAATAGATGAACTTCAAAACAATAAATTTGAGATGCAATTACTACATGTATTTAATTTCATTGCCTGGATTGAATCAAAAGTATTCAAAGTTCCACTACACAAGGTTTTGAAAGAATAGTTGTTAGTGGAGACCGGTGAACACAAACTATTCTTCTTCCTCCTCAATTTCTTCCTCACTCCCATCGCCTTTCCGGTAGACTGATGGAGAAATTCCAAACTGTTCTTTGAAACATTTGGAGAAATACTTCGGCGAACTGAAACCAAGCATGTAGGTAATATCGGAAATATTGTATTCCGGATTGTTGGTAAGCCACTGTGCCGCTTTCTTGAGCTTCACGTTGATGATAAAATCATTGGGTGTTTGTCCCGTGATTCCTTTTATTTTTGTGAAAAGTTTCGTGCGACCCAGGGCCATTTCACGTGAAAAGGCCGGCACATCGAACTCACTGTCATCAAGGTGAGCTTCTACAACTTGCTGGGCCTTTTCCAGAAATTCCCGGTCGAGTTGATTGGTTGCAACTAAGCGGGGCGACGAGTCGACTTGCCGACTAAACTTCTCCTGCAGGATTCGCCGGTTATTAACTAAGTTGTTACACCTTGTTATCAGGGTCTTAATATTAAATGGTTTGGTAATATAATCATCGGCTCCCAGTCGCAACCCTTCAATATTATATTCAACAGCAGTCTGCGCTGTGAGTAATACCACCGGTATGTGACAAACCAGAAAATTGTTTTTGATTTTGGAACACATTTCGCTGCCCGACATCCTGGGCATCATCAAGTCACTCAGCACAATATCCGGTTGATGTTCCATGGTCAGGTTCAAACCTTCTTCTCCATCAGCTGCTGTATAGATTTTATAGATTGGTTCAAAAACCTGTTTCAGCATTTCTCTCAACTCATCATTATCCTCCACGATGAGCATGGAATACAAAGGCTCATTGTTTCGAACCTGAGTCTCTTTCATTTCGGCCATAAATTCGCTATCAAGTTCTTCCAGACAAACCAGACAGGATTCTTCATTCGCTTTGTCATGACCCATTTGTTCTTCCGTAAAATGCGAATTTCCCTTTTTCAGTGTGACAATAAATTTCGTCCCGACTTCCTTCGTACTGATAACATGAATATTGGCCTTGTGGGCTTCTATGATATTTTTTGTAAGCGCCAGTCCGATACCAGTCCCTGGTGCCATGTTGTTAATCTGCAGACCATTTTCAGCCTGATAAAATCTGTCGAATATCTTCTCAATGGCTTCCGGCTCTATTCCGATTCCACTGTCGGTAATTTCAATGATTACTTCACCAGCTGTTTCAGTGATACCAATACCGATGCGACCTTCTTTGTGCGTATATTTAAAAGCATTGGAAATCAAATTATAAAATACTTTCTGCATTTGCACGGGATCAAACCACAAATTCACGCGTAATCCAGCATTTTCAAATTCAAATTTAACATTCCTGTAATTTGCATATTCTGTAAACGACAGGTATATTTCGTACAGGAATTCAACTATATCCCGTTGAACCACTTTCACTGCAAGATGCCCCTGCTCACTCTTTCTGAATTCGAGCAATTCATTAATCAGGTTCTGCATATTCAGGGTATTCCTTTTAATATTTAAGATACGGTTGAATATAGTCGGTTGAATATTGCTCATTTGCATCAGCATATCGACCTGACCGGCAATGAGCGTCAATGGAGTTCTGAATTCATGGGAAATATTGGTAAAGAAACGCAACTTCGATTGATTTACTTCTTCTATATGCTCCTTTTCTTTCTTTTCATATTCAAGCGAAGTTTTTAGCAAGAGTTTGGAACGTGTAAAAACGATATACCTCCAAACCAGAAAAATAACCAGCAAAACATAAAACAGATAGGCATACCAGGCCCGGTAGAAAGGAGGATAAACCTGCATCTGCAAATAGGTGTTTGCAACCGGTTCCTTATCAATGGGCGAAAGTGCCTGCACGTGCAAACGGTAATTGCCAGAATTCAGGTTCATGAAATTTAGTTTATTGATACCCATCGGGAGTTCAGTCCAGTTTTCCGATAATCCTTCCAAACGATAACGATATAGAGGTTTGTTGAATGTGATGTAATTATTGGAAGCAAATTCAACCGTCAACATGGATTGTTTATGATTCAGCCTGATTGCATTCGTGTATGGTAGAGACATTTTGAGCACGCCACTTTCATCTCCCGGTAAAACAAGGCTGTTGTTAATCCAAAGATTTACCAGATTTAGATTAAATGCCCGTTGGGGAGTCGACAGATTTTCCTCGTAAAATGATACCATCCCATTCATGCCGGCAACATAAATTTCACCCGAACGCAGGGTGCACATCCCGCCATTATACAGCGAGTTGAGCGGAAAACCATTCTCGGATGCATAATTATAGGTTTTAATATTTTCTGCGTCTAACAAGGTTAATCCGTGTGTGGTAGAAATAAATATGTATCCAAATTTAGATTCCATCAGGTTGCTGATATAATCATTTTTTAAACCTGCATTTCGACTGTTGAAATTTCGGAATGTGTCAGTCTTAGGGTCATAAAGGTTAATACCTCCTCCATTGGTTGCAATCCACAATCTCTTTTTACTGTCGACCAGCAATTTCATCACATTGTCATGACTTATAGACGTAGAATCGCCTCTTTGCCTGAAATAGGAACGAACCTTCCCTGTTTTCAGGTTAAATCGATACAACCCGCTACTGGCAATCCACATATCATCATCCAGTATTTTTAAATCCACGCAATAACTGACCTCTTTATGTAACTTATCCGAAAACAGACTGATATTATGTGTACGTTTATCCAGCACAAACAAACCATTATAGGTGGCAATCAGCAAGTTACCCTTATATGGAACTATTGCCCGAACAATATCTGATTGTTCCCACTCGGGTCTAATATGCTTAATCTGTTCAGTTTGATAATATTTTAAATTTACACGCGTTACACCTCCAAGGTGCGTCCCCAGCCACACGACGTGTTCATCTTCATCGTAGTATGCTGTTTTAATATTGTCTGATGACAAACCGACACCATTGGCTCCGGCTCTGATGTTCCGGTACGTTTTTGTCCCGGGATTGTAAATAACTAATCCATCTCCTTCTGTACAAAGTATTAACTGACCATTCTTATCTTCAATAACTTCACTGATTATGGGGAAGGTTTTGTTGAAAAACACACCCTTACGTAGATTGTGAAAATTATAAAAGTCAATATCAGGATTAAAGTAATTAACCCCACCGAAATAAGTCCCGGCCCAGATGGTACCCTGAGAATCTTTGAAAAGCGACCATACCGATTCATTGGATAATTCAAGAGAAGGAGTCCCTCCTGATTGGTAATGACTAAACTCTTCCGAATCAACATTCATTTTATCCAGACCCCTGCGGGTTCCAACCCACAAAAAATGCTTATTGTCCTGACAAATTGTACGAACAAAGTCAGACGAAATAGCTGTTTTATTACGTTCATCATGTTTGTAGTTGCGAATATTGCCGTTTCTTTCGATTTTAAACAGGCCATCCTGCCAGGTTCCCACCCAAATATTTTTCTTTTCATCTTCAAACAAAGATGAGATCTGACTGCATTCCGGAATGACCAACCTGTGTTTTTTATTCTGATCGATTATATACACTCCTGAAGATAAGGTTCCTATAATAATACGTTGATCCAAAGTCTGCATAATTGCCCGGATAGGTGATTTAATTTCACTTATTTCGAGATACAGCGTCTTTTTACCCTCCTGCCAGGCATATAGTCTGTTTCCTTCTGAAATCCACAGATTTCTAACGCCATAAGCGATGGCATCCACATTGTCGCGTTGGATGATACTCATTTTTCCGGTACGTATATCGTATTCATTTACACCATTCTGACTGTGAATAAAGACTAAACCATTTCTGTTTCCGCAAATATTTTTCACCAAACTTCCGTTCAGCGAATTAGTATCATTCAATACCGGTTTAATGAGTTCCATCGAATTCCCATTATATCTGCTGATGCCTTCCCGTGTACCAAACCACATGATACCCAGCTCATCCTGATAGATAGTCATAACAGAAAGCTGTGATAATCCCTGTTCAATTCCGATTTTGGAGAAATATATATCATCAGCCGCAGTCAGCGTATGACTGATGATTAAAAGAATAAATCCAAGGAATAATGATTTGCTTCGCATAATGTCAGTTTTTGATACCGTGTTACAGTTTTAAGGTTGACAAATATACATATATTTCATTGTCAACATGCAATCACAAGGTATAAATTTGTTCGTAAATAGTCCCTGTATCGTTCGATTAACATACTAATAAATAAAAAGCATCTGACAGTAATATATAAATATTTACTTTTGTCAGACATCCAGAAATACAACTTCAAAAAATCCAATATGAAGACTTCAGCTAAACTTTCAGCAATACCTGTTATCGCTTTACTTGCTTCATGCACGAGTGCCGGCAATGAACCTGGCAATTTGCCCAATGTTATCATCATCATGGCCGATGACATAGGATACGGGGATTTAAGCTGGCTTGGTGTAAGCACCATTTCTACTCCCAACACTGATAAGCTGGCCAATGAAGGTATACGTTTTGTCAACTGTTACGCCACTTCAGCAACCAGCACCCCTTCGCGTTACGGCATGCTCACCGGCATGTACCCCTGGAGAAAAGAAGGAACCGGCATTGCAGCCGGAGATGCGCCCATGCTAATCAGTCCGGAACAATTTACAATGCCCGATATGTTTAAATCGTCGGGGTACGCAACTGGCGCCATTGGCAAATGGCATTTAGGGCTCGGAGGAGAACGTGGAAAACAAAACTGGAACGGATTGGTAAGTCCCAACCTGAGCGACATCGGCTTCGATTATTCATACATCATGGCAGCAACCGGCGACCGCGTTCCTTGTGTTTATATTGAAAACGGCTGGGTCGTCAACCTTGACCCCAAAGATCCGATTGAAGTCAGCTACACAACCCCTTTTGAAGGAGAACCTACTGCCCTCACAAATCCAGAACTGCTGACATTACACCCTTCACAGGGACACGATCAGTCAATTATCAATGGTATATCGCGCATCGGTTACATGAAAGGTGGCAAATCGGCTCTCTGGAAAGATGATGATATTGCAGATAACATTACGAATAAAGCCAGTGAATTTATCATCAGAAATCAGGAGAAACCCTTCTTTTTGTATTTCGGCACACACGACATTCATGTGCCACGAGTTCCCCATCCACGCTTCAAAGGCTTATCGGGTATGGGCGATCGCGGAGATGCCATATTATCATTCGATTACAGCGTAGGGAGGATTATGTATGTACTGGATAGCCTTGAAATTGCCGACAACACCATCCTTATAGTCACCAGCGATAACGGACCTGTCGTTGATGACGGATATCATGATAAGGCTCAAGAATTGCTGGGGAACCACAAACCGGCAGCTGGTCTGAGAGCCGGCAAGTACAGTATCTACGAAGCCGGCACGAAAGTACCATTGATTGTCCGCTGGCCTAAAGGGATTAAAAATCCGGGGAAAACAAATAAGGGCTTGATTTCTCAGGTTGATTTCTTTGCCTCTTTTGCTTCAATTACAGGCCTAAGCTTACTGGAAGGAAGCGCACCTGACAGTCGCGATTTAAGTAAGCTACTCAAAAACAAAACAACAAAGGGCGCACCTTTTATTATCCAGCAAAATCTAAACAACACCCTTTCAATAGTTAAAGATGGATGGAAATACATAGAGCCCAGCGATGCTGAACCCATTGAATTCTGGACAAAAACAGAACTGGGGAATGACCCTGAAGGTCAACTTTTCAATATAAAGAAAGATCCGGGTGAAAAGAACAACCTCATATCGAGTAAAAAGTATAAAACGATTAAAATGAAAAAGAAACTTGACATTATTAAAAATAGTACTCATTAGTCATTCAAACGTGTAATATAAATCAAAATAAATATTCATTCGTTTTTTAGATTCAATAAACAAAAATTACACAGAAAAATTATGCGTTCATCATTTTTTGGTGTAACTTTGTCGTTCATCTCCAAAAAACTCATTCTACAAAAATGACAACAAAAATTCTGACTCAATTCAAGCTTAAAACTGAAATCACCGACATCAAACCCCTTAAAATCGGTCACATCAACGACTCCTTTATACTGAAAGGAGAAAATCCGAATGACGAATCGTATTTTCTGCAAAGAATTAATCACAACATCTTTAAAGACGTTGAGGGCTTGCAAAACAATATTCGTATTGTGACCGATCACCTGAGAAAAAAATACATAGAAGCTGGTGAAACAAATATCGAACAAAAAGTACTACAACTTATTGAGACAAAAGACAACAAGCTTTTTTACAAAGATGATGAGGGTAATTACTGGAGAATATACGTTAATATTGTAAACACCCACAGTTACGAAGCCATCACGCCTGAACTGGCATACGAAGCCGGAAAAGCCTACGGTAATTTCCATTGCATGATCGTGGATATTCCTGCAAATCAGTTAATCGACAGTATTCCTGATTTTCACAATGTTGAGTTCAGGGTACTACAATTAAAAGATGCCGTAAAAGAAAATCCGGCAGGAAGATTGGAAAAAACACAATGGATGGTGGATGAGCTATTGAACAGAGCCGACGAAATGTGTCTGCCACAGCGACTATACAGGGAGGGAAAACTTCCCGGCCGCATCAATCACTGTGATACAAAAATCAACAACCTGCTTTTTAACGATAAAGATGAACCTTGTTGTATCGTCGATCTCGACACCATGATGATCAGTACCGTTTTATCTGACTTTGGTGATTTCATGCGAACCGCGGCCAATACAGGAGCTGAAGATGACGCCAACCTGGATAATATTGATGTGAACCTGGCAATTTATGAAGCATACACGAAAGGTTATCTGGAAAAGGCAACTTTCCTTACCGACACCGAACTTGAGTACCTGGCACTTGGAGCAAAAATGCTGACATATATGCAGACAGTACGTTTTTTTGCTGACTATCTGAATGGTGATACCTATTATAAAATCAGTCATCCGGAACACAACTGGCAGCGAACAATTGCCCAGTTCAGGTTGTTAGAGCAACAAGAAAAAAAATTCAATATCATGCAGGAAATTGTAAAAACCTGCTCAAAAGATAAATAATAATCATTATGCAATTCGATTTAAGTTCAAAAATTACATTGGAAAGAATTCCGGAACGCTATTATTGTCCGGAAGATGCCATCGACAAAATCAGGCAAACTCAATTTGAAAAAATTGACACAGAAATTTACGATGATGAGAAACATGGCTCAAAACAAATAGCTGCTGAGATTGCCTCAATCATCAAAAACAAACAAGCAAAAAATGAAACCTGCGTATTGGGTTTATCCGGCGGTTCTTCTCCCCTTAATGTGTATGAAGAGTTAGTACGTTTACACAAAGAAGAAGGATTGAGTTTCAGCAATGTGATTGTTTTCAACGTGACTGAATTTTATCCGCTTTCACAACTGAATCAGCACAACAACTCGGCAATTATTAAAGATAACCTGCTTCAGAAAGTAGATTTTAATCCGGATAATTTTCATACACTCATACCGGATACAAATGAAAAAAATATTCATGCTTTTTGTCATGCTTATGACAAGCTGATTGCTGACAAAGGTGGTTTGGATTTCGTGCTGGTAAGTGTCGGATTAATCGGCAACCTGGCATACAATGAGCCAGGTTCCAACATAGGTTCAAAAACACGTTTGATGTTGCTAGATGATCAGTCAAGAGCCGATTTGAAGCCATTTTACAACAACACTTCTGATATCCCATCCTATGCTTTTACAATAGGCCTTTCCACCCTCATGGATGCCCGTCAGCTCACGCTGGGTGCATGGGGAGAACACAAAGCTGCTATTGTTAAAAAAGTGGTGGAAGAAAAGGCTGATGATAATGTACCTGCATCTCTATTACAACTGCACAAAAATGCCAAGGTAGTAATGGATGTTAATGCCGGTCAGATGTTGACACGCATTAGTCATCCCTGGTTAGTTGGCTCGTGCGACTGGACTAACAAGCTGACCCGCAGAGCGATTGTTTGGTTATGCGAAAAAACCGGTAAACCCATTTTGAAACTTACCAATAAAGATTACAATCAACATGGATTAGATGAACTGCTGGTAAAATATGGTTCAGCTTACGATGTAAACATTCAGATATTCAACGACCTGCAACACACCATTACCGGATGGCCGGGCGGAAAACCTAACGCAGATGATTCCAATCGTCCAGAACGAGCTTTACCATACCCTAAAAGAGTATTGGTATTCAGTCCACACCCCGATGACGACGTAATTTCCATGGGAGGCACCTTCCAGCGTTTGGTGGATCAAAATCACGAAGTGCATGTAGCCTATCAAACTTCCGGCAATATCGCCGTAGGTGACGAGGAAGTTGTTCGCTATGTTTCCCTGATGAAAAGTCTTTCAAGCAAATATAACAAAAGTAAAGTTGAAGTTGACGCGAAATTAGATGAGGCACTGGATGCTTTGTTAAGTCAGCAGGAGATTAAAGCTTCTACTTATAAAGATTTACTTTTCATCAAAGGGCAAATCCGCAGAGAAGAAGCCCGTTCTGCGTGTAGATTCGTGGGATTAAAACCGGAACACGTTCACTTTCTTGATTTACCTTTTTATGAAACAGGTGCTGTTAAAAAAGGTAATCTGACAGAGAAAGATATTCTAATTGTGATGGATTTAATCAGAAAAGTGAAACCCCATCAGATTTTTGTGGCCGGTGACCTTGCCGACCCACACGGAACGCACAAGGTATGTTTAAACGCCGCTCTGGCAGCCATCGACGAACTCAAAAAAGAAGGAATCATGGACGAATGCCGTGTTTGGATGTATCGTGGCGCCTGGGCTGAATGGGAAATCGACCACATTGAAATGGCTGTACCTATCAGTCCGGAACAATTGCTCAACAAAAGAAAGTCAATTCTTCGTCACCAATCCCAAATGGAAAGCGCTCCGTTTATGGGGAATGACGAAAGATTGTTCTGGCAACGTGCGGAAGATAGAAACAGAGCAACAGCTTCGTTGTATCAACACCTTGGATTAGCATCCTACGAAGCAATAGAAGCCTTTGTAGAATATAAGTTTTAAACAATACTTTATATCATAATTGAAAAACGATTGGGACTGTTTAGTTCTGATCGTTTTTTGTTTACTGACTTGCATCATACTTAAAAACAATCAAAAATGAACATAAAAACAAACTTTCAATACAATAAGTCATAAAAACTATCACAAAAACACTTTACTTTGTCATATAATTTTCAACTTGTAAAACATGCAAATTAAACCCATCAGTCTGATTTTGTGCATTTGCTTACAAAGTATAATGCTGCTTGCTGAATCGCCAGATTCGAAACCTTACTGGCAGGATATTGATGCTTTTGCCATCAACAAAGAACATCCCAGAACTGCCTTTATGACTTACGACAACAGCAATGATGCGTTGACATACATGTACGAAAACAGTCCGTTTTATCAATCACTGAACGGAAACTGGCAATTTTTCTATACTGACGATTATAGAGAATTACCTTCCAATATTTCAGATTACAATACTTCCATCATTGATTGGAAAAACATTAAAGTTCCGGGTAACTGGGAAGTGCAGGGTTTCGGAACGCCCATTTACACCAATTTGGGGTACGAATTCCAACCACGTAATCCTCAACCTCCTACCCTGCCAGAGGCCATCCCGGCAGGTGTTTACCGAAAAGAATTTGAGATTCCTGCCGATTGGAATGGCAGGGAGATTTTTTTACAAATCGGAGGCGTTAAATCCGGCGCTTATGTTTATCTGAATAATCAGTTTATAGGATACAGCGAAGACTCTAAAAATCCGGCAGAATTCCGAATCAACCAATTCGCGAAACCAGGCAAGAATACCTTGATGATCAAGGCATTCAGATGGACTACAGGCTCTTATCTTGAATGCATGGATTTCTGGCGAATCAGTGGTATCGAAAGAGATGTGTTTATTTATTCGCAACCCAAAATATCGGTAAAGGATTTCCGTATTGTATCCACCCTCGATGACAGCTATATCAATGGGATATTTAAATTGGACGTGGATATTGTAAACAAAGGAGTGCTGGCAAAAAACATTACTGTTCTTTACGAATTGATTGATGCAAAAGGTAGAATCGTGGCACATGCGGCCAACAATTTACAAGTCGACCCGGAAAGCATATCCACTGGCTCATTTAACAGGATACTTCCCCAAGTAGCAAAATGGTCAGCAGAATCACCTGATTTATACCGGCTATTAATTACGTTGAAAGAAAACAATACTATTACCGAGCTTATTCCATTCAAAGTTGGTTTTCGTCGCATTGAAATTAAAAAAGTTACAGCTCTCAATCCACAGGGCAAACCACATACACTTTTTCTATTTAATGGTCAACCCATTAAGCTGAAAGGAGTTAACATTCACGAACACAATCCAGAGACAGGCCATTATGTAACAGAAGAACTGATGCGCAAAGATTTTGAGTTAATGAAACTACACAACATCAATGCTATCCGCACTTGTCACTACCCGCAAAGTCGCCGGTTTTATGAACTGTGTGATGAGTATGGATTTTATGTGTATGATGAAGCCAACATCGAAGCACACGGTATGTTTTACAGCTTGCGAAAAGGAGGTGGATTGGGTAATAACCCCGACTGGTTGAATCCTATTATGGAACGAACGATCAATATGTTCGAACGCAATAAGAATCATGCTTCAGTCACATTTTGGTCATTGGGAAATGAAGCAGGGAATGGGTACAATTTTTACCAAACTTATCTTTGGCTCAAAAAAGCTGATAAAAACCTGATGGGCCGACCGGTAAACTACGAAAGGGCATTATGGGAATGGAATACGGATATCTTTGTCCCCCAATATCCAAGTGCCGAAACACTCGACTCTCTTGGAAGGGTTGGTACCGACCGACCGGTTATTCCTTCAGAATATGCCCATGCCATGGGAAATTCAACCGGTAATTTATGGGAGCAGTGGCAGGCAATTTACAAATATCCCAATCTGCAGGGTGGTTTTATTTGGGATTGGGTCGATCAGGGTCTTCTTGCTGTAGACGAAAACGGAAGAGAATACTTTAAATATGGAGGAGATTATGGGGTCAATCAACCCAGTGATGGAAACTTTTTGTGCAACGGACTGGTTAACCCTGACAGAAAACCACACCCGGCATTAGCAGAAGTAAAGTACACCCATCAAAATATTGGATTTGAAGCGATAGATCTATCCAAAGGCCAAATAAAAATCACCAACCGCTTTTATTTCACCAATCTATCTAACTATATTGTAAGCTATCAGATGAAAGCAAATGAAAAGCTCCTTTATGAAGGCAGTCTTAATTTGTCGGTGGAACCACAACAGCATGAAATCGTCACCATTCCCTTAAAAGACATAATTTCTAAACCCGGAATTGAGTATTTCATCAATTTTGAAGTAAAAACGAACACGAATGAAATACTGATTCCCGCCGGACATGTAATTGCTTATGATCAGTTTCAATTACCTTTTACATCAGAAAAGATTGTTGAAACATCCAAAGGAAAAAAACTAAGCATAGAAGAAAACAATGAATTTATAAGGGTTTGGTCTCCTGATTTGACGGTGGTATTTAATAAAATGTCAGCATCGCTTAGTTCATTCAAATTCAAAGGACAAGAATATTTTCAGGATGAATTTGGTATACAACCTAACTTTTGGAGAGCGCCTACCGATAATGACTACGGAAACGGAGCTCCTAAACGGTTACAGGTTTGGAAGCAACAAAGTAAGCACCATTTGTTGTCTGCAATAAAAACAAGCATGCAAGGTAACAATGCAGTAATTTC
Organism: Paludibacter sp.; assembly: GCA_034928085.1. Lineage (GTDB taxonomy): Bacteria > Bacteroidota > Bacteroidia > Bacteroidales > Paludibacteraceae > Paludibacter. The sequence goes on from JAYFPG010000017.1 coordinate 15,712, forward strand.
AGCCGTGTACAATCTATCTACAGGCAATACCTATCAGTTGACCTATACAATCATGCCGGATGGAAAAATGGAAGTATTATCACATTTTACTGCAACTCAACAGAATTCTGTACCAGAGATTCCCCGCATAGGTGTCAGATTTCGCATACCTGAGTCCATGAACAACATCAGTTATTTTGGTCGTGGTCCCGAAGAGAACTACATCGATCGAAACCACGGATATTTGGTCGGATTATACAAAACAACTGCTAATGAAATGTATTTTTCCTATGTCAGACCCCAGGAAAATGGTCACAGAACTGATATTCGTTGGGTAACATTAACTTCAAAAAACGGGAAGGGATTAATGATCAGAAGTCATGATACGCTTGGATTCAATGCCTTAAGAAATTCAATAGAAGATTTCGACGCTGAAGAAGCAAAACACCGGGATTATCAGTGGCAAAATTACAGTCAGGATGAAATTATCAACAAGAATCCTGAAAAGGCAAAAAATGTATTGCGCAGATTACATCACATCAATGACATCACCCCACGAAACTATGTTGAAGTCTGTCTGGACTATAAACAACAGGGAGTGGGCGGATATAACAGTTGGGGATCCAGAACACAAAAAGGATTTATTATACCTGCAAATCAGGACTATAAATGGGGATTTACAATTATTCCAAAGTAAAATGTTATATTATTCGTATATTTTCATTACCTTTGCACCCGCAAAATAAAAACAACCACGCGTTGCGGGTGAAATTCCGAAATCCACTGCATCAACATTTGCAGTATGCTAATCAGAGGGTACACGTTTCAGAACGAATGAAATTATCGCCGGATGACTGCTCAAAACGTGTACTAAAACATCATTATGACATTTAAAGAACTGAACCTGAGGGAAGAAATTCTCTCAGCAATCGGAGAACTCGGTTTTGAGTTCCCCATGCCTGTGCAAGAAAAGGTAATTCCTTTTATGCTTGAACAAAACTCCGACCTGGTCGCTTTGGCGCAAACCGGCACGGGAAAAACGGCAGCTTTTGGTCTGCCATTGCTGAATATGATTGATGCCAACCGCAAACAGGTGCAAGCGCTTGTCCTTGCTCCTACCCGCGAATTGTGCATCCAGATTTCCAACGATCTGAAGAATTTCTCCAAATACCTGCACACCCGTGTTGTGCCGGTTTATGGAGGCGAAGACATTCGCACACAACTGAAACAACTTGATCAGACACCGCAAATCATCGTGGCAACTCCCGGAAGGTTAATCGACCTGATTGAACGTGGTAAAATCAAATTGGAAAACATCAACTATCTGGTGCTAGATGAAGCCGATGAAATGTTGAACATGGGATTCAAGGAAGACATCGAAACCATTCTCAAGGAAACGCCCGAAACACGTCGCACCACGTTATTCTCGGCTACCATGCCGGCAGAAATTGCCCGCATTGCGAAAAAGTACATGAAAGATCATGAGGAAATTACGGTAGGAAGTAAAAACTCCGGCTCCGACAATGTTTCTCACATCTATTATGTATCTCAGGCCAAACAACGTTATTTGGTATTAAAACGCATTGTCGATTTGAATCCTGATATCTATGGGATTGTATTTTGCCGTACCCGTCAGGAAACCAAGGAGGTAGCCGATCACTTAATGAAAGATGGTTACAATGCTGATGCACTTCATGGGGATTTGTCACAGGCACAGCGTGATAACGTGATGCAGAAATTCCGTATCCGGAACATCCAGTTGCTGGTTGCTACCGATGTAGCTGCCCGAGGATTAGACGTGAGCGATCTTACCCATGTAATCAACTACAACCTGCCCGACGATGTGGAGATTTACACCCACCGAAGCGGTCGTACCGGTCGTGCCAACAAAAAAGGAGTTTCTGTTTCAATCATTCATTCGAAAGAGAAGTTCAAAATCAAAGATATCGAACGGATGCTCAGGAAAAATTTTGAGCAACAGCAAATTCCGAACGGACTGGAAGTCTGCAAAAAGCAATTGTTTCACATGATTGATAAAATGCAGCAGGTGGAGGTGAACGAAGAACAAATCAGTCCGTACATGGACCAAATCATGAAACAACTGGAATATCTTGATAAATCTGAACTGCTAAAAAGATTCGTTTCGCTGGAATTCAACCGTTTTCTTGATTATTACAAAGATGCTGAAGATTTGAATTACCATGAACGTGACAGGGGAATGAGACGTGATGATCGTGGTGAAAGAGGCGACAGAGGTGACAGGGGTAGCAGAGGCGACAGAGGTTCAAAACGTGGCGATAAAATTCGTTTTAAAATGAATATCGGGAACAAAGACGGTATTAATCCGTCCAGGTTACTCGGTATTATCAATGATGTTGTTGGTGACAAAACCATCAGTGTAGGAGATATTGAAGTGACCAATAAATTTACATTCTTTGATATTTTCGCAGATCAATCAGATAAAATCATCAATGCCTTTGCCGATCAGAAGGACATCGAACTGGGTGTTGCCAGAGAAAGTAAAGGATATTCTGAATCAAGCGGAAAACGGAGACCTGATAGCGGAAAACGAAGAACTGACAGACCATATAACAGTGATGGCGGATACAGAAGAAAGTCTTCAGGAGATGATCGCAAATCATCCGGAGGAAGTTGGAAGCCGGAAGGCAACAACGAACGGAGAAGCGAAAGCAGAAGAAAAACTTCGGGCAGTGATAAACCATGGAGAAACAGAAGATAAGAATCTTGCAGCCCCTGACTAAAAATCAGGGGTTGTTATTTTACACCTAACCTAATCGTAAACAAAAAATTACGTGGCATTCCGGGATAGTAATACCGGGGAGCCCTGCCTCCAAAAGATGGTGCATTGATGAGCACCATTGATGCATAATGCTCATTTAGCACGTTATTTACATGAATAACACATTGTACCTGTATTTTTTTACCCAGATCGATAGTGTATGCACTCCGTAAATTGATGGTTTGCCAACTTCCTGTCTGAGCTGTATTAGCATCATTCAGGTATTGTTTTCCTGAAAATGTATATACCGCATTGAACTCCCAGTTTCGGAATAAATTTGTTTGCATATCAACATGTGCATGCATCTCAGGAATGCCGGGTAAATGTTTGCCGGCATAATCAATATCTTCTGAAATAAAAGTTTTAAACCTGTTTTCTGATGCGTTAAAAGCCCCGGTAAGCTGAATAAGTTCTGAAGGTTTGTACCGCAACTGAAGTTCAAGTCCTTTTAAAATGGCCGTACCAGCATTTGCTCCGTAAAAGACTGACTCCGAAAGTCGTTTCGTCACCAGCAAATCATGCAGTAAGATGTAGTATGCCGAGAAATCAGCAAATAAAGTGTTGGTAATGTTGTTGGCTCTCATTCCAACATCCATTGTCCAACCCTGTTCCGGTTTAAGATATGGATTGAGAAATCCTTCAGAATCGAGACTTTCCTCAACAGTAGGATTTGAAAATCCGTGACCAATGGAAGTATAAATTGAATACTGGTCGGAGTAACGATAGTTTAAACCCAATTTGGGCGAAAAAATCAACTTATTAAAATAATTTCCCGAATAATCAATTTCATCAGTTTCAAATAAATCCTGAACCGAATAAGTTGTCGCATTTAGATTTCCGGCAAGTGAAAATGTAAGGGAGGGATGAAACCTGCCTTCAAAACCAAAGAAAGCATTATACTGATTTCGTAACTCTGTTGCTTTTTGCAACTCTGACAAGTCATTATTTGCCAAAATACGCCAGAAGTAGTTTTCATGCAACCATTCAATTCCAGTCGAGATTGTCATGTTATTTTTATTAAACACTACATTATCCTGCAAACTAAAAGACATTGCCCGATCGTCGAGATGATTGAAGGGTCGTAACTCATACTGATCATACCAACTTCCGGATACCGTCAACAAGTTTTTCCACTGTTGATTGATTGGCAATGTTGAACTGATGCCGGCAAGTATGCGTTCATACGCTTTATATCCTGCTACCGACAACCAATTGGGTGCTGCATTCGAAGGTGACGTTCGAAAGGTTTCCTCATCTATCGAACTTGGTGTTTGAGCATGTACATCACTAAAAGTCAACAAATAATTCAGTTTACCTTTATTGCTGAACAGACCCGACACTATACCTGATTTGCGTTTAAAATTACTATTCTGACGATAACCATCCCCGGATAAACTTGTCAGGCCGAGATTAGTATAACCAGATGCATTTGGAATGTGTGTATATACCGTGAATTTTCGGAAATCATAAGTTCCTGCACTGAATTGTGATGCAATATTTTGATTATTATCTGGTATTTGCTTTGTCACGAAACGTACTGCTCCTCCCATACCCGAGCCATACCAGGCTGAATGCGGACCTTTGGTTATTTCAATTTTCTCAATATAGCCCAATTCCACATCATCCATTACCGTAGTTCCATCGCCGGTTGTTAGCGGAATATTATCCAGATAAGCACGGGTACGGTTGGTACTGTACGGACTGCGGGAACCAATCCCCCGGATTGTGAACTTAGTAGTCTGAAAAGTGCCTGACTGCATATTTATTCCCGGGATCTGATTCAGTGTCGCAGACAAATCACCTGCTTCATTTCTTTCAATATTTGAACTACGGATGATTTGTACCGGAGCAGCAAGTTGGCGAATATTCGCATGATAACGATATGTAGATACCAACAACTCATCTAACTGAATACTTTTTATCCTTGTGCTGTCAGTATTATCTACATGCTCAACGGCATTAGCGAATACAAAAGCTGCACATTGCCATAAAACAAAAATCAGTCTCCGATAACTCACAGGCATTTTCAATTTACAGGAACAATTTTGTACACCTTGCCCGGGTTCTCAACAGCAATATAAAGATATCCATCAGGTGCCTGAACTACATTGCGGACACGGCCAATTTTGTGTAACAATTTTTCAGTAGCAATCACCCTGTTATTTTTCATAATGGTTCGTTCCAAATATTCAAAGCTTAAAGAACCACTCAGAAAATCATTTTCCCAACCCGGGTAGCGCGAACCGGACACTATAGCCAACGAACTCGGCCCAATGGATGGAATCCAGTAATATACAGGCGGTTCTACGTCTACTCTGGCCGTATCATTAGTAATAATGGTTCCATCGTAATTAATACCGAAAGTTACTTCCGGCCAACCATAGTTTTTCCCCCTCATTACAATATTTAGCTCATCACCGCCTTTGGGCCCATGTTCATTCGACCAAATCAAATTTGTTTTTCGATCGTATACCAATCCTTGTGGATTTCTGTGCCCATAGCTCCAAATACTTTTCACCGCATTGGGAACATCTACAAATGGATTATCAGCAGGAATACTGCCATCGTCGAAGATTCGATGCACTTTACCGCAATGATTCGACAAATCCTGTGCATTTTCTTTTCTACCCCTGTCGCCAATGGTGAAATACAGATAACCATCCTTATCAAAAACAATCCGGCAACCAAAATGTACTCCGGCGTTTGTACCTGGTATGCCCTGCACAATTCGCTTAAAATTAATCAACCGACCATTTTTTAATTCTCCTCTGCCAATTGACGTGTTTAGTGCATTTGAAGCATCTCCATCAGCAAAAGCTATATAAATTAAACTGTTTTTTTCAAATTGAGGATGAACAGCCACCTCCATCAATCCGCCCTGCCCTCTGACAAACAATTCAGGCAAACCATCAACCACCATCATTTTACCTCCAGAAACAAGATATAACACGCCTGATTTTTCAGTAACCAACATATCGCCATTGGGAAGAAAAGCCATTCCCCAGGGTATTTTCATATTTCCGCCCGCAACCTCCTCCAACACAAAATCTAAATCAAGCGAACGAACTGTATCTTTTACATTCAACGAAGAAGGAATAATGGCCGGAACCCTGGCTACATTTTCAATCGTATATTGCGCTAAAGCATTTATTTCGCTATCCGACATGGCTTTCCCGAATTCAGGCATACCAATAGCTGGTCGTCCGTATTTCAGCGTAGATACTACATCCTGAACTGAATTTCCATAAACCCACTGACGTGCGGCAAAACGCTCGAAGTTTTCACCATGGCAACTTGCACAGTACTGAAGATAATGTGCCCCGGCACTACCGGGCAATTCACCCTGTTGATTGATTTTAACAAACGACAAGCTTACAAAAAGCAACGACAGGGCAAAGAATACCAGCAACGGTAATTTGATTTTTTTCATTTGCTTGAATATTTATTAAATTTGTCGGAGAAATATGTAATACAACAATTATCGCATAACTTTGGCAACAAATATATCAAAAAATTCAAAATATTATCCGTATTTTTGAAAAGTAATAAAACTTCTGTTATGTTTCGTACCCTTTTAACGCTGATTTTACTAATATTTTGTTCGTTTTGGAGTCAGGCTCAGGACTTTAAACGCCCCAAAGTTGCGCTGGTTTTAAGCGGCGGAGGCGCTAAGGGCTTTGCGCATCTCGGTGTGCTGAAAGTGTTGGAAGAAGAAAAAATCCCTATTGACATCGTTGTTGGAACCAGTATCGGGAGCATTGTAGGCGGGCTTTACGCCATTGGATATACAGCGGATGACATCATTAAGTTGGCCAAAGAAGGCGACTGGCCGGAATTACTTTCAGATTTCGTCCCCCGTCGTGAGTTGGATCAAACATCCAAAACAGAACAGCAACGTTATGTCATCACACTTCCGGTAGCCGAAAATAAGTTCCCAACCATACCAAGTGGCATGGTTAACGGCCAAAATGTACTGAATTTATTTTGCGGTTTGATGGCTAACCTTCCTGAAAATGCTGATTTCACCAAATTTCCGGTACCATTTGCCTGCGTGGGCACAGACCTGGAAACGGGAAAAGAAGTCGTTATGACCGAAGGCTTTCTTCCTACAGCCATTTTCGCCAGCATGGCAATTCCGGGAGTTTTTGTCCCCGGAAAACACAATGGTTATTTATTGGTCGATGGAGGTTTAGTAAATAATTTCCCTACTGATGTAGCAAAAAAAATGGGTGCAGACATCATTATCGGTGTTGATTTGAGAAAAGACCTCTATCAGGCAGATCAAATTGGTTCATTAGATAAACTCACCAACCAGATTATCAATTTTTATTCATTAAATAAAGACTCAACTAATAATAGTCTTTGCGATGTTATTATTCGACCCGACATAACTGGTTATAACACTTCCAGTTTCAACAGACAAGCACTGGATACCCTGATGGTAAGGGGTACAAACTCAGCACTTGCTGTCGTAGACCAGTTAAGGGAACTGAAAGCTAAACACAAACTTCTATATAAAACCGTACCCTCTAAACTTGTCGAACAACAAAAATGGAGAATTAACGGCATAAAATTTTCTGGTAATTATTCCATGTCTGACAATCTGTTAACCAAGATGATCAACAAAACTTTTCCGGGGGAATATAGCTATGACGACATAAAACTATCCATAAATTCTTTGTATGGGATGGGCGTATTCAAACGCGTTTATTTCAAACTGGATGATGATAAAAACGGGAAAATACTGCATTTCTATATCGAAGAAGGTAAAGCCTGGAACATCAATGTCGGCATGCGGTTAAATACAAGAAGTGGAATTTCAGTTGTATTAAACTCAACCCGGAAAGATTACACCAAAACATTCGGCTTATTGTCATTTACGGCTGATATCTCCGCCAATCCCGGATTCAGCGTATTGGCTGAACTCGACAAGGAGAAACTGCCCAAAATAGCCATTCAGGCAGATGGAAACTTCAATCAGGCTACCATTTTCACTTCTAAAAATAACTATTTCGATACAAAGCTATATACCACTTCATTAAAATTATTTACCTATCAGCCTTTTTTGAAACATTCCATCATAGGTGGAGGCGTTAAACAAGAGTTTTATGGAGGTGAAATCTTTAACATAAATGGTCAGCTACCGGATTATTCGTCAGCAGGAGGCGGCAAGTTTTTCTATCATCTGTATAGCTATTATCATTATGACAGTCTGAACGACTATTACTTACCAACAAAAGGCAGTGAATTATACACAGAGTTTTCTCTTACCGAGGATTTGGTTTTCAATATTATAAATCCAATCTGGATGCTGAAAAATCGTAGTACTATTTCGTTGACAAGACAATCTACACTGATGCTAAATGCGTATGGCCGTACTATATTCAGTGATGTACCTCTTCAGTTGGGTAATTTCATTGCAGCAAAGGATTATGAGGTCAGGTTCAACCACCACCTTCCCTTCTACGGTTTACCTTCATTTTGGTCAACCGGGAAAAACACCTTTATCGGTTGCGTTGAGTACAGAGCCAATTTCTACAAAAAGCACTACCTTACACTCGCGGCAAATTTGCTGCTGCACAGTGATGAATTCAACCGTTTCAGCACATACAAGTCAATTTTAGGTGGTGGTATAACTTACTCTTATAAATCACCATTTGGTCCGCTTGAATTCACATTGGGTTACTCTGATGCTTACAATAAACTAACCACTTCAGTAAACATTGGGTTCTGGTTTTGATAAATATTCAAAACTTATTAACAATTACCCCATTTTAGCACCTATATTTTTTGTTAAATTATACCGTTTTCTTACTTTTGTGTGATTTTCATAAATATCAACATTTATTAATTATTTAAATTCAACATTCATGAGAAAACTGATTTTAGCTTGCTTGCTGTTTGCAGGTGCAGGTCTGGTAGCACAGACGAATCTTCAGCTACATTACGATTTCGGGCAAGGGAGAAATTACCTCACCAGCACGATCGAACGTTTCAAACCGGATGCAAACGGTAGTTTGTTCTACTTTGTGGACATGAACTACAATGCCGGCGGTCCGACTGAAGCTTACTTCGAAATTGCACGGGAACTGAAATTCTGGGATGGACCCTTATCGGCTCACGTTGAGTACAATGGTGGGTTACATGCCGAAAACGGTGGAGCAAGTTTCCAGATCAACAATGCTTACCTGTTAGGTGGAACCTACAGCCTGAACAGTCAGGATTTCTCAAAAGGGATTTCACTTTCAGCCATGTATAAACTGATTCAGGGAAATGTTGATCCTCACAACTTCCAGTTGACAGCTGTTTGGTATATGAATATGCTACAGGGAAAACTTTCCTTTACCGGTTTTGCTGATTTCTGGCGAGAAAAAACATTCTTCGGTTCTTCTTATATTTTCTTATCTGAACCACAACTCTGGTACAACTTCAACAAGAAAATTTCTGCCGGAGGCGAAATTGAATTGGGATACAACTTTGCAGGCGTAGCCGGATTCAAAGCTTGTCCAACTCTTGCAGTAAAATATAATTTATAAAAACACACCACAAATAAGTGAATAGTGAATAACGAAAAGTGAATTATGAGCACTAACAACTAACCACTATTCACTATTCTCTCCTTTTGTGGTTTAAAAGTTAATAATCATGTTAGAAAAATTCTTCAAACTAAAGGAAAACGGCACCACTCCACGTACGGAGATTATTGCCGGTATAACTACTTTCCTGACGATGGCTTATATTCTGGCTGTGAATCCGAATATCTTGTCGGCAGCAGGGATGGATCCCAATGCGCTCTTTACCACGACAGCTATTGCAGCTATTATTGGTACCTTAGTGATGGCCTTGTGGGCTAAATTACCTTTCGCACTTGCACCCGGCATGGGATTAAATGCTTTCTTTGCCTTTTCAGTTGTACTGGGTATGGGTCATACCTGGCAATTTGCGTTAACAGCGGTATTAATCGAAGGTATTATATTTATCTTATTAACGGTGTTCAATGTACGTGAAGCAATCGCCAACTCCATACCAAAATCGGTAAAAACCGCTATCAGTGCAGGTATCGGGTTATTTATTGCTTTTATTGGATTGCAAAATGCCGGTATCATCGTGAATCACGATGCGACACTGGTTTCATTGGGAAACATTACCTCAGGAACAGCTTTGCTTGGTCTGATTGGATTAATCATCACATCTGTTCTTGTTGTGAAAAAAGTTAAAGGTGACTTATTGATTGGTATCATTCTGACAGCTTTAATTGGCATACCCCTGGGAATCACTCAAATAAATGGATTCATCAGTACACCTCCTTCCATAGAGCCCATTTTCTTCCAGTTCGAATTCAGTGAAATCTTCACGTTTGATATGCTCATCGTCGTGTTCACGTTCTTATTTGTTGACATTTTCGACACCTTGGGTACTTTGGTGGGGGTTTCTACAAAGGCTGGTATGCTTGATAAAGACGGAAAAATACCAAACGCCAAAAAAGCATTTATGGCTGATGCCATTGGAACTACTGCCGGCGCCATGTTAGGTACCAGTACCGTTACAACTTATGTTGAAAGTGCTGCCGGTGTTTCTGAAGGTGGAAAAACAGGTATGACTGCCCTCATTACTGCCTTATGTTTTGGATTGGCTTTGTTCTTTTCTCCTGTCTTTTTAGCCATCCCGGGTGCAGCAACAGCTCCGGCACTCATTCTGGTAGGACTTTATATGCTTGGACCAATCAAGGAGTTGGAATTTACAGACTTCTCTGAAACCATTCCGGCATTCATCTGTATCATTGCCATGCCACTGGCATACAGCATTGCAGAAGGGATTACACTGGGTGTATTAAGCTATGTAGTTATAAACCTGATTGCAGGTAATTTCAAAAAGTTAAGTATCGGAATGTATATACTGGCTATCCTGTTTATACTGAAATACATATTTATTTAATAAAATCAAAAAGAGCGTCTAACAAAAGACGCTCTTTTTTTGTTGTCTATATATTGGCAAACTAAATATGCTGGTAAATGACAAAAACAAATCTTACCCTGCTGATCAGTTTATTGTTTATGCTCATAATGCTTTGTCCGGTTTCCGCGCGTGAAATCAATCAGGACAAAACATTAAGAGTAGGTGTTTATCAAAACAAACCTAAGATATTTATCAACGAAGAAGGACAAGCTGATGGAATTTTTATTGATATTCTAAAAGACATCGCGAACAAAGAAAACCTCACACTTGAATATGTTCACGATGATTGGTCGACACTTCTTAACAAACTTTCATCAGGAGAAATAGATATCTTACCTGATATGGCTTATACAACCAAACGTGACTCATTATTCAATTTCAACCACCTTTCGGTAATTAGCACCTGGCTTGAGATTTTTGCAAAACAATTAAACAGCATACAATCAATTAACGAACTACAAGGTAAAAGAATCGGTTTGTTAAAAGACTCGTATCAGGAAGAATTATTGTCAACAAAAATAAAAAAGAAGTTCAATTTAGATTATGAGGTTATCACGTTCAAAGATTATGAATCAACCAAAAACGCATTGATTCAGAATGAAGTTGATTTAATTGTTGCTGACCGTTTTTTTTATTTCTCTGATGAATTTGATCCGGGGATAATCCCAACAGGCATTGTATTTCAACCCAATGAATTATACTTCGGATTTAACAAACGTATTCCACAGGATATATTAGGAATCTTTGACCAAAATATAGCAAGGATAAAAAACAATCCGGAATCTGCCTATTTTCTTTCATTGCATACATGGCTCGATATTCATCAACATGAACACGGTATTCCTTTGCTAATTAAATGGTTGTTAATTATCATATCCATTGTTGCCCTGCTTGCACTTGCTTTTATTGTTATACTCAGAAAGACAGTCAAGATTAAAACAAAAGAGCTGATGGCTGCTAAAATAAAGGCAGAAGAGAGCGATCACCTGAAAACAGTCTTCCTGCAAAACATCTCCCATGAGATTCGCACTCCAATGAATGGAATCCTCGGATTTATTGACTTGCTGGACAATGAAGACCTCATGGAAACAGACAGAAAAAAATACCTGGATATAGTCAAAAAAAGTGGTAACCGCTTGCTTAGCACAATCAATGACGTGATAGAGATTTCTAAAATAGAAAGCAATCAGATTATCCCCCGCAAGTCTGATGTGTACCTTGAACAGTTTATGTCTGGATTATTGCATTTCTTTAGTAGTCAGGCTACCGAAAAGAACTTGACACTCACGCTGGATAATAATTTGACTGACAACTCATTGCTCATTGAAACAGACAAATCGTTACTGGAAAAAGTATGTATCAATTTGATAAAAAACGCAATAAAATTTACGACTACCGGGAGTATAAACTTTGGTTATAATATTAAAGATGATATGTTGGAATTTCACGTAAAAGACACCGGATGTGGCATCCCGGAAAACAGGCAAAACGCGATATACGACCGTTTTGTACAATCCGATCTCGACATTACCCGTTCTCACGAAGGTTCTGGAATTGGATTGGCCATTTCAAAGGCTTATGTAGAAATGTTGGGTGGAAAAATATGGGTTGAATCTGAAGTTGGTAATGGGAGTACATTTTACTTTACAACTCCTTTCAAACCAATCGGGCAAACTGAAAACACGGAGCAAAATCAGCTTTCCTTCGACTCCCTCACAAAACCGCTGCATATACTTGTTGCTGAAGACGACGAGATCAGTTTTCTTTATCTTGAAAATCTGTTGTTACATAAAAATATTCACATAACAAGAGCCAATGATGGCTTGGAAGCTTTAGAAAAACTTAATTCAAACCCTGACATTGACCTCTTACTGTTAGACATCAGGATGCCGGGGATTTCAGGTATCGAAGCCGCCCAGAGAATACGGAAATCAAATCGCACAATACCACTTATTGCCCAGACTGCTTATGCTTTTACCGAAGAAAGAGTAAAAATTCAAAAAGCCGGGTTTAATCATATACTCTCAAAACCCATCAATAGAAATGAATTAATCAAAACAATATTAAAATATGTGAACAGCTAATCAAAGCCTTTAATTCACGTATTAATGCTTTGTATTGAGCACTTTTTTTGTTAGTTTTGCACTTCTTACCCGGAATGATGAAACCCAAATAGTTTCAGAAAATCAAATTCATGCAAAACAACGTTTTTTTTTCATTAAATAAATACTTCATCATCGCATTCCTTCTGTTCAATCTTTTTGCAGATGACACATTTGCCGAGGATCAATCAGATATCAAATCTATCACGGGTAAAATTATCTCATTTGAGAACAACTTACCAACACCTCTTCCATACGCATCAGTACAATTATTGAGAAACGACAGTTCATTTATCAAAGGTACCACCAGTAACGATGATGGCATATTTCGATTTAACGATCTGAAAATTAATGAGTATCTGATTTTGATTACCAGCATTGGGTATCAAAACACCTATCAGGAGGTAAAGATTACCTCAAAAAAGAACAGCTATGATCTGGGAGAAATACTAATGCCGGAGAACACGATTGTATTGGCCGAAGCATCGGTTGTTGCCCAACGGCGTGAAATGGTTGCTAAAAATGACACCATGGAATACGATGCCACTGCATATAGGTTACGAGAAAATGCTGTCGTGGAGGATTTACTGAAGCGATTACCCGGGATTACCATCGACGAAGAAGGAAGAATTTTTGTAAATGGGAAAGAAGTTAAGAAAGTAATGGTTGATGGCCAGGATTTCTTTCGCAGCAACCCCAATCTTTCCATCAAGAATATTCCGGCACACATCATGGAAAAGCTACAGGTTATTGAAGATAAGTCTGAGTTGTCGAAACTGACAGGTGTCGATGACGGCGAGGAAAATATCGTGATTAACATCGGAATTCAAAAAGAGAAAAAACGGGGCTGGCTATCAAGCAATAACCTGGGCATCGGACAAGAGCCCGATGGTAGTGAAGAAAATCTGCTGCGTTATTCAGTCAACTCCTTTGCTGCAAGGCTATATGAAGACACGCAACTCGGAATTGTCGTCAATGGCAATAATATAAACGGCATGACAATCGGGGGAAGCGGCAGCACAACCGGTAGCGGTAAGCCCGGCTTAAACTCATCCTTCTCAACCGGCATCAATTTTTCATCCGGGAAAGAAAGAAAATCTCCCTGGGTAATCAACGGAGACATTTCTTATGGACAAAATCAAAGTATTGTAAACCGTAATTCCAAGCGACAATATTATTTACAAGACAGCACATCTTATCAAACCGATACCATCACGCAAATTGTAAACTCGCAGGAAATTCGCTTCAGCGGGAAAATCGAAACACGCGCAATCGATAAGTGGGTATTTTCATTTAGTCCTTCTGCTTCTTATAATATCACAAGCAGGAATACCGACGGAATGTCTTTATTGCAAGCAGGAAACGAAGCAAGAGATTCAGTTAACACCAATGATTACTCCTTTAGTTCTACCTCTCCCGGGCTAAATCTCCGTGGTCTATTTACAGCTTCCCATCAGTTCGAGAAAAAAGGACGCAGGTTATCTTTTAATATTGATTCACGGTATCATTCATCTGCCGGTACGGGAGAAACCAATGCCCGATACTTTTATTACAGAAGAAAAAACAACCGGGAAGTCATACGGGATCAGCATTGGCAAACTAACACATCCGGATTCAACAATCGACTGTATATCTCGTATATTGAACCATTGGCTGACAAACACTCCTTACAGTTCGTGTATTGGTTCAGGGCTGACAGCCGTGAAAATCTGAAAAACACTTTCAAGCCTGATTCTGAAACCGGTGAGTACACGATATTAGATTTGCCATACAGTAAAAGTCTCGAAAACCTTACCCTGACACAACAACTGGGAATCAGCTACAGGGGCGTATTAAGTAAAGTCAGTTATGTCTTCGGTCTCGACTTTAATCCTTCGAAAATCGAGAGTCGTTCATTTATACAGCATGGTTCAGCATTTGGTACAGATTCAACCATCACCTTTTTCCCCGGATTACAGACATATAATTTCGCACCGGTCGGATACTTAGTTTACAACATGGGAAACGGGAGAAACCTCCGATTCGATTACCGGGGCAGATCTACCTCTCCTACTGTCGCGCAGCTTGATCCTTCGAGAGATGAAAGCAGTCCGACAAATATCCGGGTTGGAAATCCCGACTTATTGCCCCAATTCACCCATTGGTCAAGGTTACGCTACAACGACAACAACCGGACAAATCAACAATCCATACTGGCCAACATCGAAGGGAATTATATCCTGAATGACATTATTAACTTCACCGACTATGATGGCGAAACCGGCATTAAAACCACCAGTCCGGTTAATCAATCCGGATCCTGGAATGTAACCGGTATGTTTATTTATAATCGTCCGTTGTCAGCAAATTTTCAATTGAGCAACTATACCAGATCTGGAGTACGTAATAACATCGGCTTTTCTACAGTCAACAGCAGCACCGGAAGTCAAAAAACAATTGCCACTACCACCACTATTAATCAGGATTTGGGGCTGACATTCAAATGGAACTGGCTCTACATGATGGGGAAAGTTAAGTATGAACTCAGTAATACAAGCTATTCGAATAAAAACATGCTGGATAAGCACATCTCATCTTTAGGAGGATTTCTGAGCGCTCAACTTAACCTGCCCAAATCCTGGTCGGTTTCAAGTGAAATGAACTACAGGTCAATGACCGGTTTTTCCGACGAATATAATCAGCAGGAACTATTATGGAATGCGGAAATCAGCAAAAACATTCTTGAAAACAATGCCGGCACCATTACTTTGTTGTTCAACGATATTCTCAGGCAACAACTGAGTGTTTCCCAAATTATAACCAGTAATTATGTAGAAGACCGACAATTTAACACGCTCAAAAGTTTTGTGATGCTGGCGTTTTCGTATAAGTTTAATACGATGGGGAAATAGGGATGATTTTACTATCTTTGCGTCAACACAACAAACAAATTTATGGAAGAACCTATATTAAACGAAGCCAAAAAAGATTACCATCGTCCCATGCACACCGCTGAACATATACTTAACCAAACCATGGTGCGGATGTTTGGATGCGGCAGATCGGCAAACGCCCATATAGAAAAGAAAAAATCGAAGTGTGATTATTATTTACCGGCAGCTCCCACTGAGGAACAGGTAGCTGAAATACAAAGAAAGGTGAACGAAATCATTAATCGTCACCTTCCTGTGTATGAAGAATTATTGTCGCGGGAAGAGGCTTCAAAAATAGCTGATTTATCCAAACTTCCTGCTGATGTATCGGAAACCCTTCGCGTTATCCGTGTGGGTGATTACGACGCCTGCGCCTGCATTGGACAACATGTTTCAAACACAGCTGAAATAGCAAAATTTAAAATCATCAGTCACGATTTTGAAAACGGACGCTGGCGGGTAAGATTTAAATTAGTGGAAGATTAGTCTTCCTCAAATTTAATCACTTCAACCGGACAACTATCGGCCGACTCCCTGATCTCACTTTCGTAATCAGAGTAGTTCACACCCTCTTTCGCGTGTGAAACATCTGTGATTTCGAAAACTTCGGGACATAAACTTTCGCATACGCCACATGACGTACAATCTTCTTCAACCCATACTTTCTTGATTCCCATAATTTTAAATTTTAAATTGATTTATATTATTACCACGTTAGTTGCATGAGGAATTATAAGCTGATTACTGATTACAAATATCAGAAAAAATATTGAATTAAAAGCTTTATTTCAACAGTTCTTCTACTTTTTGCCAATTAACAACCTGCCAGAATGCCTTGGTGTAATCGGCGCGCTTCGACTGATATTTCAGGTAATAAGCATGTTCCCAGACATCAATCGCCAGAACCGGTTTACCTTTTGCTTCGGCAAACGACATCAGGGGATTATCCTGATTAGGCGTTGATACAATTTTCAATTTACCACGTTTGTCTTTGATTAGCCAGGCCCAACCGGAACCAAAACGGGTTGCAGCTGCTTTTTCAAATGCTGCTTTGAAGTTATCCACAGAACCAAAGTTGTCAATCAATGCTTTTTCCACAACCGGTGTCATCTTGCTTTTAGATGGCGGAGTAAGTAATTCCCAAAATAATACGTGGTTATAATACCCTCCCCCGTTATTTCTTACCGCCGTTTGAATATCAGCTGGTAATTCTTCAAAGTTTTGGAAAATTTCAACCAAATCCTTTTTGTACATTTCCGGATACTTGCTCAATGCTGCATTCAGATTGTTTGTATAAGCCGCGTGATGATTGTTGTAATGTATATACATCGTAGTGCTGTCGATGTAAGGCTCTAAATCGGCATAGCCATAATTTAACTGTGGTAATTTGTACTGTGACTGCGCAGTAAATACTAAGGTGAATACCACGAGTAATAACAATTGAACTCTTTTCATAAATTTATTTGTTTAAATTTTCAACCATATAAGTCATAAAAGGAACATATAAGATTCGTTATTCACTCTTTACGCATTTTGTGACTATATTTGATAACTACTTCAAGAACAAATTATATGCTGCATAGTTTATCATCTCACATCAATTTAACATATTTTTTTAACTAAATAACGAAAAGTATTGTACTTTTTCCTGAAATAAACCGTTATTCATTCGAAACATCCCATCTGAAAAGCATTTCAATCGAGAGGATGTCCAGAATGGTTTTATCAGGCCGATTATTTTTTTTATTTTTGTGAGTTTTATAAACTACATGCTGATTCGATAAAAATATGATAGATTACATAAAAGGAGAAATTACCGAATTAAACCCAACCTATGCTGTGGTAGAAACTGCCGGCATAGGTTATTTTATCAATATAGCCTTGCCGGTTTACTCGGCGCTGAACGGACAGAAAAACGGTAAATTATATGTATATGAAGTAATTCGTGAAGATGCACATAGTTTATTTGGATTTTTGAATCAGGCTGACAGACAACTATTCCTGATGCTCATTTCAGTTTCGGGAATTGGCGCCAACACAGCCCGGATGATTATGTCGTCGTACGCGGTTGCCGAAATTCAACAAATGATTGCCACCGGTAATGCCGTTGCATTGAGTTCAATCAAGGGTATCGGCGCAAAAACAGCACAACGCATCATAGTCGACCTGAAAGATAAAATCATCAAACTGAATGTGATATCCGACATGAATTTACCGCAACAACAAATCTCCGGTGAGGTACGCGACGAAGCTGTATCTGCCCTGGTGATGCTTGGTTTTGCAGCTAATGTTTCGCAAAAGGCTGTTGATGGTATACTGAAATCGCAATCGGATGTTTCGGTTGAACAACTCATCAAACTGGCGTTGAAAAATATCTGATTCGTAGTCGGTTTCGTCATTTAGCAGCAAAGTATGGTTCTGAAATCAAGGATATTATTTCTCACCCTCTTTTTTCTGGTTATTTTAGGTTCTGTGTCGGGCGTACTGAACACATTATCTGAACCGGAGCTGCTTTATCAGGATACTACCACACAGCCTGACAATAACACACAGGAAACAACAACACCTAAAGACTTCAGCATCAGCAGAACAACCCTGGATGACTTTGAAACAATCAAACAACAGGTACCCTTGGATGCTCCCCTTCCCGACAACGTGAAAACGACAGTGGAATATGATATTCGTTCCGGAAATTATGTGATGCGCACCAAGGTGGGTGACATGGAAATAGCAACCCCCTTTACATTAACCGGCAAAGAATATTATGACTTTTCAGCCAAAAAAGAACAAAACTCTTATTGGAAAGAGCTGAATAGTAAAGCCGAAGTCGATAATGAAGAGAAATTCTCTATTACTGACATCAAATTTGACATTGGTAAAGCAGATAAAGTATTCGGTCCTGGTGGCGTACAAATCAAGACACAGGGTTCTGCTGAACTCATTTTCGGTGTAAAAACCAACAAACTCGACAATCCCGCTTTGACTGAACGCATGCGTAAATCAACTATGTTCGATTTTGATGAGAAAATTCAGATGAATGTAACCGGAAGTGTTGGAGACAAGGTCAATTTCAATATGAATTACAACACGGAGTCGACCTTTGATTTTGATCAGAAATTAGTCAAGTTGAATTATAAAGGTAATGAAGATGACATCATACGGGCTATTCAGGCCGGTAATGTAAGCATGCAGCTCAACAGTTCGCTTATCACCGGTAGCACAGCGCTTTTTGGGTTACGTACAGACTTACAGTTTGGCAAACTGAGCGTTTCAGCCATTGCTTCACAGCAGGAATCGGAAACCAAAACCGTGAGTTCACGTGGTGGTGCGCAAACAACCAAGTATGAAGTCAACATTGACAATTACGACGAAAACAGGCATTTCTTTATCGGACATCATTTCAGGGAGAATTTCGAAACGGCCATGAGTCGCCTGCCATTCATTTCTTCCGGAATAACCATCAACAGAATCGAGGTTTGGATAACAAACAAACGCGCCAATTACGATGAAGCCCGTAACATCATCGCTTTCATGGATTTGGGCGAACACACCCGCATCGACAATTCGCACTGGCAACCTACAGGTTCCGCTTCCAATCCGTATAACGATGCCAACACACTCTATCAGGAAATAAAAAACCTGGGAGACGAAGTCCGTGATATTAAAAGAACAAACGCGGTACTCGCAGCCAACCTGGGAGCATTTGGCATCAACGGAGGCGAGGATTATGAGAAAATTGAAAGCGCACGCAGACTGAATCCTTCAGAATACAGTTTCAATCCAACACTGGGAATTCTGTCATTGAGAAGCACGTTGAATCCAGATGAGGTAGTCGGGATAGCATACGAATACACTCAGGGAGGGAATGTATATCAGGTTGGTGAATTTTCGACCGACCAGGTTCAGGCTCCCAATGCCCTGATTGTAAAATTACTGAAAGGAACCTCGCAATCGCCGCAACTGCCCACCTGGGACCTCATGCTGAAAAACGTTTATTATCTGGGCGCCATGCAGATGCAGCAGGAAAACTTCGAGTTAAACATTGTTTACCGCAATGATTCTATCGGAACCAACCTGCGTTATATTACTGAAGGTGACATCAAAAATCAATTGTTAATCAGGGTGATGAATCTCGACCGGTTGGATTTAAAACAAAACACCAATCCCGACGGAAAATTCGACTATATTGAAGGATATACCGCATTTTCATCCAGTGGCAGAATTATGTTCCCGGTTTTGGAGCCTTTCGGTTCGCATCTGAAAAAGATGATTGGCAACGATCAGATAGCGGAGAAATACATTTTTCAGGAACTTTACGATTCAACGCTGGTTGTAGCCAGAGAACTCAGTGAGAGAAACAAATTCATGATTGAAGGAGAATACAAAGCCACTAGCGGTTCGGAAATAAGACTTAACGCCATGAATGTGCCCAGAGGCTCTGTAACAGTAACTGCCGGGGGAGCTACTCTTCGTGAGAATGTCGATTACATTGTCGACTACACCATGGGTACAGTTAATGTCATCAACCAGTCGATTATCGAATCGGGAACTCAGGTCGACGTAAAACTCGAGAATCAGTCGATGTTTAACATGCAGCGAAAAACCATGCTCGGCACACACATGGAGTATCAGTTCAGTAAGGATTTCTCAGTAGGAGGAACAATTATGCGTCTCTCCGAAATGCCGCTGACCAAGAAAGTCAACACCGGCAACGAACCCATTGCCAATACCATTTGGGGATTGAATACGGCCTGGAAAGGACAGTCGCAATGGCTGACCAACATGCTTGACAAACTACCATTTGTAGATGCAACTGCGCCTTCTACAATCGCCTTTAACGCGGAATTTGCACAATTACTGCCCGGTCACCACAAAGCAGTTGGTTCCGAAGGTTATGCCTATTTAGATGATTTCGAATCAACCAAAACGAGTTTTAACATCAATTATCCTTTCAACTGGTATCTGGCAAGTACACCCTCCATGTTCCCGGAATCTGCACTCAGTAACCAGATAACTTATGGTAACAACCGGGCTTTACTCTCCTGGTATTTCGTCGATCCATTGTTGAATCAGGATAAACCCTCGACCCCTGCCAACCTGCGTAATAACCTCGAGTCTCAGTCCAATCATTACACCCGAACGGTGCTGATTCCTGAGATATTTCCAAACAGGGAAACTCCTTCTACCCTGACTACCAGTATGACGGTCATGAATTTGTCGTTTTACCCGACAGAACGGGGTCCTTACAATTTAGATGTGGACGGAATGGACGAAAACGGGAATTTAAAATTTCCGGAAAAACGTTGGGGAGGCATCATGCGTAAATTAGATGTTACCGATTTTGAAACCTCCAATATCGAATACATCGAATTCTGGGTGATGGATCCGTTCATTTACAATGACGGAAGCGATAAAGGGGGAGAATTATACTTCAACTTAGGCGATATCAGTGAAGATGTACTGAAAGATGGTAAAAAATTCTTTGAACATGGATTACCGCTGGATGATGACCCCACCAAAACAGAACAAACAGTTTGGGGCGTAGTACCCCGTGTGCAGTCAACCGTAACTGCCTTCGACAACACAGCAGGAGCCAGAGCCAAACAAGATGTGGGATTAAATGGGCTCCCGACAGAAAAAGAATTTATATTCCCGACCTATCGTAGCTATGTCGATTCAATTCTGGCCAAAGTGAATGTAGCCACCCGCCAGCGGATGCAGGAAGACCCATTTTCACCCATCAATGACCCAGCCGGAGACAACTACAGCTTCTACCGAAATCCTGCTTATGATCAGCAGGAAGCAGGTATTTTAACCCGTTACAAACGCTTTAACGGTACAGAAGGAAACTCACCGGATGCAACAAACAGTGATCTTTCCTACACAACAACAGCGACTTCTTTGCCAGATAATGAAGACATCAACAACGACAACACACTGAATGAATATGAGCGATATTTCCAGTATCGTGTTGAAATAAAGCCGGAAAAAATGGTGGTTGGTACAAACTACATCACGGATAAAATCACCTCTAATGTTAAGTTAGCAAACAACAACATCGAACAGGTAAGCTGGTACCAGTTTAAAATTCCATTGAGGGAGTTTGATGATAAAGTGGGTAACATCCGCAATTTTAAGTCAATTCGTTTCATACGCATGTTTATGACCGGCTTTGAACAGGAAAAGCACTTACGTTTTGCCGCACTTGATTTAGTAAGGGGTGAATGGAGAAATTACACCAAAATACTCCACGAACCGGGTAAAACTCCCGTATCGGAAGGCAAGCTGGATGTTCAGGCAGTGAATATCGAGGAAAACTCAGAAAAAACACCGGTGAACTACATTTTACCTCCGGGTATTACCCGTGCTACCGACCCGGGGCAACCCCAGCTGATTCAACAGAATGAACAATCCATGCTGATGAAAATCACAGGACTGGCTCCCGGCGATGCGAGAGCGGTGTATAAAAACACGACTTACGACATGCGTCAATACAAGCGACTACAGATGTTTGTACATGCCGAAAAACTGATCAATGATGAATACAATTTGAAGGACAACGAACTGACTTGTTTTATCCGCATCGGATCCGACATGGTCAATAATTACTATGAATATGAAGTGCCACTGATGTTAACTCCTCATGGCATATATAGTTCAAGCAGCACACGTGACCGTGAAGTCGTTTGGCATCCCGACAACATGATTGATTTTCCTTTTGAAGCACTGACAGAAGTCAAGCTGAGAAGAAACAAAGCCAAAGGTAATTCACAGGCGGTAACAAATTTAACCCCGTTTACAGTTGCCGATCCTAAAAAGCCCAGAAACAGCATCACGGTGGTAGGTAACCCTACCATTTCTGAAGTTGAAAACATCATGATTGGAGTACGTAACAGGAGCAACAACTTAAAATCGGCTGAAATCTGGGTTAACGAATTGCGCATGTCGCAATTTAATGAAGAAAGCGGTTGGGCTGCCCTGGCAAACCTGGCTTTAGGACTCTCTGATTTGGGTAGCATTAATGTGGCCGGTCGTGTCGAAACTGCCGGTTATGGTAGTCTCGAAAGCAACGTGATGGAAAGAAGAAACGACGACCTTTACCAGATGAATTTTTCAACTTCATTGGAGTTAGGCCGTTTTTTACCCAAAGAAGCCAAGGTACAATTGCCTGCTTATTTTTCCTATACTAATGAAACGCTCAGTCCAAAATACAATCCGTTGGACCAGGATGTTACACTGGAAGAATCCTTAAATAATCTGGACTCTGAAGCGGCAAGAGATTCCTTATTGCTGATCTCTCAAACCGTACATACATCCAAAAACTTCACGATATCATCAGCCAAAGTAAATATCAAGAGTAAGAAACCACAGTTTTACGATCCGGCGAACCTTTCTTTCTCTTATTCATTTTCTGAAACCAACCAACACAGTGCTGAAGTGGAGCAGAATTTAATCAAACAAGAAAGAGCTTCATTAAACTATAACTTCAGTTTTGAAAACAAACCTTTTGAACCTTTTAAAGAAGCAAAAGGATTAGATAAGCCGGCAGTAAAACTAATTAAAGAACTGAATTTTAACTACCTGCCAAATTCCATCGGGTTCAACACCAACATGAACAGACAGTATTCTCAGATTAAACTCCGTGATTTCAATACTGATTTCGGTGGAAATACAGGAAATGACGCATTAGACGTTACTTTCAGTAAGGACTTTATGTGGAACCGGCAGTTCGACATCAAATGGGATTTTACAAAAACGCTGAGATTTAGTCTCCAAACAGCCACTAACGCCATCATCGAGGAACCTTATTATACCCCTGAATTTGGCCGGGAGCATTATGAACTATGGCGCGACTCAGTTTGGACCAGCATCCGCAAACTGGGAACTCCCTACACTTATCAGCAGGTCTTCACGGCTTCCTGGGCCATTCCGGTAAATAAAATCCCGTTGTTTGACTGGATTACATCGGTAAATACCTCTTACAATGCAAACTACAACTGGAATCGTTCTGCCAGATTGAAAGACATGGATGATTTTGGAAACACAGCGACCAGTACGCGTTCCTATCAGGTTGACGGACAGTTTAACATGGAAACACTGTATAATAAATCGGCCTATCTCAAAGAAGTAAATTCAAGATTCACCGGCAATCAAAGAAAAGTGCCGAACCCCAATTTCAAATCCAAAACCTACAATGAGGTAGTAAACATTGAAAAAGGCAAGAAAACGACCGTAAGACACCGTCTGGGTACTACTTATTTCAACCTGAATGCCACCGATAAACAAGGCAATAAAATAAAGCTGAAATACAACACCGTAAACCCGTCGGATATTGAAATTCTGAGTTTAAACAGCCTTGACAGCGTATCGGTTACTTTGGTTACCTACGATCCGAATGTCAGGTCGGTAACACAAAACATTACAGACATTGCTACCCGCGTATTGATGTCAATTCGCAGGGGTTCTATCACCTACCGTGAAACCAATAGCATGGTGATACCCGGATTTTTACCCAATGTCGAAATTTTTGGTCAGCAGGTGATGGACAACGGAACCTATGCTCCCGGACTGGACTTTGCTTTTGGATTGCATAACAACAACACTATTAGCAATGCCATTGACCAGGGTTGGTTGTTTATGAGTGATTCGATTATCAACCCGGCAAACACGGCTATGACCTCCGATTTAGATCTAAAAATGAATCTGGAGCCTATACCCGGACTTAAAATTGACTTGAATGCCAAACGTTACGAAGCTTCCAATACGACGATTCAGTATATGTTCCCGGGAATGCCGACAACCTTCAACGGAAGTTTCAATATCACGCAGGTTGCTCTGGCGACAGCTTTCAAACCCATCGGCACTGCTGAAAATAATTACAATTCGGATGTTTTCAATCAGTTTTTAGATAATCGAACTTTCTTCAGGAATAAATTAAATGCCCAATATAAAGGCACCCGTTATCCTACAACAGGATTTCTAAGCGATTATCCAATAGAATTTTATGATGATGACCCCAATAAAAAAGAATTCAGCCTCAATTCATCTGAAGTACTGATCCCGGCATTTTTATCAGCTTATACAGGAAGAAATCCCGAAAAGATGGAAACTAAACCATTTCTGTCTTTCCTCAGCATGTTACCGAACTGGCGTGCCAACTACGATGGTTTATCCCGCATTCCCTGGGTAAAGGATAAGTTCCGTTCTATCAGTATTACGCATGCATACACCTGTCGTTACAGCATCGGTTCGTATACCTCCTACTCCACCTGGGTAGCCATGGGTAACGACGACAACGCGCTTGGTTATATTCGCGATGTGCAATCCAACAACCCGATTCCGGCATCGCCTTATGACATTTCTTCTGTGTCGCTGACTGAGCAATTCAGTCCGCTTATCGGTATCAATGCTGCCCTCAAAAACAGCATGACTACTAAATTAGAGTATAAAAAACAACGTAACCTGGCCTTGAATCTGTCCAACACACAAATGATAGATGCCATGACCGATGAATTTGTAATCGGCTTCGGTTATGTGGTCAAAGATTTCGATGTCATCCTGAAATTAAAAAACAGCACACAATCCAGGATTAAAAACGATTTGAAAATCAATGCAGATTTTTCTTACAAAGACATCAAATCCTTGTTGCGTAAAATTGATGAAGGTTTGACTCAGGCTTCCAGCGGAAACAAGTTATTAACCATGAAAATCATGGCTGATTATGTGTTCAGTTCGAAAGTTAACATTCAAATGTTTTATGACCGGCAAGTCAGCACTCCCCTCATATCTTCTTCTTTCCCTGTATCTTCGAGCAATTTCGGGGTAAGCTTTAAATTCATGTTAACAAGATAAATCAGATAACCACTTAAAAACTTCACACATTGTATGAATCAGGAAAAAATCACCAACCGATGGATACCGGTAATTGCCGCGGTAGTCATCCAGTTTTGTCTCGGAACAGCTTACATCTGGTCCGTTTTTCAAACCGGCATTGCCAACAAAGTATTCAATGGCGATAATGCATCTGCCGCATTGACATTTTCTCTGTTGCTGGGAACATTAGCATTCGGAAGCACCTTCGGAGGCCGACTTCAGGATAAAAAAACGCCGGGACCGGTTGTATTCTGGGGTGGATTGGTGTTGGGAGCCGGTTTTATCCTTGCGTCGTTTACTTCTCCTTCATTTCCCTGGTTATTGTGGATTGCTTATGGATTGTTGGGCGGTTTTGGCATGGGTATGATTTACTCCAGTCTGATTGCTACCTGTCAGAAATGGTTTCCGGATAAACGCGGACTGATTACCGGCATCATCGTATCGGCATTGGGATTCGGCGGAGTCATCTTCACACCGATTGCCCGTGCATTGATAAAAAATGTGGGTGAACTGCAAACTTTCATGTGGTTAGGTGTCATATTCATCGTTATTTCGGTCATAGGCTCTCTCTTTATTAAAAATCCTCCAAAAGGATTTATCCCGAAAGGCTTTGATGTGGACAGCATCGCCAAAAAGAACGGAACGAACTGTTTTACTTCACGTGAGATGCTGAAAACGCCACAATTCTACCTCGTTACTTTCACATTTTTACTCGCCTGTATGGCAGGATTGATGATGATTGGTTTCACAGCGCCTATTGCCATTGCCAAAGGACTATCACCTGAAGTGGCAGCAACCAGGGTAATGATTATTGCTTTGTTCAACTCCTTCGGTCGGGTTTTCTGGGGCGGCATTTCAGATAAAATGGGACGCAGAACCACCTTGTTGACTTTATTAATCATGACGGCTGTACTGATTTTGTTGGTCAATGTAGTCAATGGAATTATGTTATTGGTTTTAATTGCCTTAATCGGATTTTCATACGGTGGTTTTCTCGGTGTATTCCCGGTAATCACAGCCGACTTCTGGGGAATGAAGAATATGGGTTCTAACTATGGAATCATCATGCTGGGATTTGGTTTTGGTGCTATCATCTCATCTTACATCGCAGGATATTTCAAAAACTTAGCAAATGTAACCGAAACAATCGATGGCATCACCAAAGTAGTAGCTGTTGACCTGACAAAGATGCAACCGGCATTTATCATTGCATCAGGTGCAGCGGTAGTTGGAGCGATATTAATCGCGTTGCTGAAAAAGCCGAATCATATTAGTGAGTAGTGAATAATGACAAGCAAGATGACCTGAGACTGTCGACCTTTAAAACGGTGTTTCATCACTTTTTGCATAACCGCCAAAAGGTGAAGCCGAACCAAATTCTTTATTGGCATGTCCGTTGAAAGTGTTGTCGTTCATTTTAGATGAAATAGTCTGGTATCCTCCGTGTACCGGACTATTTTCATCATCTTCATCGTCTTTGTTCAAGAATTTGGCATACACATTCTTGAACTTCAATTGAATATCTCCTGTAGCACCGTTACGATGTTTTGCCACGATAATCTCGGCAATACCCAACAGTGAATTTCCTTGCGCATCTTCTGTAAGTTTATAATATTCTGGGCGGTGGATAAAGCATACCATGTCAGCATCCTGCTCAATTGCTCCTGACTCACGTAAATCTGATAGCTGTGGACGCTTACCTTCAATCCCGGTACGCCCTTCCACCCCACGGTTCAACTGGGAAAGCGCGATAATGGGAATATCCAGTTCCTTAGCCAGTCCTTTTAACGACCGGGAAATAATACTAACTTCCTGCTCCCTGCTCCCGAAACTCATTCCTGATGCATTCATCAACTGAAGGTAGTCGATAATGATGCATTGTATTTTGTGCTCGCGAACTAACCTGCGCGCTTTACTTCTTAGTTCAAATATGGATAAACTGGGGGTATCATCGATAAAAACGGGTGCATCCATCAATTGCGTTACGTCTCTGTCGAACTTTTCCCATTCGTAGGCATCTAACTGACCGTTTTTGATTTTCTCGCCTTCGAGCTGACAAACATTCATAATCAAACGGTTCACCAACTGCACATTCGACATTTCAAGAGAGAAAACGGCAACAGGCGAGTTGTAATCGACTGCCATGTTTTTAGCCATAGAAAGAATAAAGGCCGTCTTCCCCATCGCGGGACGGGCAGCAATAATGATTAAATCCGATCTTTGCCAGCCGGACGTAATTTTATCCAGACTGTGGAAACCACTTGGGACACCACTCGCACCCTGCTTTTTAGCCGCCTGAATCATCCTGTTTCTGGCTTCCTCAATTACCGGATTGATTTGCACGACGTCCTTCTTCAAGTTACGTTGCGAAATTTCGAACAACATACCTTCAGCCTCTTGCATTAGGTCGTCCACATCCGTTTTGTCATCAAATGCCTTGGTTTGAATTTCCGAGGAAACACGGATTAACTCTCTTGCCAGATACTTCTGAACAATAATTCGGGCATGATATTCAAGGTGGGCAGCTGAATTGACTTTAGCAGTTAGTAACGTAATATAATAAGGACCGCCGACTTCATCAATGGTTCCATCCTTCCTTAGCTGTTCCGTTACCGTATGCATATCAACTGGTTGCTGATGTACTGCCAGTGATTGAATAGCTTCAAAAATCCGTTGATGAGCAATTTTATAAAAACATTCCGGTTTAAGAATCTCCGACACCATCGAATAGGCATCCGTTTCGAGCATGATTGCACCCAACACGGCCTCTTCAAGTTCGGGCGCCTGTGGCGGAAGTTTTCCAAATTCGTTGGCTGCAATTATCGGGGACTGATTCTGTCGTTTGTTATTATACGGTCTTTTTTCCGCCATGGTTGAATAATTAAATGGAAGGCAAATTTACACTTTTTACCCGCAAAGTCAAAACTGAAATCTCAAAAGCTATCAACAAAAGTGAAATACTTATCAAACGTTTTTAAACCATAGGGTATATCCTCAAATAAACCATAGACAGATGAACCTGAACCTGACATGGATGCATAAACTGCTCCCATATCATATAAGGTGTCTTTAATATTCTTAATAACAGGATATTTATTAAATACAGCCGTTTCAAAATCATTTTTCAGATACTTTTTCCATTCGGATACAGGCTCCGTAATTATTTCCAGTATCTTATTTTCAGGATAACGGGGAGTAACTGCCGCATATGCTTCCGGTGTCGAAACATGCACATCAGGTTTAACCAATACAAAATGATAACCCACCAACGAGATATCAACAGGAGAAAACTCATCCCCTATTCCACTGGCAAATATAGGCTTATTCCGGATGAAAACCGGACAATCAGCTCCCAGCTTCACTGCATACTTCTCCAATTCTCCATCAGAAAGATGCAGCTCAAACAACTCATTCAGTGCTTTCAGCATAAAGGCGGCATCAGAAGAACCTCCTCCAAGTCCGGCTCCAAATGGAATATTTTTACGCAACTGAATATCAACCGGCTCAATATCAAAATCTTTTTGAATCAACCGCAATGCTTTTATAATCAAATTCTTTTCAGGGTCATCAGTAACCTCAGTCCCAAAAACTTCGAGGTTATAGTCAATCTTGCGTGAATAAACGGTTTCACTTTTTGCAACATATAATTCATCTTTCAGTCCGATTGGATAAAATATCGTTTCAATATTATGATAACCGTCTGGTCTCTTTTCAACGACATTCAATCCAATGTTTATTTTGGCATTAGGCAAGAGGTGCATGTTAATTTACTGAGCTTGTTTTAAATAATATATGCTGAAATATTGTATTGATGACTGCAAAAATAATAATAATAACCGACAAAAAAACCCGGAAATTAAATTAATTCCCGGGTTAATAAACTATCAGAAAAATTCTCGGTTGTATATAATCAAGTGTTGTACACGATTTCGAAATTTGTCCAAATATGTCAGATGCAACAATCTGATGCAAAAGTAAAATGTAAATCTATTTCAGGCAGGACAATTGGTAAAAAAAAGAGGACAATTGGTAAAAAGTATCTATTTTTTATGTACGTTTGCAACAAATTTCAGCTTATGATAAAAACTATACTATTATTAAATCCGGTATATGTCACTTTGTTTTGGGCAATTCTTCTCAATATATCCGGTAGAAATACCAGTCCGGCCAGAACTTTTCTCGGTAAATTCATGATTTTTGCCGGTATTGTATACTTCTCCCACTTTATATTTTATTATCCACTGAAAGACATCTACCCTTATATTGATCCCTTATATCAGTTTTCATCACTCATTGTATATCCGATGTATTATATATATTTAAGATTACTGACTGTTGATGAAAAATTTTCCTGGAGCATCCACTGGAAGTTTCTCATAATTCCAGCCGTATTAGTCCTTCTTTATACTGCCGGCATAGTAACCGGAGAATTTGCCGATTTTAAAACCTGGATTTTTGATAAAAACATTACACCGGCATCACCCGCTATCAAATTTGTAAAATACGTTCTTTTCTCCATGCGATTTCTATTTATTGTGCAGGTACTATTTTTAATGATAGAAAGTAGCAGATTGTTGAAACAATATGCTTCTAAAGCGGAACAATTTTATTCTGATATTGAGGATGGAAAAAACAGAAATGTAAAAATCCTGAATATCTCGATGATACTAACCGGTATATTTTCAGTAATCATAGCTTCACTGGGTAGGGATTTTTTTAAAAACGAACTTACCTTAACCGGGATTGCATCCGTAATTTTTAGCGGTTTATTGTTTATTGTCGGTTACATGGGATACAAACAAAAATCCGTTTATCAACTTGCACCGGTTTTACCTGAAAAGTCCGATAGCTCAGCACACGAAGAACAAGCACAATTGGAAATTTCTGGTAATATACTCATTAACAAAATCATAAATCTATTTGAAGAACAGAAGATCTACCTGAATGAAAGTCTCACCATTGTCGATTTAGCCAACATTACCGGAACTAACCGAACTTATATTTCCCACCTCATCAATCAACATTACCACCAGAATTTTTGTACCTTTGTGAACAATTTCAGGGTCGAAGAGGTTAAAAGAATCATACTCAAAGATCCTTCTGCCACCAATCAGATTTTGGCGGAAAAATGTGGATTCAGTTCGGCCGACTCGCTGAAGCGCGTCATCAAAAACATGACAGGCATGTCGGTTACCGAACTGAAAAATTTTTTACTAAAAAAATAAATTATGGAACATGTACGCAAACCGGAATGGTTACGCAACAAATTATACAGTGAAGCAAAATACGCTAATGTACACGGACTTATTAAAGAAAAAGGATTAAACACCATCTGTACCAGCGGTCGTTGTCCGAACCAAAGTGAATGCTGGAGCAGAGGCACTGCCACCCTGATGATTCTGGGGGATATTTGTACACGCGCCTGCAAGTTTTGCAACACAATAACTGGCCGACCGCTTCCACCCGACCCTGCTGAACCACAGAAAGTGGCCGACACAATCAAGCAATTAAACCTGAAGCATACGGTTATTACATCAGTCGACCGCGACGACCTGCCGGATGCAGGTGCTGGTTTCTGGGCTGAAACCATCCGGGCAATCAAAACAACCAACCCCGGCACTACATTAGAAGTGCTAATTCCAGATTTCAGTGGTAACACTGAATTAATTGACCTGATTATTGCAGAAAAACCCAATGTAATTTCGCATAACCTCGAAACAGTGAGACGGCTTACTCCCCAAATTCGTACCAAAGCAAAATACGATACAAGCCTGAAAGTAATTGAACACATTGCATCAAGGGGTTTCAGAGCTAAAACAGGCATCATGCTTGGACTGGGCGAAACGGAAGAAGAAATTCTGGAACTGATGGATGATGCGCTTGCGCATAATTGCTCCATCCTTACCATCGGCCAATACATGCAGCCTTCGCGTAAACACGCACCGGTTTCAGCCTATATCCATCCTGACAAATTCAAAGAATATAAGGAAATTGCCCTGAAAAAAGGATTTAAGATGGTGGAAAGCGGACCGTTCGTGAGGTCATCTTATCATGCTGAGAAGCACGTGTAGGTGAATTTCGGAAGATTTTTCTGCGAACTAACTCTATCGTTAATTTTATCTATTGCCTGTTTTTTTGTAAATTTGCGCTCTTTTTGGACAAATTTACGATCAAATTTACATATATCCCTCATCAACAATGAGCTTACAATCAGAAATTAAACGTCGCAGAACTTTTGCTATCATATCCCATCCCGATGCGGGAAAAACCACACTAACAGAAAAGTTACTGCTTTTCGGAGGTGCTATACACGTTGCCGGAGCTGTTAAATCAAATAAAATCAAGAAAACAGCAACATCCGACTGGATGGAAATTGAAAAGCAACGTGGTATTTCGGTTGCGACATCGGTGATGGGTTTCGAATACAGGGACTATAAAATAAATATCCTTGACACACCCGGTCACCAGGACTTTGCCGAGGATACTTACCGTACGCTGACGGCAGTTGACTCCGTAATCATCGTTGTTGATACCGCCAAAGGGGTTGAAGCGCAAACACGCAAGCTGATGGAAGTCTGTCGCATGCGCAAAACGCCGGTGATGATTTTCGTGAACAAAATGGACCGCGAAGGGAAAGATGCTTTTGATTTGTTGGATGAACTGGAAAAAGAACTGGGTATCCACGTGCGCCCGCTAAGCTGGCCCATCAACCAGGGATATGCTTTCAAAGGTGTGTATAATATATATAAGGACAATCTCGAGCTTTTCACGCCTAACAAACAAACCATCAGCGAATCGGTTCAACTGGCGGATATTAACAGTCCGGAACTGAACAAACTCGTTGGCGACAATAACGCTGAAAAGCTGAGAGAAGACCTTGAACTCATCGAAGGAGTGTATACTGCTTTTGACATTGATAAATATCTTGCCGGCGATTTGGCTCCCGTTTTCTTTGGTTCAGCCCTGAACACTTTTGGAGTAAAGGAATTGCTGGATTGTTTTGTGGAGATTGCTCCTTCTCCCCGACCCGTTCATACATTAGAGCGTGAAGTTAATCCTCATGAAGAAAACCTATCGGGATTTATTTTTAAAATACATGCCAATATGGACCCAAACCATAGAAGCTGTATAGCTTTCTTAAAAATCTGTTCCGGAAAATTTGAGAGAAATGTAAACTACCGACATGTACGTCATGGTAAAATGATGCGTTTTTCAGCACCGACAGCCTTCATGGCACAAAAGAAAGAAACGGTTGACGAGGCTTATGCAGGCGATATCGTGGGTTTGCCGGATACAGGCACATTTAAAATCGGCGATACCCTGACATCCGGTGAAAATCTGCATTTCAAAGGACTACCCAGTTTTTCTCCAGAGATGTTCAAGTACATCGAGAATGCCGACCCGATGAAAACCAAGCAATTGGAAAAAGGAATTAATCAGTTGATGGACGAAGGAGTTGCCCAGCTATTCGTGAATCAGTTTAACAACCGCAAGATTATCGGTACAGTCGGACAACTTCAGTTCGAGGTTATCCAATACAGACTCCTCCACGAATACGGTGCACAATGCCGTTGGGAACCCATAAACCTGTATAAAGCCTGCTGGATAGAAAGCGACAACCTCACCGAACTCGAAAACTTCAAAAAACGCAAGGCACAATTCATGGCAATCGATAAGGAAGGACGCGATGTTTTTCTGGCTGATTCAAATTATGTATTACAAATGGCGCAAAATGATTTTAAAAATATTAAGTTCCATTTTAGTTCGGAGTTTTGAGAGATATAGACCAAAAAGTTCATTACAAAGTTGGCAAAATCTATTAATCTGTTTTTTACAAAGAGTCAGAAGTATCCATTTTTTTGAATTTATTGCACAATTATCTTTACTGTGGCTTCTGAACCTGTGTCTGATACCAACCTGCCAACATAAAGCCCTTTGTTGAAATTGCTCCGACTTAAACTGATTTCGCTTTTGCCCCTGACGTCTACAGTTTGAACAGTTTTCCCCAAAAGGTCTGTTATGAATAGTGTTGAAAATGCCACAGTACTATCCCATTTCAGCATACTTTTATCTATTACGGGATTGGGACTAAGTTTTAAAGAATGAGCATTTTGTTTAATTTGATTAATACCGTCAGTTATATTGCAGCAATCTCCCGAATAACACCACTCACTATATAGCTGTAAATTGTTTTGATTGAAACAAACCAAAGATGAAGTTTCTGCACATGTCCTTGCATCTCCCTGAGGTTGAAGTAACATAAATGAACTCCCAATCCCTTCAATCCAGGAATTGAATGGAAATATAAATCTTTTTCGTTTTTCTCCATTTAAAAGAGTAACCGTATCAATGTTTGTTACGACTACATAATCAGGATAGCCAAATTTACAAGGAATTGTATCACCAACCTTGGCTGTAAAATCATAAAGGAGTACATCACCATAATTAAGGTATTGATTATCAATATTGGCATATATTTTTCCGCTTTCTTCCCGAATAGCGCCATTGTACCCTCCATAAATAAAGGGACAGCTATTACTGCTGTCGCCCATAAACTCAGGCAATCGGTTATATACTTTTTTGTAACTTATACCAGCAATAATTGTATCGCCGTTCAGGTATGTCTGATAATTAATACCACTAATAGTATAAGTCCAGCAAGCATCATCAGCAAGATATTTCTTCTCGTTCCATTTCTGAGTAGAATTACAATCTACAAAAGCCGAATTTTTATAAACACATTCTCCGTTTTGACTGAAACAGACAAATTCCCAAGATTGATAACAATCGATACATGTTGGAATTGGAGTTATTGCACTAAATAATCCTCCTATAACATCACCTATTCCTTCAATTATACCATTATTATATCTTTTACGATATTCATTCCCAATTTTAATAGAATCAATTGTGTGAATAGTATAATATTCGACAGGATTCATCCATACAGTATCTCCGACTTGTTTAGTAAAATCATAGAGTAACTGTTCATTATAGTCAAATCGAAATTTGTTATATGATTCTCCACAATAGTAAATCTTCTTATTTTGCTCACGTAATCCACCTATTCCTTTATATATTGGTATAGAATCGGTTCCAATGTTTTGGCTAACTTTCTTGTAAATTGTACTATTTATAATTGTATCACCCTGTAACGAATACTTAAGAAGAGTGGTATCAATAGGTGGAATATTCCAAATTGAAATATAAAGGACATTCCATTCCGCATTCTCAGTCGGAAATGGCACATATTTTTGAGCTCCTAAACTTGCAGAAATTGCCACAAACAAATATAACATCATTTTTTTCATTAGCTTATCTTTTAAAGATGGATTACTATATTTCAAATTGAGCTCCTGATTGTACTTCAAAACTATCATAAATAATAGATTTAAGTGATTTTAGAAATGTAGAACAAGAAAGAGATAGAGAGAGAGTTTTTATTTCTGAATTTTGAATCAGAAACTTAAAGATGTATGAAAGTCATTATAAACACCTCCTTTCTAAAAACAAACATAGTAAGATATTACGCAGAAAGTATTATTAATTTTTCTGTTATTAAATCAAAAGATATTTACTAACAGTTTAGTTGTCAAAATTAATTAAAAATATTTTATCAAACATTTATCAAAACATTATCAAACGTATTATATTGAATCTAACCACCTGTATTTATGTATTTTAATAATTTATATTTTTTTTCTTATTCAATATATAATTAACATATATTATACATCAGAATTGAGTTATTACTATTTTTAAAAGAATAACGCAAGCATCATAACTTGCTCAAATTGTAAGCATATCTTAACAATCAACATACAACAGATGTTTTTTCTAAATTTAACTATCATTTTGCCTTTATTTTCTTGCCACACCCAATCTTTTTTGTACTTTTGCAGGAATTTTGGACTTATAAAAAACCGCTTAACATTTATGCAAACGCACAAACCTTTTCATCTTGTTTTAGAAGATGGAACCGTTTTTAAAGGGAAATCCTTTGGTTTCGAAAAACCGGTAGCCGGTGAAGTTGTTTTCAACACTGCCATGGTTGGCTATCCAGAGAGTTTAACCGACCCATCTTATGCCGGACAGCTCTTAGCAATCACCTTCCCGTTGGTCGGCAATTACGGTGTTCCGGGTGATGTCATACAAAACCAATTATCTACATTTTATGAATCGGAAAAAATCCAGGTAACAGGCTTGATTATTTCCGATTTTTCTTTTCAATATAGCCACTGGAACGCTGCCAAGAGTCTGAGTGAATGGCTGATTGAAAATGAAGTGCCGGGAATATACGGGATTGATACCCGCGAACTGACTAAGATGGTGCGTGAAAAAGGTACCATGAAAGGTAAACTGGTTTTTCCGGATGGAGATGACATTGACTTTATCAATCCTGATGATGAAAACCAGGTTGCCAAGGTGAGTTGCAGGGAAGTCATCACCTACGGAAACGGGAGCAATAAGGTGGTTATGGTTGACTGCGGTGTGAAACAAAATATCGTTCGCTGCTTGCTGAAAAGAGACACCACGGTCATACGCGTACCATGGGATTATGATTTTAATCAGCTTGATTTCGATGCCTTGTTTATTTCAAATGGTCCGGGTGACCCTGCCTACTGCGATGTTACGGTAAATAACATCCGCACTGCCATGCAAACCGACAAGCCGATTTTTGGCATCTGCATGGGAAACCAACTGCTTTCGATTGCAGGAGGAGCAAAAACATATAAACTAAAATACGGTCACCGCTCCCATAACCAACCGGTTCAACTGTGCGGAACCCAACGGGCTTTCATCACGACCCAGAATCATGGGTTCGCGGTTGACAACAATACGCTGAGCGCCGACTGGGAGCCCTTGTTCATCAACATGAACGACGGTACTAACGAAGGTATCCGCCATAAAACCAAACCCTGGTTCTCTGCACAATTCCACCCGGAAGCAGCTTCTGGTCCTACCGATACGGAGTTTCTCTTCGATGTATTTATCAAAACCCTTACAGAAAAAAGTAAAACCATCCCTCAACTGATTGAGGACGAAATGGATGCAAGATTGGTTTGTAAACAGGAATACAAGGGAGCTGAAAAAGGAACCATCAACAAAGTGTTGGTACTTGGCTCCGGAGCCCTTAAAATCGGGGAAGCCGGTGAATTCGACTACTCGGGATCGCAGGCGCTGAAAGCCCTCAAAGAAGAGGGCATACAAACTGTATTGATTAACCCGAACATTGCCACGGTGCAAACATCAGAAGGCATTGCCGACAAAGTTTATTTCCTTCCTGTCACTCCTGATTTTGTGGAAAGGGTGATAGAAAAGGAACGTCCCGATGGCGTGTTCCTTTCGTTCGGCGGACAGACCGCATTGAATTGCGGAGTTGCACTTTTCAAAGCGGGTATCTTCGAAAAATATAACATCAAGGTGCTGGGAACTCCGGTTCAGTCAATCATTGACACCGAAGATAGAGAAATCTTTAACAGCAAACTGGCTGAAATAGATGTAAATTACATTAAATCTGAGGCAGTAACTAATTTTGCTGATGCCAAAAGAGCGGCCAATGAACTGGGATATCCGGTCATCGTGAGGGCCGCTTATGCTTTGGGAGGCTTGGGTTCGGGCTTCTGCGACAACGACGAAGAGTTGAAAGTCATCACAGACAAAGCTTTTGCATATTCTCCTCAGGTGTTAGTAGAAAAATCGCTAAAAGGATGGAAAGAAATTGAATATGAAGTCGTGCGTGACCGTTATGACAACTGTATCACGGTTTGTAACATGGAGAACTTCGACCCGCTGGGTATCCATACCGGTGAGAGTATCGTGGTAGCGCCATCACAAACCCTTTCGAACAATGAATACCACAAACTCAGGGAATTGGCCATTCGCATTATCCGCCACATCGGCATCGTGGGCGAATGTAATGTACAATATGCGCTTGACCCGTATTCAGAAGATTATCGGGTAATTGAAGTAAATGCCCGTCTGAGTCGTTCATCGGCATTGGCTTCGAAAGCTACCGGATATCCGCTGGCCTTTGTGGCAGCGAAACTCGGATTAGGTTACGGACTCCCTGAATTGAAAAATTCGGTAACCAAAGATACATCTGCATTTTTTGAACCGGCACTCGACTACATCGTGTGTAAAATTCCACGTTGGGACTTGGGTAAATTCCAGGGCGTCAGTCGACAATTGGGTTCCAGCATGAAATCAGTGGGTGAAATCATGTCGATCGGACGTACTTTCGAAGAGGTAATTCAAAAAGGTCTGCGGATGATTGGACTCGGCATGCACGGATTTGTCGCCAACAAGGATTTGTATGCTGAGAATTTAGAGAAGGAACTTTCCGAAC
Source organism: Paludibacter sp. (assembly GCA_034928085.1). Classification (GTDB taxonomy): domain Bacteria; phylum Bacteroidota; class Bacteroidia; order Bacteroidales; family Paludibacteraceae; genus Paludibacter. The sequence goes on from JAYFPG010000017.1 coordinate 53,683, forward strand.
CCACAGATAAACGTGTATTCCTGATTGCGCAAGCATTGGAAAGCGGTTATTCCGTAGAAAAAATTCACGAACTGACTAAAATTGACCTGTGGTTCCTGCACAAACTGGCTCGAATCAAGGAAATTGAAAAACAACTGCAAGCTGCAAAATCACTTGAAACCCTTGCTGATGAATTACTGAAAGATGCCAAGGTGGCTGGTTTCTCTGATTTCCAGATAACGAGATTAGTTACCAAATGTAGCAACGACGAACTGGACGATCAAATCAAAGTAACCCGCGCACATCGTAAATCAAGGGGCATTCTACCGGTTGTAAAACAAATTGACACCCTGGCTGCCGAATATCCGGCACAGACGAATTACCTGTACCTGACCTACAGCGGTGTGGCCGGCGACATGAAATACCTTGGCGATCACCGCTCGGTAGTGGTGTTGGGTTCGGGCGCTTATCGCATCGGTTCTTCAGTTGAGTTCGACTGGTGCGGGGTGAATGCATTGATGACCATCCGGAAAGAAGGTCTTCGTTCGGTAATGATTAACTACAACCCCGAAACAGTTTCGACTGATTATGACATGTGCGATCGTCTCTACTTTGATGAGTTGAGCTTCGAACGGGTGATGGACATCATGGAACTGGAAAACCCGATGGGGACGATTGTTTCGACCGGCGGTCAGATTCCGAACAACTTAGCATTAAAGCTGGCTGCTGAAAATGTGAATATCCTGGGTACCCAGGCAAAAGACATCGACAGGGCTGAAGACAGACATAAATTCTCTTCCATGCTCGACGAACTGGGCATTGACCAACCGCGCTGGAAAGAGCTGACTACTTTTGAAGATGTACATGAATTTGTGGAAAGAATCGGATTCCCCGTGTTGGTACGTCCTTCTTACGTGCTGTCAGGAGCTGCGATGAATGTTTGTCACGATGCATCTCAGCTCGAAAACTTCCTGAAATTAGCTACCGAAGTCTCCAAAAAACACCCGGTGGTTATTTCAGAATTCATTGAAAGATGCAAGGAAATTGAAATTGACGCAGTGGCAAAAGACGGTGAAATCCTGCTCTATGCCATTTCCGAACACGTGGAATTTGCAGGCGTTCACTCCGGTGATGCAACCACGCAATTCCCTCCGCAAAAAATTTACGTGGAAACGATACGCCGCATCAAAAATATTGCCCGCGAGATTGCTAAATCCTTGAACATATCCGGACCGTTCAACATCCAGTTCCTGGCTAAGGATAACTACATCAAGGTAATTGAATGTAACCTGCGTTCTTCACGATCATTCCCATTCGTTTCGAAAGTATTGAAAATCAATTTCATCGAACTGGCAACCAAGGTCATGCTGGGCATTCCGGTAGAAAAACCGGAAAAATCCGCCTTTGACCTGGATTACGTAGGTATCAAGGCATCACAGTTTTCCTTCCACCGCTTGCAATTGGCCGACCCGGTACTGGGTGTCGACATGGCTTCAACCGGTGAGGTAGGTTGTATTGGCGACGACTTCTCTGAAGCTATTCTGAAGTCCCTGCTATCAGTAGGATTCAGAATTCCTCAGAAAAACATCCTGATTTCTTCCGGAGAACCCAAATCGAAGGTTGAATTATTAGATGCTTGTAAGACAATGGCGAATAAAGGATTCAAACTGTATGCAACCAGAGGAACATCCCGATTCTTAGCTGAAAATGGCATTGAAAGCATCGCCGTACAATGGCCGGATGAAGAAGGTGAACTGAATGTAAAACAGATGATTTCGCAAAAAGCCTTTGACTTAGTCATCAATATCCCGAAAAACACGACTAAACGGGAGTTGGCCAATGACTATACCATTCGTCGCGGGGCAATCGACTTCAACATACCATTGCTTACCAATGCAAGGTTGGCATCGGCATTTATCACAGCCATTTGTACAAAATCGGTAGAAGACATCCAGATCAAAAGCTGGGATGAATATTGATGGACGAACTGAATTCCATATCTGCAACGCTCATCCAATGGTATGAGAAACATAAACGCGAACTACCCTGGCGGGATACGAAAGATGCGTATAAGATATGGATTTCAGAGATTATATTGCAACAGACACGTGTAAATCAAGGACTTGATTACTACTACAGGTTTATCGAACGTTTTCCGGATGTACAAAGTCTGGCCGCGGCATCTGAAGATGAAGTATTGAAATACTGGCAGGGATTAGGCTACTACTCCCGTGCCAGAAACCTGCACAAAGCTGCTCAACAGGTTGTCAGCATGTATGGCGGGAAATTTCCGGATCAATATGCCGATGTACTCAGTCTGTCGGGAGTTGGAGATTATACCGCGGCTGCCATTTGTTCTTTTGCCTACAATTTACCTTTTGCCGTTGTCGATGGCAATGTGTTCCGTGTGTTATCGAGGCTTTTCGGTATTGAAACGCCGATTGATTCCGGTCAGGGAAAGAAGGATTTCAAACTCTTAGCTGAAGAGCTATTGGATAAGAAACATCCCGGACAGCACAATCAGGCCATCATGGAATTCGGCGCTTTGCAGTGCACGCCGGTCTCACCGGCTTGCGAATCATGTCCCCTCTCCGTTCAATGTATCGCATTAGCATCCGGTAACGTATCCACCTTACCGGTAAAAACGCAAAAAGTTAAAACAAGGTCTCGCTACTTCAACTACCTTTTCATCAGGCATAAAAACAAAACTTATCTGCAAAAAAGAACAGGTAACGATGTATGGAAAAACCTGTATGAATTCCCTTTGATTGAAGCTGACAGGCTGCTGGAAGAATACGAGATTTTTCAGCACAGTTATTTCACTAATTTAACAGCAGGAATCAATGCTAAAATCAGCATCAGTTTATTATCAGCTCCTTTGAAACACGTGCTGACCCATCAGCAGATATATGCGCAGTGTTTTATTGTTGAAATAAATGAAGGAAATAAGTTCTTAGATAAGTTTGAAAAAACTGAAATCGAACACATCGGAGATTACGCCGTATCAAGGCTGATGGAGATACTGATTCAAAATCATATAAGATAAATCCTGATAGAGTTTCTTTAATGAAGGTTGTTCATCACCCAACACATCCAGATGCTTGTTGATTACTCCCCGGTCATTTCTTTTCGCCGGACCAGTCTGCGCTTCTTCAGGAGATAACTGCATCACCTTTTGAGCAGTTTCGAGAATAAGCGGTTTCAATACCTCAAAAGGCAAATCAGCCGACTTAACCACTTCAGAAGCAATCTGATAAAGGTGATTTACAAAATTACAGGCAAAAACCGCCGATACATGTAATTTCAGTCTTTGTTCAGAATTCGTTTTATAAACCTGTTCACTAACAGCATGGGCAATCTTGAACAATGTCGATTCCACTTCCGGAGATGAAGCCTCAATAAACACCGGAATTGTCTTAAAATCAACTTGTTTATTTTTTGAAAAAGTCTGCAATGGGTAAAAAACACCGTAATTTGACTTTTTGCCTATAAACACATCTATCGAAACACTTCCGGCTGTATGCACATGGATCGCATCCGGTGCAAGCGGTAATTGCAGCAGACTTTCTAAAGCATCATCACTTACAGCATAGAAATACACATCGGCATCAGCAACAATCTCATCGGTATGAGTTGTAAAAGGCACTTTCAACAAGTCCGCGAGCTCCGAAGCCGAAATTGCCGTCCTGCTGAAAATCTGCACAATTTCCTGTCCCGCTTCCTGCAAAGCTAAGGAAAGATGTGTTGCGAGGTTACCTGCTCCGATGATTACTATTTTCATACGCTTCCACGATTCGCTGCACCAGTTTATGTCGAACAATATCAGATTTATCGAAATCGACACGGGAGATACCTTTCACGTTTTTAAGTACTTGCATAGCTTCTATCAAGCCGGATTTTTGTGAAACCGGTAAATCAATTTGCGTGATGTCACCTGTCACAATCATCTTCGTATTCAAGCCCATACGGGTAAGGAACATTTTAATCTGTTGGGTAGTGGTATTTTGCGCTTCATCCAGAATCACTACCGCATCGCTCAGCGTACGACCACGCATAAAAGCCAGTGGAGCAATCTGAATTGTACCATTATCCAGGTATTCTTTCAATTTCAACGGAGTAATCATGTCCTGCAACGCATCATACAGGGGTTGTAGATACGGGTCAATCTTTTCTTTCATATCTCCCGGGAGGAAGCCCAGCTTCTCTCCTGCTTCCACTGCCGGACGACTTAAAATAATCTTCCTGATTACTTTACTTTTCAGCGACTTAACTGCCAGCGCAATAGCCGTATATGTTTTACCCGAACCCGCAGGACCAATCGCGAAAAGCAAATCATGGGTACTAAAATCCTTCACTAACTTCTGCTGGTTGGCAGTCCGCGCCATGATAGATTTACCATTTACACCATGTAAAATCAAATGATCAAACCTGATTTCCGCCGGTTCACTGCCTTTAACTATCTGTATAATAACCTCTTCATTGAGTGAGTTATTGTCAATACTGTATTTCTCAATCTTTTGAAGATAATTAATTAAGGCATTGACTTTTTCTTCCTCTCCTTCAATTTTGACTGTACGACCTCTACCCACCATCCTCACATGAGGAAACAGGTTCTTCAGTAAATGCAGATTTACATTGTTTACCCCGAAAAAAACGAGGGTATCCGTATGTTCCGAAAGTTCAAAAATTTGTTCGAGCATTTAAATTATAATGTATGTATCACTCACGACCCCACAGCAAAATTCAGCAATTGAACAACCTTAATCGCGAGGCGATTTCGTCGCGAGATGCTGGATTTTGTTGTTCAATCGCATAATATAGCATCATTCAGCAATTGAGCAACCTTAATCGCGAGGCGATTTCGACGCGAGATGCTGGATTTTGTTGTTCAATCGCATAATATAGCATCATTCAGCAATCGAGCGACCTTAATCGCGAAGCGATTTCGTCGCGAGATGCTGAATGATGCGTACTATATTAAATTAATATGCAAACAACGGATACTTCGCCATGGTGGCATTCACCCTTTGACGAACAGAAGCAATCACCTCCTCGTTATCCACATTCGACAACACCGTTTCGATTAATTCTGCAATCTCGACCATCAGATCCTCTTTAGCACCACGAGTTGTAATCGCCGGAGTACCCAAACGGATACCTGAAGTTTGGAATGCCGAGCGACTATCGAATGGCACCATATTTTTGTTACAGGTAATATCCGCTTCAACCAGCGCCTTTTCAGCTACTTTTCCAGTCAAGTCGGGATATTTGGAACGCAAGTCAACCAGCATCGAATGGTTATCTGTTCCACCGGAGATAATTGTAAAACCACGGGCAATCAAAGATTCAGCCAACACTTTTGCATTCTTTTGAACCTGAATCTGATACTCTTTATATTCCGGTTGCAGACATTCACCGAACGCAACAGCCTTGGCAGCAATTACATGCTCAAGCGGTCCACCCTGAATACCCGGGAACACAGCCGAGTCAAGCAAAGCCGACATCATCTTCACTTCACCTTTAGGAGTCATTTTACCCCATGGATTAGGGAAATCCTTACCCAATAGAATGATACCACCTCTTGGTCCTCGTAAAGTCTTATGTGTGGTTGAGGTCACAATATGAGCATATTTTACTGGATTATCCAGTAACCCCGCAGCAATCAAACCAGCAGGATGCGCCATATCAATCATCAGGATAGCGCCAACTTTATCCGCGATTTCGCGCATGCGTTTGTAATCCCACTCACGGGAATAAGCTGAACCACCACCAACAATCAGTTTAGGTTGTTCACGCAATGCCACCTCTTCCATTTGATCATAATCCACCCGTCCGGTTTCCTGTTTTACATTGTATTCGCTGGGACGGTACAAGATACCTGAGCTATTCACCAAAGAACCATGCGATAAATGTCCCCCGTGCGCCAGGTTCAATCCAAGAAACTTATCACCAGGATTCAAGCATGCCAGAAAAACAGCTGCATTTGCCTGAGCACCTGAGTGAGGCTGAACATTTGCCCATTCGGCACCAAAAACTTCTTTGATACGGTCAATAGCAATTTGCTCCGATTCGTCCACCACTTCGCATCCACCATAATATCTTTTCCCGGGATATCCTTCAGCATATTTGTTAGTCAGCACCGAACCCATAGCTTCCATCACCTGGTCGCTCACAAAGTTTTCCGATGCAATCAGTTCAATACCTTTCATCTGACGCTGCTTCTCACGGTCGATGATGTCAAAAATTAAATTGTCTCTTTTCATTTTCGTATTTATAATTTATATTTCTACGTACTACCTACTGTCTAAAGTCTTTCCGCTCTCTTAAACTATTAAATTCTTAAACTTTAAACCATTAATTAACCACTATCCACTAACCATTATTCACTATTTTTTCTTCACCGTCCACCCAAATTTACCAATCTCTTCTCCCAGTTTATAATAATTTCCGTGTGAATACGCGATTAGTTTTGCCTTTGCCATATCAAAGCTATCGGTTTCCGGATCAATGTATTGTTTATCTGCCTGAATATTGATAACTTCAGAAATAAACATATCGTGTGTCCCCAATGTAACGATTTCTTTTACCCGGCATTCGATGCACAAAGGAGCTTCCTTTATAATCGGCGCATTTACCTTTTCGGCCATGACCGGCGTCAGGTTCATTTCTTTGAATTTATTATAATCTCTCCCACTCCTGACTCCACACCAGTCGGCTGCAAACGCCAATGCTTCATTGGTCAGATTAATCACAAATTCGCCGTTAGCCTTGATAACTTCATACGATTTACGTTCGCGGCGAACCGATATGTAACACATTGGAGGACTGGAACAAAGCGTACCAAGCCAACTGATGGTCAACACATTAAATTCATCCGGAGTTTTGCCACAGGAAACCAGGGCAGCCGGAAGGGGATAAATCAGTGTTCCCGGTTTCCATGAGACATGAGATTTTTCGTTCATCTGCACTATTTCTTTTTCAGTTTAATTTCATCCTGAGCTATTTCTCTTTCACAATACCTGCATTTGAGATGCACTTTATCGCCCTCCTGAATCACATAAAACCGGGTGGGTACCGGCTGATGATTGGTGATACAAACCGGATTTACGCAATGCATCACGTCATTGATTTCGTCACCCAACACCAAATCACGTTTCTCAACGACCTTATATTCTTTGATGATATTAATTTTTGCATTGGGTGCGATTAACGCTATTTTACTGGTTTCATCTTCAGCTAAAAACCGATCTGAAATTTTGATGATTCCTTTCACACCCATTTTTTTACTGTCGAAGTTATTACCGATGGTTAACGGGTGATCATAATACTTCAACCGCAGGATTGAAACCACCTGAAATAATTTATCAGCCGGAATGTGATCAATCACAGTTCCGTTTCGCAATGCAGCTACTTTTAATTCTTTTTCCATTTTTCAATATTTATTCCTCCGGTTAAAACCGGAGGCTATTGATAATCATTTCGCTATTCGTTATTAGCTATTAGCTATATTCAACACCTTGGACAGAATCGCTTGTCTCACATATAATCCGTTTTGCGCCTGTTGAAAATAATAGGCTTTTTCATTTTTATCCACGTCCATACTGATTTCGTTGACACGGGGAAGTGGATGCAGGATTCTCAGGTTCGGTTTGGTATGTTCCAGCATTTCATTTTGCAGGGTATACACATTTTTAACCCGTTCATATTCCATTAAATCCTGAAATCTCTCTTTTTGAACTCTAGTCATATATAAAATATCCGCATCATTAAAATTATCATTTAATTCGCATGATTCTGCAAATGAGATATTATTTTTTCTACAGAAAACCCTGTATTCCTCAGGAATTTTCAATTCATCCGGAGCGATAAATTTAAAAGTCGGATTGAAATGCGACATGGCCTGAATAAGTGAATGCACTGTTCTGCCGTATTTCAGATCTCCTACCATACAAATATTCAAGTTTTCAAGCGTACCCTGTGTTTTTAGTATCGAATACAAATCCAGTAAAGTCTGCGAAGGATGCTGGTTAGCTCCATCGCCGGCATTGATAACAGGCACCGGAGATACTTCCGACGCATATCTGGCAGCTCCTTCCAACGGATGCCGCATTACAATAGCATCAGCATAACAACTCACCATGTGAATCGTATCATTCAAGGTTTCTCCCTTGGAGGCACTTGAGGTAGCAGCGTCAGAAAAACCAATAATTTTGCCTCCTAACCTGATAACTGCCGTTTCGAAACTCAGTCGCGTACGGGTGGACGGTTCAAAAAACAAGGTTGCAACCACTTTCCCATCCAATGATTTCCGGTTGGGGTTAGCTTCAAAATCTTTTGCAGAATCAAGAATGGAAAGAATTTCCTCCTTACTGTAATCGGTAATCGAAACCAAGCTGTTATTCATAGGTAGTTGAATTGAAATGACACAAAATTACAAAAAAAAACCAACACAAATCGCTATTGATTTACATTGGTTTACCGATAACTCCACACTTGCAACTATCTTGATTTAAAACATATAAATCCTGATGATATGTTGAATTAAACTGTTTCATACTTGCGTGCAAAGGTATTAAAAAACTATCAGAAATAAAATATATTTTTCAGGAAATAATAACACGACTGGCAACTTTTTCAAGTTTATCAAACAAGATTGTTTTATTTGCTACCGGAATGATAAGCCGGATAAAGCAACTTTCGTTAAATTCCTGTGTATTAATTTGTGCCTGATGCTGTTTGATGGCATTCATAACTACATCCATAACAGGATATTCAAAAAATACCTCCAGGGTACAATCGACGGTGAGTTCAATAATTTCAGCCTGATCCAGTGCATCCGAAGCTGCTTCCTTATAAGCGGTTATGAGACCTCCGGTCCCCAGCAATATCCCACCGAAATAGCGTACTACAATTACCAACACATTGGTCAGTCCGCGCGAATTAATCTGACCGAGAATTGGTTTTCCGGCGGTACCAGAAGGCTCTCCATCATCATTGGCCCTGAAATCTTCTCTTTCAGTACCTAACATATAGGCATAACAAACATGTCTTGCATCATGGTATTCTTTTTTATAATCAGTTAGCCTCATTTTCACTTCTTCTATATCCTTTACGGGCAAAGCAAAAGATAAAAACCTGCTACCTTTTTCTTTGTATATACCATTTGATTGTTTATGAATAGTCAGATACGTTTCAGTCATGCTTCAAAATTAAAATTGCACCAAAATTACACATTTTATAATAAATAATTTATCTTTGCCTGACTAACATGGAGCAGAAACTCACTGCGACCTCAAAAAAATGGTAATATGTATGAATCATTGTTAGAACTGGATCCTGTCAGAATTAATTTCAACGCGGCAGGTATGCACATCATCAACATCATCCTCAGTTTTGTCATGTTTGGTGTTGCACTCGGTATCAAACCGCAACAATTTGCTGATATGATTAAGAAACCCAAATCAACCATTTTGGGTTTAATTTCACAATTAGTTGCCTTACCACTGTTAACATTTCTGATTGTTGTAACATTTAGCAATCTGATAACACCAACCGTTGCAATGGGAATGATACTGGTAGCTTCCTGTCCGGGAGGTAATATTTCCAATTTCATGTCATCATTATCAAAAGCAAATACCGAATTGTCGGTCGGACTTACAGCCTCCACCACCATGTTGTCGGTTATAACCACTCCCGGAAACTTTGCTTTATGGGGAGGTTTGTATGTACGCTATATAAACAGACATGCTACACACGTACTCCAACCCCTGGAAATTGATAAATGGCAGATGTTCGAAACCGTGTTTATCTTATTGGGTATACCGCTGGTGCTGGGAATCCTGTTTGCGCATTTCCTGCCTAAAGCAACGCAAAAGATAAAAAAGCCCATTCAATATTTGTCTATCATATTTTTCTTAGCCATGGTCGTACTGGCATTTTCCAACAACTTAAGTCTATTTTTAAAATACATTATTTTCGTATTTTTTATTGTTCTTATACATAATGCATTGGCATTGGGAACCGGATACAGTATAGCCAGGATATTCAAATTACCGGATGCCGATAAACGAACATTGACCATTGAAACCGGCATTCAGAATTCAGGACTGGGTTTGGTTCTGCTTTTTAATCCCAAAATATTCCCTCCGGAACTTCAATTGGGTGGCATGTTATTTATCACTGCCTGGTGGGGTATCTGGCACATTATATCCGGTCTTGGTATTTCAGCTTATTGGAGCCGTAAACCAGTCAAAACATCTTAATTACGCAAATTGCTCAGAAATCAAAATGATATGTCAAAAATATTCAAGAATACCCTACCCTATCTTATTGGAAAATCATACGTGGTTTGGTCATTCAGACAATATTATGATAAAATTATTATTCAGGGATTGGATAACATACCGGAGAACGAACCGGTAATATTTGCACCTAATCACCTCAATGCATTGATGGATGCCCTGGCAATACTATCGTTACCTCCATTTAAACAGGTGAAAGTCTACCTGAGCCGTGCCGATTTATTCAAATTGCCTAAACCTGTTGTAAGTTTTATCCGTTTTGCCAAACTGATGCCTGCCTTCAGAATCAGAGATGGATATGAGAATCTGACCAAAAATAAAGCGTCATTTGATGAAGCTGATGAAGTTTTACTCAATAATGCCGCAATTTGCATCATGCCGGAAGGAGATCAGGGAACAGAGCGGAAAATCAGACCATTGGTAAAGGGTATTTTCAGAATTGCGTTCAGTGCCCAACAAAAATTACCGGAAGCCAAATCAGTACAAATAGTACCTATTGGAATTGATTTGGGAGATTTCATCCGGTTTGGTCAGCACCTGATTATTAATATTGGTAAACCCATCAGGGTCGCAGATTATCTTGACAGCTATCTTGAGAATCCGGCAATCGCTACCAATGCTATCAAACAAAGACTACAATCGGATCTCGAAGATTTAGCGCTGCATCTGGGCTCTGAAAAATACTATGAATGTTTTGCAACTGCTGTTGAGACTGCAAATACCCCGATGATTGATGCATTAGCGCTTGAGGACAACACCCTTAACCGTTTTCTGGCAAGGAAAAAAACAGGGAAATTATTGATGAGCTTAGAAAAGGAGGAGCCGGAAGTCATTGAACAATTAGATTCAGTATGCAAAGAGTACAAATCGGGATTGCAAAAGATAAAAATCAATAATAGACTTCTTGAAAAACCGATTCCTTCAACATTAAAAAGTCTTATAAATTGCTTCAATATTTTATTCTCTTTAATACTTGCACTGCCCGGTATCATACTGAATGGTTTTGCATTTATCCTGTCTTCACAGACACCAAAAATTCTTAAAATTGAATTTAAGGGCTTTTACAGTTCAGTATTTTATGGTTCAGGTATTGTCCTTTTTCCTTTGTTTTATATTCTGCAGAGTCTGCTATTCACACTGACATTAAGCCTGCCCTGGTGGTACCTGATTATATTAATACCCTTACATTTCTTTACAGGAAAGCTTTCTTTTCACCTATATCGAATTGTTAAATCAGCTTATTCAAATCTGAAACTATATAGTGTTTCAAAACGGCAACCCAAAGAACTGAAAAGACTACTAAAACTGAGACAGCAAATCACTGAAACACTTATCAGTAAAGCTTTTTAATTAATGTTCTCAGAATTGATTCGAGACATTCATTTCAAAACTACACAGCATACTTGTTTTTGCGCAAAAAAATCATTATTTTTGCGCCACATAATTTTGGAATCAAACTAAAAACAAATAACAATTATGAGCAACACGAAAAGAGTGTACACCTTTGGAAATGGAAAAGCCGAAGGTAGTGCAACCATGAAAAATCTGCTTGGAGGCAAAGGAGCCAACCTGGCTGAAATGAACCTGATCGGTGTACCTGTACCTCCGGGATTCACCATCACCACCGATGTATGTAATGAATATTACACGCTGGGAAGAGAAAAGGTGATTGAATTATTGAAACCTGAAGTGGAAAGCGCCATTTCGGGCGTTGAAGTATTGATGAATTCAAAATTCGGTGACATTGAAAATCCCTTGCTTGTATCCGTTCGTTCGGGAGCCCGCGCTTCCATGCCCGGTATGATGGACACTATCCTCAACCTGGGATTAAACGATGCAGTTGTAGAAGGTCTGACACGCAAAACCGGCAATCCAAGATTTGTTTGGGACTCTTACCGCCGTTTCGTTCAAATGTACGGAGATGTAGTACTGGGCATGAAACCTGAAAATAAAAACGAACACGATCCTTTTGAATTAATCATCGAGGAACTGAAAGAAGAAAAAGGCGTTCATTTAGATACCGACCTTTCAGTTGACGACTTGAAAGAACTGGTTGCCCGCTTTAAAAACGCCGTAAAAAAACAAACCGGTAAAGATTTTCCGAACTCTGCCTACGAGCAATTATGGGGTGCCATTTGTTCGGTATTCGACTCCTGGATGAATGATCGCGCTATCCTGTATCGCAAAATGGAGGGTATTCCTGCTGAATGGGGAACTGCCGTTAACGTACAGGCGATGGTATTCGGTAACATGGGACAAACATCTGCAACAGGGGTATGTTTCAGTCGTGATGCAGCAACCGGTGAAGACCAATTTGTGGGTGAATACCTCATCAATGCACAAGGCGAAGACGTAGTTGCAGGTATCCGTACACCGCAACAAATCACCAAAATCGGTTCACAACGCTGGGCTGAACTGGCAGGTGTTTCTGAAGCAGACAGGTTGGCAAAATATCCTTCAATGGAAGAAGCTATGCCTGAGATTTACAAAGAACTGGATGCTATCCAGACCAAACTGGAAAACCACTACAAAGATATGCAGGACATGGAGTTTACCGTACAGGAAGGTAAATTGTGGTTCCTGCAAACACGTAACGGTAAACGTACCGGCGCCGCCATGGTAAAAATCGCGATGGACATGTTCCGTCAGGGTATGATTGATGAAAAAACGGCCATTTTGCGTGTTGACCCCTTGAAATTAGACGAATTATTGCACCCTGTATTCGATAAGGCTGCATTGAAAAACGCCAAAGTGATTGCAAAAGGACTTGCTGCTTCTCCGGGAGCTGCTACCGGAAAAATTGTTTTCAACGCTGATGATGCTTCTGCATGGGCTGCTGCCGGAGAGAAAGTAATCATGGTTCGCGTAGAGACTTCTCCTGAAGACTTAGCAGGTATGGCTGCTGCCGAGGGAATCCTGACTGCCCGTGGAGGTATGACCTCACACGCTGCCGTTGTTGCACGCGGTATGGGTAAATGTTGTGTTTCCGGTGCCGGTGCACTTAAAATTGACTATACAGCAAAATCTATGACTGTTGATGGTTTAGTTTTGAAGGAAGGAGATTATATTTCATTGAATGGTTCAACAGGTGACATCTATTTAGGTCAGGTTGCTACTCAGGAAGCTGAATTAGATGCAGATTTCGCAGCTATTATGGAACTTTCTGACAAATACACCAAAATGGCAGTACGTACCAATGCTGATACTCCGCACGATGCACAGGTAGCCCGTAAGTTTGGCGCAACCGGTATCGGTTTATGCCGCACTGAACACATGTTCTTCGAAGGTGATAAAATTAAAGCCATGCGCGAAATGATTCTGGCTGAAAATGCTGAAGGTCGCCGCAAAGCTTTAGCAAAAATTCTACCCTATCAGCAGGCTGACTTCGAAGGTATTTTCGAAGCCATGGAAGGTTGTCCGGTTACTGTTCGCTTGCTCGATCCTCCTTTGCATGAGTTTGTTCCTCATGACGAAAAAGGTCAGCAGGAAATGGCTCAGGCCATGGGTGTTTCAGCACAGGCAATCAAAGAACGTGTTGACTCCTTACACGAAATGAACCCGATGCTTGGTCACCGTGGTTGTCGTTTGGGTAACACTTTCCCTGAAATTACTGAAATGCAAACCCGTGCTATTTTGGGTGCTGCCCTTACCCTGAAAGCAAAAGGCATCGAAGCAATTCCTGAAATCATGGTTCCACTGGTTGGTATCAGCCATGAATTTATCATGCAGGAAAAAGTAATTCGTGAAACTGCTGCAAAATTATTTGAAGAAAAAGGCAACAAAGTTGAATTCAAGATTGGAACCATGATTGAAATTCCCCGTGCTGCTCTGACTGCTGAGAAAATTGCTGCAAGAGCCGAATTCTTCTCTTTCGGGACCAATGACCTGACACAAATGACCTTCGGTTACTCACGTGATGACATCGCTACTTTCCTTCCTATCTATCTGGACATGAAGATTCTGAAAGTAGATCCTTTCCAGGTACTGGATCGCAATGGTGTTGGTCAGTTAGTAAAAATGGCTACTGAAAAAGGTCGTGCTGTTCGTCCGGATTTAAAAGTAGGTATTTGCGGTGAACATGGTGGTGAACCATCTTCTGTTGAGTTCTGCCACATGGTTGGACTGAACTACGTAAGTTGTTCTCCTTTCCGCGTTCCAATCGCGAGACTCTCAGCTGCACAGGCCGCAATCAAACATGGTTGATTAAATAGGTAAACAGGAGTATCCTGTAATATAAAAACGAAGCCAACTATTCCGAAAGGATGGTTGGCTTTGTTGTTTTTATTACCTGTTTTCAACTTTTTTTAAAGAAATTTCATTTTTAACCTTAATTAAAGAAATTTTTCCGTATTCATATTCAGCCACTTGACTCAAAACACACCCTAAATACCATGATATAAGGGATATAGACCCCAAATCAAGCATTGCCATATAAAACAAATGAAGTACTTTTGCAGCATCAAAATGAATAATTAAAACATTTTTATAAACAACGGCATGTTCGTTTACAAATTAACAGCAAAGAATTTTACATGCAAAATTCAAAACTAAGAAACATCAGGTATGAAAAAGTATTTAATCAAGGTGAATCAAAACCAGTATGAAGTAGAAGTTGTTGAAGTAAAACAGGGTGCAATAGCATCAGTTGAAACCCGAAAAACCTCAGAGACTCCTAAACCCAAAACATCCATTTCAGAAACAAAAATTAAGGAGAACAATGCCCCGCAAAACAGCAAGAAGGTAATTGCTCCGATGCCGGGTAATGTGATGAAAGTGCTTGTAGCACCCGGCGAACAGGTTAAAAAAGAACAAAAGTTATTGGTTTTTGAATCCATGAAGATGGAAAATGAACTTACCTCTCCATTCGAAGGTACAGTAATGCAGATTAATACATCTGAAGGTTCTGTCATGTCAGCCGGTCAACTTTTATTAGTTATCGCATAACATTTTTCGAATTAACAACTCAATACACTGATATTTAACAAAATGGCCAAAGTGAAAATTACCGAGACCGTGTTGCGTGACGCACATCAATCGCTGATAGCAACCCGCATGAGAACAGAAGAAATGTTGCCAATCATTGAAAAGCTGGATGACATTGGTTATCATTCGCTGGAAGCATGGGGTGGTGCAACATTCGATGCCTGTATTCGCTTTCTGAATGAAGATCCCTGGGACAGACTAAGGAAAATCAAGGCTTTGGCAAAAAAAACTCCCCTGCAAATGCTGCTCAGGGGGCAAAACCTGCTGGGTTATAAACACTATGCCGATGATGTGGTTGAGTATTTCGTACAAAAGGCGATTGCCAACGGTATGGACATTATCCGCATCTTTGATGCCCTGAACGATCCACGGAACATAGAAACAGCCATCAAAGCCTGTATCAGAGAAGGTGGTCATGCTCAGGCCTGTATTTCCTACACAACCAGTCCGGTTCACAGTCTGGAACTTTTTGCAAAAGATGCTAAAATTCTGGAGGACATGGGTGCACACTCTATCTGCATCAAAGATATGGCTGGATTATTGAAACCATACGATGCATACGAGTTAATCCGTGCCATCAAATCATCGGTTAAAATCCCGGTTCAGTTACATACACATTACACCAGCGGTGTTGCCTCCATGACTTTACTGAAAGCCATTGAAGCCGGTGTAGATGTAGTGGATACAGCCATTTCACCCATGGCATTGGGGACTTCCCAGCCGGCCACCGAGCCTTTGGTTGCTTCATTACAAGGCACAGCATGGAACACAGGCCTCGATCTTGTAAAACTGAGTGAAGTAGCCGAGTACTTCAGACCCATGAAAGAAAAATGGATTGAAACCGGTCTACTCGACACCAAGGTAATGGGTGTTGATGTAAACGCGCTGATATATCAGGTACCGGGAGGTATGTTATCGAATCTGGTATCGCAGTTGAAACAAGCCAATGCAGTTGATAAATACGAAGAAGTATTGAAGGAAGTTCCGAGGGTACGTGAAGACTTTGGTTTTCCACCATTGGTTACCCCATCAAGCCAGATTGTCGGTACACAGGCCGTATTCAATGTTCTTACCGGTGAACGCTATAAAATGATCCCCAAAGAATCAAAAGGAATCGTAAAAGGAGAATACGGAAGGACACCTGCTCCAATCTCCGAAGAAATTAAAAAGAAAATATTGGGTGATGAAGAACAAATTACGTGCAGACCTGCAGATTTGATAGAGCCTGAACTTGAAAGTACCCGTGCGAGAATTGCTGAATATATGATTCAGGATGAAGATGTCCTGACTTATGCACTCTTGCCACAAGTAGCTGAAAAATTCTTCAAACTACGAAAATCAGGCGAACTTAACAAACCGGAACCTCAGCATTTTGAACCGGTTAAAACACAGGAGTCAAAGAAAGAAGAGACAGCATCTAAAAAAGAAAATGAAGATGAAATTGCGGCAGTAATTTCTGCAGCTATTGCAACCATGGAAGCAGAACACGGAACCCGTTACGCCATTAAAAGTATCAGACAACTCAGTCCGTGGGTTCTATCGGGAAGGTTATTCTAATTTTTTTATTGTTCATAATATTTTCAAATCTTGTATTGCTAATCGGATGATGACTAATAATCTCACCTTTAAAGATGATTGCAAAGGTTCCGAAAGCGCATGGGTTGTTTTGTGCCGATTCCGCATCATTTAAATCAATCAGTTTTGTTTTCAGATTGAATTTTCGTGTTGCCGTTTCAATTATAGCTTGTACATTTTTCTCCGTATACGGACACTGAGGGGAACGTATGATGGTTAGTCCATCCTGATAATAACGAAGATTTCCATTCATTTCGGGTTTAAAACCCGGATTTTCAGCCTGTAAATTGATTTTTTGCACCAACAATTCAAAGTCAGGTTTTGCTTTATCAACAACTTCAAAACCTTTTTTCATAAATATTGCATTATCAGCCATAAATGAACCTTTTCTTGTGACAACAGCAACACCTGACATCTGTTGATTTTTTGCATCCTGAATACAGGCATCGATTAAGGCCGAAGCATAACCCTTTCCCTTGAATTCATTTTTAAACCCAACGAAAAGACAATGTATAAACATATAACCCTCTGCATTGACGGGACGATGCGCATATTTTCCGGGCAAATATTCAATCATACCCTGATAGCCGCCTTTCGCTGAAATCAATGCCTTGATTCTAAGTCCTTTGGAATAATAGGTCTTGAACCATTCGATTTTATTTCTCAATTCTTTGTGCTTACCTGCATCTTTGTACCCACAAACACCATATTCCGCGATATTTCCGGGGGTAAGGTCAATAATTTCGATGTCGGCAGTCATAGTAATAATTGTTGATTATTCTGCAACGTATTGAATAACTATACAGATTAAAATGCATAAACTTTTGATTGCTCAAAGATAAAAACTTAAATTGAGATTTTTAAACAATCATGCTGGTTTCTTTGCTATGACAATTAAATATTTCATTAATTTCATATAAATAAAGTTCAAAACCTAATCTGCATTGACCAGACAGGTTTTAAAACTTGTCAAGCCTAATTCCACTATAAAACATTAACATTCAAAAAATTGCTATTTTTGCAATCCCGACATTGCAAAATACAAAAAAATATCGTACATTTGCGGCAAATTAATCCCATGAAGTCGTTTTACAATACACATCTCGATTTAGTGGCAAATGTGCACGCACCGGTCAGGCGTCTGTTGATGGACGAAATCGACTGGTCACACCGTCTCATCGGGATTAAGGGTAGTCGTGGCGTAGGGAAAACCACTTTCCTGCTGCAATACGCCAAAGAGCGATTTGGCAATGACAAGAAATGTCTTTACATCAATTTTAACAACCTGTATTTTACGGAACACAGCCTGGTGGAATTTGCAGGCAAGTTTTACGAACAGGGAGGCAGAACGTTGTTGATTGACCAGACCTTCAAGTACGAAAACTGGTCACAGGAACTCCGGATTTGTTATGATTCATACCCTGAATTACAGATAATATTCTCAGGTTCTTCGGTGATGCGTCTGATTGAAGACAACAAAGACATTCAGAACATCGTGGCATTATATAACCTCAGGGGCTTTTCTTTCAGGGAATTTATCAATCTGAAAACAGGACTAAACCTGCCACCTCATTCGCTGGATGATATGCTGGATGATCAGGTTAGCATTAGCAAAAGCATCAGAGGAAAGGTTAACCCTATGAGTTTCTTTCAGGATTACCTGGTATATGGATATTATCCCTTCTTTCTGGAAGACAGAAATTACTCGGAAAACCTGCTGAAAACGATGAATATGATGATGGAGGTTGACATCCTGCTTATCAAGCAAATTGACCTGAAATACCTGTCGAAAATCAGGAGGTTGTTGTACCTGATCATGAACAATGCCCCGGGACCTGCCAACATCAGTCAGCTTGCCGTGGAAATCAACACCTCACGCGCCACCATCATGAATTACATTAAATACCTGAAGGATGCGCGTTTACTGAACACCCTCTACGTGGACGGTGAAGATTACCCGAAAAAACCAAAACAGCTTTATGTACACAACACCAACCTGATGCATGCTGTTTTTCCGGATAATACAAATCAGGAGGCTGAAAAAAAGACATTTCTATACAACGCTTTACACGCTAAACACAAAGTAAACACAGGCAGATACCACAGTGATTTTTGCGTTGACAAGAAAATCAACTTTAAATACGACACGAAGACAACAAACCGACATGGTTCAAAAATACACTTTGCAGTAGATGCAATGGAAACAACCAATAAAAATGAAATACCGCTATGGCTATTCGGGTTTCTGTATTAAATTAATTCTGTAGATAAAAACTAACACAATAATTATTTTACAAGATGGCTAAACAAAAAAAATTCTTAACCTGTGACGGAAATCAGGCTGCTGCACACATCGCTTACATGTTCAGCGAAGTAGCCGCGATTTACCCCATCACACCTTCGTCAACTATGGCAGAATATGTTGATGAATGGGCTGCCAAAGGCCGGAAAAACATGTTCGGCGAAACGGTGCAAGTGCAGGAAATGCAATCCGAAGGGGGTGCTGCTGCTGCCATGCACGGTGCCTTGCAGGCCGGAGCGCTGACTTCTACCTTCACTGCTTCTCAGGGGCTGTTGCTGATGATTCCGAATATGTACAAAGTTGCCGGTGAATTATTGCCGGGCGTATATCACGTTTCGGCTCGTGCCCTAGCTTCTCATGCACTTTCAATCTTTGGTGACCACCAGGATGTGATGGCTGTTCGTCAGACCGGTTGCGCCATGTTTGCTACCGGCTCAGTACAGGAAGTGATGGATTTGGCTGCCGTAGCACATTTGGCTTCTATCAAATCACGCATTCCGTTCGTTCACTTCTTCGATGGTTTCCGCACTTCACACGAAATTCAGAAAATTGAAGAAATCGACCAGGATGCGGTGACTGCATTGATTGATCAGGATGCATTGGCTGATTTCCGTAATCGCGCGCTGAACTCTGAAAGTCCTGTTGTTCGTGGTACTGCTCAGAACCCCGATATCTACTTCCAGGCTCGCGAGGCTTGCAATCCTTTCTACGATGCTGTTCCGGGAATTGTTGAAAACTATTTGGACGAACTGGCTAAAATTACCGGTCGCAACTATGGTTTATTCGATTATTATGGAGATCCTGAGGCAGACCGAGTGGTAATTGCCATGGGTTCAGCTACAGAAGCTATCCGCGAAGGCATTGATTACCTGATGGCTAAAGGCGAAAAAGTGGGTTTGGTTTCAGTTCACCTGTATCGTCCGTTCTCGGCTAAACATTTCTTATCGGTATTGCCGAAATCAGCCAAACGTATTTGCGTGCTTGACCGCACCAAAGAACCGGGAGCTGGTGGCGAACCCTTGTACTTGGATGTAAAAGATGTACTTTACGGCTCTGAAAATCAACCATTGGTTGTAGGTGGTCGTTATGGTTTGTCTTCGAAAGACTTTACCCCATCTCAGGTATTGTCAGTATTCGAAAACTTAGCGTTGCCTTCTCCAAGAAATCAATTCACAGTAGGTATCGTGGATGACGTAACTTTCACTTCTTTACCAATGAAAGAAGAAATCCCAATGGGTGGTGAAGGTATTTACGAAGCCAAGTTCTACGGTTTGGGTGCTGATGGTACAGTGGGTGCAAACAAGAACTCTATCAAAATCATTGGTGATAATACGGATAAATACTGTCAGGCTTATTTTGCCTACGACTCGAAAAAATCGGGTGGTTTTACCTGTTCGCACCTGCGTTTCGGTAACTCGCCTATCCGTTCGACCTATTTGGTAACTACGCCCGACTTCGTGGCTTGCCACGTGCAGGCTTACCTGCGTTTATACGATGTTACCAAAGGTCTGAAAAAGAATGGTACATTCCTGTTAAATACCGTATGGACTGCTGAAGAAGTAAAGAACAACCTTCCAATCAATGTAAAAAGATATTTAGCAAAAAACAACATCAAACTCTTTATCATCAACGCGACAAATATCGCGCAGGAAATTGGCCTTGGTCACCGTACCAACACCATTTTACAATCAGCATTCTTCAAAATCACCAACGTGATTCCTTATGAACTGGCTGTAAAGGAAATGAAAAGTGCCATCGTGAAATCCTATGGTAAAAAAGGTGAGAAAGTTATCAACATGAACTATGCAGCGGTTGATCGCGGAGGTGAATACACCGTGGTTGATGTTCCTGCCGAATGGGCTAATCTGGTTGATGAGAATGATGTTATCGACACCAACATCCCTGATTTCATCAAAAACATCGTGGTTCCGGTAAACAAACAGGCCGGTGATGACCTTCCAGTTTCTGTATTCAAAGGCCGTGAAGACGGAACCTGGATTCAGGGAACTACCAAATACGAAAAACGTGGTGTAGCTGCAACTGTTCCGGTTTGGGAAATGGAAAACTGTATCCAGTGTAACCAATGTGCCTATGTTTGTCCGCACGCTGCCATTCGTCCGTTCATTTTAGATGAAGCCGAACAGGCCAATGCTCCTTTCGCCAGCCTGAAAGCCAACGGAAAACAATTTGCCGGTATGACATACCGCATCCAGGTTGACGTCCTCGACTGTATGGGTTGCGACAACTGTGCTGAGGTTTGTCCGGGTAACAAAAACGGCAAAGCCCTGAAAATGGTACCTATCGAAACGCAGTACGAAAACCAGGATAACTGGGATTTCTGCGTGGAAAATGTGAAAACCAAACAGCATTTGGTAGATGTAAAAGCCAACGTGAAAAACTCTCAGCTGGCAACACCACTGTTTGAGTTCTCTGGTGCTTGTGCCGGATGTGGTGAAACTCCGTATGTAAAATTAGTATCTCAGTTATTTGGTGATCGTCAGATTGTGGCCAATGCAACAGGATGTTCTTCTATTTACTCAGCATCAGCTCCCTCTACTCCTTATACTACCAACGATGAAGGTCGTGGACCAGCATGGGCTAACTCCCTGTTCGAGGACAACGCCGAATTTGGTTTGGGTATGTTATTCGCTAACGAGCAAATGCGTGACCGTATTGAGCGTCTGATGACTGCTGCTATCAACGACAACTGCTGTTCTGATGAACTGAAAGGCTTATTCGCTGAATGGATTGAGAGCAAAAATGATGGTGACAAGACACTGGAACTTGCAGCGAAAATTAAACCACTTGTAAAAGAAGGTACATGTGCATACTGCAAAGAAATCAGCGGTTTGTCAAAATACTTAGTTAAACAGTCACAATGGATTATCGGTGGTGACGGTTGGGCTTATGACATTGGCTTCGGCGGATTAGACCACGTGCTTGCTTCCGGTAAAAATGTGAACATCTTAGTGTTGGACACTGAAGTTTATTCCAATACAGGTGGACAGGCATCCAAATCGACGCCGGTTGGCGCTGTTGCCAAGTTTGCCGCTTCAGGAAAACGCGTTCGCAAGAAAGACCTGGGTATGATTGCTGCCACTTATGGATATGTATATGTAGCTCAGATTGCGTTGGGAGCCAATCAGGCACAAGCCCTGAAAGCCATCCGCGAAGCAGAAGCTTATGACGGACCATCTGTAATCATTGCTTACTCACCTTGTATCAGTCACGGACTCGTTGCCGGTATGGGCAGTTCAAACGGCGAACAACAGGAAAAAGCTGTAAAATCAGGATATTGGCATCTGTATCGTTATAATCCGGCTTTGGAAGAAGAAGGTAAAAACCCGATGCAGCTGGATTCGAAAGAACCGCAATGGGATATGTTCCAGGACTTCCTCCGCAGTGAAGTGCGTTACACCTCTCTGTTGAAGCAGTTCCCTGAAGCTGCCAAGGAATTGTTCCTCGCAGCCGAAGACAATGCCAAATGGCGTTACGCGTGGTACAAACGCATGAGCGAACAGCATTTTGCGGCACAAATTGTAGAGACGCCCTAGTAGGACGTCTGCGTGTGTCAACGCGATAGAAAATATAACACCGTAGAGACGCCCTATTAGGGCGTCTCTTTTATTAACGAAATGCAAACATGTCATGACAGAGACGCCCTAATAGGGCGTCTATTATATTATGGCAATGCAAATGTGCATGGTAGAGACGCCCTAATAGGGCGTCTCTACACGTTATCGCGTTATTGAATTATCGTGTTATTAAATTATCGAATAATTGAATTATCGAATTATGGCATCCATCACCCCCCGCAATTCCCCCAAATATTCATGCGCCGTCATATCAATCTTAGTCGGTACAACAGACACATAATCATTAGCCAGCGCCCATTCGTCGGTATCCTGCGCTTCGGGTTCGTGGTTGTCGAAATAGCCTGTCAGCCAGTAATAGTTGCGACCATGGGGGTCGGTGGCCCTTGCAAATTCCTTTGTCCAGTGCCCCTCGCACTGACGGGCTATTTTCACGCCTTTAATAGCTGCTTTAGGTGCGTTTACATTCAGACAGATACCATAAGGTAAACCGTTTTTCAATATCTGTCGGGCTATTTGGAGTATATAAGGTTCAAAAGCAGAAAAATCGGCATCGGGATCGAAATTGGAGATAGAATAACCTATCGATGGTATGGCGTTCTCACATCCTTCCAGCACGGCCCCCATCGTTCCTGAATAAATGACATTGATAGCTGCATTGGAACCGTGATTGATTCCGGATACCAGTAAATCGGGCTTCCGGTGTAACACCTCATTCAACGCCAGCTTCACACAGTCTGTGGGAGTTCCGTTGCAGGAGTACCGAATCAGTCCGGGTTTATCTTCCAGCTTCTTAAAACGAATCGGATGGTTTACGGTAAGTGCGTTCGACTGACCAGAACGGGGTCCATCCGGCGCCATCACCACAACATCTCCAATTTCCATCATCAACTTTGTTAATACATTAATTCCTTTGGCTGTATCGCCATCATCATTGGTAATCAGGATCAACGGTTTCTTTTCTAACATGCTTTATAATAAATATTCTTTGTTTTTATACTATGCTTCAAAATATTCGAGATTGAATTCTTTTCCATCAAATACTCCGTAGGAAAAGATACTTACAAAATCTCCCAGGATGATGACTTGGGAATCGTTTTTTAACTTTAAATTGAGATCGATATGCCGGTGACCAAAAACAAAATAATCGATGTGGGGTTCAGACTGGTAGTTCTTGGCAAAAACAACCAATTCTTCCTTATCCTCTCCCTGATAACTATTGTCTTCATCCGTAATCTTCTCCCGGTTCAGTTTCGACCAGGTATAACCGAGCGTTTGTCCAATCCTTGGTGGCACCCACCCGAATAGCTTCTGCGTAAATTTACTGTGAAACATGCTTCTCAGAAAATTGAATTTCTTATCTGATTTCACGAGTCCATCCCCATGAGCCAAAAAGAATTTTTTACTACTGTGTTGCACAATAACCGGCTCGTAATGCACCTTCAGCCCGATTTCTTTTTCTAAATAGTCGAATGTCCACAAATCATGGTTACCGATGAAGAAATGAATTTCAATACCGGCATCTGTCATCTCGGCCAATTTGCCAAGCAACCTTACAAACCCCTTGGGAACCACTGTTTTATACTCATACCAGAAATCAAAGATATCACCCAACAGGTAGATTACTTCAGCATCTTTTTTTACCATATCGAGCCAACGCACGAGTTTCAACTCATGCGAACGGGGGTCTTTTTCAAGCAATGAACCGAGGTGGGCATCCGAGATAAAGTAAATCATAGGCTTCTTTAATTATAAAAATCCAAGTTCAAGCTGCGCTTCTTCCGACATCATGTCTTTATCCCAGGGGGGATCAAACACAATCTCCACATCTACACTATTAACGCCTTCCACACTCGCTGTTTTCATGCGTACATCCTCCACAATGAAGTCCACAGCCGGACAATTTGGCGCTGTCAACGTCATGTCAATGGTCAAATGACCATCCTCATTCAGGTCAATCTTGTAAATAAGTCCCAAATCGTAGATATTCACAGGTATTTCAGGATCATACACTGTTTTCAACATGCGTACGATATTCTCTTCTACGGTCAGAAATTCATTTGTATCACTCATATTTTTTTACTTTTTACTTCGTTATTATGTATGTTATCGTGTGGTTTTCACACGATACTCAAACAACTGAAAACTGAAATAGTTTATGAATTCATCACCAGTTTATCAAACTCAGGAACGGCTGAAACCAATTTGCCGTTCACCGTCACCACTGCATCCACCCGAGCCTTCAAACTCAGTTTCATATCTGCTTTGCGATAGATCACCTGATGAAACACATATTTTACGCCTTCTTTCTGCACATTGATTTTGACAATAAAATCATCTCCCGGACGCAGCGGTGTTTTGAATGCCATTTCAATTCTGGCCACCACAGCATCCACACCACGATTGTGCATTTCTGCAAAACTCACGTCGTTGCTGCGCAGGTACTCATGTCGGGCGTGTTCTAAATAATTCTGATAAACCGAATTATTCACGATGCCCTGGATGTCGCACTCGTAATCGCGCACTTTCATTTCTATTTCGTAAGGGTACTCCATATTTACTTTATTCTTATCAACGTCAAACCATCTCTTAACGGCAATATCAGCTTTTCCACGCGTGAATCTGCCGCTACATAATCATTAAACTTACGAATAGCCTCTGTCTGATTGTCCTTCTCATCTACTTCCTGCAACACTTTCCCATCCCACAAGGTATTATCAACCAACATAAAGCCTCCTTTTCTCAACTTGGGGAATACAGCATCATAGTACACCTGATACTCTCTTTTATCAGCATCTAAAAAAACCAAATCAAACACTTCGTCCATCTCCGGAATCAGCTTTTTGGCATCACCAATATGTAATACAATCTGCTGCTGATAAGGTGAGCTTTCGATGTTCTCACGGATAAAATCTTCCAGTTCGTCATCACACTCGATGGTATGCAATTTACCTTTTGCTGATAATCCTTCAGCCAGACAAAGCGCTGAATAACCGGTAAAAGTACCTACCTCTAAGATAAGTTTCGGCTGAATCATCTTGCTCAGCATCGACAATACCCTGCCCTGCAAATGACCGGATAACATCCTCGGATTTATCATCTTCAGGTGCGTTTTCCGGTTGATCTTCGCTAAGTAATCTGGTTCTATATCGCCATGTGCCAGTATATATTCTTCCTGTTCCATTACATCCAATCAATTTTCTAATAATATTTCAGGGTCGAAAGCTGACTTTCATCAAACACCTGACGGGCGATTTCCTGCAACTTTTCGCTACTGACTGACATGATGCGTTCACGAATGACTTCCATTTTATCCACTTTCCCGTAACGCAACAGGCTCTTTCCGAGTCCGATCGCATGATTTTCTTTTTGTTCCATGGAAATAGCCATTTGCCCAAGCAACTGCAACTTGTATTTTTTCAGCTGACTTTCCGATATTTTCTCCTCTCTCAACTTCCTGAGTTCCTGTTTGACTAGTCGCTCACATTTTTTGAAATTATCTGCATCACAACCGAAATAAACTGTCCACATCCCGGTATCGGTCATCGGCTGATAAACTGAATCAACATTATAGACAAGTCCGTTCTTTTCCCGCAACGATAAATTCAACAAGCTATTCATCCCCGGACCACCTAATATATTATTCAGCAGATACATACCAATGCGATCGGCATGATGCATATCAAAACAACGGTTGCCCAGCATGTAATGCACCTGAAAAGTATCTTTTTTGTATAATCGATGCGCTGGTTTGTACGTCCCCGGACTCACCCGGTTATGATTGCTTTCCCGGTTACTGCCATTGACCAGAAATTTCTCCGCCCAGCGAAGCAATTTGGCTTCCTTGATGTTTCCCAGCACAAAAAACACCATTTCTCCCGGCAGGTAAAAGCGATCCACGAAACTTTTGGGATCGGCCGACTGATATCGCTCCAGCAATTCTGCTTTTCCCAGGATGTTATGTCCAATCGGGTAATCAAAAAGTATTTCTTCAAAATCATCGTAAATCAACTCCGAGGGACTGTCATTATACGACTGTATTTCATCTATAACAATGATTTTTTCCTTATCTATTTCTTTCTGCGGAAAAGTTGAATGAAAAACGATATCGCCAATCAAATCCATGGCTTTATCCAGGTGTTCATTCAACACAGCTGCATAAACTACCGTTTCTTCTTTCGAAGTATAAGCATTCAACTCCCCTCCTACATTCTCCAACCGGTTGATGATGTGACCCGAACGTCTTTTCGCAGTACCCTTGAACAACAGATGTTCTACAAAATGCGCCATCCCCTGCTCTGTCTCCGTTTCATCCCGAGAACCCGCGTTAATCACCATCCCGCAATAGGTCACCGCCATGGTGTCGGGCTTGTGTATCAACCTCAACCCGTTCGACAAAGTATATATCTGATATTCCATTAATTATTCAATGCAGGTTTTATAAAAAACAGATGCAAAGTTAACAGTTTTTTTTGGTTATAAAAGTGATTGAGAATAGATTGGTTAGTGGTTAGTGGTTAGTGGTTAGTGGTTGGTGAAGTTAGGAAAAGGGTTGCCGGAAGTTGCATCCGTTTTTCCATTCACTACAACCGTAGGCGGTATTTCCTTTGATGATTTGCCCTTTGCGGCATAGCGGACAAACCGTACCAATAATTTCATCACCAGAAAAAGATGCTACAACTGATGACTGCATCAACTGCTCTTGTGTGCGGTTATCAGTTTTCACGTTTTTAACGATTCGCACCACCATTTCTTTCAATTCTTCCAGAAACTGTCCGGCTTCAAAAGCGCCTTTTTCTATTTCACGTAGCTTTTTCTCCCAAATACCGGTCAACTCAGCCGATTTTAATAAATCTTCCTGAATAATCTGAATCAACTCGATGCCGGTAGCAGTCGGAATCAGGTTTTTCTTTTCCTTGCGGATATAATCTCTTTTGAACAAAGTTTCGATAATAGCCGCACGGGTCGATGGACGACCAATGCCATTTTCTTTCATGGCATCTCTTAATTCTTCATTATCAACCAATTTACCGGCAGTTTCCATGGCACGCAGCAAAGTCGCTTCGGTATAGGGACGAGGCGCTGATGTCCATTTCTCGTTTAAGCCGGGCGTATGCGGTCCCCTCTCCCCTTTTTCAAACAAAGGCAGGATGCCGGATTCTTCAGCGCTTTCCTGTTCGTCTGTATTCTCCTTGTTATTAACAGCATCCTTATTTGGCTCTTCAAAAACCACCCGCCAACCCGGTTCTAAAATTTGCTTACCCGTGACTTTAAATTCCAGTTCAGCGGCTTCACCCAGCACAGTAGTGGTAGAAATCTTACATTCCGGATAGAAATTGGCAATAAAGCGCTTGGCAACGAGGTCGAAAACCTTTCGTTCATCAGTTGTGAGGTTCACCGGTTGTACGCCTGTCGGGATAATGGCATGGTGATCGGTCACCTTCTTATTATCGAACACCTTTTTTGTCTTGGGTAATTTGCCGGTCAGCAGCATTTCAGTCAGCATGGCATAATCTTTCAATCCCTTCAGGATTCCCGGAATTTTCGGGTAGATATCCTCGCTCAGGTAAGTCGTATCCACACGCGGATAGGTAGTGTTTTTTTTCTCGTAGAGCGATTGAATGAGTTTCAGCGTTTCGTCCGCGGAAAAAGCAAATTTCTTATTGCATTCAACCTGTAAAGATGTTAAATCGAACAGGCGTGGAGCTGATTCATTGCCTTTTTTTATAGCAATATCAATAATCTGAAAATCTGACTCTTGTATCTTGTGCAGCAAGTCCTTTCCTTCCTCTTCCGAAGCAAATTTACCTTTTGAGCAGGAAAAAACCGTATCGCGGTACACCGTTTTGAGTTCGAAGTATTTTTCTGGCTTGAAGTTCTCAATTTCGAGGTGACGGTTGACTATCAACGCTAAAGTAGGTGTTTGTACGCGACCAATTGATAACACTTGTTTGTTTCTTCCATATTTTAATGTGTACAATCGTGTAGCATTCATCCCGAGCAACCAGTCACCAATAGCCCTCGACAAACCAGCCTCGTACAAACGCTGATATTGTTTCTCGTCTTTTAAACTTTTAAAACCTTCGCGAATCGCATCTTCGGTCAGCGATGAAATCCAGAGACGTTTCACCGGGGCTTTACACAAGGCTTTCTGCAACACCCAACGCTGTATAAGTTCTCCTTCCTGTCCCGCATCCCCGCAATTAACCACCCCATCAGCAACAGCGACCAAACTCTTGATGACGTTGAATTGCTTTTGCACCCCGCTGTTATCCATCACCTTGATGCCGAAACGCTGCGGAATCATGGGGAGCATACTCAGCGCCCATGCTTTCCATTCCGGAGCATATTCATGAGGCTCCAGCAATCCGCACAAATGCCCGAATGTCCAGGTTACCTGATAACCATTACCTTCATAATAACCGTCCTTCCTGGTTTTAGCGCCAAGAATATCAGCCAGATCACGGGCAACAGAGGGTTTTTCAGCAATACAAACAATCATAATTTATATTCTTACCACAAAAGGCACAAAAGAAAAACTAAGAAATCACAAAAGAGTTATTAATGGGTTAATTGTTAGTAATTTAAAGAATTTTATTACAATCTATTTATTTTAAATTCTTTATTTTCCTTTTGTGGTTTCTTAGTTTTTCTTTTGTGCCTTTTGTGGTTTATGTGTTTTTTTAAATGCAAAAGTAAGAAAAAAGATCAACATCCGGCTTTCAAAATTACATTTCTGAGCTTTTACAATCAATCCAATTTGCATTTGTTTACAAAAAAATAATATCTTTGCATTAAATTTTAAATTCAATATTTAACAGGAAGAAAATGGAAGAATTAAATGCAATTGTTCAACAGGTAGTACAGGTTTCACCAATCATGAAAGTATTCAGAATCGCACCGCTCGGATGGGAGTTGCCGGATTTTAAACCCGGTCAGTTCGTGGGTATCGGTTTACCGCCAAGCAGTCCGAAATGTCCCGAGGCAACCGACGAAGTGGTAGAACCTGCACCCGACAAATTAATCAAGAGAGCTTATTCTATTGCATCATCAAACGTATCAAAAGATTATGTTGAATTTTATATTACTTTGGTGCATTCAGGTGCGTTAACTCCCCGTTTGTTTAACTTGCAGATTGGTGATAAAATCTGGGTAGGGCAACGTTTCGTGGGCATGTTTACATTGGATGAAGTAGATGAAAATCAGAATATTGTATTGATTGCAACCGGAACCGGTGTAGCGCCTTACATGAGCATGTTGCGTTCGGATGCCCTGAAAAGAAAAGGCAATATCGTGGTAATTCACGGCGCAGCCAATTCGTGGGATCTGGGTTATTCTTCTGAATTGAACCTGTTGGAAACCATTGCTCCTCATTTCGATTATATTCCAACAATCACAGAACCTCACAAGGAACACGTAACCTGGAAGGGAAAAACGCAGTTTATCCAGGAAATATGGGAAGAAGGTACCGTTGAAAAATTGTGGGGCTTCAAACCGACACCCGAGAACACCCACGTTTTCCTTTGCGGTAATCCCAATATGGTAAACGGCATGATCGAATGTCTGGGCAAAGATGGCTTTATCGAACACAGCCGCAAGCAAGCCGGACAAATACACGTAGAAAAATTTTAATTAGCGAATAGTGAATAGCTAATAGCGGAAAGCGGAAAACGGAAAGCGTAGGGGCACAATGCTTACGCCCTGACCGGTGACTGGCGACCGTTGACTGTAGACATTAAAAACATGGAAGAACTTACACTCATAACACCGACATTTTTATTTTCAGCGGTTTCGTTGATACTGTTGGCATACACGAATCGGTTTTTGTCGTATGCACAATTGGTTAGAAACCTGAAGGACAAGTACATGGTGGATCGTTCGGCTATTACCAAAGCACAGATTATGAACCTGCGTAAAAGGCTGGCCCTGACAAAATACATGCAGCTTTGTGGAGTTGTGAGTTTGTTGTTGTGCGTGGCAACGATGTTCCTGATTTACCTTGGATCGCAGATTCTTTCAGCTTATATATTCGGACTGGCTCTACTGCTATTAATCATCTCACTGGGATTGTCGGCCTGGGAAATACAGATTTCAGTAAAATCGCTTAAGCTGCATTTAAGTGATATGGAAGAGCGAACAGAATAGTGGTTAGTGGTTAGTGGGTTAGTGGTTCTTACATGACATATATGGTTGCAAAAATCGTCAAACAGTAAATATAATGAAGCATGGTTTTATCAAAGTAGCCGCTGCCATTCCTGAAGTAAGGGTGGCTGACTGTAAATTCAACAGTTCGAAGATGATGGAACTGATTGAACAGGCGGAACGGGAACAGGTCGAAATCCTGTGTTTCCCCGAACTGGGCATTACCGGATACAGCTGTGCCGATTTATTTTTGCAACAACAATTACTGGCTGATGCCGAAGTTGCATTAAATGATATCCTGCTGAAAACCTATGCGTTGGGGGTTATCGTCATAGCCGGTATGCCCCTGCGTGTACACAACCAACTTTATAATGTAGCCGTTGTTTTTCAGTCGGGTAAGCTGCTGGGCATCGTTCCGAAGTCTTATCTTCCTAACAACAACGAATTCTACGAAAAACGGTGGTTTGCTTCGGGGATAGCCGACAAGCCGGAAATCATCCGGCTCAATGAAACTGCTGTTCCTTTTGGAACCAACCTGTTGTTTAACTACCAGGATGTGCTGTTTGGAGCGGAGATTTGCGAAGACCTGTGGGTTCCGCTGCCGCCTTCCACGCAACATGGTCTGCACGGCGCTGAGTTAATATTCAACCTCTCTGCTTCCAACGAACTGATTGGTAAACACCGTTACCTGCGACAACTAATCGAACAACAATCCGGTCGATGCAATGCAGGCTATATATATGCCTCTGCCGGTTTCGGAGAATCATCTACCGATGTGGTGTATGCCGGTAACGGAATTATTGCTGAAAACGGGGTCATCATTCAATCATCTGAACGCTTCTCATTCGAATCACAATTGGTTATTGCTGAAATCGACACCGACAAACTAAAGGCAGAGAAGCTCAGAAATTCCAATTTCTATCAGGCCAAGTCGGATGCAATGTATCAAACTATCCCATGTAAATCATCGGATATACCTTTTGAGCGCCTGCACAGGAGCATAGAGAAACATCCGTTTGTGCCTCCTACTGCCAACCGGGATGCGCATTGCGAAGAAATTTTCTCTATACAGGTAGGCGGACTGGCACAACGCTGGAAGCATACCAAAGCGGAGACGATGGTCGTTGGCATTTCCGGCGGCTTGGATTCGACACTGGCTTTGCTGGTTTGCGTGAAAACGGCCGACAAGCTTGGTTACGACCGTAAAAAAGTAGTCGGCATCACCATGCCCGGCTTCGGCACGACGGACCGCACGTATAACAACGCCATCAGTTTGATGCAATCGCTGGACATCACCGTGCATGAAATCTCAATTAAAGAAGCTTGCATCCAACATTTCAAGGATATAAAACACGACCCGAATCAACACGATGTGACCTACGAAAACACCCAGGCACGGGAACGTACCCAAATCCTGATGGACATGGCCAACAAAACCAATGGCTTAGTCGTGGGAACCGGAGATTTATCGGAATTAGCACTTGGCTGGGCGACTTACAATGGCGACCACATGTCGATGTATGCCGTCAACAGTGGCATACCCAAAACATTAGTCCGGTATTTAGTCGAATGGGCTTCGCATCAGCTGGATGCTCAGTCAGAAGCCGTCTTGCAGGATGTACTTATTACGCCTGTCAGTCCGGAGTTGCTCCCTGCCGACGATAATGGCAACATTGCCCAGAAAACTGAAGATCTGGTTGGTCCTTATGAACTGCACGACTTCTTCCTGTATTATTTCGTGCGCTTTGGTTTCAGTCCCGATAAGATTTTCTTCTTGGCCAATCAGGCCTTTAAAGATATTTATACTGAAGAGGTGATTGCCAAATGGATGAAAGTTTTCCTGAAAAGATTCTACGCGCAACAATTCAAACGCTCCTGCATGCCCGATGGACCGAAAGTCGGTTCGATAAATTTATCGCCGCGCGGTGACTGGCGGATGCCGAGTGATGCGGTTGGGCCGGAGTGGGAAAAATAGGTTGGTTACCCATTGGTATGTTTAATCAAAAATTTATGTTTTTAAACTGAACAACCATTCGCCACCAACGATTTATATGCCCCAACAATATCAGATACCCCCGTAGGGGCAGGGTTCACCCCTGCCCTGATAATATCATTTGCAATAGGGGTAATGTCATCCCCATTTGGGGCAACAGTGTTCCCAATAGGGGCAACCGCAAGGGTTGACCCTACGGTGGCGGGATTCGTCAATAATATGATGGCATGGATATGGTTTGGCATTATTTGAAACACGTCCAATTTTAGATTTGGGTAACGTTCGGGTAATTTCATCCATTCATCAAATGCAATTTGCCCATATTGATTCAATATCATCGCATCAATATCAATATGTCCAAAATAAAAAACGATTATGGTTTTTTAGCTGCGATAAACTAAAAGAATTTGTAATTTGATTCACATTGAATGTTTTAGTAATTCATCGAAATATCGTATTTGTCCGGCTGCTTTCAACCGCTCGTCATCTAAGGCAAGGCCTTTTACACTGTATTCTTTAAGGCGTTGGGTAGCCCAAATGCGGAACTTGGTGGCAACATGCGATTCTATACGGTAACCGACAGATATAATGGCATCGAGATTATAGAATTTCTGATTGCGTTCTACCATTCTGCTGCCTTCTTTCTGAACTTGTAAGAAATCTTTACAAGTTGAAACTTCACACTGATACCTGTTATCTGCAATCTCGCTGAAACGGTATTTGCCAACTACAATCCCACGCTTTCTTTTTCGATTTTTCTCCTTGTTTCTTACATCCGTATCGGTTCAAATTGATCAAAGTTCACTTTTATTTTCAACCTGTTTAAATTGAAATCATTATAAACCTTCGTTTGTCTTTGAATTTGAGAAACTATGATTGACGGATTTCTGCCATATTTTCTACTAAAAGCCAAAATTAACTCCGGAGATAAATCTGAGTGTTGGAATAATTCATTTCTCTCCTTTTCTGACAATAACATCCGTGCAGCAAAATCATCGGCTTGCTTTTCCTTTTCATCGTCAGGCGCTATATTGTCCAGACTAATAAATACATCCTTTTTGCCATGATATAAAATGTGAGCCAATTCGTGAAAAAATGAAAACCAGAATGCATTGTAATCTTTCTGACGATCTGTAATTTGAATTAACGGCTTCGAATAGTTTTTAATCCATCTTGAAGCGCCATAAATAGGTGCTTTCGAAATACAAGGAGTATATACTAATGCAATACCACATTCGCTACATATTTCCTGTAATTTGCTCATCCAGTTGTCAGGCATTTGGTAACATAAAGTTTGGATTTCATTTATTCGTTCACGAATTAACTTTTTATCAAAATCCATAGTTTGTATTTTTTCTGCCTGAATCTCTCCCAAACGCAACCATACAGAAATGGCTTGTGGATCAGCAGTATATCGGAGGTCAATTTTGAATGCTAATTCATTATTGGTGTATAAGCTCGCCCATTGATTGGGAGAAGCAACCCTGAAAAATTTTAACAGGCTCTCTGCCAATACATGCTTTTCATTTGTTTCAGGCAATATGCTCAGTTTTTTCATGGCTGAAACCGGAAATGCTTTTAGCCATTCAACACATTGTTCCAGAAACTCCAATTGTTCAATTTCCAGTAATTCGTCCTGATAGTTTCTTTCTAAACTGAGCCAAAAGCTCGCCGGAATACCCAATACATATTCGAGCTTGGTGGCTGTTTCTTTGGTTATCGGGGCTTTACCTTTTATCAGTTCGTTAAGTTTCGGGACTGACCTGCCCAATCGTTCGGCCAATTCGGCCTGCGACATTCCTATAGCATCAATATGCTCCTGAATGGTATCGCCGGGGCAGGATAAAAGTTGTTTTTTTGCTTCTGAATTAGTCATGATTGTGTGTGTGTTAATGTGGGTCTTCTACTGAAACAATTTCTATGACAGTAATTTGTGTTAGATTTACACCTCCATCTTCTTTTTGGGGAATAGGACTTTGTGCAATTTCAAAAACTATTCGCCAGTTATCTTTGATATCAACAGACCATTCGCCAGCCCGATTCCCTTTGTACGGATGCAATCGCAAAGCAGGAAGTAATGCAATGACCGACAGGTTTTCTGCTGCAGTAAGCTGCTTTATTCTTTCTTTAATCTTTTTGGCCAGCTCACCGTACGACTTTATAAGCTCCTTATCATGGGTGAGTGATTTTTCGAGTTTGTTGTTCTTATAATAAATTTTCATCGCAAAGGTACAAAATTATTTACTTGTAAGGTTAATGAATTTACGTTTTTATGAATTATTTGTATTATTTCATCTTTTTGGCCATTTGCACATCATTCTCAAAAGCCAAATCGTACTGTTCCTTTTGATCTGTCCATCAATTGATGCAGATCCAACATAATTATTGTTTTTTAAATTTAACAAACCAATATGCGTCATACTATCAAAATTACTGAAAAATTTCAGATAAAATTTGGGAATGTAATGTTGTTTCTTTTTGTTGGGCATAGAATCAAAGTGTTGTTAAAAAGGTAAACCATCATATTCCTTTAATACAGGTACAGGTTTTGGATATTTTGTCTTAAAAAACTTATTTAAGAACAATCCAACAGTAGCAACAGAATTTAAAATAAAATACGCATAAATTGTATCATCAACGATAAAATCATCACTCGTTTTTCCATGAAAATTTGTTTTTTCACTTCTTAGTTTTTCAATAGCTTGGCTAGCCGAAAGCAATGAATTAGATATTGTTTTGATTTCTTTTGGATTTCCCGAAACTATTTGATTAAATTCTTTTAGTATTATGTTACATAGTTGATATAATGTTTCATTACCTTTAATTTTTGAATTAATTCTATCATCTTTCAAAATTTCTTTTAGTATACTCTCAAGTGCAGAATTAGCAAGGCCAATGGCTGTACCTGGATCTGATTCAATGAGTTTATATGCTTTTGTAAAGGTATCGTACGCGTTTTTGTATTCTGACTTTAATTCATTTTTAAATGTTGGTACCGAAGGAATAAAATCCGGTGTGTCTACACCCATTTCAATTGCAATTTTCATTAAAATATCTCCGGGCATTGAATGTAATGTTGAATTTAAATCAATTGCCTTATCTGCTTTCTTAAAAATCCGAAAATTTTCCCAATCATAAGGTTCGTCATATTCATGCCACCTTTCAATGTAATGACGAACATTACTATATGAACCATATTCAGCCCAAATCGCTTTTTCTACTTCTGTAGCAAGCTTCATTAGATATTTAGGTGAAATTAAGTCTTTCATATAAAAAACTAATAATACTATTGAGACGCAATATTAAGTGCATAAAAACAAGCTAAATTTAGGGAATAATTTCATAACAGTATGAAATACAGTTAAAAAGTTTTCAACATTGTAGATAACTAAACTTAATACAGTTATAATTACCAACTAAATTGAAACAAAGACTCTTTTTTAAAATAATTTAAATTTCTACAAAATTCCCTACACCACACATATTTTTTACCACCAACCTTTAAATATACACCCCATTAACCCAAGGGGTTAAACCCAATTAACCCCATTATTAAACTCTATAATAATAAAAGAAAAAGATTACCCAACGCTTGTCAGGCGCAAGCATCAGGCAAAACAAGAGAAAGTAATACTTACTTTTCGGCTCAAAATCGGGCAGGTGAACATGCTCAGAGGGGAAGACATTGCAAAAAGCTCTGAGCTTTTTTGTTTCGTAGGGAAGAGATAAAGAAAAAGCCCTGAGCTTTTTGTAGAAACCTCTGGGCTTTTTATGAAAACCTCAGAGCTTTTTACTTAAAACAGGTGAAGACAATGTGATAAGTCAGGGGAGGTGGATACAGTAATGCCGGTAATGTCCTCGTCATTGCGAGTCGCAAAGCGACGAAACAACCCACTTTAAATCGCGCTAAGCTCAACTGTCCGTTTACGCCCCCATCATTTTATCGCCTCATTCCGCTGAAAATCATAAAAAGTTTTACGCATCAGCTCTGCCTGCATCAGCTGATAGTTGATGTAAGCCCTCAGGTGTGAGTTGTAAGCATTGTTCAACCGGTTACGTTCCAGGGCCAGGGCCTGACTATCGATATCGCCATCGGTAAACCGCTGCAAGGTAATTTCGAAACTCTTTTCTGCGACTTTTACATTCTTCTCCAATAATTGCAGGCGCTTTAAACTGCTGTTCAAATCAGCCACTAAGTTGCGAACTTCCCGCTCGATACTCCGTTGCACCTCTGTTTTTTGAATCTCGTTCTGTTTAATGCGTGATTTGGCTGCATTGACCAACGCTTTGTTTTCGCCCCAATCAAGCAGCGGAATGGTAATCGTAAAACCGACACCGAAATTCTGTGGCCGGTCTAAAAAGTCGCTGTATGATCGTTGCAGCGATTGTGTAAATGAGGTGTTGACCGGCTGTCCGCTGACACCTGTTTTTTCGTAATAAGCTGTGAGATCTGCGTGTATCATACCTTCCGCTTTTTGTCTCCTGAGATTCAACTTATTGAGCTCTATCTGAATATCCTGTTCACGGATTTCAAGGCGGTTTTCCAGGGCTAACCGTACTGCTTTTTCTGAGTCAACAATTATCACCTTATATTTTAATTCATTCGTGAGGATAACCTTGTCATTCAACTCAATTCCGATTATCTCCTTGAAATAATTTTCGGCAGCCCCCTGATTCACCAACGCCATTTCGTAATTATTCTGAGCTTCTGCCAAATCAACTTCCATCTGCAAGGCATCTACTTCCCTGATCAAACCTGCTTCATATTTATTTTTAGAGATACTGTTGGCTTCAGTTTGTCTATCAAGGTCAAGCAGTGCAATTTCGGTACTTTTCTGCAATGAAAGCATGTTATAAAAGGCATTGCTAACATTATAGACAAGGTTCAGTTCTTCTCTTTTGAGTTGTTTGCTCGAACGTTCATACGCCAGTTCTGCCTGTTTGAATGATGCTTTTATCGAATTATAGCCATAAAATGCATCCAGCGGTTGCACAAAACCAAAACGGGTATTCAGGTAAGTGGAACGGTTGTCGGTGAAGAAGTCATCATAATTCGATAAACCCGAACGCATGTAAATATACCCATCAGTAGGAAGTGGCTGGTTTACAGAAACATTTCCTTCGTATTGCATGCGTTTAACCGGATAAAATGAAATACCGGTACTATCCTCAAACTGGCGAATTGTTTCGGTATATTGAGGTAGCACAAAGTTCAGGTCGATGTGTGTTTTAAACTTACTGGTAGCCGCTTTCAGGTTATACTCAGCAATTCGGAGATCCTGTTCCAACAAAAGCATCCTGGAACTTTTGGAACGGGCAATCTCTATGCTTTTATCCAAATCCAGGTGGTAGGTTTCAGCATTGACCGGATTAGATAAGAGGATAATAATCAGCAGGGGTTGAATCAAATTGAATGTTCGTTTCATGCTATTGTATTTGAA
Source organism: Paludibacter sp. (assembly GCA_034928085.1). GTDB lineage: Bacteria > Bacteroidota > Bacteroidia > Bacteroidales > Paludibacteraceae > Paludibacter. The sequence goes on from JAYFPG010000017.1 coordinate 91,992, forward strand.
AGTTGAATCATCTGGTGTTTTCTTTGGAATTCGCACGGTCGGTAAAAATCTCACCATCCCTGATATGAATGGTTCTGTTGGCATGATTAGCAATTTCCTGTTCGTGCGTAATCAGTATAATGGTATTACCTTCAGTATGTAGCTTTCGGAACAGATCCATGATTTCTTCACCGGTTTTCGAATCAAGCGCTCCTGTTGGTTCATCGGCCAGTAGAATACCAGGATTGGTTACCAAAGCTCGGGCAATGGCAACCCGCTGACGCTGACCACCACTGAGCTCGCTGGGCTTGTGATGGATTCTGTCGGTCAAACCCACTTTTCCCAATGCTTCCAATGCATGCTTTCTGCGTTCATCGGCTTTAATGCCTGCATAAATCAGGGGCATCTCAACATTTTGCAGTGCATTCAGTTTTGGCAATAAATTAAAATTCTGAAAAACAAATCCGATTTCTTTATTGCGCATGGTCGATAATGCGTCGTCATCCAGCATACTCACATCTGTTTTGTTAAAAAGATAGTTTCCTTCTGTCGGATTATCCAAACAACCCAAGATATTCATCAGGGTTGATTTCCCTGACCCAGAGGGTCCCATGATGGCCACATATTCGTTTTGCTGAATCTTCAGGTTGATGTTTTTCAGCGCCGGAACTTCCAGCTCACCCATGATATAGTTTTTCGACACATTTTTTATTTCTATCAGCATATCATCATTTTTTTATCATATATCTTTATTCATATCTGATGGAATCTATTGGTTTAAGGTTGGCGGCATTCTTTGCCGGAAGATAACCAAAACTAATACCGACAATGACTGAGAAACCAAAAGCAATAAATACGGCATAAGGCTTAATAAAAGTATTGATGTCGGTGAATAACGACACGGTCAGCGATAAACTTACCCCGAGTATGATGCCAATCAATCCCCCGGTGATGCTGATGACCACCGCTTCGGTCACAAACTGGCTCATGATGTCGGCTTTCTTCGCTCCTACTGCCCGGCGAATACCAATCTCACGCGTTCTTTCCATCACGGTGGCAAGCATGATGTTCATAATCCCAATTCCTCCTACTAACAGAGAAATGGCCGCAATCGCACCTAACAAGAAGTTGTATATCTGACGTTCTTTTTCCTCCTGCCTTAACAATTCGTAGGGTATCACGATATTATAATCCGTATTATTAAAGTGATGACGTTGCAGAATGGCATCGATCAACTTTGAACTCTCCACCAATTTATTGGAACTTTCCATTTGTACGGTGATTTGCTGAATCTCGCTGGTCAATGGGTTTTCGGGACTGAAACGACCGAGGAAAGTTGATAGTGGAACATAGATATCTGTATTTAAATCTCTGGCAGCCAGTTCTCCCACTGTTTCGGTAAACAAGGTTTTGGATTGCAGCACGCCTATAACCTCCATCCACTGGTCTTCAATTTTAATCATCTTTCCCAACGGATGTTCATTTCGGAACAGGGTGGACGCTACTCCTGAACCCAGCACACAGACTTTCAAGGACTTATCATAATGATCGGCATTGATAAATGTTCCTTTTTCTGTTTTAAAATTAAGCATTTCAATAAAACCCGGAGTGATACCTATGATGGTTGATTTGACCGATTTGTCGGTATATTTTACTTCGGTACTGATTTCAGCCTGGGAAGCTGAATTCGTGACACCCGGGACAATCTCGGCGATTACCGCTGCATCTTCCAGCGTTAATCCACGTGAAAACTTGGCCCTAACTTCCTCTAACTCTTCATTCGACATTTTCTTTTCCCGGATGATAATATTATTCACCCCCAAATCCTGATATTTGGCGATAGCCTCTCTTTTTGCTCCTTCTCCGATTGAAAGCATCGTGATGACCGATGCCACGCCGAATATGATACCCAACATGGTAAGGAACGATCTGAACTTATGGTCGATTAATCCCCTGAATGATAAACGTACGTTTTCTCCGAATTGCATATTATTGACTTCTGATTATTCTTCTAAAAACTCACAACTAACTGTCATACCCGGCTTTAGTCTTTCATCCGACTCAGATATCCTGACTTCAACCTCAAAAACCTTTTGGCGTGAATTGTTATTTTTAGGTTGACATAATTTACCAAGATAACTCACTTCTCCTTCAAATGTAAGCGCCGGCATGGCATCTAATCTTACAATTACTTTCTGTCCTGTCTTCAGCTTAAAATAGTCCGTTTCATTGACGGCCGTGTTAACCTTCATCCAGGTCAAATCCGGGACATTGCCTAAGTTATTTCCTACAAATATCTCATCCCCTATCTTTACCATTTCCTTGGTTCGCTTGTTCTCAGCCACCTGAAATATGCCCGAAATCGGGGTGCGAATGGTGAGTGCCGGAAGTAAATCGTAGGCATTCTTAATTTCATTTTGAAGTTGTTCCATCCTGATCCGTTCTATCAACAGTGTTTTCTCTTCAATTGTCTTATTGAGTCTAATGAGTTGTTTAACCTTATTCAGACTCAATTTTGCCTGTTCAAACTCCAGTTCTTTTATTTTACGGTTTTTGGGTGTTTCAAATTGAGATGATTCCAACTCCAGCTTTTTTAGGTTGTAAGAAGCTGTTTCATTTTTCAGTCGCGAATCCAAATCCTGTATTCTGTTCTGCTGATCAACATGCAGTTTCTCAAGCACCGCCAATTGGGTTTCAAGCCGGCTTTCTCTTTCAATGATATACTTCTTGATATCGGTTGGATCCAGCTGAATCACTGAATCGCCTTTCTTAACTTCCGTGCCATGTTTCAGGATGCCGATAATTTTCATCATATACCAATGCCGGCCATAACGTGGCATGACAAACGACCGGGAGTCTATGGCAGCAAGTTCACCTGTTTCAATAATTCTGTTACCGGTATGGCTATTGTCCGGACCTTGGCTTTTCCCTGTTTTATTACCGCAGGCACTGAAAAGAAGGGCAACACATACAACAACCAGGGAAGCTGATAAATTAAATTTATTCATATCATTCCTTGTTTTCACTGTTATCCTTTTCTTCCTTCTCTGATTCCTTTGTTTCTACAAAAGGATCAGACAGCGCAATGCGATCATTTTCTTCCAATCCTTCGGTAACAACAACATAATTCTTATTGCTTTGAGCGGTAACAATTTCGACTTGCTCATAACCATTCACCGTTTTTTTATACACAGAACTTGTATTACCATCTGTTTTCACAGCTTCTATTGGGATGTACAACGCATTTTCAATTTTTCCGAGGATAATCCGGCAACTTACCGTTAGCCCGGGGAGCAGTTTATCATCTGTACCTTTAATATTCACCTCAACGGGAAATACTTTCACTTTCGACTTATTGTCCTTATTAACTGCCAGGTTGGCGACCGTAGCTACTTCGCCATGAAAAACACTATCGGAAAAGGCATCCGGTTTAATTTCAACCTGTAAGCCCTTTGTTATTTTGGCAATGTCCACTTCATTGATTTTGACATTTGCACGCAATGCCGATAAGTCGGGAAGCTGAATCAAGGGGAAACCTGACCAACACTGATCGCCGACCTGAAATTTATTGCCCGTAGTCCAGTTGCGGTTGATAATGGCTATACCTGAGGAAGGCGAGATAAGAAAAAGTTTTTCCAGTGTTTCATGTGCTTCCTTTAACCGGCTTCTATCCTGATTGATGGATAATTTCTTTTGTTTTATTTCTTCTACCTGAATTTTTTGACGGTTGTCAATTTGTTCCTGTGCTCTTTCAAGTGCTATACCTGCTTTATCAAGATTGAGCCTGATTTCTTTTTTCTTGATGTCCGATTCGTATGCAGCCGACTCAAAACGAATTTTAGAGATTTCATGCGACAAACGGGCAATTTCCATATCAGCCTTTAATTCGTTAATATCAGACTGATGTTGCGCCTCTAATTTTTGTAACTCCGCCAGACTCATTTCCAAACTCGATTCGGCATCAACGATGCCTTTCCTTACTTCAGAAGGATCAAACACAATCAAGGTATCTCCGGCATGCACTTCTGTTCCATCTTTTACGATTTGAGTTATTTTCAGATTTCCGTATCTCCAGGATATATTTGGAGAAGTGATGTTGATGGATTTGATGGCTTCCACTTCACCTTCTTCATACATTTCAATATAAAAGGTACCTTTCATCACTTTTGTTTCCGGAACCACCTGTTGCTGTTGCTGCCGACATGCGACATTCAACATCAACAGCATAACGGAGATATACAGGGAATATCGTTTAACTTGTATGATCATCTGTTTCATTGTGAGTATTTTACTGTTTTTGGATACGTTCAGTTGAATTATACAATCGCAAAATTGAATCGGACAAGAGTGTTTTTTCTTTGATGAGGGTGTTATCCGGTGCTAATAATGCTATTTCTTCATTGTAGTTTAGTCCGGCAATCACAACGGTGAATTTCAGCGAAGATATCCCCGTTAATACCTGACGCATTTCGTAGGTATTATTTCTCCTGACATAAACGACCTTCATCGAATCCTGATCAAATACCGCAATCAGTGGAATGCTGATTGTGTCGGGAACCTGCGTGACTGCAACCTGACAGGAAGTCGACAACCCGGGAGCCAACAACTGCATGGCGCTGTCGACCGATGCTTCAATTTCGAAATACTTTACTTTTGAGTTCTCTTTAATGGGTTTACCAACCGGCGCTTTCTTTAATATCTTTCCCCAAGCCTGATTGTCAGGCATAGCATCAAAGGAGTAAGTAACTGAATTCTGAAGATTGATTCTTTTGTAATCGGCTTCTGAGGCATTCATAATCACTTTCATTTCCTGCATATCCGGTATGACAATAATCGGAAGACCATCCCAAACCGGATCTCCCTCTATAATCTTTTTGCCTGTAATCCAGTGAATGGCACGGGTAGCAATACCACTCCCGCTTGATTTGATGGTAAGCATGTCCATTCTTTGTTTGAGACTGTTTATTGTATTCGTGTAACGCTGGATGGACATTTCCTGTTTTCTGATTTCAGATTGCTGAATTACCTTGAGTGATGCCAACTTCTTCGTCAGCTTTTGTTTTTCTAAGGCTGCTTTTTGAAGTTCCAGTTCCCTTATCCTCCGCATGTTTTCTGAAGCATATTTTAATTGCAAGGAGTCCAGATTGGCTATCTCTGTTGTTGCATCATTACTTCTGACCTCAGCTTCAAGCAAATCAAATTTCAGGGCAAGCTCTGCCCTGGTTTTATTCAGGGTTGCTAGAGCATTTTCGCGATTAATCAATGCCGACTCATATTCATTTTCCAGGTTGCTATCTTCGATAATACAAACAACATCCCCTTCATTGACAGATATACCGTCCTGTATAAGATAAACAACGACTCCCTGGGTGTTACGGGGGCAAAACAAGTTAGTGGAATTCACTGCCTCGACTGTTCCTTCTATCGTCAGGATATCATTGAAATCGGTTTTCTTTACTGTGAAAGTGGGTATTTTATCATGATCCCGTGCGACGCATCCACTCAAAATAAGCAGTATGATACATAATATACCTGGGCAGATTGATTTATTCACGGAATTAAATTTAATTTTCAGCGAGTTACAAAAATAACTAATAAATATTGATTATATTTTATTCATTAACGAAATTAAACAATAAACAACACCTCTTGCTGATAAAGTCTTTCATTCGACTAACTCCCCTGCCCCTTCCCGTATAATCTCAGGTTCTTCGCTGGTGCAGTCAACAATGGTAGAAGTAGTCGTGCCGCCATAACCTCCATCGATGACCAGTTCAACCTGGTAACCGAATCGTTCTTCAATCAGTTCCGGATCAGCAATGTATTCAAGGGTATCTTCATCGGTAAAGACTGAGCTTACCATAATGGGGTTGCCGAGTTCGCGAACGATTTCGAGGGCAATGTTGTTGCCCGGCATGCGAATGCCCACCACTTTTTTGTTTTTGAATAATTTTGGTAATCGATTGCTGCCATTTAGCAGAAAAGTAAAAGGTCCGGGCAGGTTCTTTTTCATCAGCTTGAAAGCATAATCATCCATTTTGGCATATTCGCTGATTTGGCTCATCTCGTGGCAGACAAAGGAAAGATCAGCCTTGCGGATATCTTTTTCTTTCAGTTTGATAATCGATTCTACCGCACGGGCATTGAAAATATCGCACCCGAAAGCATATACCGTATCGGTAGGAAAAATAATGATTCCTCCGTTACGCAAGACCTCTACGACTTTCTGAATCTGTTGAGGACTGGGATTATCTTCGTATATCCTGATCAACATATTACAATATTTTCTTTTGCCAGTTTCCTTTTCGTAAATAAATATAGGCGCCGATGCCTAATACCGACCAATAAACAAACTCCGACATCCAGACGATGTGTACAGGTTGTGGATTCATGATGGCCGTGTAATAAACATACGAAAGATAAAAAAACAAGGTGCCGAATTCAATAATGAAAGCTGTTTTGGTATTTCCTGTTCCGGATATGGAATGAAACAGGATACTGCCTACCGCACAGAAAATCATCGCTATGGAAACCACTTTCATGACGGGAATAGAAGCTGCAACCAATCCTGGATCGTTCGTGTAAATCTGAGCGAACAACTCCGGAAAGGAATAAGTGAAAATCATCAGTGGAGTAACCAGGACAACGACTACACCCAACATTCTATGAATGAAGGGGATCACATCCTGTCTCCTGTCAGCTCCAATCAGATTGCTCACCATGGTACTCACGGTAGTTGCGAGCGCCGAACCCGGAATCATCAGCAACACATACAAACTTCTGCCTATATTCGTGGCTGCCAGCGGTCGTTCTCCCATCCTTTCGATAAAAATAAAAAACATGAACCAGGTAGAAATGGAGATGAAAAACTGAAACATGATGAAGACCGAAAGTTCCAGTATTTGGCGAATCAGTTTAAAATCAATTTTCTTAATTGAATATAATTGATATTTTTGAAAGTCATGATGCAGAAAGGTGTACACAATCAGAAAGACTGTTGATGTTGCTTCCGCAACCACAGAAGCAAGAGCTGCACCGGCAATACCCATTTCCGGAAATCCCCAGTGACCGAAAATCAGGGCATAGTCGAGCACAACATTGACTGTAGCAGTAATTACAGCCGAACCGGTCAGCACCGACGTATTGGTAACCCCGACAAACATCCCCCTGAACATCACGTTGATAAAGGCAAAAATAAAACTCCACTTCCGCCAGTCGAGATATTCCAGCGAAGCCTGATAAATATGATCAGAACTCACGAGATATTTCATGATATCGGCATTGAACAGCCACGAGAAAATAAGGAAGAAAGCCGACAGCAGCAGGATAAAAAACATCCCATTGTTGAAAATCGGACCAACTTCAGCATATTTACCTTCACCGTTTCGCCGGCCAATGATGATCTGTGTTCCCTGACTGAAACCAAATCCAATGACAAAAATAGCCAGAAAATATACCCCCCCAATGGCAGAGCCTCCCAACGCAACTTCACTTACCCGTCCGAGAAAGGCCGTATCCGTCACGTTGATGATGTTCTGTACCAGCAAAGTCAGAAACACCGGATAAGTTACTTTGAATATATTTTTAGCTGAAAGCATAGTTTCGTTTTTTGAATGAAAGTTGCAAAGATATTAATTTTAGCGTTAACTTTGTCACAATGATTTTAGAATGCGCATCAAGCAACAAGACAAAATTAACATATAATCAAATGAAAAATTATATTAGCACAGCCATCCTGCTGACTTCCCTTTTGGTAATTTCCATCTTCACCAGCGCCCAAAACAACCAAACAAACACCCAAACTTGGGAAAAAGTTGATCAACTGATAGAAAAAGATTTGCCTGAGTCGGCATTGAAAGCAATAGACTCCATCAGTCGCATTGCCGAAGCAACCAACAACCAACAGGAACAAATCAAGGTCAGGTTATACCGTTATCGTATTCAAACAGAGAAAGAACCCAACACTTCACCAGCTGTATTGAAAGACTTTGAGCAGTTCGCCGAAGCTTTTGAACCCTCAGCAATAAAGCAATTGTTGTTTTGCATGGCTGCTGAAATGTACCACAACTACTACCAAAGTAAGCATTATGAAATCGACAGTCGTACCAATGTGGCCGGCTTGCTACCCCAAAACATAGAAACCTGGAGCAAAAATCATTATCAGCAAAAGGTAAAATCTTTGATTGATGAAGCATGGAAGGAACACCAAATCAGTCAACAAACTGACATCTCAAGCCTGCAAAAACTGTTTGTTTTTCAGTCAGAAAGAAAAGAAGATATAAATATAACACCTACTTTATTTGATTATATTGCCTATAAAAGAATTGAAGTGGCAGAAGCATGGAAAGATGAAAAAACCATCCAGGAAACATACAAGGAATTAATTCAATTCCGAAAAAAACAAGGCGATTCCAATCTAAGCGTTTTAGCCGAAATAAATTATCTTGATTATCTATATGGACAATCCGACTCCCAAACTTTTATTCAAAAGGCAGATAGTCTGGAACAGGTTTATCAGCAAGATCCGGCAGTAGTAGAAATCATGGCACAAAAAGCCAAGCATTATCTGCATAATACTGAAATTCCTCAACACAAGAAATTAGCGCATGCCATCTGTAAAAAAGGCATTGAAACCTATCCTGATTACACACGAATTGGTTTACTCCATAATATCATAGTGCAAATCGAACAGCAATCATTGTTTATCGAGAGTGCCGGTGACGCAGCACCTTCAGGTGAATTAAAATTAAACATCCGTACAACGAATATCCCTGCAATCATACTTGAAATCCATCGTTTGAAAACTACTTCGGAGGACTTTGCAAGATATGATCTCAATAAAGAAATTGATTCGGATAAAGAACCATTTGACAAAAGCCTGATTGAAACAATTACAATCAATCTGCCATTGAATGAGAATTTTGAGGCAGTAGACACAACTTTCCTTTTACCAACGCATGATTACGGCATTTATGAATACATCGCCTACCCTGCAGGCTTGCGGGAGAAAGATAAAATGACCAAAGCGTATTTTACGGTTACTGATTTGACTTTTATCAAAAGAGCCGTTTCAGAAGATAAAAACGCCTATTATGTATTGAATCGCATCACCGGAAAGCAAGAGAAACAGGTTGAAATAACTTCCTTCGAATATAAATGGACAGATAATCAGTATGAAATGACGCTGACTGCAACAGGGAAAACCAACTCGAAAGGATATGTGGAATTACCCCGCTTAAAATCCTATGGCAATGAAATCATCGTATTGAAAAAGAAAGATGATCGCTATTTTTCTACTATGAGTTATTCCCCCTATTTCAGCAAATTCAAACCAACTGAAACAATTCAACAACGCGTTAACATCTTTACCGACAGGGCTATTTATCGTCCCGGGCAAACTGTTTATTTCAAGGCCATCGCGTATGAATCAGGAAAAGATAAACAAGAAGTTATAGTTGGTAAAAATATCCGTATCGAGCTATTAAACACCAATAGGAAGTCTATCAGCAAGTTACATTTAACTACAAATGAATTTGGGTCAGTGTCAGGGACTTTCATATTACCATCGACAGGATTAAATGGTAATTTTCAAATACTTATTGATAACAAGCAATTTCATAACATTTTAATCGAAGAATACAAAAGGCCCACTTTTGAAGTCACCGTTACACAACCGGCAGCAGAAATCAGTTTCGGAGAAACAGTCACACTGAAGGGCGAAGTAAAAGCATTCGCGAGCTATTCGCTTCCTGATACCAAAGTAAAATATGTTATCAACCGCTACGTACATCCTTTCTGGCGCTGGTTTCCACCCAACCGTATAGAAGCAATGATTGCTTCCGGTGAAACTACAACCGATGCAAAAGGTAAATTCTCCATTCAGTTTACCCCCGAAATTGATAAAAGTATTCGTGAAAACAGGGTTAAACAGGCTTATCGCTACACGATTACCATTGATGCTACAGACTCCAAAGGTGAAAGCCAGCAAACCATTGCCCATTTGTCGGTGAGCGAACAATCTTTATTCATCATGGCTGATGTCCCGGAACTTCTGAATAAACAAGATACTGCCAGATTAAAAGTCAGCACACAAAATATTGCCGGAGAGAAGATACACAAGTCAATTCGCTATCAACTTTTCAGTCTGAAAGAAACAACTGATTACAGAGAAAATCTGAAATCTGATACAGCGTTTACAACCGATAAGCTGATGACTGAAGGAACGTTCGACACCCAATCGGCCCATTTAGCCTTGCAGTTGAACAAATATCCATCTGGTAGGTACAAACTCATCTTTACTACCGATGACAAGCACGGTAACCCGGTAGAATCCGAGCATATCTTTATTTTATATGATAAAAAAGACAAACGACCGCCTGTAAAAACTTATGTTTGGTTACCTGAAACACAGTTCGAAAGTCTGCCGGGAGAAAAGATTAATATACACTTCGGTACATCCGTAAAATGCGCACATGTGCTGATGGAGGTTAAGTATGGAAATGAACTGATAAGCTCCAAATGGATCCGGATGAACAACAACATCCGCACTTTCAGTATTCCTTTTGCAGCAAAACACAGAGGAGGTATCACGGTTGACTTTACATTTGTAAGAGATGAACAAGTATTTCAGGAAACCGTTCGTATCACCGAAAAAATCATCGAAAAGAAACTGACGCCTAAACTGACTGTTTTCCGGGACAAACTCCTTCCGGGCGAAGCTGCTACATGGACGGTTAACATCCCCGAAGCAGCAGCAAAAGGTAAAATTGCAGAATTGCTTGCCGGTATGTATGACGCTTCGTTGGATGAACTGAAACCACATCAATGGGAGTTTAATCCGGTTTACAGGAGAGCATTTCCGGGTAGTTACAGTTGGAATAGTTATCAAAAGCAGACACATACCAAACCAATGTATGTAACTCAGAAACAGAACAATACTCCTGAGTTTTATATGCCAAGTTTAAACTGGTATGGGTTAAATCTGAATATCGATGAAATTCTTACCTTTTCATCAATGACGGGTACTGGTGTAATTAGAAAAACAGCAATCACTGGTAGTATTACCGCTTTAAGAAACACAGAGGTAGTAATTACTGAAGATGCAGTAATTACATCAAGTGAAAGTCGCAGTTATGTTTCAGACACACAGACTCAACCACCCCGCATCAGAAGCAATTTTAACGAAACCGTTTTCTTTTACCCGCATCTGCAAGGCGACAAGTCAGGTAATTATCAGTTTAGTTTCACCATGCCGGAGAGTCTGACCCGCTGGAACCTGAAGATGTTGGCGCATACCAAAGACCTGTATTTCGGTCAGGCCGAAGCACAGCTCATCACCCAGCAAGACCTGATGGTACAGCTGAATATGCCCCGGTTCGTGCGGCAATCGGATAAACTCACCTTACAGGCAAGTTTGGTAAATCTGTCGGATAAAGCACTAAAAGCCAATGTCAAACTGACTTTCATCGACCCGACAACCGATCAGCCGGTACTGCTGAACGATACGAATATGGTTGCGGTAGATGTCCCGGCTGATGGGAAACCACTTACTTTATCCTGGAATGTGAGTGGTTTTGATCAGTACGAATGGCTGATTTGCAAGGTAGTAGCTGATGCCGATAATTTTTCAGATGGCGAACAACGCTATTTGGCGATATTACCCGATAAAGTGCTTGTCACCGAAAGCTACCCGGTTTTCATTGGCAACGAAGCCACCAAAGAATTCAAATTTGATTCTATACAATCAATTATTAATAAGGTAGATACCCGTCAGCTCACCTTCGAATTCAGTGCCAATCCGGTGTGGTATGCCATTCAAGCTTTACCGGCATTAGCAGAACCGAAAAACGAAAACGCAGTAGATTATTTTATCGCATGGTACGTAAATGCGCTGGCTGGCAATATTTTGGCGGACAATCCACGCATCAAAACAATATTTGAACAAATCAAGCAAACAGAACCCGGCAGTATTCAATCTGCCCTGAATAAAAATCAGGAGTTGAAAAACATTCTGCTCGAGGAAACACCCTGGCTGACAGAAGCAAAAAACGAAACAGAGCAACAACAGCGCATCGCATTGCTTTTCGACTTGAATCAGCAAGAACAATTAAAGTCAAGGTATTTAGATAAACTTTCGACACTACAATTACCGAATGGCGCTTTCTCCTGGTTCGATGGCATGGGTGAAAGTCGCTGGGTGACCCAGTTTATTGCCGAAGGTTTGCTGAAGGCACGCGAATTTACCGACATCAATATTATTAACAGGATGTTAGGACCCGCCATGAATTACCTCGAAGGCCAAATTACCAAAGACTATCTGCAAGTGAAAAAGCAAGTGAAAGATTATGAAAAAAAGATGAATATCAATTCTCTCCAATTGCATTTTCTTTCTTTGCGGACAAAAATAAATGCACCCGAAATATCTGCCGACTCCAAAGAAGCCATGGTGTTCTATATAAAAGAGACAGAGCAATACTACAACAAATTCGGTCTGTACGACAAAGCATTGGCTGCAATGATTCTACATCACGCCAACAAACCAGTTGCCGTGGATGCGATTATCAAATCACTGAAAGAAAACTCCTTGCGTACAACAGATAAAGGCATGTACTGGTCTAAAAACACAGCCGGCTATCGATGGAACGAGCGTCCTATAAGCGTACAGGTAAAGCTGATGGAAGCATTTAACTTAGTCCCGGGTAATGAAACCGAACTGGCGCTGATGAAAACCTGGCTGCTGCGTCAGAAACAAACCCAACAATGGGAATCGCCGGTTGCTTCTGTGAATGCAATTTACGCGCTCACTGGCATCGGCAACAACCTGCTGAATAATAAACAGTCGTTCAGCATAACCGCCGGCAAAAAGACTTTCGACACCAATCAGGGCATTCCCGGTACAGACTACATCAAACAAACACTCGCTAAAGAGGACATCAAAGAGGGCATCACGATTAACCGGGTGGTTAATCAGCCGGAAACAGCTTCTCCTGCCTGGGGTGCCATGTACTGGCAATATTATCAGGACATGGACAAAGTAAGATCATCGGGTAGCGCCTTACAGGTAGAAAAGCAGTTGTTCGTGGAACGCATCGTGGACAACCGCAAAACCCTCTTCCCCATCAACGGGCAAAACGTAAATGCAACCATGCAAAGCATCCAAATGGGAGACAAAGTCATCGCGAGAATGGTGGTTACAACCGACCGGGATCTGGAATTCGTAGTCCTGAAAGACAACAGGGCAGCCAACCTCGAACCCGTTAATCAACTCTCGGGATGCAGTTGGAAAGAAGGAGTTGTTTACTACAGAACTGTAAAGGATGCCTCTACGCAATACTTTTTCAGTCACTTACCCAAAGGCACCTATGTGTTTGAAGATGAATACTTCGTGAATGCCACCGGCAACTTCTCAGGCGGAACGGCATCCATTCAATGTTTGTATGCGCCGGAGTTTGTTGGGGTGGGGAAAGGTGAACGGGTTGAAATACGTTAAAAGCGGAGAGCGGAAAGCGGAAAGTGAATAACTAAATAATGTGTCAATAACTTGGGACTTTCCAAAAATGTGTGTTAATTTAAACTTTTTCCGTTTTCCGCTCTCCGTTTTCCGCTTTCAACTCAATTCGTAAAAACATGCAGGCTGTTGAAACCTTTTTATCTTTTGCTCATTTTTTAAAAGAAAAAGTTTTTATCTTTGTGAGCCGTTGAATTAAAAATGGAATTAATGGCAAGTTGTTTTACTAAAAAACCGTATTACTAAGAAAAATAAGTTTACAAATCAATTAAAAAATTTACACATCATGTCAGATAAAAAAATGGAAGAAGTAAAGAAACCCTCATTGGAAAAACTAAAGGCACTGCAATTGGCCATGGACAAAATAGAAAAAGATCATGGCCGGGGTACCATCATGAAAATGGGCGACAATGTAATTGAAAACATTGCTGTTATCCCGACCGGTTCGCTGGGATTGGATATTGCATTAGGTGTAGGTGGTTATCCGCGCGGCAGGGTGATTGAAATCTACGGTCCTGAATCATCAGGTAAAACCACCCTCGCCATCCATGCCATTGCCGAAGCGCAAAAAGCCGGTGGTATTGCTGCCATCATCGATGCGGAACATGCGTTTGACCGTTCTTATGCCGATAAGCTGGGGGTAAATACTGATGAACTCTTGATTTCACAACCGGATAACGGCGAACAAGCACTCGAAATCGCGGACCAATTGATTCGCTCTTCTGCTGTCGACATTGTGGTTATCGACTCGGTAGCTGCCCTGACTCCTAAAGCTGAACTTGAAGGTGATATGGGTGACTCGAAAATGGGTTTACAGGCCCGTCTGATGTCGCAGGCACTCCGCAAGCTGACCGCCAACATCAACAAAACAAACACAACCTGTATCTTCATCAACCAGTTGCGTGATAAAATCGGCGTGATGTTCGGTAATCCGGAAACAACTACAGGTGGTAACGCGCTGAAATTCTATGCTTCGGTTCGGTTGGACATCCGCAGGGTTTCTCAGTTGAAAGATGGTGACGAGGCCATCGGTAACCAAACCCGCGTGAAAGTGGTGAAAAATAAAGTAGCTCCTCCTTTCCGCAAAGCAGAATTCGATATCATGTTTGGCGAAGGCATCTCCAAAACCGGTGAAATACTTGACCTCGGTGTTGAATATGGCATCATCAAGAAAAGTGGTTCGTGGTTCAGTTATGGTGAAACCAAAATTGCACAGGGTCGCGATGCGTCTAAAAACGTGATTAAAGATAATCCGGAACTGGCTGCTGAATTGGAAGCCAAAATCGTGGAAGCGATAAGAAATAAGTGAAAGCGGAGAACGGAGAACGGAAAGCGAATAACTAATAGTGAATAGTTATTTTTAATTGCGATTAAAAAGCAAGCGTGCGTTTACCAAAAAGCAAGCGTGCGTTTTCACAAAAGCAAGCGTGCGTTTACCAAAAAGCAAGCGTCCTTTTTAGTAAAAGGACGCTTGCTTTTGTTTGAACATCAGGGAGCAATTTCCAATTCCTCCTCAATTTTGATATATTCATCTATTATCCTCCTGACTTGCTGAGGAGTAACACGTCCATAAATTTTATCACCTACTGAAACAACAGGAGCTAAACCACAGGCGCCTACGCAACGGATTGAATTCAAACTGAATAATCCATCAGTAGATGTTTCTCCCACTCCGATATTCAACCGGCGTTTGAATTCTTCAACGATTAACTCTCCTCCCCTCACATAACAGGCTGTCCCCAGACAAATAGAAATATTGTATTTCCCTTTGGGAATCATCGTGAAAAAGGAATAAAATGTAACTACACCGTATACTTTTGCTACCGGTATTTTAAGTTCGTCGGCAATGGCTTGTTGTACTTCCTCCGGCAAATACCCCAGGTGATGCTGAACTTCATGCAAAACATTGATCAGTTCATGTTCATCATGCTTGTATCTTGCGCAAATGCTCTTAATCAGCACTTCAGCAGTTTCCGATAAATGTGTATTGATGATCATATTATTTGTGTGCCAGATTGTGTTTATTAAAATATTTTGTATGCAACAAGCTATGTGCTTTTGCACTCATGGGCTCACCCAAAAACTCTGCATACAGCTTTTGGATGTACGGATTCTCATGCGATTTACGGATGGTTTTCAATTCATCTTCGAGGTAAATAGCCTGCTGACGTTTCTTTAAAATTTCTACTTTTCCATGGTGGTAAGGCTGTCCGCCACCGCCAATACAACCACCCGGACAGGACATAATCTCTATGGCGTGATACTGACTTTTACCTGATTGAATATCTTCGAGCAGTTTACGCGCGTTACCGAGCCCGTGTGCAATGCCTATCTTCAACGGCAACCCATCAAAATCAATCGTGGCTTCCCGTAATCCCTGCATACCACGCAATTCCTCATAATCAAGGTGTGGCAGGTCTTTTCCGGTATGTACTTCGTAAGCGGTACGCACCGCAGCTTCTATCACTCCACCCGTTGTACCGAAAATGACGGCTGCTCCTGTCGATTCACCCATCGGTTGATCAAATTCTTCTTCAGGAAGGGAATTCAAATCCACATTGAATAGCTTGAGGAAGTAAGCCAATTCGCGTGTCGTTAATACAATATCCACATCGGGATTACCATTTACAGCAAATTCATCACGACCTCTTTCGTATTTCTTGGCCACACAAGGCATAATTGAAACCACAACCATGTCTTTGCGGTCGATACCCAGTTTTTCAGCAAAATAAGTTTTGGCAATGGAACCAAACATCTGCTGGGGCGAACGGGCAGTTGACGGGATGTCAAGCATATCAGGAAACTGATGTTCGAAAAAATTAACCCAGGCGGGACAGCAAGAGGTCAGAATGGGTAATTTAACTGATTTGTCTCCTTTCAAATACCCATTCAACCGGCGAAGCAGTTCAGTTCCTTCCTCCATAATTGTAAGGTCGGCTGCAAAATCGGTATCGAAAACATAATCAAAACCCAGTCGGCGTAAAGCTGCCACCATTTTGCCGGTGACCAAGGTACCGGGCTTATTACCGAATTCTTCTCCCAGCGCCGCTCTCACGGCAGGAGCAGTTTGCACAACTACCGTTTTCTTCGGATCAGCCAGGGCCCGGATTACCGCACCGGTTTCATCTACCTCGGTGAGGGCGCCGGTGGGACAAACAGCCAGACATTGTCCGCAAAACGTACATTCCGAATGCATCAGGTCGTGTTGAAATGCCGGTGTTACCACGGAAGTAAACCCGCGCTGTACGGCAGTCAATACGCCCACTGTCTGAATCTCGTTACACATCATCTCGCAACGGCGACACATGATGCACTTGTTAGGATCACGGATAATCGCCGGCGAATCATCCATCCGGTAAGTCGACTGTTCCCCGGTATAATGCAATTCCCTGATGCCTAAGCGATGCGCCATATCCTGCAGTTCGCATTCTCCGGATTTGGCACATGTCAGACATTCTGCCGGATGGTCGGATAAAATTAACTCCATCACGGTGCGACGGGCATTGATAACCCGAACAGAATTGGTATTACAAACCATGCCTTCGTCCACAGCCGTACAACAAGCCGGAGCAAGATTCTTTCTTCCGGCTACCTCGACCACGCAAATACGACATCCACCAGGTTTATTTTCAATGTTCATGTCGTGCAATTTCATGTGACAAAGTGTCGGAATGTCAATTCCCACTTTTACTGCCGCATCTAAGATGGTAGTTCCTTTCGGAACGTTTATTTCTTTGTTATCTATCCTCAGTTTTACCATGATTTTTCAATACTGAATAAGTGATTAAACGGTTAAAGGCTATTCTACCAGAATGGCATCAAACTTACATTTGCTGTAACAGATACCACATCGGATGCAAAGATCCTGATGAATCTCATGTACTTTCCCTTTTTCTCCGGAGATGGCTTCAACGGGACAGTTTCGGAAACAGAGCGTACAACCTGTACAGTTTTCTTCGACGATTGAAAAGGTAATCAGGTCTTTACACTGTTTAGCAGGACAAGTCTTCTCAAACACATGCGCCTTATATTCATCATAAAAATTTTGCATGGTGGAAAGCACCGGATTCGGCGAACTTTGTCCCAAACCACACAATGACGTTTCTTTAATGACCGTTCCCAGTGCCCGCAATTTCTTCAAATCTTCTTTTTCTCCTTCACCTTTGGTAATTTTATCGAGTAATTCGTGTAAGCGTTTATTGCCGATGCGACAAGGTGCACATTTGCCGCAGGATTCATGCAAGGTAAATTCCAAATAGAATTTGGCAATGGACACCATGCAATCATCTTCATCAAGCACAATCATACCACCCGAACCCATCATCGAACCGGCTTCTATCAGGTTATCATAATCAATGGGCGTATCAAGAAACTGTTCCCCCAAACAACCTCCTGACGGTCCCCCGGTTTGCACAGCCTTGAATTTCTTTCCATCCTTAATGCCACCGCCTATATCGAAGATGATTTCCCGCAGGGTGGTGCCCATAGGCACTTCAATCAATCCTACATTATTGATTTTTCCTGCCAAAGCAAATACCTTGGTACCTTTCGATTTATCTGTACCGATGTTGCTGAACCAGTCAGCTCCCTTATTGATGATAACAGGAATATTCGCGAAAGTCTCAACATTATTCACATTCGTGGGTTTTCCCAGATAACCTTCTACCGATGGGAAGGGCGGTTTGTAAGTCGGTTCACCGCGACAGCCCTCCATCGAATGAATCAGCGCTGTTTCTTCGCCACAAACGAAAGCGCCGGCACCCAAACGAATATCAATCGAGAAATTAAATTTCGTTCCGAGAATATTTTTCCCGAGCAAACCGGCATCTTCAGCCTGTTGCAAGGCTTTTTGTAAGCGTTTAATTGCCAGGGGATACTCTGCCCTTATATAAATTAAACCCTTATCCGCCCCGATGCTGTACCCACAGATTGTCATGGCTTCAATGATGGAATGCGGATCTCCTTCAAGCAGGGAGCGATCCATAAAGGCACCGGGATCACCTTCATCGGCATTACAAACCACATACTTCTGGTTGCCGGCCGACTTCTTCGTGATTTCCCATTTCAGTCCGGTTGAGAAACCACCACCTCCCCTGCCCCGCAGACCAGACTGTTTGACGGCGTCAATCACCGAGTCTGGAGTCATCTCTGTCAGACATTTGGCCAATGCGGCATATCCATCCCGGGCAATATACTCTTCAATATTTTCGGGATCGATGAAACCGCAATTTCGCAAGGCAATGCGGAATTGTTTTTTATAGAAGTCCATATCCCCGGCTTCCGTGACCCGCTGTTGTGTTTCCGGATGGATATACAGCAAACGCTCCAGCTTTTGTTTTTGGATAAAATGCTGATAAATCAATTCTCCGGCATCTTCAGGCGTCACCTGTACATAAAAGGTGTTATCCGGTGATATCTTAACAAGCGGTCCCTTCTCACAAAAGCCAAAGCATCCGGTAGTCACTAATTGAACCTCTTCCGACAAACCCTGTAAGATGATTTCCCGTTGCAGGTTCTTTTTCAACTGTTCCGATTCCAGCGCTCTACAGCCGATACCGCCACAAACAAAAATGTAATTTTTGGCCATAATTCTTTAATTTTGTCACCAGTCTACGGTCTACGGTTGCTTTCCGCTTTCCGCTATTCACTATTCGCTATCAAACTGTCTTATAACTCGCCGGAATAATTCCATCAACCAATTCGTGTCCAATGATATACCTGTCGATTATCTCCTGCACCTTGGCAGTATTCACATGACCGAATACTACCGGCTCTTCACCCGGAATAGTCACTTCAACGGTTGGTTCGGCATAGCAATACGACATACAGCCGGTTTGACAAACCGTTGCCTTTACATGCCGGCGTTTGAGTTCCTCTACAAAATAATCGTAGGTATCCTTCGCTCCGGATGCAATTCCACAAGTTGCCATGGCTACTTTTACCACCACAGCTTCGTCCTTCAAATTTTCAGTTGTTTGTTTTACAGACCCATTTGTTTTGGCCTTGATTTTATTCAGATCTTGTACAGATTTTATAGGTTTCATTTCAATTAGATTTTTACAGTGTAGTATTATGCTGATTCCCTGAATTTTATAGTCAACCAGAAAAATACATGCATTAACACCGCAAAGATGCAAAAAAAAACAACAATTAAAGAAATATTTCTTTAATTTATTGTTTTTCTAAATAAAAAAAGTGAAGCCGGTATGACTTCACTTTTCAATACATTTACTTTATTGTTTAACCTAAGAAGCTTTTCAGCAGTTTACTTCTCGAATGCGGTTTTAATTTCCGGATGGCTTTTTCTTTGATTTGGCGTACCCTTTCACGAGTCAGACCAAATTCATCACCAATTTCTTCCAGTGTCATTTCGGGAACTCCCAAACCGAAGAATTTCTTCACGATATCCCTTTCACGATCAGATAAAGCATGTGCCAATACACGTTCAATTTCCTTTGACAATGATTCATTGATTAAAACACGGTCGGCATTCGGCGAATCATCGTTGATCATGACATCGAGCAAGCTATTATCCTCCCCTTCAACAAAAGGAGCGTCAACAGAAATGTGACGACCAGACACTTTCATGGTGTCGGCAATCTTCTCAACAGGTACATCTAATTGTTCAGCCAGTTCCTCAGCAGATGGCCGGCGCTCGTTTTCCTGTTCAAACTTAGAAAATGCTTTGTTGATTTTATTCAGGGAACCAACCTGATTGAGCGGGAGACGAACAATACGGGATTGCTCTGCCAAAGCCTGCAGGATGGATTGACGAATCCACCACACGGCATAAGAAATAAATTTGAAACCACGTGTTTCATCAAACTTTTCTGCAGCTTTAATCAATCCCAGATTACCCTCATTAATTAAGTCAGGTAGACTAAGACCTTGATTTTGATATTGTTTAGCTACAGAAACAACGAAGCGAAGGTTAGCACGAGTCAATTTTTCTAAGGCAATTCTATCACCGTTCCGGATTCGCTGAGCAAGTTCAACTTCTTCCTCAACAGTGATAAGATCTTCACGACCAATCTCTTGCAGATACTTATCC
>JAYFPG010000004.1:0-67464 GCA_034928085.1 Paludibacter sp.
TTTAAGCCATACTGTGACATAGAAATCTCAATACCAGTTTTCTTTCACAATAACAGAAAGTTAAATATTCAGCCTTGTATAATGCTGTGAAATGAATATTTTACTACTTTTGGAAAAATTTGGGAGTTGTTGCGCAGACTCTCGTTGGCAGCAAGCCGAAAAAAATAAAACGGAACTAGGTATATTGAATGTTTTAGCGTTTATTAAATATAATACTAAAATCGAAACTAATAAAATCAGATATTATGGCAAACAACAAAATTAAGTATTATCCCGTTGGAAATGGGGATACTTCATTAATCACATTAAAAGATAATTCAACATTTCTTATTGATTGCAACATTCGTGAAGGTGACACAGATTCAAATGGGAATCATATCTACAATGTCAAAGAAGATTTGATAAAAAGTATTCAAAAAAGAAATAATAATCTATACGTTGATCTATTTGTATTATCGCATCCTGATCTAGATCATTGCAGAGGTTTTAAAAAACACTTTTATCATGGAGATCCTACATATTATAATGCAACAAATAGAGCAAATGAAGAAATTATTATAGATGAGATTTGGGTAACATCACTTTTATTTACACATGATCAATCCGACGATGCTCATGCAGTTAGAAATGAAGTTAATAGAAGAAAACGGTTAACTGGAGCAGACAGAGAAAAAAGAGGAAATCGGTTGAGATTAATTGGTTACGACGATGATGAAAAGTTTGTAGATGTATTATCTTATACCCCAGGTAATGAAATAAATGAGATTAACGATGTAACATATTCGAATTTCTCTTTTTTCATACACGCTCCGTTTAAGAAAGATTTAATTAAAAGTAAGGCCGAAAAAGATAAAAATTCGGCAAGTATTGTATTTCAAGCAAGATTTAAAGATAATGATAGTGATCTTGATCATAAGACATTTGCTATATTTGGAGGTGATGCCGATCATTATAAATGGGACAAAATTATTAGTATATCAGAAGGCAATGACAATTCAAAATATTTAAAATGGGATTTGTTTCTTGCACCACATCATTGTTCATGGACATACTTCAACGATGTACCATATGAGAATGAGGAAAATAAATCACCTAAAGATTATTCCTTAAGACTTCTAAATGAATATCGAGAAACGAAAGGTAAAATAATAGCTTCTTGCAATAAGGTTATAGATGCAAAACCGAATCCTCCTCATTTTGCTGCAAAAACCGAATATGTAAAAAAATTAGATTCATCGGATGATTTTTTTGAATTGGCAATACTTCCAAAAGAATCAGCTCCTGAGCCTATAGAATTTATTATAACAAACAATGGAGTCACTAAATCTACCGATAAAGCGAAAGCCGCAATTACTTCTGGTGGAGCAGCGGGTGCGGCAAGTACAGTAGTTAAAAATGGCAAGCATGTTATATAGTGATGATTTACTATTATATGAGGGTGAAGTATCTCTCTCAATTAAAGAAGCAATTGCAGAGATTCAAGAATATCTGCAAATTGCCGACATCCAAATTTTTAAGTTTGATGATTTTAATATTGCCATTCCGATAAATTTAGACATAAATCTACCATCAAAGGGAACGCATGAAAATATTGATATCAGAAAAATTGAACCTGTTTTGATAATTTTCAGTCTTAAGGGTTATCCAACAACTTCTCCTAAGATTAAATCAGACAGAAAAGACTTTCCTTCTTCGAAATTATCTCACTTATATGCTGTACAGAAAGATGCTCCTCCAACACTTTGCCTAGTTAGGGAAAATTTGGATGAATGGTTTGCAAATAAACGAATTGCAGATTTAATTATTGTTGCAAAACAATGGTTTTCAAAAGCTTCAAATGGTTTACTATCGGAAGATGCAGATGAGTTTGAACCCTTAAGACTTGAAGGATATAGAGGTTATTCAATTTATAGTTACTTAAAATTATGCGGTCAAGTTAAAGATAATATCAGACATGTGGAAGATTATCCTTTCTCTTACCAATTATTTACAACAAAAGAAAAGAATGCATTTAGTCCAACTTTCAAACGATTTGATTTAAATGTTACTAAACAAGTATTTGATCCTCTTTATAAAATAATTGCTGATTTCAATATAAAACAGATAAAGAAAAATTCAAGTGATAACGATGTGGATTTCCCCTTATTCGGATTGTTGATTTGGAGTGATTCTAGTGATTCAATTAGTCTCTATTCGACCTCACTACCTAAAACATATGGAGAGCTAGAAAAATTTAGTAATGAGAATTTAATATCGATAAGAGAACCCATTGAAAGATACTTAAATGATAAAGCATACATTAATAATCTGACTACATTTATTCCAATAATTATTGCCGTAAAGAGACCTACTAAATTAATTGGATTTGAGTCTGACATTGAATTTTTACACTTTGTAATTAAAGTTGGGACAGAATCAATTATTGAAAACACAATTAGTCCAGAAACTGAAGTGTTTTTTCAAGCCCATCGTGAGCTAATAAGTAGCAACCTAGCTCAAAAGTTAAGTCTAAGTAATAATCAAGATAAAACATTATTTATTGGTGCAGGTGCATTAGGTTCAAAACTTCTTTTCCATTTTGCAAGAAGCGGAAATTTCAACTTAATGGCGATTGATAATGATAAGTTTAGTCCACATAATATTGTTAGGCATGACTTATTTATGGAAAGTTCAGGAATGAATAAGGCCAAAGCTGTAATTGAGAAAGTAAAAGCATTTTTGGATGATAATAGTTCTTTACAATATAATGAAGGAAATATATTTAATTTAGATAAGGAATTATTGCAAAATTACAGTTGGCTAATAGATACAAGTGCTTCATTAAACGTGCAAAATTGGTTAGTCAATAGTAAGCTAAATGAGATTCCAAACAGAGCAAGAGCAGAAATAGCATATAAAGGAAATCTTGGTTTTTTATATATAGAAGGTGAGAACCAAAATCCGAGATTGGATGATTTAGTGAACTATATATATTTTTTAGGTATAAAAAATATAATAATCTCTGAATGGTTAGTTGAAGAAAACAAAAAAAAGGATGGAAATGATTATGATATTGTTGATATAGGTATAGGTTGCAACTCTCCTACAGTTATAATGTCAAATGATTCAATGTCCTTCCATGCAGCGATATTCTCTAAAATATTAAATAACGAATTTGATAGAAAAACTATTGAAAATAGTGGATTTATCAATATCTCCTATATCTCTATTGATGGTTTTAAGATAGATTCTAGTAGTTATCTTGTTCCAAAGTTAGATGTGTTTCAATGTCAAAACAATTCAGGCTGGGAAATTAGAATTGTAACAGGTGTTTTGGAACATATGAAGCATGAAGCAAATAAACATAGACGGAATGAAACAGGAGGTGTTTTTATTGGTATTTGTAATTATAAAACAAAGACAATTCATGTTTTTGATACAATAATTGCTCCAGCTGATAGTAAGCACAATCCAGTTTATTTTTATCGGGGAATCGAAAACTTGCCGGAGCAAGTTAAGCAAATCAAAGAAATAACAGGTGGTATGATAGGTTATATTGGCGAATGGCATACACATCCAATGGGTCTTGACTCTTTGAGTGGTGTAGATCAACAAGCTGTTAGAGATTTAAAGCCATTAAACGATAAGTATCCAATTCCAACTTTTATTTCAATCTTATCAAAAGACAAATTTTTACCTTTTGTATTCTAAATTATATGCTATATGAAAGATCTATTAGACAAATTGTCATCGTACAATATTTTCAATTATTTATTTCCAGGGATTGTATTTGTTGTTTTATTAAGTAAAACGAGCAGTTTTAATTTATTACAAAATGATTTATTAACTGGGGCTTTTTTTTATTATTTTATTGGTCTTATCGTGAGTAGAGTTGGCTCATTAATTATTGAACCATTTCTTAAATGGATAAAATTATTGAAGTTTTCCGAATATAAAAAGTTCGTTGCAACATCTAAATTAGATCCAAAGATTGATTTATTCTCCGAAGTCAATAATATGTACAGAACATTGTGTTCATTATTTTTCTTGCTTATTTTGGCAAAAATATATGAAACTTACTTTCATGAATTACCATTTTTCACGAACTATGGTAAAGTTATAATCATTGTACTGTTATTTATTTTATTCGTTTTTTCATATAAAAAACAAACCAAATTTATAACTAAAAGAATTGAATCAAATTAAATTGATTAAACGGACTAAATAACAAAAAACTTATTAGATTTCAAGTATCTACAAAAAAATAATGACTGAAACAAAAAAGTAACGAAACTATAGCACATCCATTTAAATTTGTATCCTGCCGATGGCAGTACCAATATTAGTAAAAGCGACAAGCCATTGGGTGTTGTCACCGGAAAAGTAACCAGAAACAACGGGGTTAGTAAAATTGGTCAGGCTCTTTATAAAGGCTATGCAGGTACCGTTTTCGAGCCTGCCGATGAATATAAAGGTGATTTTGCCCGTACCTACTTCTACATGGCCACCGCTTACGAACATTATAAAAACGTGTGGGATACAACAAAGCCCGAGAACATGATGGAAAACAATACTTATCCGGTGTTCAAAGAATGGGCAATCGGTCTGTTGTTGCAATGGAGCCGTCAGGATCCGGTAAGCCAAAAAGAACGAACTCGCAACGAAAAAGTATTTTTAATCCAGGGCAATAGAAATCCGTTTATTGTTTACCCAGAGTTGGCAGAATATATTTGGGGGAATAAGGTAGGGTGTGTTTGGGGAAAATAATGATTACCTCCCCAACAACTCCTTCACCTTCTCCGAAATCGCCCGTCCTTCAGCCTTGCCAGCCAACTGCCGGGTAGCAACGCCCATCACTTTGCCCATGTCCTGCGGACCGGCAGCGCCCACTTCGGCTATGATGGCAGCAATGATGGTTTCGAGTTCGGCATCCGACATCTGAGCCGGGAGGTATTGTTCGATGACGGCCACTTCGGCCAGTTCATTGTCGGCCAAATCCTGCCGTTTCTGCTCTGTGAAGATGCGCGCCGATTCTTTGCGTTGCTTCACCATTTTTTGCAGGATTTTCACTGCCTGTTCGTCAGGCAGGGTGCCATCGCCCCCTTTGGCTGTTTTAGCTTCTAAAAATTCTTTCTTGATGCCCCTTAAGGCTTCCAATGCCACTTTGTCACGCGCCAGCATGGCTTTTTTAATATCTTCGCTGATTTGATTGAATAACTGTTCCATAATACCTATTTACAATTTGATTATTTACTTTTCACTATTTACTGTCATTGCGAGCGCAGCGAAGCAACCCCCCCGAACCTACACTCGGCTGTTTTGTATTAACCTCTATCAGACGCACTGTAGTGCGTCTCTACTACATCCCCGTTGCCCTTTTTAATTTCTCAATCTGTTTATTCCACAGCAGAATCGTATCCTCTTCTTCTGTTTTTTCGGCAAAATCAGTGACGATTAACACCAAATCGTTAGATAATTCCGAAGTCACAATTTTCATTTCAAAAAAGGCTTCCGTACCTTTATCTTCTTCCCACTGGAAACGAACGTAACTGTTGTGTTTGAAATGCAACAAAGTAGCTTTTTGTTCATAACCATCCCATTTGAAGAAGAAATCATTTTCATCCGAGTTTACTTCATCGGCAAACCACTCTGTCAGCCCATGAACAGTACCTATACTATTCCATAAAATACCCGGAGATGCATTGCTGAGTGGATATTCAATTCTAAACTTTTTCTTTTTCATCTCTTGGTTATTTATAACTATTATTTAAGCGTTCGCAATATAGTGATTTTTAATGAATCTTCTTATCTTTGTACTCCAAAATTTAAAACAAATATGTCTGACGATAAAAAAGTAATTTTTTCGATGGTGCGGGTAAGCAAGACCTTCCCGCCGCAAAAAAGAGTATTAAACAACATCTACCTGTCGTTCTTCTACGGAGCCAAAATTGGTATCATCGGGTTGAATGGTTCGGGTAAATCGACCCTGCTGAAAATCATAGCGGGGATTGAGAAAAACTACGAAGGGGAAGTGGTATTCTCACCCGGATACACGGTAGGTTACTTAGAACAGGATCCGCAACTCGACCCCAACAAAACGGTGAAGGAAATCGTGCAGGAAGGGGTACAGGAAGTCATGGACTTGCTGGCTGAGTACGAAGCCATCAACGAACAGTTTGGCGAACCGGATGCCGATTTCGATAAGCTGATTGCCCGTCAGGGGGAGTTACAGGAGAAACTCGACCATGTGGATGCGTGGAATATCGACAACAAACTGGAACGTGCGATGGATGCACTTCGTTGTCCGCCCGAAGAAGCCCTGGTAGCCAACCTCTCGGGTGGTGAAAAACGCCGGGTGGCGCTGTGTCGCCTGTTGCTTCGTCAGCCCGACATCCTGTTACTCGACGAGCCGACCAACCACCTCGACGCCGAATCGGTGGAGTGGCTGGAACATCACCTGCAACAATACCAGGGAACGGTTATCGCCATCACGCACGACCGTTACTTCCTCGACAATGTAGCCGGCTGGATTCTCGAACTCGACCGCGGAGAAGGTATCCCCTGGAAAGGCAACTACTCTTCGTGGCTGGAACAAAAGACCGCCCGCATGGCCATGGAAGAAAAGCAGGCCAGCAAACGCCGCAAAACACTCGAGCGGGAGCTGGAATGGGTGCGCATGGCCCCGAAGGCCCGTCACGCCAAAGGGAAAGCCCGTTTGGAAGCCTACGACCGCTTGATGAACGAAGATCAGAAGGAAAGAGAAGAAAAGCTGGAGTTGTTCATTCCCAACGGTCCCCGCTTAGGTAATAAAGTGGTGGAAGCCATCGAGGTATCGAAAGCTTTTGGGGAAAAACTGTTGTTCGAGAACCTGAATTTCGTGTTGCCTCCCAACGGGATAGTAGGGATTATCGGTCCGAACGGCGCCGGTAAAACCACCCTCTTCCGCATGATGATGGACATGGAAAAGGCCGACAAAGGCACTTTCGAAGTGGGAGAAACCGTGAAAATCGGGTATGTGGATCAAAGTCATACCGACATCGACCCCAACAAAACCGTGTTTCAGGTCATTTCCGGCGGCACTGAATTCATCCGCGTAGCGGGAAAAGAAATTAACGCCCGTGCTTACCTGGCAAGGTTCAATTTCACCGGCGGTGACCAGGAGAAATTGTGCGGCGTGTTATCCGGAGGGGAACGCAACCGCCTGCACCTGGCATTGACGCTGAAATCGGAAGCCAACGTGTTGCTGCTCGACGAACCGACCAACGACATCGACGTGAACACCCTCCGCGCATTGGAAGAAGGTCTCGAAGCCTTTGCCGGTTGCGCCGTGGTGATTTCGCACGACCGCTGGTTCCTCGACCGTATTTGTACCCACATCATCGCTTTCGAAGGCGATTCACAGGTCTTCGTGTTCGAAGGTTCGTACTCTGAATATGAGGAAAACAAGAAAATGCGACTTGGTGATGAAGGGCCGAAACGCATTCGGTATAAGAGGCTGATGTAGAGCGGAAAACGGAAAAATTGTGAGGTTGCTTCGTCGGCAAAAGCCGACTCGCAATGACGGAGCGGAAAACGGAAAACGTAGAGACGCAATGCATTGCGTCTCTACAACATCGGCCGTGCGTCTCTACAACATCGGCCGTGCGTCCCAACAACCAATTAAACATAAAAAATCATGAAAACGATCATCAAATTAACAATTTTATTATTGATCATGCACAGTTGCACGAACAGAACAAACATCGAATATCCTGAAACCAGGCAAGATACCATCGTTGATAACTACTGGGGAACGCAGGTTCCGGACCCGTATCGCTGGTTAGAGGATGATCGTTCGGCAGAAACAGAGGCCTGGGTGGTTGCTCAGAATCAGGTGACATACAGTTACCTGGAGCAGATTCCTTTCAGAAGTAAGCTGAAAGAAAGATTCACCGAACTGATGAATTACCCGAAATACGGTTCTCCGAAAAAGGTAAACAACAAGTATTATTTCTATAAAAACGATGGTTTGCAAAACCAGAGTGTGTTGTACGAACTCGACTCGCTGACGGCAGAACCGAAAGTATTACTCGACCCAAATAAACTGTCGGATGACGGTACCATAGCCTTATCTCAGGCCGCTTTCTCGAAAGATGGTAAATATTTGGCCTATAGCATCGCTAAAAGCGGCTCCGACTGGAACGAAATTTACGTGATGGAAGTTGCCAGCCGTAAATTGCTGTCCGACCACATCGAATGGGTTAAATTCTCGGGTATTTCCTGGCAGGGCGATGGGTTTTACTATTCGGCTTACAGCAAACCTGAAGCCGGAAAAGAGTATTCCAACAAAAACGAGTACCACAAGGTGTTTTATCACCAACTCGGTCAAGCACAGGACAAAGACAAGATCATCTACGAAAACAAGCAATTCGCGCTCCGGAACTGTGGCGGTGGTGTGACTGAGGATGAGAAATTCCTGTTCATCTTTGAAAACGAATCTACCTCCGGGAATTCGTTGCTGATGAAAGACCTGACAAAGGCCAACGCGAGACCCGTATTGATAGCACCGGGCTTCGAATCCGATTTCAGTGTCATCGACCATTACCAGGGTAAAGTTTTCGTCCTCACCAACTACAAAGCGCCGAATCAGCAACTGATGGTTTTCGACCCGGCCAAACCGCAACTCGAAAACTGGCAAACCCTGATACCGGAAACAAAAAACGTGCTGGAATCGGCTTCCATCATCGGCGGGAAATTATTCCTGAATTATTTGCAGGATGCCTCGCATCATTTATATGCCTATGATACAAACGGTAAAAAACTATTTGAAGTCGAACTGCCCACCATCGGAACCGTAGGCATTTCAGGTAACATGGATGAAAATGAAGCTTTCTACACTTTCACCTCCTACACCTTCCCTCCTACCATTTACCGGTACGATGTGGCTGAAAACAAAGCAGCACTCTTCCGCAAATCGGAAGTTTCATTCAACCCGGATGATTACGTGAGCGAACAGGTGTTCTACACTTCCAAGGATGGAACGAAAGTCCCCATGAGCATTACTTATAAAAAAGGCATGAAACGAAACGGCAAAAACCCGGTGATGCTCTATGGTTACGGAGGTTTCAACATCAGTCTGCTGCCATCATTCAGCATTACCCGCATCCCCTTCCTCGAAAAAGGCGGCATCTATGCCATTGCCAATTTACGGGGTGGTGGCGAATACGGGGAAACCTGGCACAAAGCCGGCACCAAGATGCAGAAACAAAACGTATTCGATGATTTCATTTCAGCAGCCGAATACTTAATTGCAGAGAAATACACCAATCCGAGAAAATTAGCTATCAATGGCGGTTCAAACGGTGGTTTATTAGTCGGTGCAGCCCTGACGCAACGCCCCGATTTATTCGCGGTGGCCATCCCGGAAGTGGGCGTACTCGACATGCTGCGTTACCAGAAGTTCACCATCGGCTGGGCCTGGGCGACCGATTATGGCACCTCCGAAGAAAGCAAGGAGATGTTCGAATACCTGCTGGGCTATTCACCCCTGCACAACCTGACAAAAGGAACGGATTATCCTGCTACCTTAGTTACCACCGGCGATCACGACGACCGGGTGGTTCCGGCGCACTCATTCAAGTTTGCAGCAACTTTGCAGGCAGCCAATTCGGGCAAAAACCCGACACTCATCCGCATTGATGTCAAAGCCGGACACGGAGCCGGTAAACCCATCAGCAAAATCATCGATGCGCAAACGGATGTGTGGGCGTTTGTGATGGAAAATTTGGGAATGAAATAATTTGGCGCATTAAAAAATTTAGTTATCTTTGCACTCGCAAAAATTCAGGGCGGGATAGCTCAGTTGGTTAGAGCGTCGGATTCATAACCCGGAGGTCACGAGTTCAACTCTCGTTCCCGCTACACAAAAAACTTTGTTGGTCAGTATGGCCAGCGAAGTTTTTTTTATATCAACACTGTTAGCCTGCCAGGATACATTTCTCAGCTGATTTCTTCATCAAACGAATACCATGTGCATATTTACATTAAATTGTAAATATGGAATAGCTGTTTTGTAAATTTGAAACATGGTTGTTTTAGATTCTCTTTACATTTGTACGTTCCATTACGGGAACGTATTTCATACTTATGAGGAATAAATTGAATGAAATGATTCCATTTATAAACAGATAGGCATAATAAAATTTATCAACAACTACAAAGAACAGAAATTACAAAAAAAGGCTTGTAACCTGAATGTTCTAAAAGATTATATGGAAAGCGCAAACTTTATTGTTTTATGATACATGATAATTTGTAATTATAAAACATTTATTGTTTAGCCTCTCGCTTTTTTCTATTAATTATAACTACTCCCGGGGCTGGAGTATTAGCACAACAAGAAAATGAAAAATCTCAACAAATTTATTATACTCTCAGTCATATTAGGCTGTTTAGTAAGTGCTGCTAACGCGCAGGAAAATTGCAATAATGTAGCATTGAACGGGACGGCAACTGCAAGTTCAACATCGACTTCTGAGGAAACTCCAAACAAAGCATTTGATGGTGATTTGAATACTAATTGGAGCGCAACCGATCATACCGGTTGGATTCAGGTAGATTTACAAAATAAAGTATCAGTTGATAGCATGAAACTATATGTAAATCAGTATTATCAGGGTAATACAATCCATGAGATAAAAATATCAGAAGATATGGAAAACTGGGTTCTTGCTGACACCTTAACCCGTTATACCTATAATAGTCAAGTCATCACTGTTAACTTTAATCCGGCTTTATCCAATGTTCGGGGAGTAATGATAAACACCACAAGTTCAAACTCGTGGGTAGCCTGGTATGAAATAGAAGTCTATGCAAATCCTTATAAACCAACAATTACGCAAGATGGACTTTTATTAACATCAAGTTCAACAACAAATAATCAATGGTATTTAAACGGAAGTCTAATACCTGATGCAAATTCTCAATCTTTTACCGTAACCACTCCCGGCTCTTATCAGGTAGGCTTTTTATATGGAAAAGACTGCGAATCCTTGTCTGAAATTGTAAATTTCTCAGACATTACAAACTCCTTAAACCCTGATGCAGAAAAGGGTGTCAGCATTTATCCTAATCCGGCCAAAAACAATGTAATAATAGAAGGAGTTACAATAGCAAAAATTGAACTGTTTAATATTCAGGGGCAGGTTATGAAACAAGTGAATGAAATTAAAACAAAAAACAGTGTGGACATCTCAAACTTGACCAACGGAGTATATTCAGTAAGAATTACAACAAATGACGGATTTATTGTAAAAAAATTATTAAAAGAATAAATTTAGAGAAAGTATACAGCGTCCTTCCATAAAAAAAAAGCGGCAAAGAAACTGGCACTATAAACTACAAAAAAATATGGAGAAGTGCTTCATACCCGCAACAAAAAAAAGACTTATTACCTAATTGGTATAAGTCTTTTTTAATAAAATCAATCTTTCAATGAACAATATTATAAGCACCCTTGATTAAAATATCACCCGTTGGTGCATCTCCAATAATTTCAATTAACCCGTTTAATTGTCTGTTGGTTTTTACCTCAACCTGTTTGAAAGCAATATTTATATCAGTTTTATTCTGTAAGGACAGCACATAGGACTTATTCTCACTCTTGACAACAGCATCTGAGGGTAAAGCCAGAACCGTATCGCTTCCAATTATTATTTCAGATTCAACATACTGGTTTGCCACAGGATTAAACGATTTGTTGGTGTTAATTGAAGCGTAACACAGGATTGACTTTGAGTTTTCATCTACCGATACTCCCACAGATGACAAATATGCCTGGTATTCGCAAAGGTCATCTACCGGTCTAAACATGACTGACTGACCTTTAGCCAACTTAGCTATATCTCCGGGATATACTGATAACTCCAATTGGAAAGATTTCGGATCTGCGACTTCAACAAGTGTTGTCTCTTGATTAACATAGCTTCCCAAATGGGCGCTCATCCTTGAAATATTCCCATCAATAGGTGATTTAATAAAGTAAGATGTATAAAAAGAACCATTTTCTATATTCGAAACAGACAAACCTAATGTTTCAACTCTCAATCTCAAACTAATGTAATTAGCTTGCGCAGATAAGAAATCACTTTCGGCATTTATAAATTCTTTTTCTGTAATAACTTTTTCAGCATACAGTAATTTAACCCGTTCATAATTGTTTTTTAATCGGTTGAATTGCGCAGCAGCATCCACATATTCCTTTTGAATCTCAATGATCTCATTCCCATTTACTTCGAGTAAAATTTGATTTTTAGCTACAGACTGACCTTGTTGGACGAGAATTGCTTTTACAGGTCCTGAAACCGGGGCACTTATTCTTGCTAAACCACCCGGTAATGGAACGACAGTAGCGTTACATTTAACGAACAGCTTAAAAACCTGAGATTCAATTTTCCCCAGCTGCATACCTTCACCGGCAAATTGCTCATTGGTAATTGTGATTAGATCCGATGTTTCTTCAACAGATTTAGAGTCTTTTACGCAGGACAATATCATCGTTATCAGAAACGTGTAAGTAAAACATCTAACTATATTATTCATAATACACTTATTTTGAAAGATAATTAAGTTCAAGTGTAACCCGATTGTACTCAATCAGATTATTGAGATAATCAATTTTAATCTTCAAAGCATTTTCAATGCTGGCAGCAAATTCGACAAAGCCGATTTCTCCATTTTCATAATTGAGAGTTGCAGTACGGATAATTTCATCATACAGTTTACTCCCAATTTTGATATAAGAGTCAATTAGTTCGTTGTATTTCAACTGTTTGTTAAGTAACTCTTTCTGTTTTACCATAAGTAACCCAATTTCGTTTTCTACAAACAGACTGGCAGCATCCCGGGCTAATTTGGAGGCTTTTATTTTTGATTTACCAGCATTAAAAAAAAGCGGTACTGAGATTCCTACTTCAAAACCTTGATAATATTTTGCCTGCTCAAAATAGTTAGTCCCTATAAAATAATTCAGTGATATATCAGGAAGCATTTTGTTCTTTTCAATTTGTACAGCGACTTCATTTAAATCTTCCTGTGCTTTTAATCCTAAGACAAAAGGTCTGGCGTTTAAATCGGAAGTTTCTAAACTGAGCATGGTTACACCTGCTGAAACCATATACATATTATCACTTCTCAACATCATTTTAAAAGCCGTACGTGCGTTGTCAATTTCATATTTCACGGCATTAAACTGCTGTTTCATCTTTTGTTGACCTGCCTGCATGTTCAGGAGGCTCAGGTTACTGAGCTCTCCGTTTTTGTTTCGAATGGATGCATTTTTAATTAATTGCAAATACAAACTATCCAGGCTTTTCATTATTTTCAGTTTTTCATTTAGCACTTGCTGTTCGATATAGCCCATGGATACGTTTTTTATAACATTTTCAGTTTGCAGTTTCAAGTTGAGATCAGCAAGTTTAGATTCAATTTTTTTAGCAAAAAATTCAGCACGATATAAAGTCGGGAAACTAAAGCTTTGTTGAATACCCCAGACCTGCAAAGGATAATTATTTTCCGCAATATTGTTTTCATCGAGTCCGTATGTAATAAAAGTTTTATCAATGTCAAAAGCAGTTGATATCAATGTACTTTTCTCTTCAGATTTTAGTTCGTAAGCTTTTATCTCTTTGTTATTCTCCAAAGCAATCCGAATAGCTTCATTTAGACTTATTTCCTTGTCCTGAGCCGACGCTTGCATAAATGGTAGCAACAGCAAAAAGCATATCATAATAACACTCTTTCTTCTAATAAACCTGAAAGGAAAAAATTTCACCCCAATTACATTATAAAACACCTCGTATAACAATGGTAGAGCTATCATGGTGAGCATTGTTGAGGTAAATAATCCTCCGATAACAACAGTTGCTAATGGACGTTGCACTTCGGCTCCGGCCCCGGTTGAAAGGGCCATCGGCAGAAATCCCATAGCTGCTGCACCTGCTGTAAGCATCACAGGCCGCAACCTATTTCTGGCCCCCCTGATGATTAATTCCCGTAAAGTTCGTGTTTCATCCTGGTGTAACTCTTTCAGATGTTCAATCAACACAATCCCGTTCAACACAGCAATTCCAAAAAGAGCAATAAAACCGACACCTGCAGAAACACTGAATGGCATGCCTCTTATCCAAAGCAATAACACACCTCCCACAGTTGCCAAGGGAATTGCTGAAAATATCATAATGGCATCTTTTAATGATTTAAAAGCAAAATGTAAAAATATAAAAATGAGCAATAAAGCTACGGGAACAGCGATCAGTAATCTGTTAGTTGCGTTTTGTAAATTCTCAAATTGACCACCATACGTTATATAAGTGCCCGGCATCAGTGTTATGTTTTCATTGACAACCTGCTGAATATCTTTAACAACCGATTGTAAATCTCTGTTGCGAACATTCACACTAACTACTACCCTTCGTTGAGTGTTTTCCCTTGATATTTTCGCAGGGCCTTCGGCATACTGTATTTCTGCTAACTCCGAAAGAGGAACCTGTACACCACCAGCAACAGGCACATAAAGCTGTTTTATGTCATTTAAATCAGTTCTCTTTCGCTCATCGAAGCGTACAACCAAATCAAAACGTCTTTCTCCTTCAAAAACGACACCTGTTGCTTTACCTCCGAATGCGGTTGCCAAATATGAATTAAGCGTCTGAATATCCACGCCATAATAAGCAATTTTTTTACGATTGTAGGTGATTTTTATTTGTGGTAATCCGGCTGTTTTTTCTAAAATTACATCACTTGCCCCGGGAATCTTTTCAACTAACTTTTTAATTTCATTTGCTTTCTGGTCAATATAAACCAAATCATCACCGAAGATTTTAATGGCAATATCCGATCGTACCCCTGTAATCAATTCGTTGAAACGCATTTCAATCGGCTGTGTAAATTCATATTCAACACCCGGAATAACAGATAATGCCTCCTTAAACTTTTCGGCCAGTTCCTCTTTACTTTTTGCAGTGGTCCATTCTTTACGCGGTTTTAATTTGATAATCATGTCAACCTCCTCCATTGACATGGGGTCGGTTGGTACTTCCGCCGCACCAATTCTACTTACAACTTTTATAACCTCCTGAAAATTCTCCATCAGTATTTGTTCCATCCGGGTTGTAGTTTCGATGGTTTTTGACAGCGAAGTACCTGTTTTTAATACCGGCTGAATGACAAAATCACCTTCATCTAAGGTTGGAACAAATTCACCTCCGATTTTTGTAAAAAGATAACCGGTTAATACGAGTGATATAAAAGCTGCACCTAACACCGCTCTTTTATGACAGCAAGCCCAATGAATTACAGGCGTATAGGTTTTATCTGCAAAATTCATGACCCAATCCGAAATATTCTTTTTATTGGTTTTAGGAGGCCTTAAAAACAAAGAGGAAGCAACCGGCACCCAGGTTAGCCCCATTATCATAGCGCCCACTATAGCAAAACAAAAAGACAATGCCATGGGTTTAAACATCTTACCTTCAACTCCTGTTAACGATAAAATTGGAATAAAAACAATCAAAATAATGATTTGTCCAAAAACAGCAGACTTCATCATTTTCGAGGCTCCTTCAAACGAAATTTTATCCATTAGTATAAGGCGATCGTTTTCTGAAGCATTCTCTACCATCTTTTTGTTAACCACTATTTTAAGTGCAATGAACTCAACGATGATAACCGCCCCGTCGATAATTATACCAAAATCCAATGCACCCAGACTCATCAGGTTGGCATCAATACCAAAAATATACATCATCGAAATAGTGAAGAGCAATGCCAATGGTATAACGGATGTTATCACAAGTGCAGAACGAAAGTTTCCAAGCAATAGCATCACAGTCAGCATCACAATAAAAGCACCTAATATAAGATTTTCTACAACTGTAAGTGATGTTTTTGCAACCAGTTCACTCCTATCAACAATTGGGTTAATATTAATACCTTCCGGTAAATTTTGCTGAATTTCTTCAACCCGTTGTTTTACGTCGTTGATAACCTGTCTCGAATCAGCATCTTTAAGCATCATAACCTGTCCCAATATGGTCTCTCCTTTGCCATTAGCGGTAATGGCACCATATCTGTTGGCATGTCCAAATCGAACCTTAGCTATGTTCTTAACCAACAAAGGAGAGCCATTGATGTTATTGACAACAATATTTTCTATATCTTCTACTGACTTCACCTGTCCATCACCACGAATAAAATAACTTTGGTTTGTTTTTTCGATGTATGCTCCGCCGGAAATACTATTATTGGCTTCCAGGGCATTAAACACTTCCATCAATGTAACGTCCATGGCCAGTAATTGAGAAGGATCAATTGAAACCTCATACTGCTTGAGATAACCTCCCCAGCTATTAATCTCCACAACCCCATTTATACCCGACAGTCTTCTTCTAACCACCCAATCCTGAATGGTACGAAGATCTGTCGCATTATATCGATGTTCAAAGCCATCCTCAATATTGAGTGTATATTGAAAAATCTCTCCAAGTCCGGTTGTTATGGGTCCCATTTCTGGCTGCCCAAACTCAGTGGGTATTTTAGCAGCAGCACTTTTGATTTTTTCTGCAATAAGTTGACGAGGTAAATAGGTTCCAAGCTTTTCATCGAAAACAATGGTAACCAGCGAAATACCAAATTTTGATACAGATCTGATTTCTGCTACCCCCGGCAGATTAGCCATCTCCATTTCAATCGGTGCTGTTATATATTGCTCAATTTCCTGGGTAGAAAGATTACCTGATGTTGTTATAACTTGTACTTGATTATTTGTAATATCCGGTACTGCTCCAACCTGAATATTAAATACTGCATATAAGCCAAATCCAAAAATTGTCAGTGTAAATAAAATGACAATAAGCTTATTTTTAATACTAAAATCAATTATTTTCTCAAGCATGGTAATTGTAGATTTTAGATGTGGTCAACAAAATTAAGAAAATAAAAGGACAGACAAATACAATTCTAATAATATCAGAATTTATACCCCAGTTTTAACCGGAGGTTACTACTTTCTGTAGCAGTTTTACGATGAGCAGAAAATGCAAGCCTTACAACCACAAACTGATCTTTTGAGGTCTCGTAATCAACACCCAGTTCAGCCTTCAACCCCGTTGTGAATGTATTGAATGAAGGCCGGTAACTGCTCACCTGATCATTTATTTTCAGGTTTTCAGTCAGGTTGAAGAGTTTGTGAAGTGAAATGCCGGCACCCGCTGCCGGACGAAACCTCCCTTTATCGTAAATATATTCCAATCCGGTACCAAAACCTATTTTTCCGGCATTAAAATTATAACGGTTGTATTTCTGATTACTGTCAATAAAATCGGAAACCCCTGAAACAGCACTTAAAGAGGTCTCTATATTGAGGTATAATGACTTCATCAGTCTCGGACTGGAGATATTCAAACCGGTACCGATTACAGGACTGATTGATAGCATGGACGGAAAGTAGGTATACACGAGTTTTAGATCATTGAGTTCGACTCCGGTAAAAAAGGAATAATCAAACTTTATAAATTTTCGTTTATAATCATTTTCAAAAATGATACACTCCTCTCCTGTGTCGCACATTTGGTCGTGGTATTTTTTGGTAAATACAATCATCGATCCTTTGTCAAATCCCACACTTGCAGTTTTCATTGATAAAGGAAGACAATCATAAAACAAATATGACATTACGCCTTTATAACGATTATCTTCCTTTATTTTATAATTTTCAGTAATCTGATCGGGCTGTTTGGTTACCCCTACCAACACACCATCCTGTCCCTCAAAATAAAAATATCCGTAATCAAGCGGAAGATAGTATAAGTTTTTCAATCCTTGTATTAAAAATTCTAGAAAAAAGGTTTGATATTCATTATCAATCTTTACCTGCTTCGTCACATAATATTTACCTTCCCGGATAAACCGGTAACCAACAATCTCACCCGGGTAGTATATTTCTTCCGCTGACAGCTCTGTTCGTTTAAACCTGCATAGGCGGGCATTAGTCTGATCGGTTCTAAAATCCAACAAACCAGAAACGGTGTCCTGTTGTAATGTAATTATATACCCCTCCTTATAATTAGATTGAGAAAAAGAATGACTTGCCAATAAAACAAAGAAAAGTATACTGAATGTTTGTTTTCCCATCATGATGTTTATTTTAGGTTTTTCAGAAAGAAGGTCAACGCATCACTCGCAAATAGATAACCATTGTTATTATAACTAAAGAGCAATAATCTACCATCGTGAGACGATTGGATAAAAGAAGCATTATACGAATAATCAAATTTATAAATACTGTTATCGGTAGCAGATATGATGGACAGATGTGAAGTGAAAACTTGCGGAAGACCTTCACCTGATGACAAAATGGCCATACTTTCAATGCCATTCTTATTCAGACTTAATGTTTTTGTTTCTGTAGTCAAAACGTTCTGACAAATCATGTTAAACAAATTAGAAGAAAAATATAAAGCATAAGGACTTGAGTTATTGGCAACAAAGCTATTGTACTTTGAGGTGTGAATTGTGCTTAGTGCTTTTGTTTCGGCATCTATAGTATAGGAGTAATATGTAGTACCACTGTTTTTTCCATATAATATAAATGTCTGATAATTATTGCACATTTGAACCATTGAAGGAATCAGGTTTTCCGAGTCATATGGGTCATAAAGCGATAATGCTCCGGGGAAAGCATCATAAACGTGGTCATGGGCAGAATCAATATACAACAAATTTTCGCCTACCACCATCACTCCGTATCCATTGCGGGCAAAATCCATATCCACAATCTGGGCTCCTTTGTAATCAACCGTGAATTTCTCACGGAAGATTCCGGTTGTGGCATCATACAAATGAACCTCCGTGACATCACGATTATCAACAGACACAGGTACTGTTAGGTATAGAGAATTATTAAATGGATTATAATACATTCCAGACATTTTACTGAATGAAAGTTGTTTTTGTTCTTCATATTTTTCTACTGAAAACTGTTTAACAACAACGTTATTACCCATATATTCTGACGTATAAATCCAAACAAATTTATTATCTGAAGTAAAAACAGGAGGTTTGCTTTCCTGCTGTGAAACCGCCCTCATATTTATATACATTTTAATGGGGATTGTAACATCAAGGGGTCGGTCACCAACAGATTTCACACTTAGCTGTACATCTGTAAATCCAAATAAGCTTAGCCCAAGATTATTAATGTAAACAGTCTTACGGTCAGTGGACAATTCATAATCTAACGACTTATCAGCAGATTTTACTGATATAACTTCAATTTCTTTAGAAAAAGTAACAAATGGTTTTTCACTGGAAAAACCGGTAATATCTTTACCCCAATAGTGCATAACTTTCAGCACGGGTCCGGCCAGTTGTCTCACTATCATCGTATCCCGAAGGTTATAAGCTGCATTGTAAATAATATAGCCAAGCCGTGCATCAGGAGTCTCATTAGAGTCACATTGAATTTTCAATGCAGTCCCTTCAACACTTACTCTTACCCAGGAGGGAACAGACTCCTGTTCAAAAGACACATTCGTATTTATATAAGCACCCGTGCTACCACCGGTATTGTAAAACGTCAATTCAGCAGGAACAAAATTGAAATAGGCATCTTCCGACAGGGTATGTAATACCAGATCCATTCTTTTCTTTTCTCCGCCCAACAGCACCAGTGATTTTTCATGTGAGGTATACCCGGATTTCGAGAAAGTCAATTCAATTTTTCCGGCATCGGGCAAGACCAGTTCATACCGTCCATTATCAGTTGTTATAAGCGATTGTTCTACTTCTCCTCTTTTAACCAAAATATCAACTCCTCCTATACCATTTCCAGCGCTACCGGTAATTCGTCCGAATATCTTAACCGGCTGATCTGCTTCATTGAGGGTACACGAAACTACACCGAATAATAGTGGAATTAAAAACATAAAATACAATGACACCAACTTCATAATCAATTTGGTTTTACTTCATTATTTTAGAAGAGAATTTCATACTCTTGCCATTCAGCAACATCAATCCATCACCCAAAGTCGCAGCTACAATTCTGATTGTAACCCCATTATCCGGCGCCAACAAAACTTTTACTACCGGCGAGGATGACCTGACATAATAATTACCGAAAGCATAGCTAAACTTAATTAATCCATTTTTTGTACCATAAACATAGTGGTATGATTTGTTTTCCTGCTCATCACCTGCATCGACACACAGGTTCCATCCCCCGAATGTTGTTATTATATCGGATCTGATTTTTTTCGGATTTGCAATGTTCCACAACACAATACGACGATCATCCGAGCAGGAAATTAGGCTGTTACCGTAATTATAAAAAGAAACCGATCTGACCCAGCTTCTGTGTCCTTTCAGCACCATTTCTGTATCAAAAGTACGGGCATTATAAATCCTGATTGATTTATCGGCACTGGCAACCGCCATCCTGTTTCCATAAAAATCAAAATCAACAGAAGTTATATCTTTTTTAAAATCTGAAATCTCATGCACAAACTTTTTTTCGGCAATACTATAAAGATAGGCTGTTGAACCGGAACTACCAATCAGTACAAGGCGATTATCGGGAGAAAACCGGACATCAGTTATGACTCCGTTTGAAATTTGAAACCGGTGTAATATCTCACTTGTAATGAAATCATAAAGCACCACCATGCTATCACGACCTCCGCTTACCAGCAATGTACTATCCTGCGACAAATCCACGCAAAGCACATCATCTTTGTGACCACCCCCGAAACGGGCCAGCAATTTCCCGTCTTCCACCGAAAATGCTTTCAGTGAACTATTATCAGTGCAAACAACTACCCGGCCGTAAGCAGACAAACAGGCATCACGAATAAACCGGCTTTCTGTTTCAAAAACAGTGTTTCCTGCTTTTTTCTTAGCAGAAGAAAAAAATACCGACAGCAACAGCACAACAGTCAAATAAAGAATTCTTTTCATGATGCTAATAAATAAACCTTTTGTGTTTTGTTAAATTAATCCTGACACCAAAGCTTGTTGCGAACAGGGTATACCTGTTGTCGACAAAGAAAGGATGTCTGAAAAACGCCTCCTGAACCGACAAATCCACAAAGGCTCCAAACCTGTTGGTAAAGGCAAACTCACTTCCTATACCGACATTTACACCAACATAAAAATGATCGTGTATAAATACCTCATTTACTTCGACATTACCCTTAATGTAAAAAATATCACTTTTGATACTCGTATTCGACCAACCGAAAACCGGTGCGATATCGGCATATAATTTCAGCCGGTTAAACAATCCATAGCGACTGAATTTATTATGTACTTCCAGCGTCGGCAATACAGCCAGTATTTTAGACTCCGCCCCTTTATAACTTGAATACCGGTCGCTCTGCCAGTTTTCCGAATAAAGCATGGTCACTTTTATTCCGGCACTGTAACAGGGCGACAAAACAACAGACTGTTTCAACACATAACCATAATTATGACTGAAATTTGAATAAAATGAAGGTGCAACTGTGCCTTGATGATTAAACAACTCTCCTCCTGCAAATACACCGGTTTGAAATCCGGCAAAGAGGTTTGATCGATCGCTGAATAACTGACCGTTAACTTCCAAACACAATAAAATCAGTATATACAATACAATGGATTTCTTCATATTTTATCTGTTTGGATCGAATTCATACAGGTGATTCAGGGTTCCTAAACCGGCATAGCCAACATTTCCGGCTTCGAAAGCGATACCATACGTAATATCCGTATAAATATTTGTTTCGGTTAACTTCCATGTATTAGTTGTAAGATCATAGCGGTAAAAGTTCTTCGAACTTTCAGAATAATCGCTTGCCTGAACATATATCGTACTATTTATCACCATCAGATTCGGATTTCCCCATGTATTATGATATGGAAAATTCGCAATCGGCGAGAATGTTTTTAAATTCGTATTAAAGATATAAAAACTATAATTTGAATCATACAGCGAATTCAGATAACCTACAAGAATTTCATCATTTACTGATTCTGCCATCCACCATCTTGTTGACTTCTGTAACCCCTTAACATCAATATCTTCCCTTGCCCAAACATCTGTTTCTGGATTATATTTCCAGATATAAGCCTCATAACCATTGTATTGGTTCCAGTTAAATCCATACGCGAGGAAACAACCTGAGGTATTTGAGTAACCATTAAGGTTGGATCTTCCCCCGCCGATAAAATCTGCTTTCCTGGTCCATGAATCTGTTGTAGTATCATATTCCCACCAATCATTCAGAAAAGACGAAGCAAGCAATTTCGACTCGCCTGTGCCATAATATATTTTGTTACCATATACGAATCCGGCAGCAAACTTACGAACAGTACCCGGAAAATCAGCCAATTTACGCCAGGCATTTAGCTCTGTATCATAAGCCCAGAAACTTTGCCTGCCGTTTAATCCTATATATGCCGTTTTCCCCACAACAAAACTAAGAGCAGAATTATAGTCGTATACAGGAGAACAGGTAGCACAAATTCTATATTCGTTTCTGAGTTCCAACGGCGCATCAGCCAATCTGAACCATTTATCATTGATGATTAGTTTTACTTCAAAAGTCCGGATATTTCCACCTACATTCACCTGAACAGTTGAATTTCTACTTTCATATCTTACTCTTTCCTGATAAGGCAACAATACCTTAAGAGTTGTAGCAGTTACTGATAAGGTTATGGCCAGTACTCCACCAACATACACCCTGTTTTTATATGCTATCGGATGGAAGTTCTTCCCTTTGATGATCATCGTTTCACCTGTACAGACAACTTTAGGACTGAAATCCTCTATCTCAACCGGCAACACCGAGAATTGCTCCTGAGATTCAACTAACTGATTATTCATGACTACACCGATACTACAATTGGCTGAATCGAGTCCTTCCGGAACAACAGCAGTGATTGTCTGATCATCAACATATGCAAAAACTGAAGGGGTCACATGAAAAAAAACTTTCAACGAAGATGGATTAGCTGAGAAATTCTTTCCCTTTATTACAATCTCATCACCATAAAATCCGGTTTTAGTACCGATAGCGTGAATCTCTGGTGATATCAGTGTAAAGGAATCCTTTGCAATTATAATCTGGTTTAAATTCTCAATTTTTACTGTTGAAACTTTTTCTTTCAGTTCCGGCGGAACAATTACATGTATGGAATCCTGTGATGCTCTCAAAACCCGCGCCACAAACTGATTAATTTTCACCACCGGATTTTTTGTCCCAAAATACTTTCCAATCACCACCAGGGTATCGTTAATATTTCCAACTAAAGGCTCAATACCGGTAATCTCGGGCTCTTTTCCTCCCATGCTCACAAAACTTACTTCTTCACCGTAAGTAGTTGTTTCAGTGTTTTGAATAAATGCCCTGACATAGTATGTTTTATTCCTGATAAGTGCACTTGAAACCTTTGCCTGAAAACTGCCCAATTCAGCTTGCTGATGAAACTTATAGGAGTACGCGCTTTCTATGGTTGGAAAAGGAATCGTA
Organism: Paludibacter sp.; assembly: GCA_034928085.1. GTDB lineage: Bacteria > Bacteroidota > Bacteroidia > Bacteroidales > Paludibacteraceae > Paludibacter. Next base: position 23,526 of record JAYFPG010000004.1, read on the forward strand.
TCCCATACAAATCCGAATGCCTTGATTTCTCTGTTGCCCAAAGAGGTTATCTTGGCATGAAACACAGCGCCTTCCTGATCAATGTCTGAAACAAGCCCGGTAAAAATCAGAGGCGGCAAAAAAGTTTCCTGACATGCATACAGAAAAACAAGGATAAAAGACAATATGACTTTAGTTTTCATCTATAGGAGTAACAGACACAAAAATAGTAAATTTTAACGCACTACATGCATAAATATTTAAAAAAATACATTTAACTTTAATTTGAACCCATGAATCAAAAAAATCACCTTGTAAATTCATAAACAACAACTTATAAAAAACAGATTCTACTGATAACCGCACCACATTATGCAACCTCTATTGCACACCGCAACAAACTATCAATCAAAACATTAATCCTATACAAATTTATATGTACTAATTTTCATTTGTAAGATTATCACAAAAAATGCAAGAAATTATTTTTTAATACAAACTCAATTCGTATATTTGTCGTGCTATACAAATCTCTGTTAACCTTTCATCTTCAAATCTGATAATATTATGACAAAACGCCTTCTAACGCTCGCCCTTGTCATTGGCGGTTTATTTTTCAATTTATCATCTCTCTTTACACAAAGTAAAAATCCTTATAAATACGGGAAAATTGAAAAGGAGGAACTGGAAATGCAGGTTTATCCGGCTGACTCATCAGCCGTGGCATTGATTCTGTTTCACGATGGATTTACAGACTACAGCTATGTTAACAAGAAATTTGTCGTAATAACTGAAGTAAAAAAAAGGATTAAGATATTAAAACAGGAGGGTCTCGAATATGCAACAGTAACCTTACGCTATTATCACAAAACACCATCTATGTGTGAGGACATATCTAAATTAGAGGCATGTGCATATAATCTCGAAGGTGATAAAATCATCAAAACAAAGTTGGAAAACAAATATATATTTGAGGAGAGAATCAGCGAATATTATCGGGAAATCAAATTTGCCATTCCAAATGTTAAAGTAGGTACAGTGATAGAGTATAAATACAATGTTGTTTCCGACTTTTATTATGAATTGCCGACCTGGTTTTTTCAAACAGACATTCCTGTGCTCAATGGACGATACGAGGTTATTATTCCCGAGTATTTTGTATATAATTTTGAATCCAGGGGTTTTGAAAAAATCAACATGGAAGAAGGGGCTGTTAATAAAAGCTTTACCATAAACGCGAATAATTCGTTCGAGACTATTACCTGCCAGGCAAAAAATGTTGTATTCAAAGTAAATGACATTCCTGCCCTAAAAGACGATAGTTACGTTTGGAATCTCAAAGATTTTTTATGTAGTATTCGGTTTGAATTAAGTGGAACCAGATTCCCCTATGAATTATATAAGAATTACACGACCACTTGGGATGACATAGAAAAAACATTAAAAGAAAAATCAGATTTTGAACGCTATTCAATCCGTGGGAATGCATTTTCCAAAGTAGTTCCAAAACTAATTACCCCTGAAGATACCGAATTAACTAAAATTGAAAAAATTTACAAATTCGTAAAAGAGAATATCAGCTGGAATGAAAAATATGCTTTTATTTCCAACCCATCAGAAGCGATAAAAGACGGCACGGGCGACAATGCACAGATAAACTCGGCAATTATCAGCATGCTCCGGGATGCCGGAATAAATGCCTACCCCATCCTGATGAGCCGCCGGTCAATCGGTCGTTTGCCTCTCACTCACCCTTCTATTGACTGGCTCAACACCTACATCGTGATGGCTGAAACAAGTAGCGGTGAGCGTTACTTTATGGACGGATCCGCATTTTATGGCGGTTTAAACATGCTCCCAACTGATCTGCTGGTTGATAAAGCACGGATTTTCGGATACAATTCCGATGATAAATGGATTGACCTGACAAACATTTCAAAGAACCAGTCGATGAGCATGATATCAGCAAAAATTGACAGTACCGGGAACATTTCAGGTGAGTGTAATCAGGTAATGACATTTCAGCCTGCATATCAGTTTAAGAAAATGTATCACGAGCTAAATGACTCCACCGGTTATGTAGAAAAACTGAATCAGGATTTGTCGGTTGAAATTGACAATTTTACGTTGGAGGGACAAAACGACCTGTTATCCAACAGGGTTAATCAACGTTTTAAGTTCACAAAGCATTCCGGCTCTGAAGCAAGCTTTTTATACATAAACCCTTTGATATTTAACCACATTTCAAAAAACAACTTTACCCAGTCTGACCGGAAATTACCGGTTGAATTCAGCTATCCTTACAAACACTATATTTCCGTGCTACTCGAATTACCTGCTAATTATTCCGTGGAAGAAATCCCTAAGTCAGAAAAATTCATACTGAACAATAACAGTGGATCGCTTACCTATTTAATCAAGCAAGTCAACGACAGGATACTGCAAATCAACTACCGCTTTGAACTCAATGAGATTATCTTTCCCCAAACAGAATACGAGAATGTGAAAACTTTCTGGGGACAAATTGCAACCAAAAATAACGAACTCATTGTGCTAAAAAAAATATAGCGATATGAAAAAAATAATGCTGCTGATTGTCTGTCTGACTATCTGTTTTTATGGTTTTGCTTCAAAGGAAAAATATGATTTCGATGTAAAACACATTCCGGATTCCTTGAAGAAGGATGCGAATGCTGTGGTTCGCATATACAATATCTCCTATGATTACAAAACTCCGGTTACAGCGACAGAGAAAAAAAGTGTTGCTATCACCATCATGAACAACAACGGGCTGGATTATGCCAATTTCCTCGAGTCGGGAGATAAATTCAGAAAACTCACCAAAGTAAGCGGTAAGGTTTATGACAGTAAAGGAATCGAATTAAAATCATATTCAAAGGCTGATATCAAAAAGAGCGCTTACTCTCAACACCTTGCAACCGACAATTTCAGTTATTATTTGCAGGTTTATCCTTCTTCTTTTCCTTTTACAGTACATTTTGAATGTGAATTCGAGTGGAAAGACGGCATAATTCTTTTCCCGCCTTTTGTACCTCAACCCGATTATCAAATCGCGGTTATGGAGGCAAATTATTCGCTTCACTACCCTGAAAGCACCACGATTCTGACCAAAACATACAATCAGGTCCGGGAGCTTCCGGCTGAAAATTCCAAAGGAAAGCTTATCCGGAAATGGTGTGTCAGCAATCTGTCGGCAATCAAAGAGGAACGATTTTCACCTGCGATTCAAACACTTATCCCTATCATTTACGCCGCTCCGGCTACCTTCGTTTACGAAAAAACACATGGACAACTTCTCAATGCTGAACATATCTGCAAATGGCAGCAGCAACTCAATACCGGAAAAGACGAATTGAGTCCTGAGACAAAAAACACCATTGCAGAACTCGTTAAAGACGCCACAACCGACAGTGAGAAAGTCAAAACTCTCTATAATTATCTTGGAAGCATCACCCGCTACGAAAGTATCCAACTGGGTATTGGCGGCTTTCAACCAATTCCCGCTGCAGAAGTTTGCCGGACCGGATTTGGCGATTGCAAAGGACTTTCGAACCTGCTGAAAGCCATGCTCAATCAGGTGAACATCCCTGCTGATTACGTTATCATCCGGTTGAGCGAACAGGAAAAAAATCTGGATGATGACTTTTCGGCCTTTATCCGCACCAACCATATTGTTCTGAGGGTGCCTTTACCCGGCGATACCTTGTGGCTGGAGTGTACCAATACCCGTGTTCCATTTGGTTTTGTACACAACGGGATTTCCGGGCACAATGCACTTGTAACAACAAAAGAAGGAGGCTACATAACCCGTCTCCCCGACTATCCCGACAGTTTAAACCTCGAGCACAACCAGATGAATATCAAAATTAACGCCGATGGCAGTGCTCATGTGCAGGTAGAAAAAAACTGGCATGTGAAAATATACGATCAGGTTTATCAACTAACAATAGCCAAACCTACTGAAGTGACCGACTACCTGCGAAAAGAGATTTCGCTCCCACAAGCAACTGTATCTCAGGTTAGTTTGGATGACAACAAGTCGGCTTTACCATCACTTAAAGCCAGGTATGAATGGACAACACCGCTTTTCGGCTCAAAAACAGCAAACAGACTGCTGATTCCTGTCAACGCCATGCGTTACACCATCAGCAAACTGAAAAAAGGTCAGCGGAAACAGGATATTCACATAAAAACCGGATGGAAAGACACTGATCTGATAACCATAGATATCCCCGAAGGCTATGAGATTGAAGCATTGCCCGCGCATGTAAAACATAGCTGTGCTTTTGGCAATTTTGAGAGTTCAATTGTTAATTTGGGAAATAAACTGCTAATCAATCAATCGGTAATGGTTCATTCAGGAGAATATGATGTTTCGTTATATGCTGATTTTGTCCTGTTTATTGAAAAAATAACCGAAATTTACCAAAGTAAAATTACGCTAAAGAAGACGGCACAGACTTAAATAAGACTGAAACGGAGAACATTTTTCGCATTATGTTGTTACAGGCAATAACAACAAAAAATCAATGCACATGCGAAAAATACATCTTATTTTCATCTCTGTTCTTATTAGTTTTTCCTTCTTCTCGACTCAGGCACAAATTTTCAAAAAAGTCCCCAAACAATACAGTTTTGAAATCGGTCCACGTTACCTTTTCTCTCACAGCAACATCACCCTCAACAACTCAATGGGATTTGGTGGATTATTCGATTATGCCTGGCAGCTGAGTGGTTTCGACGGAAACAAAAACGCATCTTTTATTTCCGTTCCGATGGGCTACACCATCTTGCCCGGAAATGATGCGGCAACGGAGCGTATCTCCATGCTGAATTATGGGTGGACCGTGCGCCATGAACTGGCACGAAACAAAAAAATGATTCCTTATGTTGGTTACGGACTCTTTCTGAATGACTTGAAAATAAAAGGCACAGAAGGCTCTGTTTTCGGTCATCAAACTGAATTTGACTTCGGATTGAATTTCAACACGCCTACAAGATTGATTTATTTTGTAAAATTACAATACAGCTATACCTCCTACCCTCGTTTCAACGAACCTGAACGGATTAAGTTGCATTATGCAGATCTAAGATTAGGCGTGAGGTTTTAAAAAAATCATTCGCAGGCATCGTTAATAGCGTTATTTTATTAACTTTGTACCGATTTTCACAAAGGGAATGGAACTTCCCTGTTATAAACCGCTGATTAAGCAGCTGATAGTTCCTGTTTAAACTGTAATTATAAGATTGCAGTTAACAGGTTATATAAACTATTCAGATGTTTTCGGTGGTTTTTTGTTTTATAAATTTCATTCATTGATTTAATATGTTAACAAGTCTCGCGTACATTTTCCTTTTAGCCCTGTTGTTAGGTTACATCTTCAACAAATTAAGGCTGCCGGCTTTGCTCGGCATGCTTATTACCGGCATTGTATTAGGACCTTATGCTTTAAATCTCATAGATACTTCATTGCTTTCCATTTCAACAGAGTTAAGGCAAACAGCATTGGTAATCATCCTGCTTCGGGCGGGACTGGCGCTTGACATCAACGACCTGAAGAAAGTCGGCCGACCGGCAATTCTGATGAGTTTCGTACCGGCCTTGTTTGAAATCGGGGGCATGATGCTGATAGCGCCTCCTTTGCTTGGAGTAAGCCTGCTCGAGGCAGCAATTATGGGCTCGGTGGTTGCAGCTGTTTCGCCGGCTGTCATCGTCCCCAAGATGCTTTACCTGATGGAAAACAAAATCGGCACCAAAAAAGGCATTCCACAAATGATTATGGCGGCCGGATCGGTGGATGATGTTTTTGTTATTGTACTTTTCACGGCCTTTACCACCCTTGCGCTTGGCGGAGAGATATCCTCGTCAAGCTTTGTGCAAATACCGGTTTCGATTGTAACCGGACTGGCACTCGGCATCCTCATTGGTTGGGCGCTTACTATTTTTTTCAAAAAGTATCACATGCGGGACTCCGTTAAACTACTTATTATCATCAGTTTCGCATTTCTGTTTTTAACACTTGAATCCTGGTTAAAAGGCATGCTACCGGTTTCGGGTCTACTGGCCGTGATGGCTATGGGAGCAACGATTCTGCAAAGCTATCCGGTATTGGCCAAACGTATTTCACCTAAGTTCTCCAAACTCTGGGTGGCTGCCGAAATCATCCTGTTCGTGTTGGTTGGCGCAACGGTCGACATTCAGTTTGCACTGAAAGCTGGTCCGATTATGATTGCACTGTTGCTCCTGGTTTTACTCTTCAGGATGGCGGGTGTATATTTCTCAACTGCCAAAACAAAGCTGAATCAGAAAGAGCGCCTGTTCAGCATGATTGCCTACATCCCCAAAGCTACCGTACAAGCAGCCATTGGTTCGCTGCCACTCGCCATGGGACTTTCCTGCGGCAATATCGTATTGACAGCGGCGGTATTGGCTATCCTGATTACAGCACCCATGGGAGCTTTTGCGATTGATATGAGTTACAAGAAATTGTTAATCAACAAAAAAGACAGCATTATAAAACAGCATATTCCTGTTGACTCAGTTGGTGAATTTGGTGAACAGGGTGAATAATACCAATAAAAAAACGTATCTTTGCGCTATAAAAATACTTTTCATGAAATTTGAGGAACTACCGCTTTGCCAGTCTGTACAGGACGGACTGGAAGCGATGAATTTTAAAGAGACCACCCCTGTACAGGAACAAACCATACCGGTTATTTTAGATAAAAAAGATGTGATTGCCTGCGCCCAGACAGGTACTGGAAAAACGGCCGCTTTCATATTACCTTTATTGCACAACCTGCAATCGGAGAATCATGCCGAAGATAAAATAAACGCCATCATCATGGCACCTACACGCGAACTGGCACAGCAAATTGATCAGCAAATGGAAGGTTTCTCCTATTTCACCCCATTTTCATCTGTAGCTGTTTATGGAGGTAATGACGCGCAGGCCTGGGATGTTCAAAAAAAAGGATTACAAAAAGGCGCTGATGTGGTTATCGCCACACCCGGCAGACTCATTTCACACATTAATTTATACGACATTGATTTTTCGGGTGTAAAATATTTCATTTTAGATGAAGCCGATCGCATGCTCGACATGGGATTCTACGACGACATCATGCTGATTGTAAAACGATTACCCAAAGAAAGGCAAACGATTATGTTTTCGGCTACCATGCCACCCAAGATACGCACTTTAGCCAAAACTATACTCCACAATCCGGCTGAAGTGAAAATTGCTGTCTCCCGTCCCCCGGAAAGCATCGAGCAAAACGTATATATTTGTCACGAAGCCCAGAAACAAGGCATCATCCGCCATTTGTTTTCAGGAAAAGATATCAGTAAGGTGATAATCTTCTCCGGCTCCAAACTGAAAGTAAAAGACCTTTTCAAAACCTTCCGCAAAATGGGACTCTCCGTTGGCGAAATGCATTCCGACCTGGATCAGGCACAACGCGACCACGTGATGCACGAATTCAAGAACAACCGGGTAAACATCCTTGTTGCCACTGATATAGTTTCCAGGGGTATCGACATTGATGACATCACCATGGTTATCAATTACGATGTACCGCACGATGCCGAAGATTATGTGCATCGTATTGGTCGCACAGCCCGTGCCAGTGCAAAAGGCAAATCCATCACTTTTGTATCCGAAGAAGAACAATACAAATTCAAACGCATTGAAGATTTTCTCGAAAAAGAAATCACAAGGCTGGCTGTGCCGGAAGAACTGGGAGCAGCACCTGATTACAACCCAACCATGCACCGACATGTAAAAAAACAATTTGGGGGCAAAAAAGGGACTTTCCATAGAAACAGAAAACCGGCACAAAGAAACAATTCCGGTCAAAAACCACATCCGCAAAAACACAAAAAATAAAATTGTAAAAACATTCAAAATTGTTTCACATTTCTTTGTTTTTTCTTTGTGTATCAGATATATTTTAAGTAATTTTGCAGCAAATTTGAAAATACGGAATTTTTTCTTTAATCTCTCCTCCTTTCAAATCATTTTTGCTTACTGAATTCATCAAATTTATTTAATAATATTATCATTTGAGGTATGAAACTCACACACATTGAACATTTAGGTATTGCCGTGAAAAGTCTGGAAACAGCGATTCCATTCTACGAAGAAGTATTGGGTTTGAAATGTTATGCCATTGAAGAAGTAGCCGAGCAAAAGGTAAAAACAGCTTTCTTTCAGGTAGGACAAACCAAAATCGAGTTACTTGAATCGACAGATCCGGAAGGACCGGTAGGAAAATTCATCGAGAAGAAAGGCGAAGGTATTCACCACCTGGCATTTGCAGCTGAAGGATTGCAATCCAGCCTTGATTTTCTGGCAGAAAAAGGCGTAACACTCATCGACAAAGCACCGCGAAAAGGAGCCGAAGGATTGAATATCGCATTCCTTCATCCAAAATCAACATTTGGAGTACTGACAGAACTTTGCGAAAAACCGGGCTGCTGTTAACTGAATAAAAGATAAATTATAATAACGATATGGAAAACAAGGAAAAGGTGAAAAACCTCATTGATTTGCGCATGCAGGCCAAATTGGGAGGTGGAGAAAAGCGCATTGCTTCTCAGCATGCAAAAGGTAAATTTACAGCACGTGAACGCATCGACATGTTACTTGATGAAGGTAGTTTTGAAGAATTAGACATGTTTGTAACCCACCGCTGTTACAATTTCGGTTTGGAAAAAGAAAAATACTTAGGCGACGGGGTAGTTACCGGTCATGGTACCATCGACGGGCGTACAGTATATGTATTTGCACAGGACTTTACCGTATTCGGTGGATCATTGTCAGAAACCATGGCATTGAAAATATGCAAGGTAATGGATATGGCCATGAAAATGGGGTGTCCGGTAATCGGAATCAACGACTCGGGCGGCGCTCGTATCCAGGAAGGGGTTACTTCATTAGCCGGTTATGCCGAAATTTTCGAACGTAACATCCTGGCTTCAGGAGTTGTACCACAAATTTCAGCAATCTTCGGTCCCTGTGCCGGTGGCGCTGTTTACTCTCCTGCCCTTACCGACTTCGTGATGATGACCGAACAAAACTCTTATATGTTCGTCACCGGGCCTAAAGTTGTAAAATCAGTTACCGGAGAAGATATTTCTACAGAAGATCTGGGGGGTGCTGATGTTCATGCAGGCAAATCAGGTGTTTCTCATTTCAAAGTAGAAAACGAAGAAGAAGGTTTATTGATGATTCGTAAACTGTTATCTTATCTACCACAAAACAATTTAGAAGAAGCACCAATCTTCGAAAACAATGACCCGATTGAAAGGTTAGAGGACAGTCTGAACGAAATGGTTCCGGACAATCCAAACTTACCATACGATATGAAAACCGTTATCCACACCATCGTTGATAATGGCGAATTCCTGGAAGTACACCGCAACTATGCACGCAACATCATCGTAGGTTTTGCACGCTTCAACGGGGTATCAACCGGTATCGTGGCCAATCAGCCTAATTTCCTGGCAGGGGTACTCGACTGCGACTCTTCACGTAAAGCAGCCCGTTTTGTTCGCTTCTGCGATGCATTCAATATCCCTATATTAACGTTGGTTGATGTTCCGGGATTCTTACCAGGTTCCGGACAGGAATACGCAGGTATCATTACCCACGGAGCCAAACTGATGTTTGCCTATGGTGAAGCAACGGTTCCTAAAGTAACCATTACCCTGAGAAAATCGTATGGTGGTGCACACGATGTGATGAGCTGTAAACAGTTACGTGGCGACTTCAACTATGCCTGGCCTACTGCTGAAATTGCCGTTATGGGAGCTGCCGGCGCTATCGAGGTACTTGAAGGTCGCACCATCGCATCTATGAATAACCCGGAAGAAAAAGCGAAATTCATCGCCGAAAAAGTTGCTGACTACAACGATAAGTTTGCCAACCCATATCAGGCAGCTTCCTACGGTTACATCGATGATGTAATTGAACCGAGAAATACCCGCTTCCGCGTGATTCGCGCATTCCAGGCACTGCAGACCAAAAAAGTGGTGAACCCATTGAAGAAACATTGTAATATACCCTTATAATCAGCAAGTATGACATTATTGGCAATCAATCAGTTTGATGATATATTAATGGAATCGGCCATCGGCATAATCGTGGTATTTACCGCGTTGACATTGCTGGTACTGGCCTTTAACCTCGTGGGAAAGTTAAGCAGAAAATCAAACAGCTTAAAACGCAAGAAGAAGGAGTTACAAACGGAAGTAATTGCTACACCGGAGAAAATACTCAGCGGAAATGAAATTGCTGCTATTTCAATGGCGTTACACCTTTTTATGAATGATGTTCATGATGAGGAAAGTAATGTAATTACAATCAAACGAATCGAAAGACGTTATTCTCCCTGGAATTCAAAAATCTATGGTTTGACAAATTTAATCCGATAAAAAATGAAAAAATTCAGTTTCACTATAAATGGCGATGACTTTGCCGTAAGAGTCAAAAAAGTAGAAGGTGACACCGCAGAGCTTGAGGTAAATGGCACCCCCTACAAAGTAAAAATGCACCAGGAAATAAAAACAACCAAAACACCTGTGGTACTTGTACGTAAAGATGTTCAAACAAAACAGGGTGACGAGAGGGCAAAAGAAAACCTGTCACCGGTATCTGAAAGCAAACGTCCAAGTGCCAAGGCTATAAAATCTCCGCTTCCCGGCAGCATACTGAAAGTTAATGTAGCAGTCGGCGACACTTTCAAAGAAGGTGACGTGTTGATGGTAATGGAATCCATGAAAATGGAAAACAATATCCTGGCTGAACGTAATGGTAAAATTCTTAAAGTTTGTGCCCCGGCCGGAAAAGCAGTATTGCAGGACGAGGTGTTATTTGAAATTGAATAGGCATATGATAAACAACAAATTAATTAAACGAACCGGCATGCTGCTTATTCTGCTGGCTTTGTTCCTGCCGCTTAGCGTATTTGGACAAAGCGGAGATGAAAGTAGTTCTGTATTAAATAGTCTTTCAACATTCTGGTCAAATACTGGTTTTGCCAACTTTGAATTCAAATATCTGGTCATGATTGCCGTGGGGATTATCTTTATCCTGCTGGGAATTATAAAAAACTGGGAACCTTTACTACTGGTTCCAATCGGATTCGGGATTCTAATCGGCAACATCCCTTTCACACCAGGTTATCAGGTTGGTATCTATGAAACAGGATCAGTAATGAACATCCTGTATTCAGGAGTAATGCAGGGCTGGTATCCACCACTTATCTTTTTGGGTATCGGAGCCATGACCGATTTTTCATCGCTGATCTCGAACCCCAAACTGATGCTGCTGGGTGCTGCCGCACAAATGGGTATCTTCCTTACCTTCATGGGTGCTTATGCAATTGGATTTACGCCACAACAAGCGGGTGCTATTGGTATCATCGGGGGAGCTGACGGTCCAACGGCCATCTTTCTTTCATCGAAACTGGCTCCGGAACTGATTGGTGCGATTGCTGTTGCTGCTTATTCTTACATGGCATTGGTTCCACTGATTCAACCGCCGGTAATGAGATTAATCATTCCAAAGAAGGAAAGACTTATCAAAATGAAACCGCCACGTGCAGTATCAAAGACTGAAAAGATAGCATTCCCCATCATCGGGTTGTTGCTCACTACATTCATTTCTCCGAGTGCCCTGCCACTGCTGGGTATGTTATTCTTCGGTAACCTGTTGAAAGAATCAGGTGTTACTGAACGATTGGCTGAGACAGCACGGTTTGCATTGATCAACACCATCACCATTTTATTGGGTGTAACTGTGGGAGCATCTACACAGGCCGACCGCTTCCTGACTGCAGACTCACTTAAGATTTTTGCACTGGGTGCATTTTCATTCGTGATTGCAACGGCTTCCGGTTTGATTTTCGCGCGCTTCATGAATCTTTTCCTGAAAGGCGATAACAAAATCAACCCCCTCATTGGTGCAGCCGGCGTATCAGCTGTCCCCGACTCTGCTCGTGTGGTACAAGAACAAGGCTTACATGCCGACAAAACCAATCACCTGCTGATGCATGCCATGGCGCCTAACGTTGCCGGCGTAATTGGTTCTGCCGTAGCAGCCGGTATCTTGTTGAGTATGCTGTCATAAACATATAATTCTTCATTAAAAAAGTCTGCAGGTAATATTGCAGACTTTTTTTTGTTTTTTTAATTTTAATACGGTTGCTTTTATGACTGATTTTGCGGATATTTGCAAACACGGATTCACTCCTCAAAAATGAAAAATGCAACAGAACTTTTCACTATTCATTATTCACTATGCGCTATTAGCTTTGAGACGCACGGATTATTCATAATTAAAAAAGAGACGCGCTGTAGCACGTCTCTACTGACCACTAACAATTAACAACTAACCACTACTAAACATGTCCTCATCTGTTTTTTACGACCTGGCACAGGGATTTGCCCTGCAAACAAACAAACTCATTTTCCTTACCGGAAAAGCAGGCACAGGTAAAACTACATTCCTGCACAACCTGAAGAAACAAACTGCCAAACAAACTGCCATTGTGGCACCAACCGGTGTAGCAGCCATCAATGCAGGCGGGGTAACCATGCACTCGTTTTTTCAGCTCCCGTTTACGCCTTTTATTCCAACGGCTGAAGGCAAGAAGGACCTGATAGAAAAAAGCAAGATGCGCTCTTTCAAACGGAAAATCCTGCAGGAACTGGAATTGCTCATCATCGATGAAATCAGCATGGTGAGAGCTGACACCTTAGATGCCATCGACACCATCCTCCGACAGGTCAGGTTCAGACACAAAGAACCTTTCGGTGGCGTTCAGGTCATCTTTATCGGCGATATGTTTCAGCTTTCTCCAGTGGTAAATGAGGAAGAATGGAGGTTGTTATCACAATTTTACGAATCGCCCTATTTCTTTCACAGTCACGCCATCCTGCAAAAACCGCCGGTTTACATCGAACTGGACAAAATATACCGTCAGTCTGACGAACACTTTATCCGCATCCTGAACGAAGTCAGAAACAATTGCCTGAGCGCATCGGGACTCAAAGTATTACAAGGCAAATACGATCCTTTGTTTGTTCCGCCGGCAGATGACTCGTTCATCACCCTGACCACGCACAATTACAAAGCCGACCGTATCAACGCGGAAGAACTCAACAAACTCCCGGGTGATACACAACGCTTTTCAGCCAAAGTAGAAGGAGAATTTAACGAGAAAAATTACCCAACCGATCCGGAATTACACCTGAAAATTGGAGCCAAGGTGATGTTAATCAAGAACGACACCGAAACACCGAGAAGGTTCTATAACGGGAAAATTGGCATCATCAGGGCATTCGGGAAGGATGTCATCACCATAGAATGCCCCGGTGATAACAGCATGATTGATGTTACCCCCATGGAATGGGAGAACATACGCTACACAGCCAACCCGGTAACCAAAAAGATTGACGAAGAATACATCGGGAAATTCACCCAGTTTCCACTCCGCTTAGCCTGGGCTATAACCATCCACAAAAGTCAGGGACTGACCTTCGACAAGGCTGTTATCGATGCCGGAGAAGCCTTCGCAGCCGGACAGGTCTACGTGGCTCTGAGTCGGTGCAGCAACCTGGAAGGGTTGGTTTTGTTGAGTAGAATTAATCCATACAGCATTGAAAACGACCAGCAGATACTGGCTTACGAAAAGCAAAAGTTACCTTTGGAAATTTTAGAGAAAGAGCTGGATCGCTCCCGCCATGATTTCAGATCGTATATTTTGAAAAACCTGTTTGATTTTAGCAGCCTGAGAAATCAGTTCGGACGATTCACGAAATCAATAGAAGAAATCGCCACTTCCTTCAATGAGGAAACACCGGAATATTTGAAAAACATAGCCGCGCAGCTGACTGAACTCGAAGAAGTCGGTTCCCGGTTCAGCATACAGATTGAACGCATTTTCACGCAGTACGATGTAGATGAAAATTTTCTTTCTGAACGCATCGATGCTGCCACCACCTTTTTCATGGATAAAATCAGAAAGCTGAATGAAACGCTGAAACAATCTCCGGTAACAACCGATAACCGGGAGAATGCCCAAACATTCAATGAGGGTATCAAAAGCCTGTTTGGTTCATTGGCACAGCATTATTACATCATGAAGAACCTGCAACATCCATTTTCAGCTGAAAACTATTTCTCTTTAAAAAACAAGTTCACAGTACCTGAATTCAGCATCAATGCCTATTCAAAAACAGGAACGGCCAAAAACTTCCAAACCCGTCACCCGCAGCTCTATTTCAAACTGCTGGAGCTACGCAATAAAATATGCGAACCCGATGACACGCCCATCTATTTAGTCGCCGGCAGTAAAACCATCAAGGAAATGGCTGATTATCTGCCCTTGTCCGAAAAGGAACTTCTTTTGATTCATGGTTTTGGTAAAACCAAAGTACAAAAATACGGCAAAAGATTTTTGGATGTAATCACGGAATATTGCCTCGACAACAACCTGACTTCGCGGATGTATGAGAAGTCGGCGGAGGAAAAGAGCAATAAACGGAAAGCGAATAGTGAATAGTTATTAGTTATCCGCTTTATACGTTTTCCTACCCAACAAATAATAATTCAAAATCACGCTTTTCCTTGCAATTTGGGGAATAAGTATTTGGGTAGTTTTCTGCAGGTTCTCTTCGCGTTTGCTTTTGAAAGATGGCAACATTTTGCGAAAATCCAGTCGGGCCTTAAAAACAGCTTTGGCATTTTGGGGTTTACCAGTAACAAATAGCTGAAAAGCAGCTAAGTAATCCATAAAGAAACGCACGAAGAGTACCGGAAAGAGTTGCTTTTGTGGCAGATTCTTATACAACAAAAACAAGTTGTTCCTGAAATTCAGATAAGTTTTACGTGGATGTTCAACATGAAGAGTCCCACCCCCGACATGATACACCTTGCTTTGTGGGACACAAACAACGCGATACCCCCGGCTTTTCAATCGCCAGCACAAATCAATCTCTTCCATGTGGGCAAAAAAATCATCGTCGAACCCACCTTCTTTCTCAAACACATCAGCCCGAATAACCAGACAAGCGCCGGATGCCCAAAACACATCGCACACTTCGTCATATTGTCCGCGATCTTCTTCTGTCAACGCCAAAATACGACCGCGACAAAAAGGATAACCCAGCCTGTCAATAAAACCACCGGCAGCGCCGGCATGCTCAAAATGAGTGCGGTTGTGGTGCGACAATATTTTCGGCTGACAAGCAGCTACATCCGGATGTTTTTGCAGGTAATCCAGCATCGGTTCGAGCCAACCCGGTGTGACTTCAACATCAGAATTCTGAAGAACATAATAATCTGCCTCTATTTGAGCAAGTGCGCGATTATAACCTTCAGCAAAGCCGTAATTGCGATTAAGTAACAGAATTTTGACTTCCTTAAAATACTTACCCAATATCAACAGGGAATTGTCTGTCGAACCATTATCCGCCACATAAATATCCACATCAGGTGAAGCGGTATATTCCCTTAATGCCGGAAGAAACTGCTGAAGATAGTGCGCTCCGTTCCAGTTTAATATGACAATCGCGATTTTCAAACTGCTGCTTTTTTACTGTGTTTCCAACGATTATGCGACCAAAGCCAAAACTCAGGCCGTTTCTGAATGCTTTGTTCCAGCATTTGCATAAATTTCGTTGTAATTTCATACTCACCTGTTTTAGCCGGCTCAATAGCAATGGGGGTTACAACTGCATGATAATACCCTCTCTTTACCCTTCTTATATCAAGGTAATAAACCGGATAACCGTATTTTTTCGCTAATTGTTCTGTACCAAGAAACACAGGTGTATCTTGATTCAGGAATGTCATCCGGTAACGAATGTTTCTTGCTTTCGGGCTTTGATCAGATATCATTCCAAATACCCCCTTCTCTCCTGATGTTTTCATTTCAACCATCATCCTGATTAAATTATTCTTTTCGATGCTGATTGCTCCGAAACGATTTCTTAGTTTAAGCATCAAATGATCGAAATGCTTATTTTTTAGTCTCTGATATACAGGACGAGTCGGAAAATCTTCGGGAGAATACATACAAATTTTCGATGCCCATTCCCAGTTACAATAATGACCTGTCATAAGCATCACACTTTTACCCTGTTTTGCCTGTTCAAGCAACAAATCAAGGTTCTCAAATGTCATACGCCTTTTCATCTCTTCTTTCGGAGCATGAAGTTGCCGGATGATTTCCACCATTAAATCACAAAAGAAATGATAAAATTTCCTCTCGACTTTTGAGATTTTTCCGGGGGTATAATCAGGAAAAGCATTTATCAGGTTGCGTCTTACCACTTTTCTCCTGTAGCGGGCAACATGATAAATAAGCGGGAACATCAGGTCGGATAATACATACAACACCCGCATCGGGAGCCAGGAGATGGTCCAGATCAAAGCATAAAAAATATAATACATGCTGATTAAATATAAATGCTAATTGTAAATTCCGATGGATTTACCATATTCATATTCACCTTCCAGTATCAGGGTGATTTCTTCGTCGGTAATATCCATCTTGTCTTTCTTAGCACATTTTTTCAGATACAAAAACATGTCTTCCTCATCGATATTGGCTTCTTCTGCAGTATCTTCCTGTATCAAACCTTTTTCGTCATAATATTCATAGATTACATCCAGAACATATTCTACCTTGGTATCGGGAATAGTAGTCCTCGAGGCAGCAGGGATATGATTCAGGATAAACTTAACGGCTTCATCTTCATCATAAACCAGCAAATCGTCGTCTTCTGTTTTCATGTTGTATGGGTTTAAAAATTACAATTCAAAGATACAGTTTTTCTGATGAATCCATACAACACACCCATAAAAAAGTCAGGAAGTTTGAATATTAATTCATGATATTTAAAAAAAAAGCTTATTTTTGAACAATAAAAACATTCTTGTGACAAGAATTAGTATCAATCTTTGCAATAGAAAGAAAACATGAAAGTAGGATTAATAGGCTTTGGTAAGACTGGCAAAGCAGTTGCTTCGGCAATATTAAAGCACCCTGATTTTGAATTGGAATGGGTGCTAAGGAAATCACCCAAACAGGAAGACCGGTTAATAGCTGATATACTTGAAATTGACTGCGACAATCAGGGGCGCGTATATTCCCTGCAGAATAACAAAATCGAACCTTTTCTCGATGCTCATCCGGTAGATATCATCATTGATTTTTCCTCAGAAAACGGAATCTTCACATACGGTAAAGCTGCTGCGCAAAAGAAAATTAAAATTATTTCTGCCGTTTCACATTACGACCACGAACAAGAGGCATACCTGAAACGTTTGGGTGAATACACCACGGTTTTCTGGTCACCCAACATTACCCTGGGAGTAAATTACCTGATATTTGCCGCAAAGGTATTGAAGAGTATTGCTCCATTCGTGGATATTGAAATTGTGGAAGAACATTTTAAACACAAGGACGGAGTTTCAGGGACTGCCATTAAAATTGCAGAAGCACTCGGGTTAAAGAAATCGAAAATCAATTCGGTTCGTGCCGGTGGTATCGTCGGCAAACACCAGGTTATTTTCGGCTTCAAATACCAAACCATCAGGCTGATTCACGAATCTATATCAAGAGAAGCTTTCGGAAACGGGGTAATCTTTGTGGCCGAAAACTTAATTGAAAAAGAAAAAGGATTCTATCAGTATGAAGATATTTTCAAACCCTATCTCTCGGATAAAATATGATGACTATTAAAACATTTACATTCAACCCCATACAGGAAAACACTTACGTAGTACACGATGAAACCGGAGAGGCTATCGTTATCGATGCAGGTTGCTACTTCGAAAATGAAAAAAAAGCATTACACTCATACATCGATGACAATAAACTAAAATTGGTTAAGGTTCTCAACACCCACCTGCATTTCGATCACCAGTTCGGCAATAAATTTTTATTCGACACCTATGGGATTACTCCCGAAGCACATGGAGGCGATGAATTCTTGCTTAAAAGGGTGGTGAAAGGCGCTGTAATTTACGGTTTCCCGGTACAGGAAGATGCACAACCCATCGGGAACTACCTGCATGAGAATCAGGAAATCAGCTTTGGTAACACAATCCTGAGAACTATTCATGTGCCGGGACACAGTCCGGGACACCTGGTTTTTCATTGTGAAAAAGAGATGGTTTTATTCGCCGGAGATGTTTTGTTCAGGGGTTCTATCGGTCGCACCGACCTCGAACAAGGGGACTATGGAACGTTGATTCGCAATATCACCGAGAAGTTATTGATTTTGCCAGATGAAACTGTGGTATATCCCGGACATGGACCATCAACTACCATAGGAGATGAAAGGGTGTCGAATCCGTATTTATAGTCGCCTTACCGGAGACCGGAGACCGGAGACCGGAGACTGGAGACTGGAGACATTATATATATAACCCGTTTTCCCTGATATACCCGATTACCGAGGCACTTAACCACCGCGAAACATCCTCGCCCTGCTGAATCAATTTCCTTATTTGAGTAGAAGATATATCATAATAAGGTGTATCCAGCAACTGCATTTGTGGATAGACATCAGCAACAGTGTAAAAATCATAACCTTTCCGGGGATATACATATACGGGATAAGTTTCGAGCAACTCCTGATAATTTTTCCATTGATTGAAAATCACAGCGTTGTCGCTCCCAATCATCAACGCAAATTCATGTTGGGGATATAATTTTGTGAGTTGATGCAGGGTGTCAATGGTGTAGGATGGCACAGGCATGGTGAATTCCACATCAGAAGCTTTCAGTTTCGGATTTCCGCTGATAGCTTCTACGACCATGTCTAACCGCATGAATTCATCTAATTGTGATGCCGGATCTTTCAGGGGATTACAGGGTGAAACCACGAACCACACTTCATCAACCAATTGTTGATCAATCAGATATTCAGCCAACTTTTGATGACCAAGATGAATAGGATTAAAAGAACCGGAATAAATGGCAATCTTCATATTTGTCTATCACAATATAGATAAAATTATGTTGCAAAAGTATCAAAAATCAGTTATCTTTGCTCAACTTTACACCAAAGTTTAACAATTTGGTGTATAAAACACACCCGATATATGAACATCACCGAACGCTTTCTCAAATACGTCAGTTTTCACACGACTTCTGATGACAGCACCAATTTAACGCCAAGTACGCCGGGACAAATGTTTTTCGCCCAATATCTGGTTGAAGAACTCACTGCTATCGGTCTCACCGAAATTACGCTCGACAAGAACGGTTATGTCATGGCAACTTTACCGGCCAACACCGACAAGAGCATTCCGACCATCGGATTCATTGCGCACATGGATACCAGTCCCGACATGTCGGGCAAAAACATCAAACCGCGGATTGTTGAAGACTATGATGGAAGTGATATTTTATTAAATGAAGAAAAGGTAATTGTACTGGAAACTTCGAAATATCCTGAAATTATGCAGTACAAGGGACAGGATATTATTGTAACCGACGGCACCACCCTGCTGGGAGCTGATGACAAAGCCGGAATCGCGGAAATCGTGACGGCCATGGAATACCTGATTGCCCATCCCGAGATTAAACACGGAAAAATCAGGATAGCTTTTACCCCGGATGAAGAAATCGGGCAGGGCGCTCATCATTTTGACGTGGAGCAATTCGGCGCTGAATGGGCATACACGATGGATGGCGGTGAAATAGGTGAATTGGAATTTGAGAATTTCAATGCTGCTGCCGCGAAAGTTATTTTCAATGGACTGAATGTACATCCCGGCTACGCAAAACATAAAATGAAGAATTCCATACGAATTGCGCACCAGTATATTTCGATGCTTCCCCGTCACGAAACCCCAGAACACACGGAGGGTTACGAAGGCTTTTATCACCTGATGAGTATGGAAGGCAGTGTGGAAAAAACAACACTTAACTACATCATCCGTGATCATGACCGCGATCGTTTCGAGCGACGCAAGAAAGAAATGCAGCATTTGGTTAACAAAATAAATGCGGAATTCGGAGAAAACACGGCCTCCGTAGAACTCAAGGATCAGTACTACAATATGCGTGAAAAGGTGGAACCGCTGATGCACATTGTGGATATGGCAGCTACAGCCATGAAGGAAGTGGGTATCACACCCAACATCAAACCCATCCGGGGTGGCACCGATGGTTCACAACTCTCATTCAAGGGACTCCCCTGCCCCAATATCTTTGCAGGAGGACATAATTTCCATGGCCGGTTCGAATATGTGCCGGTTCAATCCATGGAGAAAGCAACACAGGTTATTGTAACAATCGTAAAAAATTTGGCCAACTAACATGAACTTCACACCTTTTATCAACATCCACAAGGCATTAGATGCTAAAATGCATGAATTTGCCGGATACCTTATGCCGATTGAATACTCGGGGATCATCGACGAACATTTGACTGTACGGAATGCAGCGGGCGTTTTCGACGTATCGCACATGGGCGAAATCTGGGTCAAAGGTCCGAGAGCCTTCGATTTTGTGCAACGCATGACCACCAACGACTTAGCGGCATTACCTATAGGGAAAATACAATACTCCTGTCTCCCGAATGGCAAAGGGGGCATTGTGGACGACATCCTCGTGTATCATTATGAATATCAGAAATACCTGTTAGTCGTGAATGCCTCTAATTTGGAAAAAGACTGGAAATGGCTCAACGATAATAATACCGAAGGTGCTGACATGGACAATGCCTCCGAATGGATGGCACAACTGGCTATTCAGGGTCCCAAAACCACCCAGATTCTGCAAAAACTAACGAGTATCAATCTCTCTGAAATAAAATACTACAACTTCACGGTTGGCGATTTTGCAGGAGTTGATGAAGTAATTATTTCGAATACCGGCTATACGGGTGCAGGCGGTTTCGAATTGTATTTTCTGCCCGAACATGCCGAAAAAATCTGGCATGCCATTTTCGAAGCAGGCAAAGAAGAAGGTATCAAACCAATCGGACTCGGTGCCCGTGACACCCTGCGATTGGAAAGTGGCTTTTGTCTGTACGGCAATGATATCGACGATACCACCTCTCCTATTGAAGCAGGTTTGGGGTGGATTACCAAATTTGTAGAAGGGAACAATTTCATCGACCGACCCTTGTTTGAAAAACAGAAAGCTGAAGGGGTGAGTCGCAAGCTGATTCGATTTGAACTGACCGACAGAGGTATTCCACGTCACGATTACGAAATCGTGAATGAACAAGGCGAAGTAATAGGCAAAGTCACTTCGGGCACCATCCTCCCCGGCACAAAAACCGGCATCGGCATGGGTTATGTGGCAACTCAATATGCTACGAAAGGAGCAAGTATTTTCGTCGACATCAGGGGAAAAAAAATAAGCGGAGTAGTGAAATAACTACACCGCTTATCAAAATAAATTAGTTCGAAATACCGTTGGACAATCTGTTTAACGGTATTTCTGTTAACACATTCGCATCAACGGTATATAATTTATCCTTGTGTATGAAGACTGTTTTGCCCACATTTAACTCTGCCACCACTTTGCCTGTGCTGTTTATGACGAAAAGTGTTTTATCATGATACAGAAAAGTATAAGATTGATGTGCCCCTTTATAAACATACAATTCACTTAACTCAATTTTTCTTTCAAATTCCAGATTTCGGTTTAATTTAACTACATAGCCCTTGTTACTCATAAAGTATATAGCTCGGGGATCAAACTCATGTAAACTTTGAATGATAGAATCCGACTTGATATAGGTGGCAAATTTGCTAACATCATACTCAAATTCCCCGGTTTGTTCCGCATCATATAAAATAGTTTTATAATCATTGTTTTTCAAAGAATAACGAATTGACCGGTCTTTAAAGATCAATTCAAAACTATCTTTTCCGGCAACGTAACTTAGTAACGGATTCTTTTTCAGCTCGAATAATGACAATGCAAGTTCATAACCGCTGTTTTTATCGAAAATGGCCATATATGGCTCCCCAAAGCTGCACTCCTTACCATTGTATCTGGCCTCTCCCCTGTTGATGAGATAGACCTTTGAGCTATCAACCAACAAGGTCGAATGACTTGTCTCCTTAGGTAATTCCGTTCTCCATTTCAGGCTACCATCATAAGACAAACAAGTTATATATTCTTTCGAAGCAAAATAGATATGAAGACTGTCGGTTACAACATTGGAGACCAGATTAGAAACCAGATCATGACCGGTAGAAACAACAAAACTCCCTGTGAGTAAACCCAGTACGGCCCCGGCAACGTTCGCACCAACTGTTTTTGAATAATCTTTCACACCAGTTCTAACTTCATAATTCCACCCTTTTCCTGTTTCCATATTCAGGTGGTGTAAACCGGATGCAACAAGCAGGATGGCAGTATCATTTAAGTTTACAACACCATCCCAACCATAACTTTTATCAATTTTCCTTTCCCAACGTACTTTTCCCGTTGTTAAATCAACACAGGAGAGTTTTTCTGAGAACGTTTGCGCGAAACTGTTGTACTTATAACCAAAAGCAATATTTAGATCCGGTATTGTAGAGTAAATCAGAACTTTTGAATTCCAAAGATCCTTTCCCGTTGTCATTTCAACACGGGTAGTCGAGCCATACCCCACATTATGAAAGAGCATACCATTGTATTGTTCTATTGATGTATTTCCAAAATACACCTCTCTTGTCCAGTTTATATCTTTTGAATTCAAATCAAATGAGGCTAAAACTCCTTTGTTATTCAAATATTTGCCATTTTTACTTAACCCCCGGAGTTGCAAAGTCAGAGTCCGGAAAGTAGTATCCAGTTGACAATCATAAATCCTCTCATTAAATTCGTAAGTAGTTCCTGTTATGCTTTGCCCGGTCAACAGGTCTGTTCCGACAATCACGCCGGTATTGCTTCTGACAGTTTGACCGGCAATCAGGATAGCATGCAACAACAGCAGTATGATAAAAACTGTTTTATTCATATTGATAATCAATTTAGTGTTTGTTTATGCAGCACAAACCAGTTATTTCAATCCGTGAGATTAAAATTTATTCAATAAGTTTTATAGACAACGGTGCATAATTCATATTACTGAAACCTACTAACCCATAAACAGTTTCACCCGGGTTGATGTCGCGATACAGGATATCATACTGATTCAGTTCGTTATAAAGATTTTTATTTGCACCTCCCGCCATAATCATATTTCCTCCGGAAATTGAAGGCCCAAGGATCAACCCAACAGGAAAAGGATCTGAACCATTTACAGTCAGCATTAAAGGAGACAACAGCAGATACAACAAATGACTTGGAACAGATTGCCTCAGGGCATTTCTTGTTGTAAGGGCATCCAACGGGTAAAGAATTGCATTTCCATTATAAAATGCAGCATTTTTACCGATATTTATAACTCTATCGGAATTATTTTTAATTTTCACTGCGACTAACTTTACATTATTTTTTCTTTCTTTTTTCGAAAATTTTGTGTTCCCTTTTTCATTTAAAACATCGTAACGATAACTCAGGATTATGTCCTGAAGGTCCATAGAACTTGTATAACCAATATTTGGGGGATTAATTGCGCGATAACTCTGAGCACATCCACAAAATATAATAACCACAGCAAGCAGGAAGCTAATTTGAATAAACTTTCTCATTCTTTGTAAAAATTTAATTGTTAATAATTTGATTTTCTATATCATGCTTAAGCCAGACAGACATCAGATGCTATCATAAATTCAGAAAAATGTTTTTTCATAGTATAAAAATTATATTATTAGTAATAAGTAACGACACTTTAGTGTATATCATGTCTTACTTTAAATTTGACTTAAGGATATATGCAGTTTGAATAATATAAATTAGCGCCAAAAGTAAGAACAAAAACTGAATTAACAAAATATTTTTTTAACAAAAAAAGACACTATTAAATGTTTTAATTATAAACTACACAATAAAATAAACTTTTTTCATTAAAACCGGGTTGTACAGTTATAGTTTAGATATTTTCATTCATTAAAAACACAACAATATGAACAATTCACACCACCAGCTGCCACGACTGGCAGTTCACTTCTTGTTATTAAGTGGTATTATCCTGATACAATCTGCTTGTACACTCTTCTACAATCCTGAACAATACCTCAGGGATTACGACAGATTTGTAAGCCGGGTTGAAAACAACTACCAGGAATACAGTGAAACTCAATGGAAAAAGACAGAAGCTAAGTACGAAGAATTCAACTCAACCTTGTACGATCGGGTATATGAAGATTTAACTCCGAAAGATCAACAAGCAATAGGCAAGTTGAAAGCCCGTTTTGAAGCTTTGAAACTGAAATACAAGTTCAATCACCTGAAACAAGAAGTAAAAGACGGAATTGAACAGATAAAAGGAGCTTTGGAAAGTGACAGTGTCGATTAGAACACTAGAATGAATTACCTATCATTAACTAATATCGACAGCCATTGAAATCTATAGGATGTGCTCGAGCAATATTCTCAGTCCAATTACTATGAGAATCAACCCTCCCACAATCTCAATTTTTTTACTTGACTTTTGGTTGGAACACTTCCCGATTAACATCCCAATCATGGCTGCCAGGAATGTTATAAAGCCAATGATAATGATTGACTGCCATATATTGATTTCAAAAAAAGCGAGGCTTACGCCAACAACCAAAGCATCCATGCTGGTTGCTATTCCCATAAGGACAAGTACCCTGAACGACAAAGATTTGTTCTTTTTATCTTCTACAGGATTAAACGCCTCAATTATCATTCTGCCCCCCACAACCAACAACAATCCGAAAGCGATCCAGTGGTCAACGTTAGAGATATAGGCTGCAACCTGAGAACCACCAAACCATCCTAAAAGGGGCATTAACGCCTGAAAAAAGGCCAATACGACTGCAACCCTGACCCCTTGCCAGAATTGAATCGAATTTTTCAACAAGCCGGTCGAAACCGATACAGCAAAAGTATCAAATGACAAGCCTAACCCTATGAGAACTATTTCAATAACTCCCATTTAAAACTTCATTTTATCGTGTTTCATAACGCTGTTTGGCTAATTACAACTCCTGCACTTTTTCATTCCACTCACGTTGTTCATTTACCATGGCATCCAGGACTGCTACAGCCGTGATGTTGACAATGTCGCGAACGGAACTTTCAACATCGACAATGTGGATGGGTTTGTTTAATCCCATCTGAATCGGACCGATGGTGTCGGCCAGTCCCATTTCGATGAGCATTTTGTAGGCTGTATTGGCCGAACTCAGGTTAGGGAAAATGAGGGTATTCACTTTTTTACCTTTCAGTTTGGAGAATGGAAATTTCTCATCGCGCAACTGCTGGTTCAGGGCAAATGTCACCTGCATTTCACCATCCACACAGATTTCGGGAAATTGTTCGTGGAAGGTACGCACCACCTCGTGTACGCTGGCGGGACTGCCACTCTGCACCGAACCGAAATTGGAGTACGACAACATGGCCATAACCGGCTCGTGGTTAAAGAACTTCACCGTGTTGTATGTAAGCTTGGTGATGTCTATAAGTGTTTCGGTAGTAGGGTGACGGTTAAACAAGGTGTCGGCTAAGAAGAATACACCTTTCTTGGTATTCATGATGTGCATGGCGCCGATGTGGTTCAGTCCGTCGCGAATGCCCACTACTTCCTTGGCTGCTTCCACTGAATCTACATAGCGGGAATACACACCGGTAATCAGTGCATCTGCTTCTCCGGTTTCAACCATCATCATGCCGAAATAGTTGCGTTCATACATTTTTTCGTATGCCTCGTCGAAAGTCATCCCTTCCCTGCCCCTTTTTGCTGCCAGATAACGGGCATAACGGATGCGGCGGGTTTCTTCCCGGTCGTGACGCAGGTTGATGATTTCGATACCAGTCAGATCAATGTGATTTTCCGCGGCTATATTGCCGATTTTCTCTTCATTACCCAACAATACCGGATAACATATTCTTTCTGCTAAAGCAGCTTCAGCCGCCTTCAGCATGTTCAGGTGATTCGATTCGGAGAACACCACCCGTTTGGGATTCTGCCGTGCAATTTCATAGAAACGACGTAACATTTTATTGTCGCTACCCATTAAATCACGCAGGCGGTTGTTATAAGCATCCCAATCATCGATATTTTTCCGGGCAACACCCGACTCCATGGCTGCTTTGGCTACAGCAGGAGCCACCGTTGTCAGTAAACGGGGATCAAGTGGTTTGGGAATAATATATTCTGTTCCGAAGGTAAGCCGTTTAATATTATACGCCGCGTTCACCACGTCGGGCACCGCTTTTTTGGTCAGTTCGGCAATGGCGCGCACCGCGGCAATCTTCATCTCCTCGTTAATACATTTAGCCCTCACATCAAGTGCTCCACGGAAAATATAAGGGAAACCAAGTACGTTGTTTATCTGGTTGGGATGGTCGGAACGACCAGTGGCAAAAATGATATCGGGACGGGCCGACATGGCATCCTCATAAGAAATTTCGGGATTCGGATTGGCTAATGCAAACACGATTGGCTTTTCGTTCATCGTCTGCACCATTTCCTTCGACAACACACCGGCCACCGAGAGTCCCAGAAACACATCGGAGCCAGCAACTGCTTCAGCCAGCGTGGTAATGTCACGGGAAGTGGCAAATGGTTTCTTACGGCTATTCAGGTCGGTACGTTTGGTATTGATAACCCCTTTCGAATCCACCATGACGATATTCTCCAGTTTAGCGCCCAGCATCATATACAATTGTGTACATGAATTCGCAGCGGCACCGGCACCATTCACCACAATTTTTATCTCTTCAATTTTTTTCCCGGTCAGCTCCAGGGCATTGAGCAATCCGGCCGCCGATATAATGGCCGTTCCATGCTGGTCGTCGTGCATAATCGGGATATCGAGCTCCTTCTTCAGCCTTTCCTCAATTTCAAAACATTCCGGCGCTTTAATATCTTCCAGGTTAATTCCGCCGAAAGTAGGAGAAATGGCTTTAACTACTTCGATGAATTTCTCAGGATCTTTCTCATTGACTTCAATATCAAACACGTCGATTCCAGCAAAAATCTTGAACAACAGTCCTTTTCCTTCCATTACCGGTTTACCGGCCATGGCGCCGATGTCGCCAAGTCCCAGCACAGCCGTACCATTCGAAATAACTGCCACCAGATTTCCTTTAGCAGTATATTCATAAGCTGTTTCCGGATTTTTTTCAATTTCCAGACAGGGTTCCGCCACTCCCGGCGAATAGGCCAATGACAAATCACGTTGAGAACTATATGGTTTGGTGGGAACAACTTCTATCTTACCGGGCTTACCCTGTGAGTGATACTTCAATGCATCGTCTTTGCTTAATTTAGCCATTGTGATAAATCTTAACCTATTGTTAATAAAAAATTGAAAATTGTCGCAAAGGTAGAAAAAATTACGCTATTTTTGTACAAAAAAGCAGCAATAAATATGTCATGAGACTGAAATCTCTTTCCATTATCAATTATAAAAACATCCCTGAAGCAACACTCGATTTTTCGGACAAGATCAATTGCTTTGTCGGCGATAATGGCATGGGAAAGACCAATGTGCTGGATGCTGTTTATTATCTTTCATTTTGCAAAAGCCATTCTAACTCCATTGACTCACAGAACATCAACCACGAAGCTGAATTCTTTCTGATTCAGGGAGATTACATTAAAAACGGTACGCCGGAGCATATTTATTGCGGATTGAAACGCAGACAAAAAAAACAGTTCAAACGCAATAAAAAAGAATACGAAAAACTATCAGATCACATCGGGCTTATTCCGTTGGTCATGGTGTCGCCCGATGACAGTCAGCTGATTTCTGAAGGGAGCGAGGAAAGGCGAAAGTTCATGGACGGGGTGATTTCGCAGTACAATAAACAATACCTGCAACAACTGCTTCACTACAACAACACGCTGAAACAACGCAATGCCCTGCTGAAGTCAGAAAATCCAATCGACGAAACCGTATTTGAAATTCTCGAAGAGCAAATGGATAGCACCGGAAGATACATCCACGAAGCCAGAACCTCATTTATTCAATCTTTCATCCCTGTTTTCCGCGAATTCCACAGCAAAATATCCGGAAACCGGGAGCAGGTTAGTTTGGATTACAGCTCACAGTATCAACGCCATGAAGACCTGCGGGTAAGGATGGCTGAAACACGTGAACGCGACCGCATCCTGGGTTATTCAACCCAGGGCATCCACAAAGATGAGCTGGAAATGACCTTAGACTCATACCCGATAAAAAAAATGGGCTCTCAGGGACAAAATAAAACTTATCTCATTGCGCTGAAATTCGCTCAGTTTGATTTCCTTAAAAAAATTCATCAGTGTGCCCCCCTTTTGCTACTGGATGATATTTTCGACAAGCTGGATGCCGGGCGGGTGGAAGAAATCGTAAAACTGGTAGCCTCCGATATGTTCGGACAAATATTCATTACCGATACCAACCGTGAGAATCTGGATAAAATATTACTCCGTTTGAAAAGCGAAGCTAAAATATTCCGGGTGGTTGATGGTGAGATACATACTTAGCATATTTAATAAATATCCACACAATATTCACTCTCTCGTTCCATTAGATTTTCATTTTGGAAAACTTTTTTCAATTTTCATAATCACATCTAACTCATTATCTTATCATTAACAATTATTTTCGGAAACTTTTCATTCTAAATAGCAAATATTTTCATACATCATGTTTGAAAAATGAAATTAATTGTCTAAACTTGTAGTCCGTTTTCAACAACAATTTATCAGTTGAACAACCTTCTGATTTACAATTTTAAAACTATAACTCTTTAAACAATTTTATTTATCGTGGAAACAAAAACCTACACACCTGAGGAAATTAAAGAAGCCTCTTTTAAATTCTTCCAGGGAGATGATTTGGCGACCAAAGTATGGACGACCAAATACGCCTTAAAAGATTCGTTTGGTAATATCTATGAACTGACACCCGATGACATGCACCGCCGTTTGGCAAGAGAAATCGCCAGAATTGAACGTAACTATGCCAATCCGTTAGACGAAAACGAGCTGTTTGAACTTTTCCGCAATTTCCGTTACATTGTTCCGCAGGGTAGTCCCATGACCGGCATCGGAAATGAGTTTCAGGTAGCTTCATTGTCGAATTGCTTCGTGATTGGTTTTGATGGTGATTCTGACTCATACGGAGCCATCATTAAAATTGATGAAGAGCAGGTACAGCTGATGAAACGTCGTGGTGGCGTGGGTCACGACCTTTCTCACATCCGCCCGAAAGGCTCACCGGTTAAGAACTCTGCGCTGACTTCCACCGGCATTGTGCCTTTTATGGAAAGATATTCGAACTCAACCCGTGAGGTGGCACAGGACGGAAGACGTGGTGCGCTGATGTTGAGCGTGTCCATCAAACATCCGGATTCAGAATCATTCATCGATGCCAAGATGGAATCAGGCAAGGTGACCGGCGCCAATGTTTCGGTTAAAATTCACGATGAATTTATGCGGGCAGCACTCGAAAACCGCCCCTATATCCAACAATATCCGATTCACTCTGAAGAACCCTGGTTCAAAAAGGAAACGGATGCCAATGCCCTTTGGAAAAAAATTGTGCACAATGCATGGAAATCGGCCGAACCGGGTATCTTGTTCTGGGATACTATCATCCGTGAATCTGTGCCGGATTGCTATGCCGATCTGGGCTACAAAACGGTTTCGACCAACCCATGCGGCGAAATTCCTTTGTGTCCGTACGACAGCTGCCGTCTGTTGGCCATCAATCTGTATTCTTATGTGGTAAATCCTTTCAAACCCGATGCATATTTCGATTTTGAGTTGTTCCGTAAGCATGTGCAACTGGCACAACGCATCATGGACGATATCATCGACCTGGAAATGGAAAAGATTGAAAAGATTATCGAGAAAATCGGATCCGACCCGGAAGATGACGTTATAAAAAGAACTGAATTTCAACTTTGGGAGAAGATTAAACTCAAAACCTCACAGGGTCGCCGTACAGGTGTTGGTTCAACAGGAGAAGGCGACATGCTGGCCGCGTTGGGTTATCGTTATGGTACTGATGAAGCTACTGATTTTTCGGAGCAGGTTCATAAAACACTGGCGCTGGCAGCTTATCGTTCTTCCGTGAACATGGCAAAAGAACGAGGCGCCTTCACCGTATATGAAGCAAAAAGAGAAGAAAACAACCCATTCGTCAATCGACTAAAAGAGGCTGATCCTGGGCTATATAAGGACATGGTTAAATACGGACGCAGAAATATCGCGTGTTTGACCATCGCACCTACCGGAACCACGAGCATCATGACACAAACCACGTCGGGTATCGAACCTGTTTTCATGCCTTACTATACCCGCCGACGCAAGGTAAATCCGAACGATAAAAACGTTTCGGTCGACTTCGTGGATGAAAACGGCGACTCATGGGAAGAATATTCCGTGTTCCACCATAAATTCGTGACCTGGATGGAAGCCAACGGTCACTCAACCACCAAGCACTACACACATGAAGAGTTGGAGGAATTAGTAGCCCAATCTCCTTATTATAAGGCTACTGCAAACGATGTAGACTGGATGAAAAAGGTGCAGATGCAGGGAAGAATTCAGAAATGGGTAGATCACTCGATTTCTGTGACCATCAACCTGCCGGCTGATGCCACGGAAGAATTAGTGGGACAGTTATACGAAGAGGCATGGAAATCAGGATGCAAGGGTGTTACCGTGTATCGCGACGGATCACGTTCGGGCGTATTGATTTCCAACAACGAAAAAAAGGATAAAGACGAAAAACAAGTCTGTTTCCCGTATGACGAAGACCGGTTGGTTCGTCCGAAAGAACTGAAATGTGATGTGGTTCGTTTCCAGAACAACCGCGACAAATGGATTGCCTTTGTAGGATTGAAAGACAATCGTCCTTACGAAATCTTTACCGGTATTGCCGATGATGAAGAAGGTATATTATTACCAAAGACAGTTACCGAAGGAAAAATCATCAAAACGACCGATGATGAGGGCAACAAACGATACGACTTCCAGTTCACCAACAAGAGAGGTTTTAAAACCACGGTAGAAGGTCTTTCGCACAAGTTCGATAAAGAATTCTGGAACTACGCGAAGCTTATCTCTGGTGTATTGCGTTACGGCATGCCACTCGATCAGGTAGTCAAATTAGTTTCCAGTTTGCAACTCGACAGCGAATCCATCAACACATGGAAAGTTGGTGTGGAACGCGCACTTAAAAAGTACATTCCGGATGGGACGCAAATCAATGAACAACCCTGTCCAAATTGCGGTGAAAAAGCCTTAGTATATCAGGAAGGCTGTCTGACCTGCAAAAGTTGCGGACACTCTAAATGCGGATGATATAACATAAACTTAAAACCCGGATGTAAAATATTACGTCCGGGTTTTTATTCTCAAAACAATAACCATTTAAAAATTTAATACAGATGACAAATTCAGTAGACGGATTATTTCAACCATTAGTAAGCTTCTTAGATAAAATACTGTTTTGGGACCCGTTTGCTGCATTGGGTATCGACCTGCCCGTTAAAATTCCTTTCATAATTATCTGGCTCATATTCGGAGCCGTATTCTTTACTATTTACCTGAAGTTCATCAACATCAGGGGTATGAAACATGCCATCGAACTGGTGATTGGCAAATACGACAAGAAAAGTCACAGCGGTGAGATTTCCCATTTTCAGGCGCTTGCCACAGCAACGGCCTCAACAGTCGGACTCGGCAATATAGCCGGCGTAGCTGTAGCCATCACGATGGGCGGACCCGGAGCTACCTTTTGGCTGATCATTGCCGGCTTTCTGGGTATGACAACCAAATTCACGGAATGCACCTTGGGCGTTAAATACCGGAAAATCAATGCTGATGGTAGTATTTCAGGCGGACCGATGTATTATCTCCGTGATGGATTGGCAAAAAAAGGGCTGGTAAAAACCGGGAAGGTATTGGCTGTAATTTTCGCATTATTTGCCGCAATAGGCGCTTTTGGCATCGGCAACATGTTTCAGTCGAATCAAATGGTGGCGCAGGTGACAACAACCTTCCCGTCACTTGATGGTAGTCAGATTTGGATAGGTATTGTACTAGCTGTCCTTGTCGGCATTGTAATTATAGGTGGCATCAAAGGCATCGCGAAAGTCAACGACAAACTCTTCCCGCTGATGGCCGGGATTTACATCCTGTCGGCATTAACGGTTATCGTGATAAATTATCAGCACTTAGGCGACGCGTTCCGGCTCATCTGGGACGGTGCATTTACCCCCGAAGGTATCAAAGGCGGTATCGTTGGCGTGATGCTCATCGGCTTCCGGAGGGCTGCTTTTTCAAACGAAGCAGGTATCGGTTCGGCAGCTATCGCGCACTCCACAGTAAAAACCAAAGAACCGGTTACCGAAGGATTCGTTGCACTGCTTGAACCCTTTATCGACACGGTTGTAATTTGCACCATGACCGCGTTGGTCATCATCATTACCGGTATGTATGCCAATCCTGAAAATTTAGCCGGTACAGCACTGACATCCGCTGCATTTGAAAGTGTTTCTTCCTGGTTCCCCTATCTTTTACTGATTACCATTATGCTTTTTGCCTTCACCACCATCATTTCCTGGTCGTATTACGGGGTAAAAAGCATTGATTTCTTATTGGGAGATTTCATAGAAAAGAGGTTCGGCAAACGCATCCTGGTAACACGCGTATATCAGGTAATATTTTTAGTGGTTACTGCCCTCGGATCCGTATTGAGTCTGAATGCAGTTGTGGATTTCTCGGATATGCTGATATTAGCGATGGCAGTACCTAACATCATCGGGTTATACATCCTGGCGCCCGAAGTAAAAACCATGCTGAAACAATATATTAAGACACCTTAATCCGGGATATAGTCCACACATAGTTTCACTCCAAGTTTCATCACACTGATGATTTGCACACGTGGGTCATCAGCAAAATACTTTCGGAGCGAACTTAGCACGTTGTTGAGGGAACTTTCCTTGATTTTACAATTATCAACATCCCAGACCTCGCGAATTATTTCATTTCTACTGAGATAAACATTCTGATTATTACAGAGTTCAAGTAACACCTTAGTTTGATATTTATTGAGATGTATCCTGCAGAAGTCTCTTCTCAGCAGTTGCTCTTCAGGGTAAAACGAAGTTCCACCAATACTATAGACATTATCCGTCAGATTAAAACGATATTGTTTTGACAAGAGATTGTCCATACGCACTAACACCTCCTGCATGCGAAAAGGTTTATTGATATAATCAGTATTTTCAAGGCTGAAAGCTTTTTTCATCGCCTGCCCGCTTTCAAGTGAGGTAATAAAAATGATGGGAACCCGATTTTTGCTTTTCCTGATTTTCTCAGCAATTTTAAGTCCATTCTGATCACCCGGCAACATGACATCCATCAATACGATATCCGGATTAAATTGGTAGAACGTGTACAAGACATCATCACATCCATCGCAATAATGTACATCCATCTTCTTAATTTCGAATATACTCGCAAGTGCCTTGCCGAGATTAACATCATCTTCTACAATTAAAATTTTTTTCATATAAACTTAAGATCGGTTACAGACAATCATATTCATAAAAAAGAGAACATGAATTATCTTACCTGCTATTTATCAAACAAAGTTGATATTAATTCCTTAATAATCGTGTACTTATAAACAATCGTGAAAATATATCATTTTTTTAACATTACGACATTTTCAAACTATGTTTTAATAAATTTTAGATGACTTGTTAGAACTTTGTTAGAACTTTTGGAGAAACAAGTGAGAAGATTACTGAGAAAAATACTATATTTTTGTCCCTGTAATTTTCATCAAACCTGATCCCTGTTCGTTTACCCTTCAGTCAAAAACCCCCGCGGATACTATCCAAAGGGGTTTGACTTATCCTGAACTTGTTTATGCTAATCCTGAGGTTACACGCAGCTAAACAAACCTCTCCACATATCTCGTATGTAACAAATGATGCGACAACTCACCCAAGGGTTTTTTCAAAAAATAATCGTATAAGTACAACACTTCCGGGTTTTGATGCGACTTCCGGATGATCTTGTGGGCATCTTCCGCATAAATTGCTTCAGCCCGTTTTTTCCTGATTTCAGCGGTCGTGGGAATTGGTTGACCGCCACCGCCTAAGCAACCGCCCGGACAGGTCATCACCTCAATAAAGGTATAAGGAGAAGTCCCGTTTTCAATTTGTTCAAGTAAAATACGGGCATTTTTCAGGGTATGAGCAACCGCTACCTTTACATCATTGCCATTGATATTGATTGTTGCTTCGCGGATGCCCTGCATGCCCCGTACGGCCGTCAGGTTAATATCAGAAAGCGGTTCACCGGTAAGCACTTCGTAGGCTGTACGCAAAGCAGCTTCCATCACCCCGCCGGTGGCACCGAAAATGACCGCGGCACCGGTTGAACTGCCCAGCGGATTGTCGAAATCTTCTTCGGGCAAGGCTCTGAAATCAATGCCTGCTTCTTTTAACATACGCGACAGTTCGCGGGTTGTCAGCACATAATCCACATCAAAGAAACGATCGTTAGCCGACAATTGCTTTTTTTTCTTCCAGTATTCAAAAGCGCCATCCATCTCAGGCCGTTGCGCTTCGTATTTTTTAGCAGTACAGGGCATGACAGAAACCACCACAATATCCCTCGGGTCAATGCCTTCCCTTTCTGCGTAATAAGTCTTGGCAATAGCGCCAAACATTTGTTGGGGCGATTTGCAGGTCGATAAATGCGCCAGCGACTTGGGGAAGAAATGCTCGATAAACTTAATCCATCCTGGTGAGCAGGAAGTAATCATCGGCAAGGTTCCTTTATGCTGGATGCGGTGAATCAGCTCATTCCCTTCTTCCATGATGGTGAGGTCGGCAGCAAAATCGGTATCAAAAACTTTCGAGAAACCCAGTCGGCGGAGACCGGCGACCATTTTGCCGGTCACCAGACTGCCATAAGGCATACCCATCGCTTCCCCGATACCCACACGGATGGCAGGAGCAGTTTGTACCAACACCACTTTCTTCGGGTCATGTATGACTTTCCACACGTCGTTTACCGCATCTTTTTCAGTAATGGCGCCGGTCGGGCAGACCAGGGCACACTGTCCGCAATTGGTACAGGCTACCATTCCAAGACCCAAATCCATGAAGGTGGAAATCCGGGTTTTCTGTCCCCTGCCCGCGAAATCAATGGCTTTCACGGTCTGAATTTCACTACAGGCCGCCACGCAGCGACCACATAAAATACATTTTTCCGGGTCACGTACCAGCGACAGAGAGCTGAAGTCCTTAGGGATTGCCTGCTTCCTCGTCCGCGGAAACCTCCTTTCCGTGATTCCGAAATCATAACAAACCTGCTGCAATTCGCAGTGCAGGTTGCGTTCGCAAGTTTGACAATCGAGCGGATGATTAGCCAGCAACAACTCGACATTCATCTTCCGGGCCTGCATGATGCGCTGGTTATTGGTCGTGATTTCCATGCCATCTGTCGCCCTCGTGATGCACGAACGCAAAAGTGATTTCGCACCATTCACCTCCACCACACACACGCCGCAGGAAGCATTACTCGATACGTCCTTCAGATAACACAGCGACGGAATGCTAATCCCCGCAAACCGGCAGGCTTCCAGGATGGTAACCCCATCAGGAACAAGGTATTGTTGGTTGTCAATTGTGATTTTCATAATTCTATTTTTGTCGCCAGACGCCAGTCGCCAGACGCCAGACTTTGGTTGCAAATTTTCAGGTTTTTATTGTCTTCATACCAGCGACGGGAGACCAGAGACCAGCGACCGGTGTCTGGTGTCTGGTGTCTGGCGACATTTACAATCTTACATCACACCGCAAACACCGTCCCACTTCATTCCTGGCTTGTTCGCCTGTATAGCCACAATCCACTTCGTGGAAATTGCCGATTCTATCACGCACAGCCAGTTTGTAGGACACGTTCTTAGCTGCTTTCTTCGGATTGGCGGGAACTACATTACGATAGGTAAACTTCCGGAACAAAAGATGGAAACGTTTCTCCTGCATCAGTTCCGCATCGATGGCTTCGGCAGCTTTGCGTGCCATCCCCATGGCCTCGGCAGCCGTCGAAGGTCCCGTTACCGCATCACCTCCGGCATACACTTTCTTACGCGATGTCTGCTGGGTGAAATGATTGATGACAATCCGGCCACCCGACAGTGTATTTATTCCATTTTCCTTCAGTTGATCATCCTCTACCTGCTCGCCAATCGCGAATATCACCGAATCACAGGGAATTTCATCGAACTTACCGGTAGGAACCGGTTTCCTTCTACCTGAAGTATCTAATCCACCACAAGTCATCAGTTCGATTTTCAGTCCGCGCACCCGGTTCTTATCATCTGTCAACACGGCTGAGGGGGCCGACATAAAATGGAAGTTAATCTTTTCCGCTTCCGACTCTTTGATTTCAGCGTGATTGGCAGGCATATCACATTTCTCACGGCGATAGACAATGGTGACCTCCTTACCGAGCCGCCACAAACTGCGGGCAGCATCGATGGCCACATTGCCGGCCCCGATGATTACCACTTGCTGACCCAGGGCCGGTTGCTTGTCGACCGCCAACATCTTCAGCACCTCTGTTCCCGCGAATACCCCTTTCGCATCATCACCGGGGATATGCAAACCCGTTTCTTTCCAGGCGCCAATGGCTAAATAAACCGCATCGTGCTGATTTTCTAATGTAACTAAGGTAATATCTTTCCCGAGTTGGGTATTGAAAACGAATTTCACTCCCAGCTTTTTAATCAGTTGCACTTCCTTTTGCAGCACCGCATGCGGCAGCCGGTACTGAGGAATACCATAACGAAGCACCCCACCCGCTTCGGGGAAAGCATCGTAAACAGTGACCGCGTGACCCAGCCGCACTAAGTAAAATGCAGCAGTGAGCCCAGCCGGACCCGCACCCACGATGGCAATTCGTTTCCCCGTATCAGGCAACTTTTCTTTGATTAACTTCTGATAAATCTCGTGCTCTTTCCCCAACTGATACATGGTATCGGCCAGATAGCGATGCACCTCACCCTGCGAAACCGGTTCGTCGAGCATTTCACGGCGACAGCGCATCTGGCAGTGGAAGTGACAAATACGACCAATTGTTCCCGGCAACGGATTATCCCGCAGGGTCAGTTCAAAGGCATCTTCAATGCGGTCTTCTTTTATTAATTCGATATAACCCGGGATATTCATGTGCAGCGGACAGGAATTTTCGCACAAAGCCATGAACAGATTTTCGCAAACGCCGGCATAACAGCGTTTTTCCTGTATATGTTCTTCGTACTCATGCCTGAAATACCGCAAGGTCGTCAGGATTGGATTGGGAGCTGTTTGTCCCAGTCCGCAAATTGCCGTATCCCGGATGGTCTGACTCAACATCTCCAGCATGGAGAGGTCGGCCATGGTACCCTGACCGCGCGTTATTCTCGTGAGAATAGCCAGCGCCTGCGAAAGTCCTTCCCGGCAAGGCGTACATTTCCCGCAGGATTCCGCGGCATTGAATTCCAGAAAATAACGGGCGACATCCACCATGCAGTTGTCCTGGTCCATGACCACCATACCGCCCGAGCCCATAATAGCGCCCAATGCAGCCAGCGACTCATAATCGACCGGTGTTTTAAAATGTTCCAGCGGGATGCAACCGCCCGACGGGCCACCCGTTTGCACTGCTTTCACCCTCTTATTCGTACCCGTTCCTTCTCCGATTTCGAAGATAAACTGTTCGAGGGTAGAACCTAAAGGCAATTCCACCAGACCGGTGTTTTTAATTTTACCCACGAGTGAAAACACCTTGGTGCCCGGACTCTTTTCCGTTCCTGTTTGCCGGAACCAATCGCTTCCTTTTTCGATGATTACCGGGATGTTGCACCAGGTTTCCACGTTGTTGATGTTGGTGGGACAACCATACAAACCTTTGGCGGCAGGATAAGGAGGACGTGGCATCGGTCGCCCGGCTTTTCCTTCGATAGAAGCAATCAGGGCAGTTTCTTCTCCACAAACAAACGCACCGGCGCCTTCCACGATATCAAACTTAAAGCTGAAACCTGAGTCGAGAATGTTATTCCCCATCAATCCCATCGCTTCCGCCTGTTTGGCTGCCATTTCAAAACGTTTCACCGCCAGCGGATATTCGGCGCGCACATAGGCGATTCCTTCATCGGCTCCCATGGCAAAAGCGCCTATCATCATGCCTTCTAAAATCGAATGCGGATCGCTTTCAATTTCATTGCGGTTCATGTATGCTCCCGGGTCACCTTCATCGGCATTGCAAATGAGGTATTTCTTAGGCGCTTCGTTGTGTCTCATCATGTCCCATTTCTTCCCGGTCGGATAACCGGCGCCTCCCCTGCCCCGCATACCGGCATCGAGCACTTCATCAATAACCGCCTGCGGATTATCAGCAGCAAGCACCTTAGCCAGTGCCCGGTAACCACCCACTGCGAGATAATCTTCTATGGATTCAGGATTGATGAAGCCGGCGTTGCGAAGAACGATTTTCTTTTGTCCCTTAAAAAAAGGCAGTTCGTACCAGAGCGGGTAGCTTTCATATCCTTTGCCATATTCAATATGGGTCGTCAGGTGATCCCAGCTTTCGATCCGGCATAATATATTTTTCGTATAGATTTTGCCCGAAACAGCTCCGTTTAAGATTCTCAGCACCTCCTTTTCAGTGACCCGGCTATAAACCAGTAAAGGTTTTCCCGGTTGATACAGACTAACCAGTGGTTCTTCGGCACAAAAACCGAAACAACCGGTTGGTTTAACCAGACAATCCAGCTTGTTTTCGCGGATGCTGTTGTCGATGATCCTGTACAACACATCAGCGCCATTCCCGATGCCACAGGTTCCCATCCCCACCATAAGCATGGGTTTATCGGGAAGTATATTTTTAACATACGAACGACACAGCTGTTCGAATGATTGCAGCATACTCTTTCTCATGACGATTTCACTTTTTTCAGGATTTTAATGAGCTTCTGCGCGTTCACATTGCTATGAATGACCCCATCTACCGCGATGACCGGCGCCTGGGCACACTGACCGAAACAGGCAACCGTCTTGATTGTGAACTCATTGTCGGATGTCGTGTACCCCTGTTCCATCTCGTCGGGTTCGCATCCGAAACCCAGGATGTGCCCGACACTGTTGAGCAATTCCCGCGAACCCTTGGTATGACAAGCCGTTCCGCGACACACCACGATGGTATGCCGTCCCTGGGGTTTTAAATTGAAAAAGGAGTAGAATGTCGCGACGCTGTACACCTGCGTCATGGGGATGCTCAGTTTACGGGAGACCTGTACCAGCGTTTCCACTGGCAGGAATTTGAGCGGATTGGCTTCCTGAACTGCTTCCAGTGTCGACAACAACATGCCGGGTCTGTCTCTGTACTGCTCAACAATCTGATCGAGAACAGGTTCAGCAACCACATAAGGACTAACAGCTTCCATATACTTGTAGATTTAAGGTTCGTAATCTAAAGCAATTGTCGGGTTTTCTGAACAAACAATCTTATATTATCTCTATTTTTATTCAGAAATTTCCTTACAAATATAGAGAATTAAAAACACACCAATACATTTTTTAACATTTAATTGAGGATTTTTTTCTGTAATGAAGATAAAAGGCAAAGTGAGGTATTAGAATCGTTCGAATAGAGGTATTAGAACCGTTCGAATAGAAGTATTAGAATCGCTCGAATAGAGCATTGTAGGCTACATATTTTAGTGCTCTTGTTCGGCGTAGTCTATGGTCTGGAGACTACGCCGAACAAGGGGGCGAATTATGTATGAAGCGTTAGATTTTTGTAAGTCCTATCTATGGTCAATTGTTTTCAGTGACTGTAATATTTTGATAATTTTTTTCAATTCTATTTTGTTTTTCTCTGTATCTTTCATTTCAAAATCTATAGTAAAAGAACAAAAATACAACTTTTGACTTTCAATCAAATACCAATAATATATATACATATCATTTGATTGCTCAAAATAAAAAATACCGACGATATTATTCCAATCAATTTCTTCAGCATTGTTTTTTATTAATTTATCTTCAAAAAATGCGGACAAACGGTCTTTATCAAAAGACAAAGGAGTGATTCTTAAATTACCCGTCCATTCTGAAGTATTAAAAAAACCATTTGTATTCTTTTCACTCTCGTCTAATTGATATTCTGACCAAACTTTTGGTAATTCTATTGAATAATTATATGCTGATATAAATTTGTTTGTATTCATTTAATATATACTTACTTTATGAGTTTCATATGGTATACCCAAATTCCTGTATTCTTCCTCTCGTTTTTGGTTTCGCTTACTATTTGGGTTTCTTTCTGCTTCGTACACTTTTGTTGTTTTATTATTTTGTTTTGGGTCTTGCACTTGCACATCAGGACGTCTATTAGAACCTTTTGCATTAATTTTCTTTTCTGTTACAATATTTTGTCCCGGATTCTCATTTGCTGCTTTTGTTTCCAGTTCTTTTACTTTTGCTTGGTGGTCGGGTTTGCCTTTTGCGCCGTGTGGATTAGGTTGTACTTTTGCTACCTTTCCCATATCAGTTGCATTCTCAACCGTTTTAGCCGTACTTACCGCATCAAGAACATTATCTCCTGCCCGTATCGCTTTTATTCCTGCACCTGCGCCTCCTGGAATACCCGGTAAAGCAAGGGCAAGTCCATCTGCCGCGACACCAAGTCCGTCCACTATTGCCGCCCTACATTTCCTTGTCTAATATTATTAACAAGACTTTTTGCACCCGTTACAAGGCTAATAACGTCCCATGCAGATTCAATCCACATCCCGTTGGGGTCAACGTTTTTCACCGGATTATTCGCACACCACGCATACGGGCTAATATCATAATACTTCTCAGCCAGCGGGTCGGGTGTCGTCGTCCGCATAATCGCCGGATAATACCACCGGGCATCGGAGTCATATTCATCCAACCCATGCATCTCCACAAACTCTTTTCCACCGTATTTATACGGTTGCCAACCCGGGTTATCGCCGTTGTTGGATTTCCTGGGTAAACCGCTGGGGTAGTATTGTGTTTTTTGCACAGTTGCTGCTGCATGAGTTGTACTTCCCTAAGTGTAGGATGCCCGCCAGACTTCCCGATTGTTGCCTACGTGGTCTTTCCGATAGTAATAGTAAACCGGACCATAGGTTGTTACACTCGTGGCAAATTCCTCCGGATTGTGCAAGCGATAAATATATTTCAATTCTGCCGGTTCAAATGTTACATCCCAGTCGAAATAACGGTAAATTTGATATTCGATATTCCCGATATAGTCCATGCCATCCACCGTTACATTGTCGTTTTCGTTTACATCCAGGTTCTCAATAACCTGTCCCTGGTTGAGAGGTTGATACACGCCGGCATTCACAGTAATGTAATGGGAACTTAACTTCTGCCCGCCGGCAGAGTTCGTCGTCCAGTCCCGGATATTGCATTTAAATAAGTTGCTTGGTATTAGCATAAATATAGCCAACTAATTTATAAAAATTTCATCTAAACCTTACCATGATGTTCATTATTGACAGCTTTGAGACATTTTCCACATTCTTAATTATCCGCAGTGAGCTTCTTGCATATTCATCTAAAAATGGATAATATTGTTTAATACATGAAGGTATTTTTGTGTAAAATTCACAATCCCAGAAGTCACGAACATAATCAATAAAAATGCTGTCGTTCTTTTTTAGAAGTAGTTTGTCAATTTCTATTTTTTCTATTTTACAATCATCTTTTATATAAAGTTGTATCATTGCAAAACCTTTAAGATTTACTCCTATACTGTCTGGTATTTCA
This sequence comes from Paludibacter sp., assembly GCA_034928085.1. GTDB lineage: Bacteria > Bacteroidota > Bacteroidia > Bacteroidales > Paludibacteraceae > Paludibacter. Next base: position 65,451 of record JAYFPG010000004.1, read on the forward strand.
GCATAAGCACTATCTCTTTCGATAATAAACGGGTCTGGAATAACAGGGTCAGTAAGTATTACAACTGCAGTATCTTTGCTGTTATTTTCACAATAACAATATAGAAAACAAAAGATTAATACGATTATTATGTATGTTTTTTTCATCTCATTAAAGGAAATAAAGTTTTAATAACAGGATTTGTATCATTAGCTTTAAGAATGTAACTATTATACCTTCCATTGGAGTTAACATTTGAACCTTCGAGGAAACTATTAAGAGCCTTACTATATGAAATTATTGGAATAAAGTAAATTTCTCATTGATTTGTCATATAACTCTCCAGACACTGTAAAATTACCAAAGCTATTTGCTCCATATCCTAAACTGAATGATAATGCTCTTTCAAATAAATAGGCACCAACTTCTTTGTTTATAGTTTCTCCGGTTTCTCCAAATTCACTTTGCAATCTATGACATTAACAGCTCAGAAAAATCTATGAGAACCTATATAAACATACCAAGTATAGGCAGCTTTATCTTCAACAACCCAATGGCTTTCGGTGTCTGATAGGAATTTGTAAACCATTAGGTAGTTTTTTAATATATCGTTCACGCCATGAAAACGTTTTAGAAAACGAATATCTATAATTTTTAAATTATTATCAAATATTATACAGTATTTAACAATGTCATTCATCTCTTGATAATTATAGTCAAACCGTTGATAATACATATGATCTAAAAAAGCTTCAAGTTGGCCATTCCCTCCCCAATAATTGATATTCTTACTAACGCTAATGGTTTCCCCTTGAGGCAATACATAATATAGAGAATCAAGGGTCTGCCCACTAGTACTTCTACTTTTACTAATTAGTACAGGAATACTATCTACGTCAAAAGTTATTCTTTCACAAAATTTTGTGTCCTGAGATTGTAATGAACCAGCACATGTAAATAATGAAACAGTCATTATTAGTTGTTTAAATGTTTTCATTTGAATAATTTGTTTGTTATTTGGTCTATTCTGATGTTAATTTGGTTATTAACATCATTCTGTCCATGTCTGAATACCTGACCATTAGTTCGCAAATAAAGAACAATATGTCCAAATTCATGCGCAAGCCCAACAACCCTTTGATTTAATGTACCTTGTGCATTAATGATTATTTGCAAGTTCCCGTTTGTAGAATTCGCTCCTGTAGGATTCCTAATTCCAGGAACTAAAACACGACCTGTATTACCCACAACTTCCCATTTCCCATCATAAAAATCATTGATAAGAGGTCCAAAGGGAGGTGGAGATGTTTGATAATCCTGATAATCCTGATTGGAGTCTTTAAAATTTCCATCATTATCTTTATATGTATAACTACCTGACACACTCAATTCAACCATTTTTTCATGACTCGCGATCTCATATAAATCTTTGATAAAAACATCTTTAGTCGAATTTGCTAACTCTTTGATTGATTCAGGGTCTAAAACTCCATTATTAAATCTCATACTCACATTCGAATCTTCTCCTAATCCTTTGTATATCGCCATAATGATTTCATTCAAATTATTCCCCGTGAGCATTATACTATCCCCATTCACATCCACATAATTCACCGGATTATTCCCTGCATGAACATACGGACTTTGCCATGGGAACTTCTCGCAAAACCTGTCCATAGTAGTAAATCTGTTTGTTGCATGATGTATACCCCGATTTCCAAGGTCAGTTACATCGTAGCCATGCATTTCTATAAACTCACAACCGTTAAACTTATACGGTTGCGAACCCGGGTTATCGCCGCTGTTACTTTTCCATGGCAAACCGCTGGGGTAGTATTGTGTTTTTTGCACGGTTGCTGCTGCATGAGTTGTACTTCCCCAAGTGTAGGATGCCCGCCATACTTCGCGGTTATTACCCAGATGATCTTTGCGGTAGTAACTGTAAATAGGGCCGTTAGTAGTTGTGGCATTCGTGGCAAATCCCTCCGGATTGTGAATACGGTAGATATACTTCAATTCTGCCGGTTCAAATGTT
>JAYFPG010000077.1:0-1922 GCA_034928085.1 Paludibacter sp.
GACTTACAAATCAAATTTCGGAACAGGTACATACAGGGACATTGATGTTAGAAGTGAGTCTTTGGCTTATCTGGCTTTGCATGGAAATAACCTTCAAAAATCTACAGATGGTGGGATGACCTGGGCTAATATGACTTATCCAACAGTTGCTGCGCATTTCTTTAGTACTTATTTTATAAATGACAATACGGGCTTTGCAACGGGACAACCAGTTGCCGGACAACCGGGTTATGTTTTAAAAACAACAGATGGCGCTAATTGGACAAATACTGCTTTAGGTGCTGCAGGCCAAATTTTCAACAGGGTTGTTTTTGTGAACAGCACAACAGGTTTTATTGTAGGTAATTTAGATAAAATATTTACCACCACAAATACAGGAGGCACATGGTCTGAAATGGCTTCGGGAACAACAAATACTTTAAGAAATTTTGATTTTAGCAACAACATCCGTATTGCTGTAGGAGATGGCGGTGCAATTATGAGATTGGTTGATATTACGACTTCGAACGAAAATTTGCAAGAGAACAATCTGATGCAGATATATCCAAATCCAGTAAAGGATATTTTACATATCAATGTTGATGTAAAAAAACTCACTGTTCGTGATATCACCGGTAAAGTTGTACTGTTGAGTGAAACTCAGCAAAACATCAATATGGCGCATCTTTCCAAGGGAATTTACCTTTTACAGGTTCAAACTGCTGATGGAATTGTTGAAAAGAAAATTATGAAAGAGTAATTTCTTAACCTTAAATATCAATGCTGAAAATTTGTATTTTATGAAAACATTACGTTCTTTATTTTTTGTTGTGCTGATGTCCGGTGTTTTTGCATCGGGACTGAAGGCTGAGGTGACCTGGGAAAAAGTAACCAGTGGAACTACTTCCCGTTTTTGGGATGTTGCTTATGCAAGCGAAACAACTGCTTTTGCAGTGGGAGTCGGAGGGATGGTCATGAAATCTACTGACGGCGGTACTACATGGTCTGCAGTTACTCATGGTCTTACCACTCAGGATCTTTATGTGGTCCATTTTGCCACAGATCAGGTGGGCTTTATTGGTGGTTTAAGTGCAACCGTATTGAAAACGATTGACGGTGGAGCTACCTGGACCAATATCTCTGCAAATTTACCGGAGATTATAACAACTTACGCTCAGTTATCTACTCAGGCAATCAATGACTTTTATTTCCTGGATGCCAACAACGGTTTTGCCACCGGGTATAATGGAATTATTCTGAAAACCATTGATGGAGGTGCTACCTGGACATTTCACGGGTCGTTAGGTGCCGGAACTTACAGATCGATTTTCTTTGTGAATGCTACGACTGGTTTCATAGCTTCTCACGGTAAATTAATTAAAAAGACCGAAGATGGTGGACAGAACTGGATCAACTGGACATCAACTGAAACTACTTTCAATCATTTCTTTGAAATCCGTTTTTTCAACGAAACAACGGGTGTGGCTATTGGCGATGGTGGCTCAATTTTCAGAACAGCAGATACAGGAGTGACCTGGACTCGTGTTGTAATTGATCCGGCTCCTACAGGTCAGCTTTGGGGATTAACGGTTGTTTCAGCTACTACTGCTTATGCTTCCGGTCAGGTTGGTCAAATATATAAAACGACAGATGCTGGTGCGACCTGGACAAAAGAAGATATTGGAAACAATACCAGTATTTTCAGGGGAATGTCAAACGCAGGAGATAGTAAAGTGTTGGCAGTGGGAGATGCAGGGGAGATTTTTAAACTGAAAAGTTCGTCCAGTGGACTCACAAATCCTACACTTTCAGCCAGTATGCAGCTTTATCCGAATCCGACAGGTGATTTCTTAACGATAAAGACAGATGTGTCGATTGAGAAAATTGCATTGCTGGATGTAACCGGAAAAACTGTCGTGGTACATCATACTGATGCTCCTGTG
>JAYFPG010000009.1:0-28534 GCA_034928085.1 Paludibacter sp.
GTGATCGATTTAGTAATTTTTAGTTGTCTCATTCCTCTTTTGAAAATTAGCGTGCAAAGTTAGTAAAATTATTCAATATAAAAAAATAGAAATCTTTTACTTTTAATGCTTTAAACGTTTCAGTTTGTAAAATGTTTTATCGTGTTGATAAGTTTATTATAAATTAAACAAACAGTCCCTTAATTTTAGCAAAGGACTGTTTGTTCAATTCTTTAAAAAGCTGATATTTCTACGTCAAATTAATTATTCAGGTCAATCGCGTAATAGGCAGTTTTGCCATTTGGATAAAATCCGGTAATCCAAAGCACCTTGTTTTGGTCGGCATTATCCATCACCGCTTTCATGGCAGTTTCAATATCTTTTTCACTGCTCATCCTGATATTATTGATTTTCAATATGATGTATCCGTTTTTGATGCCAGCATTACTGAATTTACCCTTACCTACTGATTTTACCTCAACTCCGTAATCCACGCCGAATTTTTCTTTGGTTTTACTGTCGGCTTCTTTGAAGGTTGCTCCCAACAAGTCAATGTTTACATCTGAAGAAACCAATTCGGTATTACCCTGACGGTTTTTGAGTTCAACATTCAGCTTTTGTTTTTTATTGTCTCGTAATATCTCGATAAAGATCTTATCACCGGGACGGTAACGCCCAACCTGCTCCTGCAATTGTGCAACCGATTTTACCGCAACACCATTTACATTGGTAATGATATCTCCTGATTTTACACCAGCCTTATCAGCAGCACTGCTTTCAACCACATTGGCAACATAAGCTCCGTCAAAAGTCTTAATATTCTTTTCCTTGGCAAGTTCACCATTAATATCTTTGATTTCTACACCCAATACAGCACGTTGCACTACTCCATACTGACGGATATCGGAAACCACCTTCTGAACAATACTGGAAGGTACTGCAAAAGAATAGCCTGTAAACGATCCGGTCTGAGATGCAATGGCCGTGTTGATTCCCACTAATTCTCCACGGGTATTTACAAGCGCTCCACCACTGTTGCCGGGATTAACCGCTGCATCTGTTTGTATAAACGACTCTATTTTCATAGCTGAGTTCAATATATTGATATTCCTGGCCTTGGCGCTCACGATACCTGCTGTTACAGTTGATGTCAGGTTAAAGGGATTACCCACTGCTAATACCCATTCACCAACCTTCAACGAATCTGAGTTGCCGAAGATAATAAATGGTAAATCCTTTTCTTCAATCTTCAACAGGGCAATATCGGTATTGGGATCTGAACCCACAACCGTTGCCGGAAAAGATTGTTTATCATTCAATACAACTTCAATTTCCTTCGAATTATCAATTACATGGTTGTTGGTAACAATATACCCATCACTGGAAATGATAACCCCGGAACCCGCACCTTCACGAATCTGTGGTTGTTGCTGACGAAACTGGGGTCCGAAAAAGTATTCGAAAAACGGATCTCCGTTGAATCCCCTCGACTGCATCACTTCAGATTTCACTTTCACGTGTACCACCGCGTTCACTGTCAATTCGGCAGCTACTGTAAAATCAGTGTCCCCTGCCCTGGAAGCATTTTTAAAATTGGCATAACTGGCAGGAATCTGATCAAACGAAAAGTTACTTTGATTTTGACTGGCGTTGCTTCTGTTCATCACGTAATTGGTAGCCACAGTGACCATTACTACCAACAACACCAAACCGATAACCTGAAAAAATTTATTTCTTCTCATACGCATAGTTTTAAATTAAATAAATAATGCCGGATTTTTTATTTCCGGCACTAAATTATACAAAAGTTGTTCCGCTGAAATCATTTGTCAGCTTGATTTGGTGTATTTTAACATTTCGATTTTAACATTTAAAACCGATTAACGAAGCAAAGAGATTAAGTTAATTTTAATAATCATACATAAAGCGGAAAGCGGAAAGCGAATAGCTAAACCACCCCCTGCACCAGCATCGCTTTTGCAACTTTTAAAAATCCTGCCACATTGGCACCTTTCATATAATTGATATATCCATCAGCTTCTCTGCCATATCTGACACATTGTGCATGAATTTCTGACATGATTTGTTGCAGTTTAGCATCTACTTCAGCCGCTGTCCAGTTAATGTGCATGGCATTTTGTGTCATCTCGAGTCCCGAAGTAGCTACACCGCCTGCATTCACGGCTTTACCCGGACCATAAAGCACTTTGTGTTCAATAAATAAGTCTATGGCCTCCGGGGTACAACCCATATTCGATATTTCTCCCACACACTTTACACCATTGTTTATCAACATTCTGGCATCATCGGCATTTAATTCATTCTGTGTGGCACAGGGCAAGGCAATATCAACCTTCACTTCCCACGGTCTTTTATCCGGGAAAAACGGCACGCCATATTTTTCTGCATAAGGAGCCACCACATCGTTACAGGTATCTCTTAATTCAAGCATATATTCTATTTTTTCTCCCGAAATTCCCTTTTCATCCAACACATAACCATCCGGACCAGAAATGGTGATTACCTTAGCTCCCATTTCGGTGGCTTTCAACGCAGCACCCCAGGCCACATTGCCAAAACCTGAAATGGCGACGGTTTTGCCTTTCATATTATCTCCTGCTGTTTCGAGCATCCGGCTGACAAAGTACAAGCCACCAAAACCCGTTGCTTCGGGACGAATCAGCGAACCACCGTATTCAAGTCCCTTTCCGGTAAACACACCGGTATTTTCACGCGCCAGCTTTCGATACATACCATATAAATAACCGATTTCGCGTGCACCTACCCCGATATCTCCGGCGGGAATGTCGGTTTCGGGTCCGATATGCCGCCAGAGCTCCAGCATATAAGCCTGACAAAAACGCATCACTTCAGCTGACGACTTACCCCTCGGGTTGAAATCTGAACCACCCTTTCCTCCTCCCATCGGCAGGGTGGTCAACGCATTTTTAAAGGTTTGTTCAAAACCCAGGAACTTCAGAATAGAAAGTGTTACGGAAGAGTGAAAGCGCAGTCCGCCTTTGTATGGCCCAATGGCATTATTATACTGAACCCGGTAACCGAGATTTACCTGCACATCCCCCCGGTCATCGACCCAGGACACCTTAAAGGTAAAAATCCGATCCGGCTCCACCATTCTTTCTGCTATTTTGGCTTTTTCAAACTCGGGATGTTCGTTATATACCGCTTCGATACTGATCAGCACTTCCCGTACAGCCTGTAAATACTCTTGTTCTCCCGGATGTTTAGCTTCGAGCGACGACATGATTTTTTCTATATCCATAAACAATTAGTTTTAAATTGTTATTGTGATTTGATTTTAGATTATTAGCTTTGTGCTTCAATTACACCACCAAAGTTATATGTTTTTTCCAATAAACAAATCCTTTCTGAAATTTATTTTTTCTGCATATAAATTTAAATTGTAGTCATGTACAGAAATATCAAACAATTATATTTTAAAGACACTTCTTTTGCTGATTTGATGAAGCATCGCATTTACAACATCCTGCTTTATGCTAGTAAATACGATTCTTTTATGCTGGAAGAAGACGGCCGGATTGACGAACAGATTTTCAATGAATATACTGCGCTTAACCTGCGGTATCCTCCACGGTTCACACTGGTTTCGAACGAGAAAGATGCCAACAGAATGTTGAAAGAACGGGATTTTGACGTGATCATTTCAATGCCGAGTGGCGACAGCATCAATCCTTTTGAATGGGCGAAAGATGTTAAAATGCATTACCCGAATATCCCCATCGTGGTACTGACACCTTTCTCCAAATCAGTTTCCAAAAGGATATCCAACGAAGATTTAAGCGCGATTGATTATGTTTTCAGCTGGCTCGGCAATCCCGACATCCTGTTGGCGATTACCAAAATGCTGGAAGACAAGATGAATGTGAAAGAAGATGTGGCATCAGTGGGTGTACAGGTAATCCTGTTTGTGGAAGATTCCATTCACTTCTATTCATCTATCCTGCCCCATCTTTATAAATGTGTATTTAAGCAATCACTTTCGTTCATGACTGAAGCGCTGAATGAGCACGAACAAATGCTAAGGATGCGGGGAAGGCCGAAAATACTCTTTGCCCGCACCTACGAAGAAGCCATCGCCATATACAATACATATAAGGATAACATGCTTGGGGTTATTGCTGATGTCAGTTTCCAAAAAGAGGGCGTTAAAGACAAACAAGCAGGAATTGTTTTGTGTGAAGAAATAAGGAAACAGGATAAATTTATCCCACTGATTATCCAGTCATCCGACAATAAAAATAAAGAAGAGGCTGAAAGGGTAAAAGCCGCCTTTATAAGTAAACACTCTCCAACCTTGCTGACTGAACTTCGTGACCGGATTAACCTGAACTTCGGATTCTCAGATTTTATTTTTAAAAATCCCAATACGGGAGAGGTAGAAGCACGGGTAAGAAACCTGCGGGACTTACAGGATGTTTTTTTCAACCTGAGCGATGAATGCCTGATGTATCACGTTACCCGCAATAATGTCTCCCGCTGGTTGTATTCAAGGGCCATGTTCCCATTGGCAGAATTCTTTAAAAACACGAATATTTATGATCCTGGCATTGAAGACCTGAACAAGCTTCGTCAGGTACTTTTTGGAGGCATCGTAAAATACCGCAAAATAAAAAACCGAGGTGTGGTAGCCGTTTTCCAACGGGAAAGATTCGACCAGTACTCGAATTTTGCCCGCATTGGTGATGGTTCGATGGGCGGTAAAGGGCGAGGACTGGCTTTCATCGACTCCATGATTAAACGTAATGAGAAACTGCAACAACATGACAATGTGCAGATTGTGATTCCAAAAACTGTTGTCATTTGCACTGACATTTTCTCAGAATTCATGGAAATGAACGATTTATATCCAATTGCCTTATCAGATTTGCCGGATGAGGAAATCCTGAAACACTTTTTACATGCCCGACTACCCAAAAAACTGATTGCCGACCTCTATGCTTTTCTGGGTGTTATCAGCACCCCGATTGCAGTTCGATCTTCCAGTCTTCTTGAAGATTCACATTATCAGCCATTTGCCGGCATCTATTCAACCTATATGGTTCCGTACAACAAGGTGAGTCGCACCCAGACGCTTTCTCTGCTGACCGAAGCCATCAAAGCAGTATATGCTTCAGTCTATTTTCAACAAAGCAAGCTATACATGACAGCGACCAAAAATGTGATCGATGAAGAAAAAATGGCCATCGTCTTACAGGAAACCTGTGGAAGTCAACATGATAACCGCTTCTATCCTTCTTTCTCGGGTGTTGCCAAATCGCTGAATTATTACCCGATTGGTTCTGAAAGACCTGAAGACGGCATAGCCAATGTTGCTCTTGGTTTGGGTAAATATATTGTTGACGGAGGTGTTACCCTGCGTTTTTCGCCAGCATATCCGCATAATATTCTGCAAACCAGCAGTCTGGAATATGCATTACGGGAGACACAGACCTATTTCAACGCGCTTGACCTGAATAACATTCACTTTACTCCCCAGGTCGATGACGGCTTCAACCTGCTTAAAATCAATGTGCAGGATGCATTAAAAGATGGGACGTTGAAATACATTGCTTCAACGTACGATGTGCAGGAACAAATGATTTATGATGGCATCTACGAAGGTGGCCGGAAAATCATCACTTTCGCCAACATCCTGCAACACAATGTATTTCCTTTAGCTGAAATTTTAACTGATGTATTGAAAATCGCTCACAATGAAATGGGTCGCCCCATCGAAATTGAATTCGCGGTAAATTTGGATTATTCAGAAAATAAACAGCATACCTTCTATTTTCTGCAAATCAGACCGATAGTTGATTCTAATGAAAACATCAACGAAGACATCGGCAAGATACAGGAGGAGGACACCATTATCAGCAGCAATAGCGTACTGGGACACGGTATCACCAGTGATGTATATGACATCGTTTATGTTAAACCCGAAGCCTTTAATGCTTCTAAGAATCAGCTCATCATGTATGACATCGAAAAGCTGAACAAAAAAATGATTGCAGAAAACAGGCATTATATACTGGTGGGTCCCGGTCGGTGGGGCTCCAGTGACCCCTGGTTAGGAATTCCCGTAAAATGGCCGCATATCAGCAACGCCATGCTCATCGTTGAATCAGGATTGTCGAACTACAGGATAGAGCCGAGTCAGGGTACCCATTTCTTCCAAAACCTGACTTCTTTCGGGGTTTCTTATTTCACCATCAACCCATTTAATAAAGATGGTTCCTTCGACATAGATTTTCTAAATGCACAGGAAGCCATTTATGAAAGTGAATATGTAAGACAAGTTCGATTCGATAATCCCGTCATCATCAAATCGGATGGACGGAAAAATATTGGCGTGGTTATGAAACCGGCTGACACGTTAAACTTGGTTGAATAAATATTGTATATTCAAACAAGTTTATTATTTTTGCACCTGCTTTTTGAAAAAGCGTTAAATAAAATCTGAAAATAATGACAAAAGGTAAAAAAAGAACAGGTCATCCCAAAGGCCTGTATTTATTGTTCTTAACTGAAATGTGGGAACGTTTCAGTTATTACGGGATGCGGGGTATCCTGATTCTTTATCTGACAAAAACCTATTTGGAAGGTGGACTTAACATCAGCGCCCAAAACGCGAGTTTAATTTACGGTTTCTTTACCGGATTCGTATATTTCACTCCCTTGATTGGTGGTTGGATTGCAGATAAATGGCTGGGGCAACGACACGCCATAACCATCGGCGGGATTACCATGATGCTCGGACAATTAACATTATTTGCCGTTAACACACACGCCGGACTATTTGCCGGTTTGGGATTATTAATCATAGGAAACGGATTTTTCAAACCAAATATATCAACTTTGGTAGGAGGATTATATGAAGAAGGGGACGAAAAAAGGGATTCTGCTTTCTCTATTTTCTACATGGGTATCAACTTAGGCGCCTTTATGGCTCCGCTGGTTGTAGGATTCCTGACCGATAATTTATTTGCAGGCACTGTTACAAGTGAAACCGGAGAAGTAATTATCAGCTACGGTTACCGTTACGGGTTCCTTGCCGCTGCCGTTGGTATGTTCCTCGGACAAATATTCTTCAATACACTCGCTCAGAAATACCTGGGCAATATAGGAAAACGACCGGGTTCATTACAGGCATCTGCCATCAATCTTGAAGCGCCTGTTGACACGAAGAAGCCACTTACGAAAGAAGAAAAACAACGTATTACCGTTATCTTTGTACTCTTTGTGTTTGCCATTTTCTTCTGGGCAGGATTCGAACAGGCAGGTTCATCTTTGAGTCTTTATACTGATAAATATGTCGACCGTGTGGTATTAGGTTATGAAATTCCTACCGCGTGGTTTCAGTCTGTAAACCCCTTATTTATCGTATTGCTTGCTCCGCTCTTTGGGATGTTCTGGGTTTCTAAAACCGGTAAAAAACTGACAACTCCCATCAAAATGGGTCTTGGAATGGTTATTCTTGGCGTTGGCTTCTTCTTCATGCTGGGCGCTGTTGCCGAAAGAGGTGGAGATACGGAAGATATCAGTATTAAAGCCAGTCTGATTTGGCTGGTTCTTACCTATCTGGTTCACACACTGGGAGAATTGTGCTTGTCTCCGGTCGGCTTGTCGGTTGTTACAAAACTTTCACCTCCCAAATTAGCCTCTGTGCTGATGGGTGTTTGGTTGCTTTCATCATTTGTGGCAAACATCGTGGGTGGCTTCTTAGCATCTTCAGTAGAATCGATGGGTGCAGGAAAGATATTCCTTTACGTGGCACTTTTCGTCATTGTTTGTGGTATCATCCTGATTACCCTCAACAAAAAACTCTTACGCATGATGCACGGAGTGAGATAAAGCAGATAAGAGATTTTCTATTGAATCATACTTATTATCACCTATCATCCAGCAATTGTTTTCAATGACAATTGCTGGATTTGCTTTATCTACTGCTGCATATCCTGCTCTTGCCAGGGCGCGTAGCGTCCAGTACATCCGCGTCTTATCTCCCTGCAACGACACCTGTTTATCCAATTTATAATTCATGGAAAAATTCCCGTTGGTGGGATTAAAAACATAGTTATCACTTCTGAAGGCTTCATTAAAACGACCATTCAACACCAAATCTTCCGGCACTCCAACTTCAACACCTTTATCTGCTGTCATCAGCCAAACCCTGTCGGCAGCCTGCAAAGCCATATCCAACTCATGGGTCGAAATAATAACTGTTTTGCCGGTTTCGTGTGCCAGCTTGTGCAACAGCAACATGATTTCCACCCGGTTTGGCAGGTCAAGATGGGCCGTAGGTTCATCCAGTATGATAATGGGGGTGTCCTGCACAAAAGCCTTGGCAATCATCACGCGTTGCTTTTCTCCGTCCGACAATTCCGAAATCAGTTTATCAGCTTTATTTTCAAGATGAACCATGAAAATGGCCTTTTGTACCTGTGCTTCGGTCTCTTCATTCACACTTCCCCACCAATTGGTATGCGGATGTCGGCCCATGGCAATAATCGATTTCACAGTGGCGTTTTCGATGTCAATCCGGTCAGTCAACACCAGCGATATCAGCAAAGCCCTTTCTTTGGTAGAAATTTTCTGAATATCAACACCATTGATTACTGATTTTCCGGATAAAGGTTGCTGTAATCCGGCTAAAGTCCGCAACAAGGTACTCTTCCCGCTTCCATTTGGACCGATGAGACAAACCATTTCACCTGATTTTACAACCAGATTCAAATCCGACTGAATAACTGTATGAATCTTTCGATGGCTATAACCAATTGTCAGCGAAGAAGTTTTGAGGATAGTCATAACGTGACGGGTTGAAAATAATACTTCAAATAATTTTCTGTAAAATTATGTCAAATAAAACAATTTCTGCATCATTTTTTTGTTATTTTTGCAAATTATAAACACACAGCTATCGTAAATTTTGAATTATGCCACCGAGGAAACCTGTCAGAGCAGTCATACAACCAAAAGAAGAAACCAAAACCATTCCTTTGAATGTATCCCCTAAGAAAAGTAAAAAGGGCAAAACAGCAAACAAAGCAGATGGTCCGGGCACCTGGAGCCAGATTGGCAGCTTCCTGTCAAGTGACCGCTTGCGTTTTATCATCGGCCTAAGTCTCTTTTTCGTGCTTGTTTATTTTTCCATCGGCATGATTTCCTATTTCTTCACCGGCGCTGAAGATCAAAGCAAGATGGAGCTTACTTTCAGCGAATTACACGGAGCAAGAAAAGACATTCAGAATATCACTTCATTCGGCGGAGCGCTTTTTGCACACCAAATCATCCATAAAAGCTTTGGAATCGGAGCATTTGCCATCCTCCTGTTTGCAGGTATATTATCGTTCCGGCTTATGAACAAACGTTTCTGTTCACTCTGGAAAGCTTTCTTTCACAGCGCTTTCTGGCTGATATGGCTGTCGGTAACGCTTGGTTTTATTGATGTCTATTTCAAACCACAGATATTCTTTCTGCTTGGCGGTGAACATGGGGTTTATGTCAGCGAATGGCTCATTTCATACATTGGCGAACTGGGATTGCTGATGGCGGTTATCGGTTCTTTCTTGATATACAGCATCATTACCACAGCCAAAACTATTACATTCCTGCAAAATCTTTTTTCCAGTAAGAAAAAGGAAGCAATCGAAGAGGAAACCGAAGAGTTGGATGATGAGGAAGTTGATGAACCCAGTGTTGCCGTTGGGACTGAAATAGTACCGGAAGACTGGATTCAGAACAAAATAAATGAAGATGATGCTTTACATGTGGACGATGATGAAGATGAAATAGCAGAAAAAACTGCAACCGATGACGTGGCTTTTGAAATCGAGAAGCCTCAGAACGTGGAAGAAAACAAACCTGTCGACATGGCAGATGTTCAAAAAAACGAAGAGAATGACGATCCGTTTTATAACCTGGAGAAATTAGGAAAATATGATCCGACGCTTGATCTGTCAAGATATAAGTTCCCGACACTCGATTTGCTGAAGGTCTATGGCACCGACAATGAAACGCAAATCGACATGAAGGAACAGAATGCGAATAAAGAGCGCATCACAACCACCCTTCAGAACTACGGAATCGAAATCAAGACCATTAAAGCGACTGTAGGTCCGACCATCACGCTGTACGAAATTGTACCAAAGGATGGTGTCCGGATTTCGAAAATCCGCAACTTAGAATACGACATCATGTTGAGTCTGGCTGCCACCGGCATCCGTATCATCGCTCCCATACCGGGCAAAGGTACCATTGGTATCGAAGTGCCTAATGCCGACCCACAGGTTGTTTCGATGCATTCGGTTATCGCTTCTAAAAAATTTCAGGAGTCCAAATTTGAATTGCCGATTGCCTTCGGCAGAACCATTACCAACGAAATTTTCATGGTCGATCTGGCTAAGATGCCACACTTGCTGGTGGCCGGTGCAACCGGTCAGGGTAAGTCGGTCGGACTGAATGCCATTATCACCTCATTGTTATACAAGAAACATCCGTCAGTATTAAAGTTTGTTTTGATTGACCCAAAAAAGGTTGAGTTCAACATTTACGGCGACATTGAGAAACACTACCTGGCTAAATTACCCGATGGTGAAGACGCCATCATCACCGACACCACGAAAGTAGTGGAAACCCTGAGTTCCCTGTGCCGTGAGATGGACGACCGCTACGACCTGCTTAAGAAAGCACATGTGCGTAACATCAAGGAATACAACGAGAAATTCATCAATCGCCAACTGAATCCGGAGAAAGGACATAAATTCTTACCTTATATTGTGGTGATTGTAGACGAATTTGGGGACCTAATCATGACAGCCGGCAAGGAAGTGGAACTCCCGATTGCCCGTATTGCCCAGCTGGCACGCGCCATTGGTATCCACATGATTATTGCGACCCAACGTCCTTCCGTGAACATCATCACGGGGGTTATCAAGGCCAACTTCCCGGCCAGGGTGGCTTTCAGGGTATCTTCCATGATCGACTCCCGCACCATTATCGATGGCCCGGGCGCCAATCAGTTGGTCGGACGCGGAGATATGCTCTTTACCTCCGGCAACGAACTTATCCGCGTGCAGTGCGCTTTCGTGGATACACCCGAAGTTGAGAACATCGTACACCACATTGGTGGACAACAAGGTTATCCTTCGGCATTCTACCTGCCGGAATATGTTGGCGCTGAAGGCGAAGGACTCGATATGAGCAGTGTCGACCTGAGCAAACGCGACCCTTTGTTTGAAGAAGCTGCCCGTTTGATTGTCAGCTCGCAACAAGGCTCCACCTCAAACATCCAGCGTAAATTCTCAATCGGATATAACCGGGCCGGACGAATTGTCGATCAGTTAGAAGTAGCCGGGATTATCGGTCCGAACGAAGGCAGCAAAGCCCGTCAGGTACTCGTGATGGACGAATACCATTTGGAACAGATTTTAAAACAGCTGCACTGATTAAATACTTACTACAAATGCAGAAATTCATATATTCTATAATTCTATTCATAAATTCGATTTTCGTTATAAACGCCCAGCATAATACTGATGCAGAGCAAATTATAAACAATTTTACTGAATCTTTTCGCACCCGGGCAGTCCGTTCAGAATTTACACTGAAGATTTCAGAGAAAAATGGTGTAAATTCGCAGCAGATTTCAGGATTGATTATTTTGAACGCAAACCGGTTTTTCCTGAAAACAGATGAGTTGACCGTGTGGTTTGATGGTAAAACCCAGTGGGCTTATTTGGAAAGCAGCGATGAAGTAAATATAACAGAGCCTACTGCTGAGGAACTTGCAGCCACCAATCCGGTTGCTATTATTTCAGCATTTAAATCGGTCAGTAGAATTCAGTTTAGCAAACTGAAAAACCAGACCAATCATATCATCGAACTCATCCCAACAAATAAAAAAGCCGATTTTTCGAAAGTAGAAATTCAGTTGAACAAGACATCCGGGAATTTACAAGCTATCAAAATAGATTACACAAACGGATTGAAAAATGAGTTGACTTTCAAAAGTTATCAAAAAGATGTAACCGTCAACCCGAATATGTTTGTTTTTGATAAAACTAAGTACAAGGGAGCGGTGATGAATGACTTGAGATAGTGTCACTGGTTTAAAAGTTTAAGGGTTTAAGGGTTTAAGGGTTAAAAGATAAAAGGTCTTATGCTTAACAACTCTTCAAACCCGAACTTAAACTATTAAATCTTTAACTCTTAAACAAAAATAAACTATATAGAAATATGACAGAAAAAGTACGATGCCTGATTATCGGATCAGGTCCGGCAGGATACACTGCCGCCATTTATGCTTCACGGGCGAATTTAGCGCCGGTATTATATGAAGGTATGCAGCCTGGTGGTCAGCTGACCACCACAACCGAAGTGGAAAACTTCCCCGGATATCCGGAAGGAACTACCGGTCCTGAATTGATGGCTGACTTGCGCAGGCAGGCAGAGCGTTTTGGCGCCGACATCCGTTACGGTCACGTTACCGCGACCGACTTGTCACAAGCCCCATATAAAGTAACTGTTGACGGAGAGAAGGTTATTGAAACCGACACCATCATCATTTCAACCGGAGCTACGGCCAAATATCTTGGCTTACCCGATGAAACAAAGTATGCCGGTTCAGGAGTATCAGCCTGTGCCACCTGTGATGGTTTCTTCTATCGCAAGATGAAGGTTGCTGTTGTAGGAGGTGGTGATACCGCTTGTGAAGAAGCAATTTATTTAGCCGGATTGGCTGAAAAGGTTTTCCTGATTGTTCGCAAGCCTTTCTTACGCGCTTCGAAAATCATGCAGGATAGGGTATTTAAGAACCCCAAAATTGAAGTTTTATTCGAGCATGAAACACTCGGACTTACCGGTGACAAAGTGGTACAGGGTGCTAATTTAGTTAAACGCCGTGGTCAGGCTGATGAAGAGCAGGTACATATCGAAATCGATGGGTTCTTCTTAGCCATCGGTCACAAACCGAACTCGGACATTTTCAAACCCTGGGTGGAAACCGATGAGGTTGGATACATCAAAACCATTCCCGGAACACCCAGAACCAATGTCCCAGGTGTATTTGCTGCCGGCGATGTAGCTGACCCACATTACCGTCAGGCTATCACCGCTGCCGGAACCGGATGCCAAGCTGCGATTGAAGTGGAAAGGTATTTATCGGAGAAGGGACTTTAATAGTGGTTAGTGGTGACCGTAGACCGTAGACCGTAGACCGAAAAAAAGGCACATTGGCATATTAAATTATTGGCACATTAATATTGGCACATTAAAAAATTTATTGTACTTTTGCCGACGCAAATTTAAGTGCGGGATGTAGCTCAGTCCGGTTTAGAGTACTCGTCTGGGGGGCGAGTGGTCGCTGGTTCGAATCCAGTCATCCCGACTCAAACAATACCCTTATCAATATTTATTCTTAAAAAACTTACACAAGCCCGTGTAAGTTTTTTTTTTACATTCTGATGTTTTTTTTTGAACAAATTTTGCAATCTGTTGTTTAACATTAGAATAAATGTATAAATTTGCAAACGATTCTGTTTGAAAATTAAATTTATCCCTGTTTATATCAACCCAAAATAATAACAATATGAAAATTAGTATGCAAAAGGCACTGGGCATAATGTTGCTCTCTACTGCCACACTTCTGATTAATTCTTGTGTCGACCCCATGTACGATATGGCAAATGGGGTAAACACGGAAATAAGCATCGGAGGAGATTCATTGGCCCTGCCGATTGGCAGTACCGACACCATCAGGTTAGGTGATTTCTTAAGTTCTGACGACATGGATTTTTTAAAGACCATGGAAGATGGCGGATATGGAATGACCATTTCTGATTCGCTTTCCATTGAAGACATCCTGAAAGACTTAGATGTCGACAAATTAAAGTTTGATGATCAGGTATTTAGTCAATCAACTTCAGTTAGCTTCGGCGACATTGATGTGAGTGACTTTGTCATCCCGGGGTTTAACAAAACCGAAAATCTTGACATGAATATCCCAACAGTTCAAATCGGCGACATTGTGCCAGCCGTAAGCATGGATCAAAATTTCACCGTTAATTTTTCTGATTACGCGCTGGATGAAAGCAAGCTTACCATGCAGGATTTAAATCTGAATACCGGAAAGAATGACTTACTTGCTGATGTTTCTCCTTTTGTAGATTACACAACTAATATTAATCCCGTCCTCCCATTTTCGCTACCACAACCCATTGACATCGGAAATCTTTCGGTAACAATCAATTACCAGATTGATGTACCTGAAGGTGTTACCAACATCTATCAAATAGATTTGGATGCCGGCGGACAATTAGAAATAGAGCTGGCATTAGGTGGTGTTACTGATGCGATGAATACAGGTACTTTTACACCGAACATCACCATTGACCCAACAGATTTATTCAAGTTTAGCCCGTTAGCTCCGCTTACAGGAGGTAACATTGTTTTTAGCAGTTCAGACGCTTTGAATGATTTCAACGCTCACAGTACAATAAAGACATTAGATATTGATGCTTTCCACAACCTTCCGGGTGCAGTTAATAAGCTCATCGATGTATCTAAGATAGTCAATGTTACAGGTAGTATTGACGCTTCAGGTGAAGTAAAACAAAACAAAATTCAGGAAGCAAAACAAATCGACCTGATTATCAATGTAAGGGTTAAAAATGTGAAAATCAAAAGCATGGATTTTGACATTCCTACTTTTACAACTAACCTCAGTGGTTCTTCAACTTTCGACATCAACAACAACGATATACCGGAGCAAATTAACACGATTAATACCGTTTACTTTGGAAAAACAAGCGGTTCTTCTCTTCCTACAAACTTAGTAATCAATATTAAGCCGTCGAATTTGCCGGTAATGAAAACATCCAGTTATAAAATTGATAATCTGGACATTACTTTCCCGTCAAATTTCACATTCTCATCCATGGCCGGACAAACCTATAGTGCTACAAATGTAACTTTAGACCCGGTAAATGGTTACACGGCAGAAATTAATCTCACGGAAATTGATTTGTCACAAGTGACTATTACCAATAAGGTACTGACCTGGTCTGGTAATATTTCATACAACGGACAAATCAGTATCAATGGTCGTATGGATAGCAAAAACATCAATACGTCGAGCAATCCTGTCGTTAATCTGAAATCGGAATCTGCTATCAAGTTGAATTCGGCTTCTGTAACGACTAATGACATAAACGAAACCATTCAATCCACCGATATTGAATTCCGGTTCGATATCGATATTGCCGATCAGGTGGCAAGATTAGGTGTAATCAATGTGAAACCGGGTTGTTATGTCCGGATTGATATTACCAAACCAAATCTCCCGCTTACCTTGAAAGGGGACAATATCACTTTACAATTCAGCGATTTGTATGAGTTCCAACCAAATGAAAACCTGACAAGTAACAATGCTTACATAATCAACGGAGATATCCCTGATTTCATTCAATTAGAATTGAAAGCGCTGAATATCAATCAGGATTTGGTTAATGGTACCCTCGAACTCAAAGATACATTCGCCATCAGTGGTGGCATCATCCTGCAATCGGGAACCGTTAGCTCAACTGCTATCGAATCATTAGGAAGTGAAAAACTTGCTTTTGTTGCCACTGTTTCTGATATGGCTATTGAATCAACTTCTATTCAAATGAAAACGCTGGAAGCTGCTTTCAAAGATTCTACCGTATTGGACATGGAAATCAGCGACATACCGGCTGAAATTGCTGCACTGGATAGTATTTTACTGAAAGACGGCGCTGAAATAGATCTGGAAATTGTTATTAATAACATGCCGGATTTGGGAGCTAACCCGCTGAATGCAGATATGAAGATTAAATTCCCTGAATTGTTGAATTTCACGGCAGGTTCTGTTAACGCGAACAATGAATTAGTCATCGATCAACCTTTTGTTAATGGTAAACTTACCAAGAAAGTCGGCTTGAAAGGACTTAAATTTGATGGTTCAGATCTGAATGGAAAACTATCAATAGACGACCAGGTTAATTTCGATGTTAACGTGTCTGTTGTAGATCCAACCATCAACAGTGCTGATCTCAACGGTGAGGACATTACCGTAAATGTGAAGGTTACCCTCAGCGGACTTGAATTCAAATCCGTTTACGGACGATTCAATGTTGACTTCGGCGACCAGATGAACATTCCTAACCTGGCATTGGACGACCTGCCTGATTTCATGCGCGGTGATGATGTGGTACTCGACATTTCGAATCCGGTGCTTGCACTCAGAACGGAAAGTAATATCGGAATTCCGGTCAACACATTACTCTCTCTGACTAAGTTCAAAAACGGAACTGCTCAGACAGAAAATAAGATTGACCTCAATTTCAGTCTGCCAAAAGCAAATTCTCCGGATGAAACGGTTAAAACAGCGAACTGGTATGCTCCATCAAATGCTGGTATGCCTGCTGAATACACGTTTGTTGAAACCAATATTCAGGACTTGTTTAAACCGATACCCGATTCTGTCAAAATTGATCTCAAACCAACAATTGATGCGGGTTACCAACACTTCATCGATCTGGCGGCCAATTATAAACTCAAGGTTAAATATGACATCACGATTCCATTCACCTTCGGAAAAGATTTGAGTATCGTATTGAGAGATACCATCAACGATATAGATCTGGGTCTCGGAGAAATGAATCTGAATTCAGGAGGACTTGAAATATCAGCGAAGATTTTCAATTCAATACCATTGAATCTTAACCTGGAACTGCTGATGATGGATGCTAATATGAATATCATTGCTGCACCGGAAGCTCAAACAATTCTTGCCGGAGCGCCAAATGGAACAGCTGTTGAGTCCAACATCAAAATCAGACTGGCTGATAACCTGGAATCTCTGAAGTCGCTTAACAAGGTTGTAATGGTATTCAGTGCTACATCAGACGAAACGGTAGCCGGAACACCTATAAAACCGGATAACTTTATCAAAGCCGAATTAAAGGCACGTGTGCTTGGCGGTATTAAAGTTACATTATAACCCTTAACCCATAAAATGTATCAAGTTATGAAACAGATAAATTTAAAAACGATTATCGGGTCAATAATGATAGCTTTGGCCTTACAAGCAACGAATGCGCAACCTGTTGCTAAAATAGGATATTTCATGGACAATGCACCCTATAAACATTTACTGAATCCGGCACTTGTTCCGGTAAGGGGATATTTCAGTTACCCGGCTTTGGGTTCTATGGACTTTGATCTCCAATCCAATCTGGGATTAAAAACCTTTTTATTCCCGGCTGCAAATGCGGGTGATCCGTTGCTGACTTTCATGCATGAAGATGTTACAGCTGAACAGTTCCTTTCTCAACTGAGTCCGGAAAACTACTTCAAACTTAATCAGCGCATGAGTCTGTTATCTTTCGGATTCTACTCGGGAACCTCATTCTGGACTTTTGAGGTAGCAAGTCGCATCAACATGGGATTGAATATTCCCTATGATTTCTTTGCTTTCATGAAGCAGGGGATGTCAAATGAAGCCGGTAATTTATATGAAATCAACGACTTTTCTATTTCTGCCGGTTTACTGGCAGAAACAGCACTGGGTGCCTCATTCCTGGTAACCGACAACATCCGCGTGGGTGTGAAGGGTAAATTATTAGTTGGTGGCGCCAGGGTGGTTGCCGGTATCGACCAGATGACAATCGACATGAAACCTGACAAATGGACGGTGACTACCAATGGACTTGTTAATTTATATGGTGCCGGTTTCAGCTTTACCACGGACGAAAATGACGCGGTTGACGGGTTTGATTTCACAACCCCGAACATGGCCGGGATGGGATTCGCGCTTGATTTGGGTGCCAGCTGGACACCCATCAAGAACGTAACAGTTTCGGCCGGTATCATCGACTTGGGTAAAATAAGCTGGAATAAAACTTTCAATAGCGTAGCCCGTTCACAGGGTACGGTTGAATTCTCGGGCATGGATGGAATCAGTCTGGGCGAAACAGAAGAAGGCGAAGAAGGTGAGGATCCTTTTGCAGAGATGCAGGATAACCTGCTGAAGATGGCTCAATTCAAGGTAGTAGATGAAAGCGATAATTTTGCTGAAAGTCTCGTTCCTACAATTAACGCGGGTGTGGAAGCCGGTGTCTTGAACAATAAAATAAGCGTGGGTTTACTCTATACCAACAGGATGATTCCGAATAACAGCATCTCAGAGATTACCGGTATGGTGAACCTGAAGCCTTTCTCCGGTTTTAATCTGTCTGCCAGCTATTCTTTGTTGAATGGTGTTGCCGAGACATTCGGGGTAGGTATGGGACTGAACCTGGGTATTGCCAATATCTTCGTAGCCTGTGATTATGTGCCCACGATGTACACGCCACAGTATATTCCATTATCACAAGCAACAACACACCTTCAGGTTGGATTAACCGTTGGGTTGGGCAAGATGAAAGCAAAAAAATAAGCTGGCTTTCACCAAAAAATAATCCCTTTCAAAAAATCCATAAACTCGCCTTTCAGGCTCAAACAGGATGTATTTTTTGAAAGGGATTATTTTTTGTAATAACCAACCATTATAATATATTACTTGCCAGTTCTGACAAGAAGCTTCTTTCTCCTTTTATCAGGTTGATGTGGGCGAAAATATCCTGCCCGTGCATCCTGTCAATCATATATACAAGTCCGTTTGAGAACATATCGAGATAGGGAGAATCAATTTGCTGAATATCTCCTGTAAAAACAATCTTGGTTCCTTCTCCGGCACGGGTAATAATCGTTTTAATTTCATGTGGAGTCAGGTTCTGGGCTTCATCCACGATGAAGAAAGTTTCACTCAGACTTCGTCCCCGGATGTATGCCAGGGCTTCAATCACCAACTGGTTATTTTTCTGCATATCCTCTATCAAACGAATCTCTTTCCCCTGATAGGAAAAATGATGCTTGATTACATTCAGGTTGTCGAACAAAGGTTGCATGTAGGGCGCAATTTTATGCTGTTCATCGCCGGGTAAAAATCCCAGGTCTTTATTTGCTAATGCCACAATGGGTCTCGCTAGCAGTATTTGCTTGTACACATCGTGTTTTTGGAGGGCTGCAGCAAGCGCCAGCAGTGTTTTTCCGGTACCCGACTTGCCTGTGAGCGCCACCAGTTTTACTTCATCATCCAGCAACACATTCATCGCGAAAGTCTGCTCAGCGTTCCGGGGTTCAATTCCAAAACACCGCTCCTTTACGATACGCCTTACTTTCCCCGTCTGAGGAATATACCTGGCCAGTACGCTCGAACGGGCGCTTCTCAGCACAAAGCAATCCTGTGGCTCAATATCGGAGGCGAAATCGAGCGATTCGAGCGGAATCTCACCTTCCGGTCCATAAAGTTGTTCTATCAGCTCAGGGTTGACATGCTCAAAAACCTCGTGGTTCTTTTCAAAGATGTTGTGGTTGGTAACTTTGTCGTTGATATAATCCTCCGCATCCAGTCCCAATGACAAAGCTTTCATACGCAGGTTGATATCTTTGGAAACAAGGATGGTCTTTACATTTTTCTTTTCCGTTTTGAGCTGATAAGTAGCTGCTAAAATGCTGTGATCCGGTGTTTTTTCCAGAAATGCCTTTGAAATCACCTGAGGATACTCGATATTGGTCAGGATAAAAATCTTCCCTTTCCCCTCTCCTATCTCTACCCCTTTCTTGAACAACTTCTCGTTGGCAAGCAAATCCAACTCACGTGAGAATTCGCGTGCGTTAAAGTTGATCTGTTCATTCCCTTTTTTAAAGTGATCCAGTTCCTCCAGCACCACGATGGGAATATAAATATCATTTTCTTCGAAATTATAAATACAGCGGTAGTCATGTAAAATAACATTGGTATCCAGCACAAAATTCTTCTTTGCCCCCATAGTCCCTCCAGTCTTAATTAGATTTTCCCAAAAGTAAAAAAAATCTTTCAGATACAGGCATAAAAAAAGATGAATTTTAAGGAGAAAATGAATAAGTCTCCTTCTTGTAATATTCTGTAATCTGACGGAATATTGTGACAAAATTCGTTGTTCACACTCAATCCTATCTTTTTCGCTTGTAATACAATTGTGTTAGACCAGTATCAAATGACTTTGCACTCATAAACTCAAGTTGCTGTTCGGGTCTATTGTCCTTGAATAATCTTGTCCCGTTGCCAACCAAAACAGGTATAACTGAAATTATAAATTCGTCTATCAGGTCATGTTGTAAAAGTTCATTTATAATTTCGGCTCCACCATCACAATAAATATTTAATCCATCTTCCGATTTAAGTTGTTGAACTAGTTCAGTCAGGTTTCCTGTATAAAAGGTAGTTCTGCCTATTTTTGGTCTTTCAGTTCTTGTAATTACATAAACATCACGTTGTCCATTATCGTAATGAGAAGAACCTATTTCTTTAAGCACAAAGTCATAGGTTTTTCTCCCAAGAATTATGGTATCAATATTAGCTGTAAATTCAGAATAACCGTAGTCTTCTCCATCTTTTTCAACTAATTTCAAGAAGCTTAGGTCATCATTTGGTTTTGCAATGTACCCATCTAAACTTGTCGCTATGAAAAGTGATAATTTTCGCATTGTTTTATTTTTACTAATTGTTTTGTGTTATTGTGTCGTTCAATTTGCTGCTGTACAAGAATGAGAAGCACTAAGTATACAACACCCGAATGGGTACACATAGTGCGTGTTATTGGCAATACTTTCAAGTTCATAGAATTTGCGCTCATCCAGATTGTCAATTCTCATTAAAAAGAGGTAATGAGACCAACTCAATCTGAAATCGTCAGACACTGTCTGACCTTTTGAGTAAGTTAGATAAAAAGTCCTCATTTGCTTTAGGTTAGTCATTGAAAATCCTTTTCCAAACTCAGCAGTGAGTTTGAGGGACAATTCAGAAATCAGATTTTGACCGTATTCTGCCTGAGATTTTCCTTGTTGTTCCTCTTCTACAATAAGGCGACCAATTTCACAATAAGTTATAACAATCGTTTTGTTTACCGATTGGACAACAGCTTTCTTTGCTGATATCAGCAAGTCAGATATTTTTGTATAAAAATCATCTTTGTTTAGGCTTAATTTACTCATGTTATTGTCTTTAAGTTTCTTTATCACAAAGATAAATCAATTCCTACAAACTGCCATCTTCTTTTTCTTGCAATAACCCATAACGAATGGCGGTATGAAAAGTTGCCGATTGCGGGAGATTTCATATCAAATTACACAAAAGTTGAAGCGGGTTACAACCCTTAAATAACCTACTGTCCCGGCAATTTTTTATACCGCGTGTTGTAGCCAGTTTTTTATTTTTTTAGTCATTTATTTATCTTTTCAATCCGGTAATTTGCAACTACCACCAATTATTTTCCAAGTCTTAGTTTGTTTGTCATGTTCAAATCTGAAATCAGGTATATAACCATTTGTTCCACCACAAGCAAGTAAATAATTTGCTTCTCTAAAATGCAATCCATTTTTAAAAAAAATTCCTTTTCTTACTTTTAATGCCAAATCCCCGAAGTTTATATCAATCGTATCATTTGAAATCATTTTATGAGTAATTCTATATAACTTTAATGATTTGCCATGTTTATAGGCGTAATCAAATAATTCATCTGCTGAAAGAAATTTATAAACACTATTGTGGTCAAAATTATTTTTAATCCTATCAATCTGCTCGTTTGGCTCAATAAATTTCCATCCACTCGATAATTGCAAATCAATCCGGCTGTTTAAGGCTTTTAAATAAATACTATCCAATGTCTGTTTATCAATCTGCTCTTGATTGTTCGGTATTGTTTCAAGCAGCGAACTAATCTGTTTGAAATATTTTTTCTTGGGATAAATTAAAACTACTCCATTCCCATTTCCATATAGATATTTTTGCTCCTCACTTTTTAAAACTACAATTTTATCTATCCAATTTGGATTTATGGAATTTGGAATTGAGTCTAAAGAATATTCAGTTTTGTCCATTTTAATCACAAACTTGGGTAACGAATCAAGAGGCTCGTTATTTATTCGAAAATTTATATCATTCTTATCCTGTCCGTAAGCTAAAAGTGAAATCGAAAAAATCAGTATTGAAAATATGTATCTCATTTGCTGTTCGGTTTTCTAAAATTGGCCAACGAGAGGCGCTAAGCGGCACACCCGGAAGGGTTGCGCTTAGTACGTGTTAGCGGTTCGTAATTTTTTCTTCAATCGTGTCGGGTTGTTGCTTTATTTCGTTCATAATACGAATCCCAGTCTTGCTAATTCCAATGATTTTAGTCGTAGAGTCAGTTTTATACTTTAAATGTTCTGAGTCAATATATTCTGAACCACTCTCTAAAATCTTAATTGTCGAGTCATTTACAAACTCTCCCTTACATAGATTAGAGTAGCCAGCATCTAAGTCAATATATGCTAATAAAAACTTTCCAAGGAACTTTCCATTTCTGTCAATTACAGCGCAATATAAATATTCACCCAAATAGTCTGCGTCTAACGAAATAAAAATTGCAAGCCAATTATTTCCCAATTTTTTCTTTCCTTTGAATGATATTTCGGGATTTGAAAAATAATCGAATAACTCTTTTTGTTCTTTCCTCGAAAAGAAGAAGTTTAGTTGTCCTTGATTTAATTGTATATAATTCTTCTTTTTAGTTTGGTTCTTATTGTTCTTTAGTTCAAATTTTGTTTTGTCAGTCGTCGAAATTTGAGACAAAGTAGAGTCTGATATGATTTCGTTGGTGAATTCATTCTTGTCTGTACTTACTTGCTTCGAAGTCTTGCTTGTACAAGCAGCTAAGGTTATAAAAGTCAGAAAATAAATCAGTTTTCTCATTGTCCTATGTTTTTTTATTATGACCGCTAACGACCGAGGCTATGGGCACGGGCGGTTTGCGGGCGTATTCGCTGTCGCACAGCGACAAAGTGAATGCGGGCGCAAAACCTCCAAATTGCACGTCAGCCAGCCTGTGCCCATAGGCGTGTGTTATGCGGTCGTAGTTTGGTCTCGTTTTTCGTTTTAAATTTCAGTTGTTTCGTTACAAATTCTCTTTATCTGCAATTACTTTGTTTGTTTAGTCAATAATTCAACAGCAATTGCAACATCTTTGTCAACTGTCTGATTCAAATACTCATTAAGAGTATAATCCACTACTATATCCGGCACAATACCTTCGTTGAAAGGCTTTTGAGAATAAGGAAATAATACTCTTCTGGTACAAACTTTTGCAACGCCGTTTTCAGGAAATTTGTCGAGTACCAAAGGTGAACCTGTTGAACCCATAGTAGGGCGACCAATAAAAACAGGTCTGTCTTTTCTTTCTTTTATTGTTATCAAAAAATCTTCTGCTGCCGAGCAGGTGCGTCCTGAGATTAGTACTGCCATAGGAACATTAAATCTTTTCACCGAATCAGGAATCCAGATAGTATCGGCAGCAAATGTTTGATAAGCTCTGTTTTTGTAATAATCCGCATTCTCTTTAAGGTAATTTCCACTTGCTTTTTTTACGCCACTATTTATACGCGTTTGCCATGCATAAGTCAGGAAATAAGGATCTTTAATCATATACTTCAGCAAATACCATCCAGTACCTGTATCTCCACCACCATTGGCACGTAAATCGATAATTATCCCTTTGGCACTATATAAAGTATCTCTAAAACTTTCGAAAAGATTTACTAACCTGTCTTTAGGATAAAAGGTGTTAAAAACCAAACGGGCAATATTCTCTTTTTCCCAATACAATTCCACTGGTTTATTCCACCGTTTAGGTGTTGGGCCTACGTAACTACCCCCTTCAAAAGAGTTAGCATTACGCGGAGTTGTATTTGTCCGTATTTCACCATAGGGAGTTTGATAGGTAATCGTTATTTTTTTTGACGACAAATCGGATCCGAACAATAGGGAAGCAGAGATTTCTTTTACGGTAGGTCGATAATTTGAACAAACATAAGGTTCAACAAAATTATGCATATATTCCTGTGTAGTAAGATTGTTTATTTTAAGAATCTGCGAACCTAAAGGAAACTGTTTTACTAAGTCTTCTCTTGCATTTACGATACATAAGCTGTCGCCAAAGAAACGTGCTGTTAACGGAATATAATCGGTATATCTACCTTTCATTCTATAAAAAACTTCGGAATGTAAATCTTTGAGACTTGCAGCAAATAATTCCATTTGGTCATAAAAGTCATAGTCGGTATGTGTAGCCAGTACTTTAGGTATATAAGATTGATATAAACTGTCTAAATCGAATGTAAGTCTATCGATAAAGGCAAAATTGTATTTTGTTTCGCTCCAAAACGAACTCAACGCATATATTTTCTTTTCGTTACTAAGCGTGTTAGGTACTTTGTTGCTTAAGTTTAATACCACATGAGCAGTATCTTTATTATTTAAAACCATTGCTAATTTGACTGGTTTATTTAGCTTCACAATAAAAGTGCCTGAATCAATGTCTGTTATAAATTTAATCGTTCGGTTTTTTTCTGTTTCACTGTACATAGTATAAATATCAGGTTTCAACTCAGGAGAGATAGTCCAGCCATTTCTCCCGGTGTTAATCATCATTGTGATATTCTTTTTGTTTGAATGAATGATAGTTGGTTGCTTTGCATTTGTAGTCAGTACAACCATACAAAAGATCAAAAACAATACAATTCGTTTCATGTTGTGAGATTTTGTTTAAATATTATTTGATTTTAGTTATGTTACGCTTGTATTAAATGATATGATTTTTCAACCGCAAGTCTGTCTTTTTTTCTTTTTTACTATGCCGCATAACGACTAAGGCTAAGCGCATTTGGCGGTTTGCGGGAGTATTCACTGTCGCGCTGCGACAAAGTGAATACGGGCGCAACACCTGCTAAATGCACGTCAGCCAGCCAATGTGCTTAGGCGTGTGTTATGCGTTCGGTGTTTTGTCAGTTCATTTCTTTAGTTTTGTATGTGGCTGTCAAATCACTCATTGTTTTTCGTTAAAAACATAAGCAGCTTTTATTTTTAGTTGTGGATTAATTTCGAATGTTCCAAAACAATCATTTTGATTATTTTTTATATAATAATCTTGTGCCATGATTTGAATCATAGCGTCAATATACCAATTTTTGGAAATTGCATATTTATATCCAATAGCAGGTCCAAAATTATAATATACTCGAAAGAAATCTTTTAACCAAATAACATCGTTAAAATTATTGAAGTCGTAATTTTCTTCAGATGTATTAATTCCAAAGTCAATAGGGATATTTGATTCAAAAGGAAATGAAAGATACCAACCTGAATTTTGCTTTATTTTACCTGATAATATTTTTTTTGATATTTTCCAATACCAACGTGGTTCAATTACAAAATTAAGTCCGAAATTAATATATTTAGATTCATTTCCAATTAAAGGTTTATAAATAGTTTGGTGAGAGTAGATGTCTTTTATACTTTTGGGAATAATGACGCCTCCTCCTTTAAATATTAATGTTGCAGTTTTGAAAATTTTAATTTCTTTCATGTAATCGAGAGATATTGGACTCATAGTCGAACCTGCACTAAATCCATCTGAGTAAGGACCTCCAATTTTTATTTCGATTCCACTTGAAGTCTTTACGAGATTTTCATTTATGGAGTCATTCTGATTCTTTGTTACTTGACCTTTGATATTCGATACAATTATTGTAAATAAAATGAAAATGCTTAAGAATTTATTAAAATACATATTTAGTCTTCTTTAAATTTAAGGATATTAAGTTTGTTTGTCGTGTTGATTTCTATATTGTTGGTAAATAATTTATTTTTTTTGTGCAAATTTCCACGCGAAGCGATTCTTTCTCTTTTCTGTCAAACCGAAAAACTGTCAATTTATCAATCAAATTCTCAACCCGCATTTCACTCGAAGCGTGTTTCTTTTCTTTGTTTTTTCATTCTCTTTTCTTTGTTGATAGCCCGATTCAGCATATTTTAAGCCGGATATTTGTCAGCCAAAATGAGTTTCTTTTTGTTTTTTTACACTGACGCATAACGCCGGAGGCTATGGGCATTGGCGGTTTGCGGGAGCGTTCGCTGTCGCAAAGCGACAAAGTGAATGCGGGAGCAAAACTGCCGGAATGCACGTCAGCCAGCCAATGAACATAGGCGTGTGTTATGGGCTAGGTGTTTTCTTTTCGTTCGTTCGTTGTTTGTTGTTTGTTGGATTTTCATTCCATTGTGTCGTTTTTTGCAAGCTCTATTTCCTTTAAAAACAACTCTAGTTTTGTCAATTGCTCTGAATTTGCGTTGTTCTTCAATAATTTAATACTCTTAACCCAATTTTCACCTTTGTCTTTTCGTTCTGACAAATAATATTCAATTCCTTGAGCATAAAATTTTATCTGTTCTTTATTCATGTTGGATAGTCTATCCAAAAATTCACCTTTGAATTTATCAATATTTTTCACCAAGTGGATACCCATTTGTTGGTGTAGAACTACTTCTAAATTGTCTAACACCTTGTTTAACACTGCATAATAATAATCTCTGGTGTCTTTATTATTCGAGCTTAAACTGTCCAAACAGTTGTGTATTCCCTTATAGTCATTCACCATTATACTGTCTTTTAATAGTAATTCTGCAAAATCTTTCGTAGGAATATTTGACATGTAATAATAATTACTATTGTCTTTCAAAGAATCAGAATTTGTTATGCTTGTTGAGTCAACTTTAATTTGATTTATCTCATTTGTTTTGTTGTCAGCAACTTTAGTTGTCTGTTTATTCGTGCAACTAACCACAAAAAATAAAAAAAAATATAGTGCCTTTTTCATTTTCTCTTTTCTAATAAGTTTGTTGTCATTCAATTGAAAGTCATATTGTCGTTTTCTCTTTAAAATATTCTCCGTATAATGCTGTTATTTTGGTCTTTCTTATTTTTTTACACTTGCCCATAACGGTAAATTGTATGGTGTCGTAGCGGATTACGTGAGATTTCCTTTCAAATAATCACTTATGCTTGGACGAGTGATAACGCTCAAAATCCGCACTCAGCCCGCTATGCACTATACAAAATGTTAGCTGCCGTATTTTATTCTAATTAATGTGTAAATAAATGCTGGTATTAAAGATAAACAACAGTATTTCAACGCTAAATTGTAATATCTAAATTTAGTCTGACAAATCTTTGAGTTTATAAAAACCTGTGAGTCAATTTGATTGTTAATTTCTTCTTCACTTAGGTTATTCTGGTCATTTACAAAGTCAATATATTTTCTGTTAGCAATCGTTTCAAAAAACATTAATGAATTTGTTTCAAGTCCATTTTCATTAAATACCTCAGAACTCAAACGAGCCTTTAGTGTTTTGTATATATTGAATATGGATATAAGAATTAGAAAAAATGCTACATATAAACTTAAACCTTCTATAAATCTGACAATAGATAACCAATCAATATTATTGAAAGAAAATTTATATAACATTGTCTTTATGAAAGTATCGCGAATCCCACTAGTAAAAACTAGTGTTATTATTATCCCTTGAAGAGCTAAAAGATAAGACACCTTCGTGTCAGCATTTGTTACCCAAAAATTTACTCTTTCTAAGTTTTTATACTTATCGTCTGTTTTCATCTTGAGCATGGATTTTTTTGTTTTTTATCTTCAAGCCACTCGTCCATATTCATGTCAATTATAGAACCATGGTAAATGTCTTCAGCTGCATTGTGATTAAACATATCTTGATAGTATTTTTCTTTTGAGTTTTGATAACCTGACAAATCATCATATACGGATTTTGAAACAACTATATCACTTATCCAACCCTTACTTGCCTTGGAACAAAGTTTACTAGCATTATTTACTACACCTCCCATATAAATAACATCATTTAAACCACTTCCTTTAAATCCAGCCTTTACCATCAATGCATCACCTTTATCAATACCTATACCTGCTTTTATTGGGTCAATACTTTTCCTGCACAATTTATAATTTAGAGTTCTAACGATTGAATTTGCTCTATAAGCAGAACTAAATACTTCAAGTACGTCATCTTTCTTTTTTGCTTTAAATATTGCCCAAACACTATCACCAACAATATTTATTTCTTTGCAGTTTTCTTTTGATTGAAATAGTGCCACGATTTCAGATATATATGCTCTGTAAATTTTAGCCAAAGTTCTTTTCTGATATCTTTCTGGCAATTTTGAAGATTCACGAATATCAATGAATATAGAATAACATCGGAAATAATACCCATTATTATAAGTCAGGGAATCACTATTTGGAACAGAATCAACTTGTTCAAAAGTTTCTGACGAATCCAGTATTTCTTGAATTCTATCGAAACTGTCCTCGTATTTATAAGGAATATTTGTAGTTACTTTCATTTTGTATATTTTTTATTTCGATGTCGGTTTATATGGCAGCTAACGGATGGCGGTAAGAAATCGTTGCGCACTTAAATGCGCTTTCCTATCAAACCACTACACCGTTTATTAATTGTTATGTCGTTCAAATTTAGCACTATCCGCGCAATGTTTTCTACCGCGTGTTGTGCTTTCGTTAATTT
>JAYFPG010000073.1:0-38946 GCA_034928085.1 Paludibacter sp.
TATTAAAAAAAACTTATGGGTATTAATTTTGTTATAGTAATAAGCCAAATTCAAGCTAAATAAAAATATTTCCATACTTTTGTTAGGGAAATCAATTCGATGATATATGACAGTCAACTATTCTGAACAATTACATAATGTGCTGCAATACAGTACACAGGAAGCAGAGAGGTTAGGTAATAACTATGTGGGTCCCGAGCACCTGTTGCTGGGATTGCTTCGCAACGGACAAGGGAAAGCCATAGAGATATTGCAGAATTTGCGGATAAACCTGCCAAAAATCAAACAAACGATTGAAAGCCAGATACGAACAGAAAAGGAGCCGGGAGGAGAAAAAATCCCTGTCTTAAAGAGCACTGAACGTATCAAGAAAATAATGGAACTTGAGAGTCGCATGTTTGATACCGACGTGGCAGATACCGAACATCTTTTGCTGGCCATTCTCAAAGAAAAAAATAACTTAGCCGTGAATGTGCTCAATGCAGAAGATCTGACTTACGATCAGGTGAAGTCTTATTTAGAGTCGCCAAAACCCGAAGATCCGGTGATGGGAGCCGGTTTTCATGATGAAGATGATGAAGATGATGATCCGCGTTCGCAGCAAAAAACGCCACCGGCGGGCGGACAAAAACATTCTGATACACCGGCGCTCGATACATTTGGGGCCGACATTACCAAAGCGGCTATAGAAAACCGTTTAGATCCAATCGTAGGTCGCGAGCGTGAAATTGAACGTTTGGCGCAGATACTGAGCCGGCGTAAAAAGAATAATCCGGTTCTGATTGGTGATCCCGGTGTCGGGAAATCGGCTATTGTGGAGGGACTTGCCCTGCGTATCATTCAGCGAAGAGTTTCGAGGGTCTTGTTTGATAAAAGAGTGGTTGCGCTGGATATGGCATCTATTGTTGCCGGCACAAAATACCGTGGTCAGTTTGAAGAACGCATCAAGGCTATTCTGAATGAATTACAGAAAAATCCGAACGTGATTTTGTTTATCGACGAGATCCACACTATCGTGGGGGCAGGAGGCGCTCCGGGTTCTTTGGATGCCGCCAATATGCTGAAGCCGGCTTTGGCAAGAGGTGAAATTCAGTGTATTGGTGCCACAACACTTGATGAATACCGCCAGAGCATCGAAAAAGATGGCGCTCTGGAACGCAGGTTCCAGAAAATCATGGTCGACCCGACTACTGCAGAAGAAACTTTACAGATTCTGGAAAATATACAGGACCGGTACGAGTATCACCACAATGTGAGGTATACGCCTGAAGCTATCAAAGCTTGTGTGCGACTTACCGATCGTTATATCACCGACCGTTGCTTCCCCGATAAAGCCATTGATGCCCTTGATGAAGCCGGTTCGCGTGTGCACATCGGTTCTGTTTCTGTTCCGGCTGAAATAGAGGAACTGGAAAAGAAAATTGAAGAGCTGAAGAAAGAAAAGATGAAAGTCCTCAGCGAACAAAAATACGAACTTGCTGGTCCAATTCGTGATCAGGAAAAACAAAGTCAATATCAGTTGGAAGATGCCATCAGACGTTGGGAAAAAGAATCGCAACTGCATCCGGAAACAGTTGATGAAGAGCAGGTTGCCGAAGTGGTTGCCATGATGTCGGGTGTGCCCGTACAGCGCATTGCCCAGGCTGAAGGATTGAAGCTCCGCCAGATGAAGGATGAGCTGATTAGCCGGGTTATAGGTCAGGATGAAGCGGTTAATAAAATTGTGAAGGCCATTCAACGGAACCGAATCGGATTGAAAGATCCCGGTAAACCGATTGGTTCGTTCATTTTTCTCGGTCCGACCGGGGTAGGTAAAACCCATTTGGCCAAAGTGCTTTCTGAGTTTATGTTCGACAGTCAGGATGCCCTTATCCGCATGGATATGAGTGAATACATGGAAAAATTCTCTGTTTCGCGCTTGATTGGAGCACCTCCGGGATATGTAGGGTATGAAGAGGGTGGTCAGCTTACCGAAAGGGTCCGCCGTAAACCGTATTCAATAGTACTATTCGACGAAATAGAGAAAGCACATCAGGATGTATTTAACCTCTTGCTGCAAATCATGGACGAAGGTCGTCTGACCGACAGTTTGGGTCGCAGAATTGACTTCAAAAATACCATCATCATCATGACCTCCAATGTGGGTACCCGTCAACTGAAAGATTTTGGTAAAGGTGTTGGTTTCAACATCGAATCCAATCTGGAGATGGATTCTGAATATTCTCGTGGCGTGATTCAGAAAGCGTTGAATCGCACATTCTCACCGGAGTTTTTAAATCGTGTGGATGAAATCGTGATGTTCGATCAGTTAAATAAAGAAACCATCAAGAAAATCATCGATCTGGAATTGAAAGGTTTGTTCAGTCGCGTAATCAATTTGGGCTATAAAATCGAATTATCGCCCGAAGCCAAAGATTTTATTGCCGAAAGAGGATATGATGTTCAATTTGGTGCAAGGCCACTCAAAAGAGCCATTCAGCGTTATCTTGAAGACCAGTTAGCTGATATTGTGTTGTCAGGCGAAGTTCACGAAGGTGATACCATCCTGATGGAATTGAATGAGGCGAAAGACGGGGTGAAAGCCAAAATTGTTTCTGCAACAGTAGTTAATTAAAAACGGAAAACGGAAAACGAAATTGATTATATTGTTAGTTTTGGTTTAATACTTTAACTGCACTAATCGTTCTCCGTTTTCCGCTTTTCGTTTTTAGCTTTTTATCACCACCGTTTCAACTCATTGTACAGCCGTTGAATCGGCAATCCCATCACATTAAAATAAGAACCGTTAATGTTTTCCACCGCGATAAAGCCAATCCATTCCTGCACACCGTAGGAACCGGCTTTATCGTATGGAGCGTAGTGTTCCAGGTAATACTCAATTTCAGTATCACTCAGTCGTGCAAACTTTACCTCGGAGATGGTGTGGAAGGTCCGTCGACGCAAGTTGGTACTTATACAAACACCAGTGATAACCTGATGTGTTTTGCCTGAAAGTCTTTGTAGCATTTTGAATGCATCCGTTTTATCAACCGGTTTCCCGAGTACCTTTCCATCCAGAAAAACGATGGTGTCGGCAGTAATAACCATCAATTCATCATTGAGCATGTTTTTGTAAGCATCTGCTTTCTTGTCGGCGAGATACATGGGGATTTCAACGCCGGTGAGATAGGGGGGGTAACTTTCCTCCACATCCATGGGTATGACTTCAAAGTCCAGGTTGATGCCGCAAAGCAATTCCTGACGTCTGGGAGAAGCTGAACCCAGTATGATTTTGTATTTTTTCAGGTTGTCTAACATGATGTAACCGGTTATTGTAAGGAAAATAAATTGAAAAGTCTGATTCCTGTATCTTTCGCAATTAAGAAGTAGAATGCAGGAGCATAGAGTAAACCAATAAACATGATAAACTTGGTTAAAGCAGATGCCTGATGATAGTCAGCCGGACTTTTAGCTCTGATTATCAGATAAGATAAGATGCAGAGCGGTAACGCCAGTCCGAAAATAATGTATTTGAGCGTAAGATTTCCTTCGAAATTGATATAGGAACCATTCACGAAAAATAACAGAAAGAGTGTAATCAGAATCATCAGTATTACAATGGTTTTAGTTGCAGTTTTTCCCCAGACAATTGGCAAGGTACGGCATTCCAGTTCTCTGTCACCGTGTTCATCTTCCATGTCTTTGATGATTTCCCTGAGCCAGGTCAGCAAGAAAGAGAATGCTGCAAACGCTCCTGTCCATGCATATAATCTGGCAGGTATCGGGGTGCTGTAAATCAAGTCGCTATAACGTACCTCAAGCAACGCAATTTCGCAAACAGCCACAATAATAACCGATAATGCAGCAATCAAAGCGACAACTAAATTGCCGACAATCAATTGCCGTTTGTAGCTGGCAGAATAAAACCAGAGTAATCCCGGTATGGCCACGAAAATAAAGGCCAGCGAAGCGCTTTTCAGTTTCCATGCCAATGATAATCCGATAACAACTCCCACCAAAGTAAGTGTTTGATGCATCAGCATGGCAGTTTGTTTCGAAATGCTTTTGCCTACCAATACAGAGCCGGGTTTGTTGATTGTGTCGATTTTAACATCAAAATAATCATTCAGCACATAACCGCCGGCAGCAATCAAAACAGAAGCGGCAATCAGTAAATAAAGGTGTAATTGTTCGTTATGCAAGTCAAAACCATAAGTTTCCAGTAAGGGCACAAGTACAAACTGCCTGATCATAAACTGAATTAATATGATAAACAGTAGGTTTTGAACTCTTATGAGCTTAAAGTATTTGAGCATGTCTTGAGAGTTTTGGTTCAGAATAGTACCCCGACAGAGAATACCATGTTCCCGTTGCGGATGTCTGGTACCGGATTTGCGGCTGAGTACCTGAGCGGAGCCATCATATAACCAGTTTCAGAAGCCAGGTTAACAATTGAATTTTTATAATTTACTTCAGCAAAAAGTCGGAACAAACGGAGCACCCTGAACTTAGCGCCAAAACCTATCTGAAAATTCAACTGAATAGGGTTGATGAGCGGAGTAATATCAATGTGACGGTCACTTGTCTGGAATGACGAGGCTCTGTAGGATTCCGTTGCTGAAAAGCGGTAGGATGTTGTAAGCCCACCTTGTGCATAATAGGTCGTTTTTTCGAAAGGGATTGAGTTAATACGGATTAAAACAGGAACTTCGAGAGACGGGAAATTCACCCTGAAGTTGTTCTTCGTGCTTTGATCGGCTAAAGATAGCGAATCGAAAACATATCCTCCGGGTAGTATGAAATTCAACCCGCTTACCAATGAAAATAAACGGCTTGCCTTATATTCGGCTACGAATCCTACTCCTCCAGTTATGGTTGCCCCATCAGTCTGTAAATCATTGTGTTCTGTATCTATCCAGGAGATTGTCGGGCTGATGTTTGCACCTAACAGAAATTTACCTGTTTCCGCTTTGTTGTCGCTGCTCTGAGCATAAGTTGCTGATATAAAAATCAGCATTATCACTAAAATCAGATTACGCATAGTATTTAATTTGTTTTATTTGCAAAAATAAAGTATTTTTCTTTATCTTTGCGAAACTCTACTACTATTTCCTGAATTGATGTATAAAATCTGTCTTCGCATTGTATTTATTTCATTTTTAGTGATGCAGTTCAGTTCATGTGTAACTGCACGCAAAGTGAATTACATGCAGGAGCCAAATAATATCATACCGAATTACAGAGATAGTTTGGTGTATGAAGATTATCGACTGAAAACCGGAGATAAATTGTTTGTTCGGGTTTATTCGACTCACGAAGAAACAAATGCGCTTTTCAACGGTCCATACAACCAGTTGGTGTCGGCAAATCTGGATGCCAACCCGCACACCGATTTATATGCATATACAGTGCAACCGAATGGCAGTATTGTTTTTCCCATGATTGGAGAAGTCCCGGTTGTTGGTAAAACTGTCAGAGAGGCGACGAGAATACTCGAAAAAGCGATTGAACCTTTGTATACCTTCAGTACAGCTGAGTTGCGTGTGCTAAACAGATATTTCAGTGTGATAGGTGCAAACCGCACTGGTCATTACCCTATCGTCAGAGAAAAAATTAATATTTTTCAGGCGCTGGCAATGGCCGGCGATGCGGGAACCTATGCCGACAGGAGCAAGGTGCGCATAATACGGGAAACAGAAAATGGAACCATTGTGAAAGTATTTGATTTGCGCAGCAGGGATATTGTTCATTCTGAATTTTATTATATTGAGCCCAATGATGTGATATATATTCAAAGGCTTGACGAACAGTTTTTCAGTATACTGAATTTGCCATCCCTCATTGCAACAACCATTTCGACTATTTCACTCGGGATATTTACATATAATATATTATTCCCGGCATCTGGAGGTAATTAGGCAGTAAAAGATCAATCTGAATATGATACAGAAAAAATACATCCTCATTTTTCCCTTCATCATACTGCTGTTGAGTTCATGCTACAGTTACCGGCATGTCGGTTTATTGCAGGAGCAAAATAAGCATTTGCCCATATATGAGGAAATTTCATACGAGGAATACAGGATAAAAATCAATGATGAGTTGCTGTTCAGATTGATAACTTCTGATGAGACGATTTCCAGATTAATAGCCGGAAATCAAAGTATCTCAGGCACACAGAGTAATGTGTCATACCGGATTTACCCTGATGGAACAGTTGATTTGCCGTTTTTGAAAAACATACCGGTTGCAGGATTAACGCTGAATGAAGCAGCAAAAGTTATTGAAACCAGATTTAAAGAGTTAATTCCCGACGCCGCGGTTAAACTTACATTGGTAAATAAAAATTTCACGGTAATTGGCGAAGCTGGTACGGGTGTATACCCCATTTTCAAGGATAAACTAACCTTATTTCAGGCTTTGTCGATGTCAGGAGAAATTACTTATACCGGAGATTATAAGGAAGTTAGAATCATCAGGGAAACAGAGCATGGAACGGAAGTGCTTGAGTTTGATATTCGTCCGGCGAGTATCATCAATTCAAAATATTATTATATTTATCCGAATGACATCATTTATGTGCAGCGAAATCCTGCAAGTTTTTATAAAGTAGACAATTACAGTTCATTTATTACGTTAATATCATCGTCGTTGAGTTTGTTGTTCACCGTTTTTTTCTATTTCAGGTAGAATTATCAAAGAAAAACATTTCTTCGTGGCAGAAATTTCAAGGCAACAGGTATGGAAGAAACAAAGAAAAATATAGATAAACAGGTTTTTCAGGAAGAAGAATCCTCGTTCGACATCATGGAATGGGTAATGCATTTCGTGAGTCACTGGTACCTTTTTCTGGTGGGACTGGCCGTTACAATGTCGCTGGCATATATGCAAAACAGAAAATGGCTTCCAGAGTTTAAATCCGGCGGGACTGTTATTATCGATGAAAGCAGGTCGATGATGAACAGTGCGCAGGTATTAATGCAGGGTTTCGGTATTCAGGAAAGTTACCGGAATGTAAATAATCAGGTAATTATGATTGGCTCTTATGACCTGATGGGAAGGGTTGTCGACAGTTTACCCCATTTTCAGACAGAATATATTTCCAAAGGCAGATTCAGAACCAGAAATTTATATGACTGGTCGCCTATCCTGATTGAGCCTGATTATATTGCCCCTGAAGCTTACGGGGTGTTGTTTAAAATCAACATACATGTGGATGGTACCTTTACAATTACGTCAGAAGATGAAAGGTTGTCAAAGAGTTTCAGAATTAACGGACGGTTGGGACAATTAACCCAGCATCAGCTGATGTTTATTACTGTGAATGATGTAAACGGAGATATCACAGAAGAAGAACTCTATTTCAGATTCCGAACCAAGGTGTCGTTGATTGACGAGTTTTCATCCAGATTGAGGCTGAGCTTTGTAAATGAAGGCTCATCCGTGCTTGAAATCTCATTAGTTAGTCAAACACCACAGCGGGACGTCGATTTTATTAATAAGCTTTGCGAAATTTACCTGATATCGAACTTAGAGAGAAAAAATGATGCCGCAACGAAAACCATCAATTTTATTGATGAACAGTTGGAGAATGTGTCAAAATCCCTTGCTACATCGGAAGATGATCTGACTTCTTTCAGAAAGCGGAATCAGATTATAGATGTAGGTAGTTTGTCGGGCGAATTGCTTACAAAAGCTACTGCTTATGACAATGAACTAAATCAAATCAGGCTAAAGGAAACTTACCTGAGTTACCTTGATAAATACATTCGTACCAACCTCAGTGAAGGTACTATTGTAGCGCCAACCAGCCTGGGACTCAATGAGCCCATGTTGATGTCGCTTGTTCAGCAAATCAATGATCTCATTGCCAAAAGAAGTGAACTGAGTGAAAAAAATATGTTTCACGCCAAATATACCCGTGATATTGAAAATGTAAAGGTTGCTATAAACGAGGTGGTCAGGAATATGCAAACTTCCAATGAATTACAAAAGCAGGATTTAAACCGCCGGTTGGCAGATGTACAAAGACAAATTCAGAATCTTCCCGAAAAAGAACTGGAGATGATTGGGATAGAAAGAAATTACCGGATGAATGATAGTTATTATACCATGTTTCTGCAAAAGCGGGCGGAAGCGCAGATCTTGAAAGCATCAAATACACCGGACAATAATATTCTTGATCGTGCCAGAACAACTTCTGTAACCAATCAGGGAGCCAAGTCAAAAACAACCATGATTCTGTTGTTGCTCGGTGTTCTGTTGCCGGCTGGTTATGTGGTGTTGAAGGAGTTGATGAATAATGCTGTCAGAACGACTAAAGACGTAGATAAATACAGTGTTTTTCCATTGATAGGATTGGTTCGTCATACCAATTCCCAAAGCCCCTATATTGTTTCAGATTACCCAAGATCATCGTTTACAGAAATGTTCCGTATAATCAGAACGCGGGTTGAGTTTTTAGTGAAAAGAAAGTCTGATATTACGATTATGGTTACATCCTCAGAATCAGGGGATGGTAAGACCTATTTTTGTATCAATTTGGCGTGTATTTACGCTATGGCAAGTCCGAAGACACTGCTTGTCGATATGGATATTCGTAAGCCGAGTGTTTATAATCGACTTGGTTGTGAAAATAACATGGGTGTTTCAAATTACCTTGCTAACCAGTGTACGCTTGATGAAATCATTGTCAGACCTCCGGGAGCAACGTTTGATTTTATTACAGCGGGGACGGTTCCCCCTAATGCGGGGGAGCTGATTCGTTCAGATAATTTGGTTGAAATGCTTGATGAACTGCGGAAGAGATATGAGTTTATTATCGTTGATACCAGTCCGATTGGTGTTGTAGCCGATGCTTACTCTTTTGCGTCAATGTCTGATATTAACCTGTTTGTAATCAGGAGTAATAAGACAAACAAGTTATTCTTACGCAACTTGTCCAATCAGCTTAAAGCCGATGATGTTACTCATTTCTACTCGGTACTGAATGATGTGGAAGTTGATTCAGGTAGTTATTCTCAATACTATTCGAGAAAATACGCTTATGGTAAAAGTAAGAGTTACGGAGTAGCTGCCTATGGTTATGGATATGGCTACACCTCGGGGAAAGGCAAAAGTAAAGATTCTGATTCTTATTATCAGTATTATCAGGATGATGCAAAAGATATTTAAATTATTGGTATTTGAAAAGAAAATCGTACGCAGATGAAAGTAGCGATAGTTGGAACAGGATACGTGGGATTGGTTTCAGGAGCATGTTTTGCCGAAATGGGCGTGAACGTGACCTGTGTGGATGTGGATGCTGAAAAAATCGAAAAATTACAAAAAGGCATTATTCCTATATACGAACCCGGACTGGAGGATCTGGTGCTAAGAAACACCGAGGCTGGCCGTTTACACTTTACCACGAAACTTACAGATGTGCTCAATGAAGTAGAGGTAGTCTTCAGTGCCGTAGGAACACCTCCTGATGAGGATGGGAGTGCCGACCTGAAATATGTGATTGAAGTGGCACGTGCAGTCGGTCGTCACATGAAACAGTATGTTTTACTGGTTACAAAAAGTACAGTTCCCGTAGGGACAGCCGCCCTTGTCAAACAAACCATCCTGGAAGAACTCGACAAAAGAAGTGTTGATATCCCGTTCGATGTGGCATCCAATCCGGAATTTCTGAAAGAAGGAGATGCAATCAGTGATTTTATGAGTCCCGACAGGGTTGTGGTTGGTGTGGAAAGTGAAAAAGCTCGTGAACTTATGACGCGCCTTTATCGTCCATTCCTGCTGAATAATTTCAGGGTTATTTTCATGGACATACCTTCTGCTGAAATGACAAAGTATGCAGCCAATGCCATGTTGGCCACCCGCATCAGTTTTATGAACGACATCGCGAATCTTTGCGAATTGCTTGGGGCAGATGTTGGAATGGTAAGAAAAGGCATCGGAACGGATGTACGTATCGGGAGTAAGTTTTTATATCCCGGATGTGGTTATGGTGGTTCCTGTTTCCCTAAGGATGTGAAAGCGCTGATTCAGACGGGCAAATCGAAAGGCTATGATTTGCAGGTGTTACGTGCTGTGGATGAGGTGAATGTCAGGCAGAAGGAAGTGCTGTATCAGAAGCTATGCAAGTATTTCCCGGGAGGTTTGAAAGATAAAACAGTTGCCATATGGGGATTGAGTTATAAACCCAATACCGACGATATGCGCGAAGCCCCGTCATTAGTGCTGATAGAAAAACTACTCAGGGCAGGTGCAGGTATAAGGGTTTTTGATCCGGTTGCCATGCCGGAAGCTGAAAAAGCAATGAAGCGATTGATGCCTGACTTGCCTCTTTCGAACGTATATTACGCAAAAGACCTGTATGATACCACATTTGAGGCTGATGCTTTGCTGGTTGTGACAGAATGGAAGGTGTTCAGATTGCCTGGTTGGGGTGTGGTAAAAAAAAGTATGCGTAATCCATTGGTGCTGGACGGCAGAAATATTTACGATAAAAGAGAGATGAGAGAGTTGGGATTTAGGTATGAGACCATAGGTTGATAACCTGTTTTCTCTGGTTAAATTCCTTTAATAGGTAACAGCTTGTTGCTTACAAGATAATTGAATTCGTACTCGAAGTTAGGAGTAAAGATGCCTTTTCCCATTTTAGCAAAGATTTCTGATATCGTCCAGAATTTACCTTCAGAGATTTCGACAGGATCAGGAAAAACTTCTTCATCATATATAGCATAATAACTGTGTACCAGTTCTGACTCTACCTCAGATGTGAATTTATACCGAACCATGAAAACAGGAGAAAACCGGTTGATTCCGAGTTCTTCACCGACCTCCCGGATAAGAGCCTCCGCAATGGTTTCACCGTAGTTAACATGTCCTCCGACTGCAGTATCCCATTTTCCTGGTTGTACGTCTTTATTGTCCGCTCTCTTTTGAAGGTAGAGTTCACCAAGGGAGTTTATAACATGGAGGTGAACTACAGGATGTAATAAGAAACTCTTGCTGTGGCAAATTTTGCGACTGGCTTTGCCTGTAATCCTGCCATTTTCATCAACCAAAGGAAAAAATTCTGTGTTCATTTTTTTGTTGCAAATTTATAAAATTAATTTTATTTATTTTTCCTCCGGGCACATATACTATCACGCATTTTTTTTCGTTGTTATAGTTATACTTTTTTAGTACTTTTGTCGCTTAAATACTGTCCTGAATTTTCATGTCAATGAAAGGCAGTAAAAAAATACCATTTATGAAGAAAAGCATACTATTACTGTTTCTCTTAGTTAGTTACATCGGGCTGTTCTCTCAGAACTCAGAAAAATTTAGTTCACAACAAAGATACCAGCTGGAGCAGCGGCTTGAATCTCAGAGCAAATCTTCTGTCTCTGGCAGGATGCTTTCGCAGCCGGGTCTGAGAGGAACTTCAGGTATGGGAGAGGGTGTGTCGAGCCAGCAGATATCCGAATTCAGAAAATATATCAACAGTATGAATGCGGCTCAGGGTGAAAATCAGGAGCCCTACTATATTGATGAGCGGTTTTTTGTTGAAGATTCTTTATACCGTGAATTTATAAAAGAAGAAGACGAAAAGAAACTGAAAGTTTTCGGTTCGGAGATTTTCAACCGATCTAAGGTTACATTTGAACCTAATTTATATTTGCCGACACCAGCTAACTATGTGATTGGTACAAATGATGAATTGTTAGTAGATGTTGCTGGTTTGTATGATGTAAGTTACAAAATAAAGGTTACCCCCGAGGGTAGAATACGAATTCCAAATGCAGGTTTGATTAAGGTGGGCGGATTGTCGATTGATAACGCCACGAGAAGTATTAAAAATGAACTTTCAAAATATTATTCAGGCATTAATACCGGAGAGACAAGGGTTAATGTCAGTTTGGGTAATATTCGCAGTATCAAAGTGAATATTGCCGGAGAGGCAGCTTACCCCGGTACATATACTCTACCATCGCTTGCAACAGTCATAAATGCGTTGTATGCATGTGGCGGACCCGGAAAAATTGGTTCTATGCGTAATATCAGGGTGATAAGAAATGAGAAAACGATTGCAGTTATTGATTTTTATCAGTTTCTAACAACAGGCAAACTGGGCAATAACATAGTTTTGCAGGACAATGACGTGATAATTATTGAGCCGAACAAAAATAAGGTTATTATTGACGGAGCAATTAACAGAAGAGGAATTTATGAGGCAAAAGAGGGTGAGTCATTGTACGATCTGCTGAATTATGCCGGTGGTTTTCGCGTGGATGCAAACCGCTCCATGATATCAGTATATAGATATTCAGGTGCACAAAGAACGGTAGTCGATATCCCGGAAGCGTATGCAGCTACGAGTTTGGTGAAAGGTGGAGATTCAATATATATTGCGAAGATTGATAATGTATTTGATAATCGTGTTGAGTTATCCGGTGCAGTTTACCGTCCTGGCGGATATGCTCTCACGCCGGATTTGACCATTCGAAAGTTGATAGAAA
This sequence comes from Paludibacter sp., assembly GCA_034928085.1. Taxonomy (GTDB): domain Bacteria; phylum Bacteroidota; class Bacteroidia; order Bacteroidales; family Paludibacteraceae; genus Paludibacter. The sequence goes on from JAYFPG010000073.1 coordinate 12,474, forward strand.
AGGCTGGAGGAGTTACGGATGAGGCCTTTGTCAATATGGCTACGATCAAAAGACCACGCAAGAATGATTTGCCCGAGATGATTAGTTTTAATTTGGGTAAGGTTCTAAGTGGTGAGAATAAGGATATTGCATTGATGAAAGGAGATTCTGTCAAAGTTGATTCAGTCCTTAGTTTTATGGAGGAGCAAGCTGTAAGTATTGAAGGAGAAGTGATTGTGCCCGGGGAGTATCCGCTTATAATGAAAATGACGGTCAGGGATTTGGTCTTCATGGCCAAAGGTTTCACTGAGAAAGCATCGACAGAAAATGTACAGTTAATTAGAATTATCAAGGACCCTTCAAAAATGGAAGGGGGAAACAAGAAGTCATTTAACGTTAGTTTTAAGCTTGATAAAGATTTGAATATTGAAGAAGGATCGGGAGAGATGGTGCTTGAGAACGGAGACCTGGTAATTGTACGTCCGATTGAAGGTATAGAACCTATTCGAATAGCATCTATAGAAGGTGAAGTGAAGAATCCGGGTTTTTATAATATTGAACATAAAAATATTAAAGTTTCCGATTTGGTCAAAATGTCAGGAGGATTCACCAAATTCGCTTTTGTTGGTGGCGCTTATCTGATTCGCAACGAAAGCAAAGGTGCAAGTGAGAACTCTATGAATAGTATCCTGAGTCGTAACCTGAAACGAATTCTCCAGAGTTCTTCCGACAATAATATAGATGCAGCCATGCTGAATAAAATGCAGGTTAGCAGTCTGGAAGATATAAACGCACTTGATACAATTTCAGGCTTAGCAAATTTGAAAGAAATTGAGGACTTGTTGCACTCAGAAGGAGTTGTTTCTTTGAATCTAAACGAAATCATGAGGCAGCCTGGAACTTACAAAGATATTTTTGTTGAGGATGGTGACGTTTTGTTTGTTCCAAAGAAATCGCAGACAGTAAAAGTGATTGGAGAAGTTATGTATCCATCTTTTGTGGTACACACCAGCTCAAATAGTTTTAAAGATTATATTACAGCTTCAGGTGGATTTTCAAATAAAGCGCTCAAAAAGAATGCCTTTGTGTTACATCCAAACGGAAAAGTAATCGGGACCCGTTCATTTCTGGGTATACGGATATATCCGAAGGTCGTGTCAGGCTCCATTGTTGTGGTTCCGAAAAAACCTGTCGAATTAACTAACAAGATGAATCCGGCTGAAGTAATTACAATGACCACTTCGCTGGCATCGATGACAGCATTGATTTATTCGATGTTGAAGTGATATTTTTAGATTTAGTAATCTTCTAAATTAAAGAGTCTGGTAATATGGATAATGCGAATAATAAACCAATTGAGATTGCAAAGGAAATATCTTTGAAAAAGATATTGCTGCAAGTGAAAGAATACAAAGAATTTCTCTTAACAAAATGGAAAATTATCCTTGTTTTTGGGTTTGGAGGTGCTTTTATAGGATTGGGACTCTCGTTTGTAATTAAACCAACGTATAATGCTAACTTATCATTTGTTTTAGTTGAAAGAAGTTCCGGCGGTGGACTGGCAAGTCTGGCGTCTACTTTTGGTTTGGGTAATATGATTGGATTTGGCAGTAATAACGCTTTCAGTGGTGATAACCTGCTGGAAATTATTAAATCCCGTTATGCGGTAGAAAAAACTTTACTAACACCCATTGATTTCAATGGTAAGAATGTTACCATGATTGATGCTTACATTCAGTTTAATAATTTACATAAAAAATGGAAAAATTCAAAAAAAATTGAATTGAGAAGTTTGAATTATCCTGTGAATGTAAAACGTGAAGCATTCACAAGGGTACAGGATAGTGTTTTATTAGATATCTATAAAAAATTTATCGAATCTAATGATTTGAAAGTTGTCAGGAAAGATAAGAAAATTGGTGTTGTGAATGTGGATTTTAAAAGTAAAAATGAATTGTTTTCTAAATTATTTGTTGAGAACCTAATAGATCAAACATATCAGTTTTACAAAGATACGCGTACAGTACAGAGCAGGGTTAATATTGAGATGATGGAGCATACAGCAGATTCAATCCGAAATCTGTATGAAAATGCTCTATATGGTAGTGCCTCTGTTTCTCAGGTTAATATTAATCCTGCATTGCAGACAGCTGTTGTTCCAAGAATCAAACAAGAAAATGATGCACAGCTTTATGGTGCTGTATATGCGGAAGTGTTGAAAAACCTGGAGACATTAAAGCTTGATCTCGCGAGAGAGACTCCTATTATGCAAATTGTTGACACTCCACGTTTTCCATTGAAAAGAAACCGGATAGGTATAATTAAAGGAGTTGTTTTTGGAGGAGGAATCGGCGGTATCTTAATATTGTTATTTCTTTTGGCAAAGTTCAATCTGAAGGATGTTTTGTAGTTTATTTTAAGCATCAGTATATGAATAAGTCTTAATGTTAAAGTTGAATGGCTATATTATAGCTAAATAAATCCATGTGTTTTGATGTTGATTCCATTCTTAAAAAGCAAGCTTAAAGGTGATTTGGTTAAGGTCGTCGGTTTAACAGCTGTTACCAACCTAATAAAGATTGGAATTAATTTAATCACAACCAAGGTTGTGGCTGTTTTGGTTGGCCCAAATGGTGTTGCATTATTAGGGCAGTTTACCAATTTGCTCACCACACTGACAACAACATCAACAGGAGGGATATCCAATGGTGTTGTTAAATACGTTTCCCAGTATGAAAAAGATGAAAAACAATATTATGCATATATCAATGCTGCATTGTCAATAACGTTAACATCCTCTTTCCTAACATCTTTGTTTCTGGTTGTGTTTGCCAAACAGCTTTGTTTAAGCCTTTTTGGTGAAATGTCATATCTCTCTGTTATTTATGTGACTGCTTTTACAATTTTGTTGTATGCAATCAATACGCTGTTATTATCAGTAATAAATGGCAGGAAAATGTACAACAAATTTATTTTGATTAATTTACTGTCTTCAATGACCGGATTTGTTTTTACACTAATATTGGTATATTTCCTTAGAACGTATGGCGCCCTGCTTGCATTAGCAACATACCAGTCCGTCGTAATTATTATCACCATTTATTTAATCAAAAAGAACAGAATATTTCTATTGAAATCTCTCAGTCTTTCTTTTGCTAAAGAAAAATGGAAAAATCTTCTTGGATTTTCATTGATGGCATTAGTTGCACTTGTTTGGCCATTAGCCAATATTCTGATAAGATCAACGTTGATTGTGCAGGTTTCGACAAGCTCTGCAGGAATTTGGGAAGGTATGACCAAGGTGTCAGTGTTGATTTCCGCAATTGTAGGAACGGCTATCTCAACATATTTTTTGCCCAGATTTTCAGAGGTGAATGATGAGAAAATATTGAGAAAAGAAATATTGTCAGGACTAAAAATTATTTTGCTTTTTACACTTGCAATAGTTATGTGCTTATACCTTTTTAGAGTAACCATAATCGAAATCCTGTTTACGAATGAATTTAGCTCGATGAAAGATTTGTTTTTGTATCAACTCTCAGGTGACTTTTTTTGGGTAGCTAAAATGTTGCTGACTGTAGTTTTAGTTGCAAAGGCGATGACTTTAAAATATATCTTGCTGGAAATTATATTTGGATTAATGTATATCGCTTTGTCGATGTTATTGATTTACAATGGTTTCGGTGTGGAAAGCGTACCTATAGCACATCTGATTTATAATCTGCTGTATTTTATAATGATGTTATTTGTGTTCAGAAAACTGTTGCTACCTAATAAAGAATATAAATGAGATTGCTGATTCTAAATATAATATTTGCAATAGCAGCTTTCACCCTGGTTTTTAATGCGCCGGTATATTATTCTTACAGCTTCTGTTGGCTAATTGCAGGACTGTTTATTCTTCAGAATCTGATTTATTTTATTTTCAGAAGAGACCGGAATATAGTTGGTTTTGAATTTATTTTCATGATTGCTTTCTGGTTCACAAACTTTGTATATCCCTTGTTTTATTTTCAAACAGATCCGACTTTTAGTGTTTTTGCCTGGACATTTAATCAAAATATCATTTCTAAGGCGACAGCAATAGCTAATCTGGGTTATTCATTCTATCTGGTGGGACTATCATTCTTTGAGCTCCGAAAGTTTGAATTTAGCGTATATGAAGTAGATGAAAATCTGGAGAATACTTCAAGAAAGGTGTTCTATGTGACAATCGTGGTTTTCATTCTTTATTTGATTAGTGGGGGAGTAAAAGCGCTAAGTGATATTTACAGAGGAGATGGCTCTTTTGATCAACAGGGAATCTCATCTTATTTTTATATGATTTTTTTCTCGTCTTCAATCTTGCTAACGATGTTTCTCTTCAATAAATCTATTCAAAGCAAATATAGGTTTAAATATGTTTTATTGATAGCACTTTTTTTCTTGTTGTTTATGATCTTAGGATCAAGAACTTTACCTTTGGCAATAGGTTTGACAGCTTTGTTGTCATTTAACAATTATAAGTACAAAATCCCGGTTTCGACTTTCTTTCTTTTGATTATATCAGGTGCTGTTTTAATGACATTTGTTGTATTTGCGAGAACAATTTCTTTTACAGAGGAAAATTACTTTCAAAATGCCTTTGCGAATACCCAGATCACGACTTTTTGGGATTTTGGGTCAGATCTGATTGTTAATAACCGGAATTTGTATACTTTAATTGATTTTGCTGATTCCTATGGTCATACGTATGGTTTAACGATGCTTGGAGGGGTGCTTTCACCAGTACCTTTCCTACAGGGTTTTGTATGTAATACCTTTGGAATCCCCCCCGATTTTATTTATTCAGCCTCATTTAATACTTTTCTAGATTTAGGTCACAATTCTTCATGGGGTATGGGTTCAAATTTGGTTGCTGATGTGTATCTGTCTTTTGGAATAGTGGGCGTAATATCCATGTTCTTGTTTCTGGGGTTATTAATAGGTAAGTCAAAATTTGCATCTTCAAATAGTATATATTGGAGCATATTTTACTTTTTTATGGTTTCTAATTCAATTTATTGGCTGAGAAGTGGTTTTTTTGACAATTTTCGCTATTTAGTGTGGGCTATGTTAACTGTTTTTATATTGAATATTAAGTTTGTGAAGCAAAATTCAACTGAAATAAAAGGGGTATGAACAAGATGTTTTAGTATGAAAATTAATAATTTTAAGATTGATATAAATTTTACATGAAGAGTATTTCTATCATTATTGGTGATATAACCAAATTTGGAGGAACTGAACGTGCAGTTTCCAATTTGGCGAACCTGTTGGCTCAGAATTACAGAATCTGTATAATAAGTATTTATAGACCTGTCTCTACAGTACCTCAGTTTTTGATTGACGATCGGGTGACAATTAAATATCTGAACAAAAAAGTACCGGATAAGAAACTTAAAATTCTCATTCAATATTTTAATATCTTTTTCTTCTTAAGGAGAGTGATTAAACAGAACGGAGCGGACTTTGTGATTTCCACTGCTCATGCTTTTAGTTTTATGCTGCCATTGATAGTGCTATTTTTAAAAGCTAAGTCTATTGCAGCGGAGCATATTACGCGCAGTTCCTTGCCTCTCTTTTCAAGAATGCTTCAAAGAGTTTCTTATCCTTTTATCCATGCTGTCGTACTTCTCTCCGAAACTGCCAGGAGCAGGTATTTATTCTGTGGAAACACATTCGTGATACCAAATTCGTTACCTTTTTTTTCGGAAAAACCTGCTGAACTCAATAACAAAATTATAATATCAGTAGGTCGTTATTCTTATGAGAAGGGCTTTGATAGGTTGATTGAAATGGCAGACCTGATGAAAAGAAACTTTCAGGGTTGGAAAATCATGCTTTATGGTAGTGGATTGTTGGAGAAAGAATTAAAAAAGCAAATTGAGGAAAAGGGCCTGTCGGAAATAATATTAATGCACGATGTGGTAAACGATATACAAAACGAATATTTAAATTCCAGCATCTATTTAATGACTTCACGTTTTGAAGCATTTCCAATGGTACTTTTGGAGGCAAAATCCTGTGGCTTGCCTGTAGTTGCTTATAATTGTCCCGAAGGTCCCCGTGAGATTATCAAAAATGGATATGATGGATTTTTAATTGAAGATGGGAATGCTGAATCTATGATAGAAAAGCTATCTTTGCTGATGTTTAATGATAAATTAAGAATGGATATAGGAATGAATGCCAGAATGAGTGTTGCTGATTACATGGATGAAGTAATAAAGGAAAAGTGGAATAATTTATTGCATCGCATATCGTAAATATAAATGTTAACTGCCTATAACTAAAATGTACAGGAGATGCCAAAGCAAAGCGTTAGTAAAATTGTTGTGAATGCCTCAGCTCTTAGATCTGGGGGCGCCTTATCTATACTTCAACAATTTGTAAAGGAAGTGCCGGATGACGGGCATGAATATTTAATATTTGTTGATGAATCAGTCAAGCTTCAGTATACACAAGATAATATTCAGATAGTACCTGTAAATGTAATATCATTTCGAAAACGTTTTGCATGGGATGCTTTTGGATTGAAAAAATGGCTCAGGGAGCATAATATCCTCCCATTACTCTCAATTTCTCTCCAGAACACTAACTTCAGGCTGGACACATCATGTCCTAACTATGTTTATTACCATCAACCTCTACCGATATATAAGAATAACTGGAATTTGCTGAGAAAGGAAGAACGTATTCTTTGGTTCTATAAGCATATTTATCCCTTTTTTGTTAACATGTTTATTCGTTCGAATACTGAAATATTCGTTCAACTTGAGTTTATAAAAAAGGGATTTGCCCATAGATATCATTTTAATAAGGATAGCATACATGTTGTTTTTCCTTCAGTTGAGATACCTCTTTCTCAAACGGAATTAAATATAGATTTAGACGGGAACACGGTCAAAATATTTTATCCGGCTGCTGCGCTGGTCTATAAGAATCATCAAGTGTTGTTTGAAGCTTTGTCGCAGATTGATAGTCGGTTGGATAGTAAAGTGATTTTGTATCTGACGAATAGTGCTAACGAATTCGAGATAAAACAAGCATATAAAAATGTTCAGATTGTATTTTTAGGTAAGATTAATCATGAAGAGGTAATTTGGTTATTCAATCACGTTGATGCGCTGGTTTTTCCAAGTTATATTGAAACCCTCGGACTTCCTTTAATTGAAGCAGCCTCATTCGGACTTCCGGTTGTCGCTTCCGATTTACCGTATGCAAGGGAAGTGTTGCATGGTTATGAAGGGGTGACTTTTGTTGATTATAAGGATGCTGCTTCATGGGGGATGAAAATGCTGGATATACCTTTGCTTAAAGGTAAGAGATATAAATCCTTCATAAGGGAGGATGTTAAGTCATGGAAATATTTTTTTGAAGTAATAAAAAAAAGTTTGTAATAAATTAAATAAGAAGTAGGTTTGGAACTGGATAAGTTGCAGAGAAACATCTATTCTAAAAACACATAAATGAAAAAGCTAAAATTAATGACATTGGTCGGAACCCGTCCGGAAATTATCAAGCTTTCGGAGGTAATGAAGAAATGTGATATGTATTTTGAACACATACTGGTGCATACCGGGCAAAATTATGCATACACATTAAATGAAGTGTTTTTTGAAGATTTAGAATTACGTACACCTGATTTTTATTTAGGAGTTGTTGGTCATGATTTGGGAGAGACGATGGGGAATATTATTTCTAACTCATATAAAATTATGGTTGAACAAAACCCTGACGCAGTTTTGGTATTGGGTGATACAAACTCGGCATTAGCGGCAATTAGTGCAAAACGGTTGAAAATCCCCATATTTCACATGGAAGCCGGGAATCGCTGTTTTGATGAGAATTTGCCGGAGGAAATCAACCGTCGGATTGTTGACCATATTTCAGATGTAAACCTACCGTATACAGAACATGCACGCAGATATTTGTTTGCTGAAGGGATAAAAAAGGAGCAAATTTATGTAACAGGTTCTCCCATGGCAGAAGTAATAAAAGCACACCATAAAAAAATTGAAAAAAGTAATGTGCTAAACAGTTTACAGTTAGAGAAGCGAAACTATATCTTGCTTTCGGCTCATCGAGAAGAAAATATCGATAGTGAGAACAATTTTTTTGAATTGATGAATGCTATTAATCAACTTGCTGCAACATATAATGTCCCTGTAATATATAGTGTGCACCCGCGGAGTAAAAAATTTATTGCAGAAAGAAATTATATTTTTAATGAAAATGTAAGAATGATGGAGCCATTCGGTTTCTCAGATTATATTAGCCTGCAAATGAATGCTTTGTGCGTAGTTTCAGATAGTGGTACATTAGCAGAGGAATCAGCACTTCTTCATTTTCCTGCTGTTTCGATACGTACATCAACTGAACGTCCAGAAGCCATTGATAAAGGAGCTTTTGTTATCGGGTCAATCTCTGAGCGTTCATTGCTTCAAGCAGTTCGTATGTCAGTCTCAATGTTTAATAATCAGGAGAGAACAGTAGATGTTTCAGATTATCAGGATGAAAATGTTTCAGTAAAGGTCGTGAAAATAATTCAAAGTTATACTGACATCATTAATAGAAAGGTTTGGTTGAAACATTAACCAATATTATTATCAGGAGAAATTTTATGCAGGAATAAGTACTCTTTATAATGGGAAAAAATAGAAAAATATGGATAATCTCTGAGTATTATTATCCAATTGTGACTTCAACCGGTTATTATATTACTGAAATTGCCGAGAGTCTTGCAGTCAGTAGCAATAATATTCATGTTATATGTACTAATGCAAGATATAATGAAAAGGATAAAATCAATGTACCCAGAAATGAGATTAGAAATGGTGTACACATCCATCGGGTTCTGACAGGCAGTATAAACAAGAATAATCTGTTGACAAGGGCTTTCCGGCTGTTTTTGTCGAGTGTTCGATTGTTCTTTAAAATATTATTCAATGTAAAAAAAAATGATCAAATTTTAGTTGTGACCAATCCTGCATTTATAATTGTTTTGATGCCTATTATTAAAATGCTGAAAGGTATAAAATACAAAATTCTTGTACACGACATTTTTCCTGAAAATCTTTCAGCAATAGGAAAGATTAATCAGGGGTCGTTAATTTATTCGTTAGTAAAAAAAGTATTTGACATCTCTTATGCAAAGGCACAAACGTGTATTGCTATAGGTCGAGATATGAAGTGTGTTCTTGAAAAAAAACTCAATGGTAAAAGCGAAATCATCATTATTCCAAACTGGGCAGATACTACTGATGTTTTTCCCCTGAAAAAAACGGATACTGAACTAATAAAAAAAACCGGATTGCAGAATCAGTTTGTTTTTCAATTTGCCGGGAATCTTGGAATGGCTCAGGGACTCGACAATCTCATTGAGGCAATCAGTCAGGTAAGGAATAATAACATACATTTCTTATTTGTAGGGTCAGGTGCATATGAAAGTCTACTTCGTGATTATATTTCGCAGCATAATCTTACAAATGTGACCATGGTAGGACTTTTGGAACGAAAAAAGCAAAACGATTTTCTGAATGCTTGTGATGTGGGAATTGTTACATTAAACAATGAAATGTATGGTTTGGGTGTTCCAAGTAAATCATATAATATCATGGCGACAGGTAAACCTGTTTTAATTATTGCAGACGAGAACTCAGAGATAAGTCTTTGCGTTTCAGAGCATAATATCGGATGGCAAGTTGCTCCTGATAATTCGGCGAAACTTGCTGAAATGTTTGAGCAAATTTATTTTGAAATGCAATCTGACAGAAGAAATTACTTAAACAATCCCAGAAGCATTGCAATTCAATATTTTTCAAAGGAGATTGTTTTGGAAAAATATCATAAACTTTTTGATTAATAAAAACGAATGAATTTATTATTCACCGGATCGTCGGGTTTCTTGGGTAAACATACCATTCCGTTATTAGAGAGAACATACAGTATTAAGACATTGGGTTTGTCTGAAGCAGATGATTATAATGTAAGTTTGTCAGATCAGATTCCAACTTTACAGGAAAGATTTGATGTTGTTCTTCATGCTGCAGGGAAGGCGCATTCAATACCAAAAACTGAGATAGAAGAAAAAGCTTTTTTTGATGTCAACCTGCAGGGAACAAAAAATCTTTGTGCTGCGTTGGAGGTTTCGGGCGTTCCCGGGTCTTTTATCTTTATTAGTTCAGTGGCAGTATATGGGTTAGAATCAGGAGAGAATATAACAGAAGAATATCCGTTAAATGGAGATTCTGCATATGCATTAAGTAAAATCAGGGCAGAAGAATTCCTGACCCAATGGTGTAACAAACATCAGGTTATTTTGAGTATTCTTCGACCTTCGCTGATTGCAGGTCCACAAGCTCCCGGAAATCTTGGAGACATGATAAAAGCTATTAATTCAGGACGATATATAAGCATTTCGGGAAGTAAAGCCAGAAAGAGCATGTTGATGGTTGAAGATATTGCAAACTTAGTGCCTTTGTTGATAGGAAAAGGAGGTACTTACAATGTCTGTGATATACATCATCCTTCTTTCAGGGAAATTGAAAAAATTATCGCGTCCCAATTGGGTAAACGAATGCCAATTGTTGTCCCATATTTCTTTGTTAAGTTGTTAGCGCTTTTGGGAGATTTTATAGGAGATGGTTTCCCGGTTAATTCTATCAGACTTAATAAGATTACCCAAACCCTCACTTTTTCTAGTCAAAAGGCAATTGAAGAATTGAACTGGAAACCCCTGAATGTTATTGACAATTTTGTAATTGAATAAAAGTGGATAAAAATTTTGAAGAACGTGATTGAAAATGATGACTTATTTTTTACTCTTGATAGTCTTATTTGTATTACAGACGGTTTATTTTCGTATAGCCGACCGGTACAATATTATTGATAAACCCAATGAACGAAGCTCACATCAACAGATTACGTTGTTGGGTGGTGGCATTATTTTCTATTTGGCCGTTGCAATTTATTTTCTGGTAAATGGCTTCCAATATCCCTGGTTCTTTACAGGACTTACATTAATCTCAGTAATTAGTTTTATTGATGATGTGAAACCTCAGTCATCCAGGCTGAGGTTGATTATCCATTTAATATCCATTTTACTATTGTTTTTACAGCTTGGGATGTTTAATATACATTGGGGGTTAATTATATTAAGCATAATCGTATCAATTGGTATTCTCAATGCTTATAATTTCATGGATGGCATTAATGGAATGATTGGTGTTTATACTACCATCGTGTTTGGGGCATTGTGGTATATCAATAGTTTTAAAATAAATTTTGTGGATGAACGCTTTATTTATATTCTATTGTTAGCCCTTGTCGTTTTCAATTTCTTCAATTTTAGAAAGAAAGCCCGTTGTTTTGCCGGAGATGTGGGGGCCATTAGTCTTGCATTTATCGTTGTCTATTTACTTGGATTGTTAATACTAAAAACCGGGAATATCGTATGGATTGGATTGTTGGCTGTGTTTGGGGTGGATACAATTCTTACCATTATTCATCGATTGATCTTAAAAGAAAATATCTTGGTTGCCCATAGAAAGCACTTGTTTCAACTATTGGCTAATGAATTGAAATTTTCACACCTGATTGTTTCTTCAATTTATGCATTTGTGCAGGTGATTGTTTCTGCTGGTTTGATTATTTTTGAAAATCATGCATGCTGGTTCCTGGCCGGTTCAATTCTATTTTTATCGATAGTTTATTATGTTATTAAGAAAAAGTATTTCTATTTACATTTACAAATAAAAACGAAATAAGATATATACAAAATATGAAAATCATTGATGAACAATTATTAAATATAATTTCTAACCAGGCATGTCAATCCCCCCGTCTTCGCATGAACCACAACCTGCATACTTCACTCGAAGATAAGGTACAGCGATTGCTGAATGCGATGGAGCCTGGCACAGAACTTCCTGTTCACCGCCACAAAGATACGGATGAAACTTACATACTGCTTCGCGGGAAACTTGATGTTAAAGTGTATAACGAACAAAAAGAGTTGATCGCAACCCACCGCCTGGATCCCAATGAGGGCAAATATGGCATTCATATTCCGGCTAACAGCTGGCATAATGTGGAAGTGCTTGAGGAAGGAACGGTAATTTTTGAAGTGAAAGAAGGACCTTATCTGCCGTTTTCGGAAGAAGATATTATGAGGTTTTAGCGGATTACTTGTCTTTTTTCGTGAACAAACCTTTGACTATTCCCCAGTAATAGACGAACATTTCAGGGACTGTGTTGAAATCTTCCCGGTAAATCAAACCTACTCCCTGCGTGGTTTTGGCTTCGCGTAACTGAGCCCGGTCGATGGTGTGGTTGTAGGCGGTAAACCGTAACCTGCCCGATTCAATCAACTTATATTCCAGATCGAAATCGCCGATGAATTTGTTCTCGCTTATGTTGTCGTTGCGATATCCGATGTTGCCGTTGATGACCAGCCGGTTGTTGGGTTGAATGAGTATTTGCGCTTTAAATTCATCAGATTCAATATCAGTTTTTTGCCAGTCGAAACCCAATGTGAAAATGTTAGAGTTGAGAATGTTTTGCAGATAGTTGTTAATCTGCGCACTGGCTGAAGCTGTAGCAAATGAGATGCCTTCATTGATTCCTACCGCTGTAGTTCTGATGTTATCCGGAGTAAAGAATTTGTGGAACAGCATCAGATATAGGATTTGACGATTCATCATTTCCTCTGTGTTGATGATATTCTTTACCCTGCTCTTTACACTTTCGTCGCTGGATGGCAAATCAATGTCAAACTTGATGGCAGGCGACATCAAATCTTCAGTCAGGTGCAATAAACAGTGTACCGGTACCGTTGAGCGCGTGGTGATTTGTTTCAGCTCATCACTCTCGATTAAATCAGCCAGAGAGGCGGTGAGTGGGTAATAACCGGTAATGTTTACCTGCGCGTCAAAGGGGTTGCCCGTCCAGGCAATGGTACTCCCGTCGTTGATTTTAAATTCCTTACGGATAACCGTCTGTAAAGTGAAAAGATAATATCCCTGTTCCAGTTCCACTGTCCCGAAAAGTTCTACATCAGAGAAAGTGTCGAAACGAATTCTGACATTCCCTCTTCCACGGCCTGTAATTTTATCACCGGCTCTGGGATCTACAATAATCTCCATTTCGGCTTCGGGTGTTACCTCGATTTGCATATCCACTTTCACATTGAAAGGAGTTTGATTCACAAATTCCTTTTTTTCTTCCTGTTGTTCATCAAAGTACTGATAAAGCCTTTTCTCCACAAACTGGACAAAGTCATTTTCAAGCACGGATGATGAGCTGCCCATCGACATGTAGCACTTGGTGCCCGGGCGTGAGACTCCGTTTACAACGATATTTGCTTCGCTGTTGTTTCCATAAATGCGTACGAGTCCACCCATATAAGCTTTGCCGTAGAAGAAATCATCATCCACAGAAGTTGTCTTGAGTGCTAACACATTATTCGCGTTGATGCGGACATCATACACCATGTTACCGAAAGTGCCATCGTGGTCGATAAAGCCATTCAATATGGCGCTGTTCTTCTCTTCATCACTTAACCTGATGCTATTGAGGTGGATTCTGTGTGGGGTAAGTTTCACCCTGTCGTTGAAACTGTAGGTAGTGTTAAGCATGTCGATGGAAGCCCTTCCATCCGTTACCGCCATGTCTCCTTCGAAAAGCAAGGTTTTAGTCGGACCGAAGATACGCAGTGTACCGGCAGCATCACCATTGAAGTTACTGGCAACTCCTTCAAAATAACGGTTCAGAAATTCTAAGGGGAACTTCCTGGCATCCACTTTCAAATCAAGGGAGTCGTTTCGGGGCACGAAAATACCTGTGGCTTTGGCGACTACCTCCTGTTTCTTGTTTGTGAAGTCACCGTTAATGAGTAACCGGCTGTTAATCTTATCCCAGGTGGATGAAACAACAGCGTCAGCGATAATCTTGTCATTCAGAGAAAAGTCTTTTACATCCAGATTGCCAAGAAAAATAGGTTCCTTCAACAAACTGAAAAGTTTTAACTTGCCGGTTATAGAACCGCCAAACTTAATGCCTCTCAGGCGCAAAAGCTGCATGATGTAATCCAGGTTCAGGTCATTTGTCGAAACGATTAGGCTGTCCTGTTGGTTTTTTGAGACTTTCCCATCAATGTGAATGAATTGTCGTTCGTTTTCAAAAAGAAAATTATTGATGCTGATCAGACTGTCGGAATGAAAATATACATCCGATTTTCTGATGTTCCAAACAGAATCGGATATGATAACCTGACTGGGTTGCAGGATGGTGTGGGCCTGAATTGATTTGTCTTTTTTGAATAAGGAGGTTAGCGTGCTGACTTCTCCTGCATTCGTAATATCCTCGTTGTTTTGCCAGATTAATTTCGCGTTTACAACGTCTTTAAGCGCTTCAGCCGAAAGAAAAATATTCAGCATGTCTGCTTTCTGATCATGCATCTGTGTTCGGCCGGTCAACTGAATTTTGTCCGTGATATTTTCAAGTCTTACCGAAATGTTTTCGAATATTTGTTTTTCGGTTTTTAAAGCATCCACCCTGGCCAGCAATTCTACTTTGTTGGATGTCTCGTTGATATTTCCTTTTATGGTTGATTGGCCCTCTATTTCGTATGGGATACTGAGGATACGTGAAATCTCCTGCGTATTATCGAGGGTAAGGTCAATGTCAACCTTATTGGGAATATAAACTGTTGTATTGCCGTTTTCGGCAAGAGCAGGCAGGTACCCCGACAACATTTTTGTGAAAGTGTGACCGATGCTGCTGTATTTAAAGTCACCTGCAAACGAGCCGTTCAGATAGTCGGATTTGATGCTGAAATAGGTGTAATTCGCATCGGTTCTGGAAGTGAAAACGATGTCTTTCGCATTGAGTGTCTGCCCCTGATTGGTGAATACAATATCATTTAATTTCAGGTTACCGTTCAGGTTGTCTAAGTTACTACCGCTAATATTGGTTTTACCATGAAATGATAATCTGGAATCCGGATAGTCCCTGATTAACTTCAGGGCATGCAAATTTGTATTGTTGAGGGTCAGATCGAAATCAAAAACGGGAATCTCAGGATTCTTAAAATCAATTATTCCGAGGAAATCAGCTTCAATATTGTCGTCCTTGAGGTTGATTCTACCGTTGAATCCTGTTCCGTCGTAAGTCCCGTCGAAATCTGCATTGGTGTAAGCGTACTTGTTGAACTCGAATTCAGTAAGCTTACCTTTGATCGTGCCTTTAATTGGTTGGTTATGTACTTTTATGCCCTTTGTATTCAGGTCGATGGCAATATTGCCGAATGCTGTATCATTGAGTAACTTGCCAACCGATAACCCTTTGGTTTTGAGTGTGCCGTTATAGGATACATCAAGCAGGTTATTGTCGAAACGCAGCGAAATGTCGGATGAAATACTACCAACTTGTGTGTTAAAGTTACCATAAGCCACCAGGTTGCTGAGGAATCCTGATATATTACCCTTGTAATTAATACTGCCGAGTCGGTGGATTTCTTTTGGTAACAAGAAAGGTTTAATGTTGATTTTGGAAATAAAATCCTGTATTTCAGACGTTGAGGCCTGTAGTTTGTTGATTTGCGCGTAAATAAACGACTCTTCAATGTTGGGTAATCCGTTTATGTCTAATTCCGCATCCATCAAAACTGATTTCCCGTATGCAATCCTGATTTCCCGACCACGCAGGCTTGATAGTCTACCTGATACGTGTGCATTCACTCTGACTGTTTCATCAATATTCTTCAATTCAGGAACAAATGCAGCTAAATCAGAAAGTGCTATTTGTGCGTTATGAACAGGGATGTTCACACTCAATTTTTCCGCCAGAGTTTGATTGCCTTGTACAGTATCAAAACGAAGCGTCAAATTGTTCAGGTTAATTTCAGATTTCGGTAAATCAACCGATAACGTAGGAAATTTGATGTTTTGAGGAGTGCCGATGATTTTTGCTCTCAGGTTTTTTAGTGTAAATCCAGAATGCTCCCTTGCCGTAAGATAATTTATAGCAGCATCAATTGTATCGTTTGTAAGCGAGTTGATTGATATGTCAGCATTTATGTCATTGATGTGTATACTGCTTTCTTTAAAATGCTGAAAGCTGATGGAATCAGCTGTTCTTGCAAAAGTCAGCCTGGAGTCTGAAATGATTAATTTTTCCAGTTTTAAATCAAGGAATGTTGAATCCTGTTTGGGCTTTTGTTTCGAAAACAGAAAATCGAAATTCGATTTACCACCGGCATCAGTTTTGAGATTGGCATAAAAATGGTCAATTTCAAGCCTTGAAAAGACGATTTTTTTTCTGAGTAATTTCCAGAAATTAAATCCGGCATATAGGCGGTCTATTTGCAACAGGGTGTCTTGCTGTTGGTCTTCAATTATAATATCCTCAATTTTCAGTTTGTTGAAGAAATGATAATCCACGTTTCCAATTTCAATCCGGGTGTTGAGGGAGGTTGAAAGTTCATGGGTGATGCTATCTACAACGAAATTCTGTATCTTGTTGAATTGTAACAAAATAAAGGGAGAGGCCAACAGCAGAATTATTGCCGACGCTGAAATGATGAATATTTTAACTGATTTTTTTATACCTTTGGGCATTAATTTGCACAAAATTAGAAAATTGTTTGGAATAATCAAAGCATCGGAAAACATCAGAATACATTGATATTCACGAATTACAGCAAAATCAGATTCTGAAAATGTAAAGCTAAACATGTCGATTAAGGAAGAGCAACAAAAACTAACATCAGATATATATATATTAGGTATCGAATCTTCATGTGATGATACCTCCGCATCGGTCATCAAAAATGGTGTTTTGCTGTCGAATGTGACGGCTGGGCAGGCCGTTCATGAGCGTTACGGAGGTGTGGTGCCGGAACTGGCTTCGCGTGCCCATCAACAGAATATTATCCCGGTGGTACACGAAGCTATGCGAGAGGCGGGTATTGCTAAATCAGACTTGTCGGCTGTTGCCTTTACCCGTGGTCCCGGCTTGCTCGGGTCCTTGCTGGTCGGCGCCTCTTTTGCCAAAGGATTTGCACAGGGTCTCAATCTCCCGCTGATTGATGTGAATCACCTACAGGCGCATGTATTAGCGCATTTCATCAGTCAGGGAAAACCTGACGAACAAATGCCTGAATTTCCATTTTTATGTTTGCTTGTCTCGGGAGGGAACTCCCAGATAATTCTTGTGCGCTCGTATCACGACATGGAAATCATCGGGCAAACCATCGATGATGCTGCCGGAGAAGCATTCGACAAATGTGCCAAGGTGATGGGGTTGCCTTACCCCGGCGGCCCGCAGATTGACCGGTTAGCACAATCTGGTAACCCTGAAGCGTTTCGTTTTGCAAAGCCTCAAATAAAAGATTATAACTACAGTTTCAGTGGATTAAAAACTTCTTTCTTATATTTGTTGCGCGATAAGGTGAAAGAAAGCCCTGATTTTGTTGAGGATAACAAGGCCGATTTATGTGCGTCGTTGCAGGAAACGATAGTTGATATTTTGATGAAGAAACTGAAACTTGCAGCAAAGGATTTGAATATCAGGCAGGTGGCTGTGGCTGGTGGAGTGTCGGCCAATTCAGGTCTTCGCAACGCATTGGAGGAAGCAGGAAAGAAACACAGATGGACGGTATTCGTCCCCCCGGTTTCTTTTACCACCGACAATGCCGCGATGATTGCCATAACCGGCTATTTTAAATACCTGAATCATGATTTTTGTGGGCTGGGCGAAGTTCCGTATGCCCGGATTAATTATACATTTTAACAAGGTAAATGTCACATGTCAAAGATTAAATTTCCAGAAAAGTTAATCCCATTGAAAGGGATTATCTGTTTTTTCATCATTTTGCTGGGTGCACATTTCTTTTGGAAATTTACCATGCTGGGTGATGAATCAGATGTCGCGGTTACGTTTTTCGGCCTCGATTTTTCGGCCGCTTTTAACCTGATGGTTAATCATGTAGCACAAGTTGTGTATGATATTTTGTTGTCGATTGGTTATCAGGTACAGTTAGATGGTGCGAATGTAATCCGGCACGATAATGGGGTAGCTGTAAAAATCGTGTGGGCGTGTACCGGTCTGAAACAGGCTTATATTTTTATTGTGATTATGGCCTTTTATAAAGGTCCCTGGCGCAGGAAGTTGTGGTATATTCCGGCAGGATTGGTGGTGGTTTACCTCTTCAATATATTCAGAATTCTTATGATCGTTGCCTCAATCAGAGAGAATCCGGATAGTTTTGAGTTCCTGCACGAAGGACTCTATAAATATTTGTATTATGGTGTAATCTTCCTCATGTGGGTGCTTTGGGAAGAAAAAATAAGAAAAAGTGCGAAAGTGAATGTAAATCAGTTATCAGATTCATAAAATATTTAAAATATGCAGCAAGCTAAAAAAGACCGAAGTCCTTGGTTGTGGGTGCCAACCTTATATTTTGCACAGGGAATACCTTATGTAATTATAATGACGGTCTCCGTAATCATGTACAAACGATTCGGGGTTTCGAATACCGACATCGCGTTATATACCAGCTGGCTGTATCTTCCCTGGGTGATCAAACCTTTCTGGAGCCCTTTTATCGATTTGATTTCAACAAAAAGATGGTGGGTCATTTCCATGCAGTTGCTGATTGGGGCCGGACTTGCCGGTGTTGCGTTGTTAATACCCATGCCCTTCTATTTTCAGGCTACCTTGTTGGTCTTCTGGTTGATGGCATTTAGCTCTGCTACACACGACATTGCTGCAGATGGTTTTTATATGCTGGCATTATCCGATGATAAACAATCGTTTTTTGTAGGTATCCGTAGTACGTTTTACCGTCTGGCGATGATTTCGGGACAAGGGTTTCTAATCATTTTTGCAGGCGCCATGGAACGCGTAACCGGTAATATCCGTTTTTCGTGGAGCATTACTTTTTTCGTGATCGCCGGTATTTTCATCCTGCTGATGTTATACCATCGTTTTGCGTTGCCTAAAGTACAGGCAGATAAGTTGCATAAATCGGTTAACCCCAATAAAAAACTGGGTGATTTTTGGGAAACTTTCAAAACTTTTTTTCAAAAGGATAAAATTGTACTTTCGCTGGCTTTCATACTTGTTTATAGGCTGGGAGAAGCTATGTTGGTCAAATTGGCTTCTCCTTTCTTGCTCGACCCGGTTCAGTTAGGTGGGCTGGGGTTGAGTACCGAGCAGGTGGGACTGGCATACGGCACTGTGGGTGTAATTGCCCTGGTGCTGGGGGGAGTCCTGGGTGGATTTGCCATTTCGATGAATGGATTGAAGTTTTGGATGATACCAATGGCCTTATTTATAACTTTACCCAATTTGGCCTATGTTTATATGGCTTTTTTTCAGCCTGCTGATTATATTACTGTCATTAGTTGTGTTGCCATCGAGCAGTTCGGTTATGGCTTTGGCTTTACGGCATTCCTGATGTACATGATTTACGTGGCTGAAGGAGAATTCAAGACGGCTCATTATGCTTTTGCAACAGGTTTTATGGCGCTTGGGATGATGTTGCCGGGCATGGCCGCCGGTTGGCTACAAGATCAGGTAGGTTATAAAATGTTTTTTGTTATTGTTGTCCTGCTGGCTATCCCGACAATCTGGATTGCTGCATCTATTAAATTAGACCCTTCCTTTGGAAAGAAAAAATAATTTTCAGTACCTTTGTTGCGTTTCTTAACAACATTTTTATCGATGAAAATATTAATCCTTGGTGCCGGTAAAATGGGCACATTCCTGACTGATGTTTTGTGTTTCCAGCACGAAGTTGCCCTGTTTGATACAGACCCGAAGCGCCTGCGTTTTGTGTTTAATACGCTGCGGATGACACAATACGAAGAAATCAAAGCTTTTCAGCCTGAGTTGGTAATCAATTGTGTAACATTGAAATACACGATTGATGCATTTCACAAAGTGTTACCTTTTCTTCCTGAAAATTGTATTCTTTCAGATATTGCTTCCGTGAAAACCGGTCTGAAATCATATTACGAATCATCGGGAATGCGCTATGTGTCAACACATCCGATGTTCGGTCCGACCTTCGCCACACTCGATAACCTGAGTTCGCAGAGCGCCATCATCATCGCGGAGTCTGACCACATGGGAAAGGCTTTCTTCAAAGATTTGTATGGTTCACTGCGACTGAAAATTTTCGAATATACATTCGAGGAGCATGACCAGACAATCGCTTATTCATTGTCTATCCCGTTTGCTTCAACACTTGTTTTTGCTTCGGTTATGAAGCCACAGGAAGCGCCGGGTACGACATTCAAAAGACACATGGATATTGCCAAGGGATTGTTGTCGGAAGATGATTACCTGCTGACTGAAATCCTTTTTAACCCCTATACTCCTGAACAGTTGAACAACATCAGGGGAGAATTGCGGGCCTTACTGGATATCATCGATCAAAAAGATACAGAAGCCATGCATCAGTTTCTGAAAAAGGTTAGAAAAAACATTGAATAGTGGTTAGTGGTTAGTGGTTAGTGGTTAGTTGTTGAGTATATCCTTTAAAATCAATAAAATACACATTCATCAATAATTATCAATATGGAAACAAAAGATCAGGTTTTGGCAGCCATGAAAGCTGCCGGTAAGCCGGTAAATGCCGGCAGGTTAGTTGAGTTGACCGGACTCGACAGAAAAGAAGTGGATAAGGCAATGAAACAACTGAAGGCCGATGGTTCTATCGAATCACCAAAAGTTTGTTTCTGGCAACCGAAATCATAAGGTGAAATTTTAAATTATAAAAAAATAACCCACCATTTCCCGAAAAACACTACTTTTGTCAGATAAAGCATGTCAAAATTACAGGTTTAATCATTGGTGAAGTATGCAGTATTCAGAAATTCAGTCAGTTAAGCAACGTTATGGAATAATAGGTAATTCCGAATTGCTGAATCGGGCAATCGACATCGCTGTCCAGGTTGCGCCAACCGATTTATCAGTGCTGATTACCGGAGAAAGTGGAGTAGGGAAAGAGAACTTTCCGCAAATCATACATCAATACAGTCACAGAAAACACGGTCCCTATATTCCGGTGAACTGTGGCGCCATACCTGAAGGTACAATTGATTCTGAATTGTTCGGACACGAAAAAGGTTCTTTTACCGGAGCCACGGCCGATAGAAAAGGCTATTTTGAAGTGGCCGATGGAGGTACCATTTTCCTGGATGAAGTAGGGGAGTTGCCGTTATCTACGCAAGTCAGGTTGCTGAGGGTGTTGGAAGCCGGTGAGTTTATCAAGGTTGGTTCTTCTAAAATACAGAAAACCAATGTCAGGGTGGTGGCAGCTACCAACCGCGAAATGAAACAGGCCATCCGGGATGGGAAATTCAGGGAAGATTTATTCTATAGGTTGAATACGGTGCCCATTTACGTGCCACCGCTTCGGGAACGAAAAGAGGATATTGTTCTGTTGTTTCGAAAATTTGCCTCCGATTTTGCTGATAAATACCGGATGCCACCTATCAAACTTTCTGATGAAGCTAAAGTTATGCTGACCAATTATTATTGGAATGGAAACATCAGACAGCTTAAAAATATTACAGAGCAGATTTCTGTTATTGAACAACACCGTGATATTTCAACGGATATCCTGAGAAATTACCTCCCGAACGAAGATATGGAACGCTTGCCTGCCTTGTTTGCAGGTCATAGGTCGCTTGATCAGAAGACTTTCAATAGTGAGCGGGAAATTCTGTATCAGGTGCTTTTTGATATGAAAAAAGACATGAATGAACTGAAGAAACTGGTTCATGACATCATGAATGGTCAGGCTGCGCCGGTTTCGCATTACGATGTCGATTTTGAGTCGCATATTCAGGAAAATCAGGATGTTATGCTGGCCAAACGGGAAGGTGAAATCATAGCTGATAAGAAATACATGAAAGGCAGCACGTTTCATGCCGACCCGGATGATGTGAATTATATGGAGGCAGAAGTTTTTCAGGATGTTGAACCTGTTCATGAGCCGATCACGCTGGAAGAAATGGAAAAACAGATGATCATCAAAACACTCGAAAAATACAAAGGGAGACGTAAAGCTGCTGCTATAGAGTTGAAGATATCGGAACGTACCCTCTATCGAAAAATCAAAGAATATGGGTTGGATTAAGCATTTAAAAACGAGGAGCTTGTTGAAGGTCATGGTTTGGGTGAAAGTCATAAAGTGGGCGGTAATGCTGTTTATTGTTACCTTTTTCAACTCCTGTCTGATTTCCTATACTTTTAATGGAGCATCGATAGATTATGCCAAGACACGTTCGATTTCGATTGCCGATTTTAACAATGTGGCTGAATTGGTTCACCCACCTCTCGCTCAAGAGTTCTCGGAAAAGTTAAGAGATAAATTTGCCAAACAAACCCGGCTGCAATTGTTGAAGAATAATGGCGACATGCACCTGGAAGGTGAAGTTGTCGGTTATGTGCTCACGCCGATGGCGATTGGACAAGACTCGTACTCCGCTGAAACAAAACTCACTGTGACCATCAATGTGCGATTTACTAATAATGCCAATGCGGAAGATGATTTTGAGAAAAAATATACCGCATATCAGACTTTCGATAGCAACCGGATGTTGACGGATGTACAGGATGAGTTGCTGGTCATTATGATGGAAGATATTATTGATAATATTTACAATGATACAGTGGCGAAGTGGTAAGTAATTGATGAGGTTGCCGCATCGGCTTTGCCTCCTCGCAATGACGAAACAGAAAGCAATTGGAATATGAAGGCTGATGATTTTATGAGATTGATTGCTGAACCGGAGACTGTTGATGGCGCGCATGCAGCAGATCTGAAAGAACTGACTGAAAGGTATCCCTACTTCAGTCAGGCGAGGGTGCTTTATCTGAAGTCGCTGCAGAAGTCGCAAAGTATTCATTTTGAATCGCAGATTGGTGTTGCTACTTTATATGCCTCCGACAGAAACTGGTTGTATTTTTATCTTTACCCGGAAGCTCAATTGAGTAAAGCGCCGGAATCACATCAGCGGGATGCCCGTTTTTCAGGTAGTTATTTTGATTTATTGGAAGCTGCTGAATCCGAAGGAGGTGATACGCGTGTTTCACTGAAAAAAATTGCTGAGAGTTTGAAAGCTTCCCGGGCGATGCTGAAAGAGGAGATACGTATTCCTGAATCGGCGCCTGTACATCAGCCGGAAATGTCGCAGACAAAAATAGAAATACCGGTTCCTGATTATTTCAGGTATGAAGGTGAACAGACCAAAGATTTATCCCTGGAGGAAAAATCACGTCTGTATATCAGACAGAAGAAATACAGAGAAGCGATTGAAATATTGAAGCAATTAAATTTGATAAATCCGAAAAAAAGTATTTACTTTGCAGACCAAATTCGATTTTTGGAAAAAATCATCGCAAATTCAAAATAAAGAAGTTATATGTATACGTTTTTTATTATTCTGATTGTAATCATTTCGCTGTTGCTAACCTTGCTGGTGTTGGTTCAAAACTCCAAAGGTGGTGGACTGGCAGCCGGTTTTACTTCTTCAAACCAGATTATGGGTGTTCGTAAAACGACTGATTTTCTTGAAAAAGCAACCTGGACGCTGGTGATTGCCCTCGTGGTGTTTTCTGTTGCAGCAGTAGGTTTCCGTTCGCACGACAAAGGCGCACACGAATCTGAAATCAAGGAAATCTACCAGGAAGCTCAGCAAGCTGAACCGGGTGTCGTAAATCCCGGATTTACCGAAGAGCAGGACGGCAATCAGGAATAAATTTCTCATTCATCATATTAAAGCGTGTCAAATTTATTTTGATGCGCTTTATTTTTATTCTATAGCAAGGTGTTACAAATTGACGATACCATTATAAGTTTCGACTTGTTCGAAGAGCAGTTCGTTTGCAATCTCGTTGCATGCAAAGGTGAATGTTGCATTGAAGGAGATGCCGGAGCCCCGCTCGAACAGGATGAAATTGAAAAAATTCAGGAAATTTTGCCATTGATTTGGGATGATCTGACCGAAGTTTCGAAGGAGGTAATCCGTAAGCAGGGGATTTTTTATATCGATGAAGACAACGAGCCGGTTACATCCATTGTCAATGGCCGTGAATGTGTGTTTACCTACACGGATGAGTCCGGAGTATGTAAATGTGCTATTGAGAAGGCGTTCAGAGAGGGGAAAGCGGATTTCCCAAAGCCGGTTTCCTGTCACCTTTATCCTGTCAGGGTGCAGCAATACAATGATTTCAAGGCTGTAAATTACCATCGATGGAGTATTTGTAATTGTGCGGTTACACTCGGGAGGCAATTGAAAGTGCCTGTTTATCAGTTTCTGAAAGAACCATTGATAAGAAAATTCGGCGAAAACTGGTATGAGCAATTAGTCGTGGCAGCTAAAGAGTTAAATCATAAATAAATAACAATGCAGGTAGAGATTATCACCATCGGTGACGAGATACTCATCGGGCAGATTGTAGATACAAACTCTGCCTGGATGGCAGCTGAGCTGAACAAAGCGGGTTTTGAAGTGGTGCAAATTACTTCGGTGCACGATAATGAGAAACAAATAACCGAAGCGTTGGAGTTGGCGCTCGAAAGGGCAGATGTGGTTTTGTTTACGGGTGGAATAGGTCCGACAAAGGATGATATTACGAAGTTAACCCTGTGCCGGTATTTTGGCGCTGAACTGGTTTTTGATGCTCAGGTTTATGCTGATATTGAGAAATTGCTCAAAAACCGCATGCGCGCCATGAATGAGCTTACGAAATCACAGGCCATGGTTCCCGATAAAGCAGTCGTAATTTCTAATCCTATCGGTACGGCGCCTATTACCTGGTTCGATAAAGGAGAAAAAGTGGTCGTGTCGATGCCGGGTGTTCCGTATGAGATGAAACGTGCCATGGAGTTTGAAATCATTCCCCGGTTGCAGAAGCAGTTTCAGCCGCAGGCGATTGTTCATAAGACCTCGTTAGTTACGGGCTATCCCGAGTCGGCTCTGGCGCTGAAGATTGCTGATTGGGAGAATGCGTTGCCGGAACAGATTCACCTGGCTTATCTGCCTCATTTTAATATTGTGAAATTGAGGTTAAGTGCAGCTCAGGATGACTTTGTATCCACTAAAAATGAAATAGACAGGCAGGTAGCGCTGTTGAAAGTTATATTGGGAGATGCTGTTATTGCAGAAGAGGATATATCGCTCGAAGAATTGGTGGGCAGGCATCTCAGAGCGGCGGGAAAGACCCTGGCAACAGCCGAGAGTTGTACCGGTGGGCACATCGCGCATCGCATTACGACAATAGCCGGAAGTTCCGCTTATTTCAGGGGTTCGGTAATTGCGTATAGTAACGAAATAAAATCCCGATTGCTGGGGGTAGATGAACAAGTCATCAATCGACATGGGGCTGTGAGTGAGGAAGTTGTTAGGCAGATGGCCCTTGGTGTTGCTGATAAACTATCTGCCGATTATGTTATCGCCACCTCCGGCATTGCCGGTCCTGATGGCGGTACCGATGAAAAACCGGTGGGAACAGTCTGGATAGCAGTTGGAACAAAGGATTCGTTAGTTAGTCGCAGGTTTCAATTTTCACTCGATAGGCAACTCAACATTGAGCGGACAACACAGACTGCGTTGCTGATGCTGATGCAAATAGCGGAAAGCGGAAAGTGAAACGACCAAGTGCGAGTTCAAAGGGGGTGCCACATCGTTCACTTCGTGAACTCTCAGTTTTCCGCTTTCCGCTTTCCGCTATTTAATCTTTCCCGAAAATTATCAGAAAATAAATATTTATTTGCTTGCGGGTTTGAAAAAAATAGTGTACTTTTGCACACTGTTTTCGAAAAGTTGTAAATAACAAAAAGATATAGAAATGTCAAAGATTTGTCAAATTACCGGTAAAAAAGCAATGGTGGGAAACAATGTTTCACACTCAAAGCGCCGTACAAAAAGGACTTTTGATGTAAATTTATTTACAAAAAAGTTTTATTGGGTGGAACAAGACATGTGGATTAGCCTGAAACTTTCTGCTGCAGGTTTGCGCACCATCAACAAGTTGGGTTTGGATGCAGCCATTAAGAAAGCTGCTGAAAAAGGTTTTTTATACGCATAATTTAAGGAGGAAATTTAAACATGGCAAAGAAATCAAAAGAGGCAAGAGTTCAGGTCATTCTGGAATGTACCGAACATAAAGAAAGTGGTATGCCCGGTACTTCTCGTTATATTACGATGAAAAACAGGAAAAACACCCCGGGTCGTATGGAGTTGAAGAAATACAACCCCATTTTGAAAAAAGTAACAGTACACAAAGAAATTAAATAAGTTTGAATCATGGCAAAGAAAGCGGTTGCATCGATGCAAAAGGGTGAAGGTCGTTCTTATGCGAAAGTCATCAAGATGGTAAAATCACCAAAAACCGGTGCGTATATTTTTCAGGAAGAAATGGTACATAACGATAAAGTGAAAGAACATTTGGC
>JAYFPG010000050.1:0-13700 GCA_034928085.1 Paludibacter sp.
CAGCAATTTTTCAGTTTAAATATCTACACCGTAATATTTCCTGAGAAATGATACGGCTGTCAGGGGAAGGAATGAAAAATATACACATGAAAAGAATTGTTTTTGGTATTTTCCTGGTATTATCCTTTTTGAGTAACCTCCGCGCGCAGTTCGACGCACAATCAAGCCAGTACATGCATAATGCTCCGGGATTCAATCCGGCTGCTGTTGGTGAAACGGGCATGCTTGACATTACGGGACAACACCGACTGCAATGGATTGGGATGCCAAACGGGGGTTCTACGACTGTGTTTAACATCAACTCACCCTTAAATATTTTAGGAAGAAAGCATGGGATTGGTATTAATTTCATCAATGACCAGGTCGGTCTCTTTGTAAATCAGCAGGTACACCTGCAATATGCCTTTAAATTCAAGGTTGGAAAAGGGACACTCAATATTGGTCCCCAAATTGGTTTTCTGAGTATTGGTTTCAGGGGTGACAGTGTTCGGGGACCTTTGGTTCCTACCGGAGAATACCACGACATACAAAATGACCCTGCCATTCCGGCCAGCCTGGTAGAGGGATTTGCATTGGATATGAGTCTGGGGGGTTGGTACACCCTACAGGATTTTTACGCTGGTATTTCTTACTCTCATTTCAATCAACCGGTTATCGAGTGGACTGACCAGCATGAATACCGTCCCACGAGTACTTTTTATATCACGGGTGGATACAGTAAAACATTAAGCAATCCGAGATACGTATTCAAACCATCGATGCTGCTTAAAACTGATTTCACAACATATAAGCTCGATTTATCGGCACTCATGTATATTAACAATCAATACTGGGGCGGTTTAACCTACCGGCACGGAGATGCGGCTGTCATTTTAGCCGGCATCAACATCGGGAACGGACTTTCAATCGGCTACTCCTTTGACATCCCTGTATCACAGATGATTAGGGCAACATGGAGTTCGCATGAAGTTATGCTTTCCTATGAGATTGACATCAAAACAGGAGATACATCACGCAGAAAAAAATATAAAAGCATACGGATTCTTTGATTCTCACAGAATAAAATGAATTATTTTTCGTTTGATAAGTAAAATTTCAATTTATGAATAAACTTTTTGTAATCATAGCGTTATCATTGATGGTACTTTCCTGCAATAAACCTGTGGGAGAGCTGACAAGTGCACGCAATTCAGCCAAGATGGGTTTTTCTGACACCAAACCCTATGGCATGCAATTAATTAAAAAAGGAACTTTCATGATGGGAGCCCATATGCCGAACGGGATGTTTCCCGGCCGCGAAGCGCCACGCCAGGTAACCGTCGAGTCATTTTACATGGATGAAGCTGAAATTACTAACGATCAGTACCGCCAGTTTGTGCTGTGGGTACGTGATTCTATTGCTTATCGCGCCCTGATTAACATCGGCCGAAATGAATACATGATCGACGACCCCAACAGCGATAGTGACTCTATCCGCATACGCTGGTCGCAACGCATCCGCTGGAACGACCGTAACGAAGATGTTCAGGAAGCTTTATCTTCTTTATATTATACCGGCAATGATGATCTGGGTAGCCGTCAGCTCAATGCAGCCCGCATGGTTTATCGTTACGAAGTATTCCATTACGATCAGGTTTCTCTGCCCCGCAATCAGTATAATTACGTTACCAATTCCTATCCTGAAGGGGCCTATGTTACCATCGACTCAACTTATTTTGATGAAAATGGCCATTTGGTTAGCCAGACCATCAACCGCAAGCTGACCAGCAGAAAAGATTTTTATTCAACCAAAATGGTGAATATCTATCCTGACACGCTTACCTGGACACGCGACATTCGTTTTTCCTATAACGATCCCAAGATGAAAATGTATTTCAGCGATCCCAACTATTCTGATTATCCGGTGGTGGGTGTGAGTTGGGAACAGGCACAGGCATTTTGTCACTGGCGTACCAAAATGTACAACGAAAATCACAAAATAAAATCAGAGCCATACCGTCTTCCAACCGAAGCTGAATGGGAATTTGCTGCCAAAGGGCGCGATAAAGATGCCATATACCCCTGGAAAGGCAGCAAATTGGTGGATGAGCGTAAAAACTGCTATCTGGCCAATTTTAAACAGGCCAGGGGGAATTACGTGAGCGATGCTGCAGTTACCACCAAACCGGTAAAATCATATAACGTCGTAGCCAATGCTAACGGACTTTACGATATGGCAGGCAATGTAGCCGAGTGGACCTCCACAGCGTATTTCGGAACATCCAACATGGCAACTGCCGATATTAACCCTACTTTTGAATACAATGCCAAAGCCGACGATCCGGTTTATATGAAGAGAAAAGTAGTGAAAGGCGGATCCTGGAAAGATATTCCCTATTACCTGCAAAGCGGTGCGAGAACCTATGAATATCAAAACGTAAGCAAACCATACATAGGTTTCAGGTGTGTGCGATCCTATAAGGGAGATATTAAATAGTGGTTAGTGGTTAGTGAATGAATAGCCCCCGGCTTTAGCCGGGGGGGTATTAAATAAAAAATTGAAAATCGTCAAAATAGTATATCATTATGATGGACAGAATAAAAAAATTAGGGTCAGTTAAAATTACGACGAAAGACAGGCTTTTTAACGCCGGTTATGGCATCGGTGCCTCAATCGTAATCATCGGGGTGCTTTTCAAACTGATGTATTGGGAAGGCGCTGATATCATGCTGACAGTAGGGCTGTTGACTGAAGCTCTTATTTTTGCGATGAGCGCCTTCGAAAGACCCCTGAAAACATACGAATGGGACAAGGTTATCGATTTTGAAAACGGAAAAATCGACCTTCAGATTAATAATGGTTTTACTCCATCAGCAACAGAAGGAGTACCGGCTGAGCAAGTTTATAACCAAAGTAACGCTTTTCCACCAGCGGCAAACTATCCTGCCCCGAATGCATTTCCTGGTGTTACCAACATTGAAGGACTGAGTGATGAAGATGCCCAGAAGCTGAATCAAAGCATTCAAAACCTGACCAGAACAGCCAGTCAGTTAAATGAAATCGCCTCTTTCTCTTTAGAAACTGAAAGATTTGCTGAAAGCATCCGCAATATATCCGAGAACACTTCGAAGTATGCACAAAGTCAGGAGGCGCTGATAGAAGCCACATCAAACCTGCAAACTATTTATCAGCGTATTGGCGAAGATACGGAAAAGATTGAAGTCAACACCCAGGAATACCGCACCAAAGTTGAAAGAATCAACAGCAACTTAGCCGGCATGAACTCGATTTACGAGATTCAACTGAAAGATATTCATGCTCAATCAGTACACTTCCATAACCAAACAGAAATTTCTAAAAAACTTTCGGAAGAAATGAAATCGGTAACCGGAGAAATCAGCAAAATGAAAGACATTTCGGATGATTTCACTTTAGCAACACATAAACTGAAAACAAACGCCAACGAATTAGCTGACAATGTTGCCCGGCTGAATGCCATTTACGGTAACATGCTGAATTCAATGAGTTAAAGCTTAACACGAAATTATGAGTGGAACCAAGAACTGCCCGGAAACCCCGAGGCAAAAGATGATAGGCATGATGTACTTAGTACTGATTGCCATGCTGGCACTGAACGTCTCCAGTGAAATCCTGAATGGGTTTAAGCTGGTCGACGACAGCCTGCACACCTCTACCCTTTCCATCAACGAACAAAACGATCGAATGTATCAGGAATTCAACGCGATGTACGCTGAAAACCCCCAAAAAGTGGGTGAATGGCTGGAAAAAGCCAATTTGGTTCGCGATGAAGCAAACAAATTATTCAATTACATACACAACTTCAAAGTAGAACTGCTGAAATTAGCAGATAAAGATAAAGCCGACACGCTTTATGCGAGACAAATTAACAAGAGAGAAAATTTAAGTGTTGCCGCCAATTATGCCCTCCGTGAAGGTCACGGAAAAGAATTGAAGGAGAAAATCGAACATTACCGCGACTTCTTGATTTCACTCGCCGATGATAATCTGGGGAAAAATGAGATATTCCGCAATATTTTCAATACTGAAAACATCAACAATAAAAGCTGGGAAATAGCCACATTCGAAAATATGCCTGTCTCAGCAGTTATTACCATCCTCACGAAGTATCAGAATGACGTCAGAAACAGTGAATCGAAGATGATTCAATTTTTAATGGAAAGAACCGATGAAGGAGACGCCAGGGTAAACAAGTTTGATGCTTTCGTGGTAGCAGAATCGAATTATGTGATGGAAGGACAGGAATACCGGGCCAAGATTCTATTGGCGGCAGTAGATACGACAAAGGCGCCGAATATTTTTATAAACGGGAATAAATTAGCCGGCAATAATTATGTTGTTACTGCCAGTCGCTCAGGTGAGTATAGCTATTCTGGCTTTATCGAATTACCCAACAGCATGGGACAGCTGCAACGTTTTAATTTCACGAGCAAGTACAATGTTGGTAAGCCGGCAGCCATTATTTCGAATGATGACCTGAATATCCTGTATCGCGGTTTTGATAACAACATTAGCATCTCAGCTCCTGGCATTCCGACCGACAACCTGCGCATCAATGTTAACGGTGGTACGGCAACGTCTAAAGGAAACGGAAAATACATCATCAAGCCGACTGCCAACAGTGTTGAAGTTTCGGTAATAGGAAACATAGGTGGCAGGCAAATCAACATGGGTAGCAATACCTATCGTGTTCGTCAGCTACCCGATCCAAAACCATACGCAGTTTATAAAGATAATAACGGGAACACCCGCAGTGTATTCGATGGTAGTGTGCACGGTCCGACCTTCGTGGCAGGAAACCCGACTGTAACTGCCGGTTATGGAGAAGATGCATTGGTACAGGCCAATTTTACTGTGAAATCATTTGCCATCAGAATAGGCAGAAGAACATATAATTCGAACGGACCGAAATTTTCGCAGGAGCAGATTGACATCATCAACAACCTGCCTTCAGGCACAACACTGGTAATCCAGCGCATCATGGCAGTTGGACCGGATGGTGTTCAGCGAAATTTATCGGCTGTAGCGATTGAGATTTTATAAATTGTCACCAGTCGCCAGACAACAGACATCAGACTGGAGACCGGAGACTGGAGACCGGAGACTTAAAGTAAAAAGAAATGAAAAAAACAGCTTTTATCCTCGCATCATGCATGTTGTTAGCCGGTTTTAGTGCAGCCGGTCAGCAACCCAATCTGAATTTCTTTGAATCAAACGGGGTTATCAACCAGTCAGGAGAACTCAGTAATGATCTGGGGTATACCTTAACGCATCTCGACAACCGGGCTGACGATGTGGTATGGGCACATGTTGTGTACAGCATTATTGACCTGCGGGATAACATTAATGCTCAGCTGGCGTTCCCAACCGGACAGGATGCAAACTACAAAAACATGTTCAGACTACTCTCGGAAGCCGTGGTAAAAGGAGCTCCGGTTTACTACCCGAATGAGGCGGGTATAACTCCTTATTTCGGTCAGGATAACTTAGTCCCGGCAACGAAACTGTCGGATGTATTTTTCATTGAAACCAATGTTGCCGGAGCACAATACATCGATCCGCTTTTCGAACGGGATTCGGTAAGGAACACAATTAACATCAGCAACCGTATTTACGACCGTTTCTCAAAACGTATCAACAAATTCCTGATCCAACAGGTGTATTATTTCGACAAACACCTTTCTCAAATGAGCAGTAAAGTGATTGGGATTGCACCTTTGATGACGATGGAAGATGCGCTCGCACCAGCATTTCCTGACTTTGAAGATGAAAATACAGGTGGTGCAGATACCCAGCAGCTCAAAACTACTTTGCGTGATGCAGTTGTTTGCTGGTTCCTGTATGATGATCTGAAATCACATTTCTCCGCTCAACCGGTATTTCAGGAAGGTAACATTGCTCAACGTGTTAGCTACCACGAATACTTCTCCAAAAAGATGTACGCAGCTTATATGATTGGAGATAACAGTCTGATGAAAAAACTGTACAGCAATACCAGTGATCTTACAACCAACCAAATTTCAGAAGAAATCAAGGAAATTCAGCGGAAATTAGTGGAAATAGAGTCGGGAGTCTGGCATCAGTAAATCAGTTTATTTTGAACTGATTTTCATAAATAAACAAGCATGAGGACGTAACTCACATCCGATTGTACCATCTGCAGCAGGAAACTGTTGCAGATTTTTTTTGCGGAATAAGTCCAACACCTTCACTTTTCCTTTCACACCAATTTCAGACAGGTTAAACGAAAGATACTTTGATTCATCACCACGATTGAGTAATAGAACAGCTTTGCTTCCATCAGCCAGATTTTTCACCCAAACTTCTTTTGATTCCTCTTTAACAACCCTGACTCCCTGCTCAGTCGGATCCTGATTTACAGCGATACAGGCTTTGTTTGTAATGATTGCTTTTTCTTCCGCAGTCATATTCCTGGGGTCATTTCCCAACATCAAAGGAGAAGTCATCACGCACCACAAGGCAAAATGAGTTTCCTGTCCATCCACGTTCAGTCCCTGTTCGCCCACTGAAAGTATATCCGGGTCATTCCAGTAACCATTACCGGCATGAGCCGCAGACTTATTATTAATATCAGCAATGCGCATCACGGATAATTTACCATTCCGTGTATTTTTATCGAAAAAAGCTCCGCCATAGTATTTACACGGGATGTCACCGGTAGTTCTGGCCATATTACAAATACCAGGATACCAGGGATAGAAATTATAAGCACTGATACTGAACACGATGTCACGTCCGGACTTTGCCAGCAGTTCCGACCATTTTTCGTAAGTAGCTTTCAGCACATCCGGCGTCCAGCCACGATGTCCTGCTTTTACCGAAGTATCCATCTTACAACGGTCCACCTTCACAAAATCGAGTCCCCAGTCGACAAACTGCCTGATATGTACCTCTTCCCGGTTATAGGCACCAACTGGGTCATTACCACAGTCAAAAATACCCGGAACCGTATGCAGACCGAATTTCAAACCCTTGCTATGTGCATAATCAGCTAAAGCTTTCATCCCATTGGGAAATTTCTCAGGATGTGGCAATAAACTACCATCAGGAGCCAAATGATCGGCCCGCCAACCACCATCAACCACCACGTAATTATACCCCGCATCAGCAAGTCCTTCCGATACCATGGCATCAATGACTTCCCTGATTATTTTTTCATCAATGTCGGTTTTACCGAACCAGTTCCAGCTGTTCCAGCCCATGGGGGGAGTTGGCGTGAGTGATTTATTTATTTGAGCACAGAGCATTGAAGCCGAAAAAAGTACCGACAATACTAAAGTTAACCTGGTTTTATTCATGATGATGTGATTAAATAATTGGTAATTAATATTCATGCAAATTTACAACAACCGGACAATGATTCATGACATATTGTTTCCGAAACATGTACTATTGTTCAGGTTTCACCCTGGCATGAATCATTTTACAAACAGCAATTTCTCTGGTGGCACTGAATAGAAACGCATCATTCCAAAATTTTCCGTAACTTTGCAGCGATTTCAAAAATGACATGGCATGCGAAAAATCATCATAGCAGATAATCAGGATCTGACCCGGGCAGGATGGATATACCTGGTTAACAAAAGCGGGATTGACATACAAATTGAGGAGGCTCAAACAAAGAAGGAGTTGATTTCGCTTTGCGGACAATTTCCGGATGCACTTGTTATTTTAGATTACGCGTTATTTGATTTTGAACGAATACAGGAGTTGATTTTCCTGCAGGAGAAATACCCGAAAACCGATTGGATTGTTGCCTCAGATGAACTGAGCGAAGAGGCGGTACGCACCCTGCTGTTTAATTCCGGAAAGTTCAGCGTATTGTTGAAGGACAGTCCTGCCGAAGATTTCATGAGCGCATTTAAACAAGCAATGAAGAGAGAACGCTACATCAGCAGTTTCATTACCAACCTGCTGCTTGAGGCATCTAAACAAAAACAAGCTAATCAGCCCCGCAACATACTCACGGTAACCGAACAGGAAATTCTGAAAGAAATGGCATTAGGCAAATCAACCCGCGAAATTGCTGCCTTGCGTCACGCGAGTATGCACACCATCATGACCCACCGGAAAAACATCTTCCGGAAAATTGAAGTGAATAATGTGCATGAGGCTACCAAGTACGCGATGAAAGCAGGGCTGATTGATTTGGCGGAATATTATATTTAGTGGTTAGTGGTTAGTCGGGGCGTAACGCTTACGCCCAATTCTCATGAATCGAACAGAGCAATTCGTTTGAATCGAATAGAGTTATTCGAATGGATCGAACAGAGCGATTCGAATGGGTCGAACAGAGCGATGCAGATAACCTGGTGGAACGACTCAAACAACCTGAGTGGGACGACTCAAATGACTTGAGTAATAATACCTCAAGAAATCAAATTTATAAATTTTTCACATGAACATAGCAAGTTTAATTTCAGGTGGTGTTGACAGTTCGGTGGTGGTACATCTGCTTAAGGAAGCAGGCTACGACCCTACCCTGTTTTACATCAAAATAGGGATGGATGACGATGAATTGTTGCATTGCAGTTCGGAAGAGGATATTGAAATGGCTTCGCTGATTGCGCATAAATACGGGTGCAAATTAGAAATTGTGGATTTGCATCAGGATTATTGGGACAATGTGGTTGCATACACGATTGATAAAGTCAGAAAAGGTTTTACACCCAATCCGGATGTGATGTGTAACAAACTAATCAAATTCGGGGTTTTCGAACAAAAAGTGGGGCAACATTTCGACAAAACGGCAACGGGGCATTACGCTACTACGATTGAAAAGGATGGTAAGACTTATCTTGGTACAGCTATAGACCCGGTGAAAGACCAAACCGATTTCTTAGCGCAAATCAACCACTTACAGGTATCAAAATTGATGTTCCCGATTGGGCACCTGATGAAAAACGAAGTACGCAAAATAGCAGAAATTGCGAATTTGCCCAGTGCCAAACGAAACGACAGTCAGGGTATTTGTTTTCTGGGCAAAGTAAATTACAATGACTTTATCCGCCGGTATCTCGGGGAAAAAGAAGGTCCGATCGTGGAATTAGAGACGGGGAAAATACTGGGCAAGCACAAAGGCTATTGGTTTCATACGGTTGGGCAACGCAAAGGACTTGGTTTGTCGGGCGGACCGTGGTATGTCATCCGAAAAGACATAGACGCCAACATCGTTTGGGCATCAAAAGGATACGATGTAGAAGCTGCATACGGAAATGCATTTTCGATGAAGGACTTTCATTTTATCACCGAAAATCCATGGCAAGATAATACCGAAAACATCGAAATCACGTTTAAGATACGGCACACTCCCGAATTTACCCGTGGCAACATCATCAAAACACCTGAAGGATACCGGATTGTATCCTCAGAGAAATTGCAGGGTATAGCACCCGGACAATTCGGTGTGGTATACGATATCAATCAGAAGATTTGTATCGGTAGCGGCGAGATTATTTCTGCCTGATGAAAATCTGAATCGGTGTACCGGTGAAGCCCCACTTCGCCCGTATTTTATTTTCTAAGAAACGTTTATACGGATCTTTCACATACTGAGGAAGATTAGCGAAGAAGATGAATGTGGGAACCTGTGTATCCGGCAATTGAGTAATGTATTTAATTTTGATGTATTTCCCCTTCAATGCCGGCGGCGGATAGTTCTCTATCAGTGGAAGCAGGTATTCATTCAATTTGGCTGTCGGGACTTTCTTCTTTTTGTTTTGGAACACTTCAACAGCCAAATCAACCACTTTCAGGATACGCTGTTTGGTTACAGCCGAAGTGAAAACAATCGGGAAATCCACAAAAGGAGCAAAACGTTCGCGAATCGTATCTTCAAACTTTTTGGTATCGTTGGTTTCCTTGTTGGTAATTAAATCCCATTTATTTACAGCAACCACCAGTCCTTTTCTGTTTTTCTGAACTAACGAGAAGATATTCATATCCTGACTCTCAATTCCACGGGTAGCATCCACCATTAGGATACAAACATCCGAGTTTTCAATGGCGCGAATAGAACGAACCACAGAATAATACTCCAGATCTTCATGTACCTTGGCTTTCTTTCGGATACCGGCAGTATCAACCAGATAGAAATCATGACCGAATTTATTGTAACGGGTATAGATAGAATCGCGGGTAGTACCGGGAATGTCAGTCACAATAGTCCTGTCTTCTCCAACAAAGGCATTAACAATGGATGATTTTCCTGCATTCGGACGACCCACCACAGCAAAACGAGGCAATTCCATGTCTATATCCTCAGTCTCAGTAGCCGGCCCCAACAATTCAGTTAAATGATCGAGCAACTCGCCGGTACCCAATCCGTTAATCGCCGAAACAAGAAACGGATCACCCAAACCGAGTGAGTAGAACTCCGCTGAGTTAAACTGCCAATCGAAAGTATCTGCCTTATTCGTTACCACAACCACCGGTTTCTTTGTTCTTCGCAATATAGAAGCCACTTCATTATCGAAATCGGTAACACCATTCTGGACATCAACGACGAACAAAATCACATCAGCTTCTTCAACAGCAAGCACCACGTGTTTTTTGATTTCTTCTTCAAAGATATCGTCTGAATTCACGACCCAGCCTCCGGTATCAATTACCGAGAACTCACGGCCGTTCCATTCACTCTTACCATACTGACGGTCGCGGGTTGTACCGGCCTCGTCGTTCACGATGGCTCTACGGCTTTTGGTCAGTCTGTTGAAAAGCGTTGATTTTCCTACGTTGGGGCGACCAACAATTGCTACTATATTTCCCATTATAAATAATTTATCCTGCTATTTGTTTCAAATGAAACAGCCTGCAAAAGTACGCAAAAATGCGCACACAACCAAACAGCGCTGATTATATGTAAGTTTGATGAAGAAACAGAAAAAACACGAGCACCATTATAATTACAAAATAATCCTTAACTTTGTTTTCTTCTAAAAAACTAATTTTAAACACATACAAAATCGCATGAGACTATTTACCTGCATCTTGCTGACTCTTACACTAACTGCCTGTCAATCGAGCTCAGAAAACAAAAAAGAATCGCCTTCCGGAGAGATAACCAGTACAAACAGTCACACTGAAAAGACTCCTGAAAACATGGTATATTTTAAAGGAGGAGGTTTCATGATGGGTTCAAATACCGGTACGCCCTCCGAGCAGCCAGTACATCAGGTTCAGGTTGAATCATTCAGAATCGATAGAAGTCCGGTTACTGTAGCTGAATTTTCGCAATTTGTGGAAGAAACAGGTTTCAAAACTGATGCTGAGAAATTTGGTGATTCCGGCGTATTCAATTTCGCAACTCAAAATTGGGAATTAAAAAAGGGAGCATACTGGTTATATCCTTTAGGTAGAGATGCAGCCCAAGCAGAACCAAATCATCCGGTTACCCACATTAGCTGGAACGATGCTCAGGCTTATTGCAGTTGGGCAGGCAAGCGTTTACCTACTGAGGCGGAATGGGAGTATGCAGCCCGCAACAGTGGAACGTCAAACGATAAATTCAGTTGGGGCAATGAACTTGTAATGGACGACAAATACATGGCAAACACATGGCAGGGAGCAACTACGGCTGACAAAAACGAGACAGACGGCTTCCTGTACACATCGCCGGTTGGATATTACGGCACAACAGCTGCCGGCATGACCGACATGGGAGGGAATGTATGGAACTGGTGTCAGGACACCTATAAACCCTATCCCGGCAACCCTGATTATCAGCAGGCAGATCCGCAGGTAAAGGTCATCCGTGGCGGGTCATTCTTTTATGACCAAAACGGGGAAAGAAGCTACACTACAACCTTTCGTGGACAAAACACAGCTGAGACATCGCTGTTTAATATCGGCTTCAGGTGTGCGGCAAACGCAGCGCAGTGAAGTTGATTGTTGCAATCAACTTCAGTGATAGAAAAAAAGCTGTCTTGAAATATAAAAATTTCAAGACAGCTTTGTAGTATTGTAAATCAAGTGTGAGTATTACTCCTGATTCAGCGTAACGCGTTTGAAAGCAATAGCAGTCGCTTTATTAGCTTTCAGGTATGCAGAAACTGTCATCTTTGAATCTTTGATGAATGACTGCTCCAGCAAGGTAGATTCCTGGAAGAATTTATTCAAACGACCTTCGGCAATTTTGTCGAGCATCGCTTCCGGTTTACCTTCCTGACGGGCTTTATCTCTGCCGATTTCCAATTCCTGTTGGATAACCTTTTCAGGCACAGAGGTACGATCGAGAGAAACAGGATTCATAGCAGCAGCCTGCATCGCGATGTCGCGGGCAACCTGATATTCCACGTCTTTTTCTTCGAAAGCAACGATAGTAGCCAATTTATTACCCGGGTGAATGTAAGAGATTGCACTACCACCCTGAACAAACTCGTAATAATCCAGTTCCATTTTTTCACCGGTAACGCCTGAACGTTCAGTAACCAAATCAGCGATTGTACGACCATCAAGCATTAACGCAGCCACCTCAGCCGTTGAGGCCGGCTTAGCAGCCATAGCAGCATCCAGAATCGATTGAGTGAGCGCTACAAAATCAGCATTCTTTGCTACGAAGTCAGTTTCACATTTCAGCGCAACGATCGCTGCGAAACCATCTTTTGCAGCTGCAAGCACACAACCCTCAGACGCTTCACGGTCGCTACGTTTTGCAGCTACAGCCTGTCCTTTTTTACGTATAATTTCAATTGCTTTTTCGAAATCGTTATCTGCTTCAGTCAACGCATTTTTGCAGTCCATCATACCAGCACCGGTCATGGTACGCAATTTCGAAATATCTGCCATTGTTACAGCCATAATTTCTTATATTTATTTTTTTATTAACAACTAATTGATTTACAATTTATTTTCTATTTACAATATTGAGGTTCGCAAACACTCAAATCAGTTAAGATCGTAAATTCTAAATCGTAAACACTTTTATTCTTCTTCCTTCACAAATTTAGTTAAGATGTTTGCATTCAATGCTTCATCATCTTCTTTTTGTGTTCTGGGGCGTTTTGAAACGCGATGTTTTCTTTCTTTTACGGCAGGAGCTTCTGCAGCTTCTGAATCAACTTTTTCAACTTTGCGTTCTTCCAGACCTTCCTGAATAGCTTCAACCAAAGCAGTTAAAATTACATCAACAGATTTGGTTGCATCGTCGTTGGCAGGAATAATAAAATCAATTCCGTTCGGATTTGAGTTAGTATCCACGATGCCAAACACAGGAATACCCAGACGTTGCGCTTCTTTCACCGCGATTTGTTCTTTCATCACGTCTACCACGAAGATAGCTGATGGAAGGCGGGTCAGGTCAGCGATAGAACCAAGGTTCTTTTCCAATTTCTCACGTTGACGGGAAATCTGGAGTTTTTCGCGTTTAGAGATATTATCGAAAGTACCATCAGTTGTCATTTTATCGATGGTTGTCATTTTCTTAACCGCTTTACGGATGGTTGGGAAGTTGGTCAACATACCACCAGCCCAACGTTCTGTGATATAAGGCATGCCAACTGCTTTTGCTCTTTCGGCAACTACGTCTTTAGCCTGTTTTTTGGTAGCAACGAATAAAACCTTGCGACCCGATTTAGCGATTGATTTGAGTGCAGCAGCTGCCTCATCGATTTTTACCACCGTTTTATGCAAATCGATGATGTGGATGTCGTTACGCTCCATA
>JAYFPG010000002.1:0-48320 GCA_034928085.1 Paludibacter sp.
GATAGTTTGAACAAAAAAGGCATCTCAAGAAATTGAAACGCCTTTTTAATGAGATTCGGAATGAAATTATTTTCTGATTCCCAGTTCTTTGATAATTGCACGGTAACGTTCGATGTCGTTTTTGATTAAATAATCGAGTAAGCGACGACGTTTTCCTACCAACATAACCAAAGCGCGTTCTGTACTGAAGTCTTTTTTGTTCTGTTTCAGGTGCTCTGTCAAGTGGTTGATACGGAAAGTAAACAATGCAATCTGGGCTTCAGGTGAGCCAGTGTCAGTAGCTGATTTGCCATGTTTTGCAAACAGTTCCTGTTTTTTTTCAGCTGTTAAATACATGATAATGTGTAAAATTTAATTAATAAATAGAATTTAAGCCACCTTGGACTTGCCTTCATTTTTTTGAGTGCGCAAAGATAACAATAATTTGGTTAACTACAAATAATCAGTTAATTATTCTTGCAATGCCCGCAGAATTTCCCGTTTTCCCGGAGGCCCCGGAATACGCTCTACTGAGAATCCTGCCGATTGCAAGGCCCGTCTGACAATTCCTTTGGCACAATAAGTGGTCAGGATGGCGCCCGGGTTACAGTGTTTATAAAGCATCCTGAAGCGATCTTCTGTCCACATCTCAGGTTGTTTCTCTGGGGAAAACGCATCGAAATAGATTAAATCGTATTGCCCGGATAATGTCATGCATGAGAAATCTTCCTGAACTTTATACAGTTCAAAATAGGGAGTGACTTGAATGCGATTTTGCCAGGGTGTAGTGTGCAATTGATAAAATACATCTTTTTTTTCGGGTGCTAATAAATCAGGGTAATTCAATAAACAAGCCGATTCAGTTGATAATGGATAAAGTTCAATTGTTGTATACTGTATCTTTTGTTGTGAAGATTCACTTTCAAGCAGGGTTAGAAATGCATTTAATCCTGTGCCGAAGCCAATTTCAAGCACTTGCAATGTGTCTTTTGCGCACTTTTTCAATCCAGCATCAATAAAAATATGTCCCGATTCCTGGATAGCGCCATGAATTGAATGGTAGGTTTCATTTAGTTCGCTCTGTATGAGTGAATGAGAACCGTCTTCGGTGAGGATTATGTCGGGGGTCATTTTTTAGCGAATAGCGAGATAGTGAATAGCGTAAAGCTGAGAACTGAGAACTGAGAACGGAAAACCATAATGAAAAAGGAACAACCATTTATGCAGTGTGTTAACGGTTGTTCCTTCCAAATAGGGTTTAATAGTTGTTTTTCTTTTCTTCGAAATAAGCTTGCGGGTGGGTACAGGCAGGACAAACTTTTGGCGCATTTTTGCCTTTGTGTACATAACCGCAGTTGCGGCACTGCCACTCGATTT
This sequence comes from Paludibacter sp., assembly GCA_034928085.1. Taxonomy (GTDB): domain Bacteria; phylum Bacteroidota; class Bacteroidia; order Bacteroidales; family Paludibacteraceae; genus Paludibacter. The sequence goes on from JAYFPG010000002.1 coordinate 1,357, forward strand.
CTTCGTCGCGGTTAAATACCTTTTCAGCTTCAACTCTTTCAAGTAACTGACGGTAACGTCTTTCGTGTTCTGCTTCTACTTCAGCAATTTTGCGGAATGAAACAGCGATGGCTTTGAAACCTTCTTTTTCTGCAATGTCAGCAAACATTGGATAGTCATGCGACCATTCTTCATGTTCACCCATCGCTGCTGCCAATAAATTCTCAGCCGTTGTGCCCACGATACCGGCCGGATAGGAAGCGTTGATTTCTACCATACCTCCTTCTAAATAACTGAAGAATTTTTTTGCATGTTCTTTTTCTTGCTCAGCTGTTTCCAGAAAAACACCTGCAATTTGCTCAAATCCTTCTTTCTTTGCCTTGCTTGCGAACATGGTGTAACGCATGCGGGCCTGACTCTCTCCTGCAAAAGAAATCAAAAGATTCTTTTCGGTTTGTGTTCCTTTTAATGATGCCATTTTAAAATTTTTTAAAGATGAATATTTATTTCATGTTATTTTAATGTTCCGATATGTAAATGTGCCCATGATTTAGATTCACACCCTTGCAAAGATAGCTTTTTTGTTTGTTTAGAAAAAGAGCGTCCGTCGTTTTTTAATCTGTTTTGTTAATTTGTAATCATTCCAAATTTCGGGGCTGCTACAAAAAGCGTATCTTTGCAATTCAAATTTCAATTATAATTGTTGAACAGAGAATCCACTATCCACTATCCACTATCCACTAACCACTAACCACTAATTAATAATTTATGCTCAGCTACCTTCAAATAGAACACCTTACCAAGTCATTCGGCGATTTATTGTTATTTCAGGATATTTCTTTCGGAATATCGGAAAAACAACGTGTTGCATTGATTGCTAAGAACGGTACGGGCAAAACGACTTTGTTGAATATCATTGCCGGTATTGAAGATTATGATTCAGGTACGATATCTTTCCGCCGGGATTTGCGGGTGAGTTACCTGGAGCAGACTCCTGATTTTCCCAAAGAGCTCTCAGTAATTGATGCGTGTCTGCAATCGGATAACGAGGTGGTGAGAACGATTGCTGCGTATGAACATTGTATGCTTTCGGATAATCACGACCTGTTGCCTGAAATTATGAATCGCATGGATTTGCACAATGCCTGGGATTATGAGGCAAGAATTAAACAGGTGTTGGGCAAGTTGAAAATAACCAACTTCGAACAGAGAATCGGGGAATTGTCGGGCGGACAGTTAAAAAGGGTAGCGTTGGCAAACGTGCTGATTGGTGAGCCTGATTTGCTGATATTGGATGAACCAACCAACCACCTGGATCTGGAAATGGTGGAGTGGCTCGAAGATTTTCTGAAACGTTCATCTATGGCATTGCTGATGGTAACACACGACCGCTACTTTCTCGATAGGGTGTGTACGGATATTCTCGAACTCGATCAGCAGCTATTGTTTCAATATAGTGGAAATTACAGTTATTATTTGGAGAAGCGACAGGACAGATTGGAGGCATTTAATGCTGAAACCGAAAGGGCTAATAATCTTTACCGAAAGGAATTAGACTGGATGCGTCGTCAGCCACAGGCACGAGCGACCAAAGCCAAATCACGCATCGACCGTTTTTATGATATAGAAGATCGGGCTAAACAGAAGCTGAATCAGGACAAAGTACAATTAGATGTAAAAGCATCTTATTTAGGATCAAAAATCTTTGAAGCGAAGTATATTTCAAAAGCATACGGAGATTTTAAAATCTTAGATCAGTTTTACTATAATTTTGCCCGGTATGAAAAAATGGGCATTATTGGTAAAAATGGTACCGGAAAAACAACTTTTCTGAAGATGTTGTTGGGTGAAGTTAAGCCGGATAGTGGTTCTTTTGATATTGGTGAAACGGTGGTTTTCGGGTATTATAGTCAGGACGGACTGGCATTTGATGAGCAGATGAAAGTCATAGATGTGGTACGCGACATTGCGGAAGAAGTGAATTTGGGTAATGGAAAGAAGATGTCTGCATCGCAGTTTCTGCAACATTTTCTGTTTACCCCAGAAACACAATATAATTATGTGTATAAACTCAGCGGGGGAGAGAAGAGACGGTTGCACCTGTGTACCGTCCTGATGCTGAATCCCAACTTTCTGGTGCTGGATGAGCCGACGAATGATCTTGACATAGTTACACTTAATATCCTGGAGGAGTATCTGCAGTCGTTTAAAGGGTGCGTAATTGTGGTGAGTCACGACCGCTATTTCATGGATAAGGTTGTAGACCATTTGTTGGTTTTCAAAGGAAATGCAGAGATCAAGGATTTCCCTGGAAATTATACTGATTTCCGTGAATGGGAGCTTGTCAGCGGAGAGCGGAAAACGGAAAGCGATGGAAGGAGTGTGGAAAACGGAAAACGGAAAACGGAAAGCGTAGAACAGAATGATGCCAAAGTAAACAAAAATAATGCATCCGCAAAACGTAAATTAAGTTTTAAAGAGAAGCAGGAATTTGAGTTGCTGGAGCGTGAGATTCCTGAGTTGGAGGAAGAAAAAGCAAAAATTGAAGAAGCAATGTCTTCGGGAGCATTAAGTAATGATGAAATTGTTAAGGCTTCTGAACGATTCTCTGTTTTGTTGGAGTTGATTGATGAAAAAACCATGCGTTGGCTGGAGCTAAGTGAAATCTGAAACTTGCGTGAATCATGAAGACCTATCTGGGATTAGGAAGCAATTTGGGACATAAAAAAGCCAATATAGACAACGCAATTCGTAAAATTGAAGCAGTTGTGGGCTGGGTTATTCGACGTTCTGATTATTATGTTTCTGCTCCGTGGGGTTTTGAATCGGAACATGATTTTGTCAACGTGGTAATCTGTGTTGAGACTGCTTTACAACCGCTTGAACTGCTTCTTCGGCTTCAGGAAATAGAACAAGAGATGGGCAGGAAACAAAAATCAGTAGGTGGTGTTTATGCCGATCGGGTAATTGATATTGATATTTTGCTGTATGAAGATTTGGTAATAGATTTCCCGGAATTGAAAGTCCCGCACCCTCTGATGAAGGAACGGGACTTTGTTATGAAACCCTTAAACGAAATCCTGGGCTGATTTAGACTTTTTAAAGATCATTCATCATATTGATGATACTCTTTCAGAATTTCCCAGGCTTTATCAAAATCTTTCTCAAACACCATTAGTGCAATGCCTTCATTGATCTCGTACAACATTGGCAAAATGTCGGCACTCGTTGAATTGGAAATGGAGCTGGATATTTTATTTTCAGAAAGTACCGACTGATCAAGCATCGCCTCTTCCATTCGTTCGTAATTCTTTAGTTTTACAATTTTTTCTTCCATAATACTTCGGATTTAGAGGTGAAACTTTCTAATTATTAAACAAAGTAAAAGGTAAAAATGTTTGCAGCTTATATGTTTATTTTCAGCACCCCGATATTTTTTTTACTTTTGCATGTTTAATATGAAAACCATGGAAATAGAAAATCTTCCCGACCATATTGTTTATACACCTCCGGTAGTTGAATTTGTGACAGTAGCTGCCGAAACTTGTCTGTTTTTAGAACATGCAGTTGATTTTTCCAGAGGCGAATTTGTCGATAAGAGTGTCAAGATACTGGCATTGTTGTATTTGAAGACATCCATGCTTGAAATACCTTCCCGGGTTTACGAGGATGAGACCGAAAGATTTGTTACCGAAGAAGATTATAATGACATCAAAGAACAGGTTGAGACATTGCTCGGAGAGCAGGACTCATACCTGGAGACTTTCCATCCGGATATGGCCATGAGCGATACGCCTGTTGCCGCTTTTGTTTCAGAGAATCTGGCTGATGTTTACCAGGAATTGAAAGACTTTGCAGCGAATTATCGGTTAGGGGATACTGATGTAATGAACGATGCTTTGGTTACCTGCATTGAAGCTTTTGGAGAACATTGGGGGCAAAAAGCGCTTAATGCGCTGAAGGCTTTACATAGCATCAAGTATAGTGGGCAAACTGATGAAAATGAAGAGGATCCTGCTGTGGCATCAGGTAAGATTGATCGCAACAGTTTTGTTGATTTTTTGCGTGATGATGACTAATAATGCATTTAAATGATTAAGCCAAAAATAAGTAAAGAAGAAGTTAATGAATTACCCATCGTGATTTTCGTGGGTGAAGTAAAGGTAATCGATCATGATGATAAGGTTTCTGAGGCGATTCAGATACTCCGTCAGCACAACATGGTCGGAATTGATACCGAAACCAGGCCGTCATTTAAGAAAGGATTACTGCATAAGGTCTCATTGTTACAGATTTCCACAGAAGATATTTGTTTTTTGTTCAGACTGAATAAGATTGCTTTTCCAAAAGAACTCGGTGATTTCCTTTCAGATAAGTCAGTAAAAAAGATTGGTTTAGCCCTGAAAGATGATTTCAATGGGCTGAATAAACATTACAGGTTTAAGCCTGAGAACATAGTTGATTTGCAGTCGATTGTAAAAAGTTACGGAATTCTCGAACTGGGACTCCAAAAAATATTTGCCATAGTATTTAATCAAAAAATATCCAAAAGTCAGCGTCTGACAAATTGGGAGAGTCCGGAGTTGACAGAGCAACAACAACGTTACGCGGCAACGGATGCCTGGGCTGCACTGATGATTTACAAGCAGCTGATGAAAGAGAAGAAGCTGACGAAAGCGGAAATAGAGCTAATAGTGAATAGCTAATAGCTAATAGTGAATAGCGGAGAACGGAAAGTTATTGTGTTTGATATGCTTCTGTAGGAAGCGAAGTTTTGTAACCAGTAAGCTTGCTTACTGGTTGATGGAAAATACACCACCTTACGGAGCTGCCGTAGGTAGCGACAAAACCAGAGACTGGCGACAAAATAAATTAATATGATCAAAATACATTTAAAACCCAAAAAAGAAGAAAGTCTTCGCCGGTTTCACCCCTGGGTGTTTTCCGGAGCCATTCAGTCCATTGAAGGTAAGCCTGCAGAGGGCGATCTGGTTGCGGTATATGCAGCGGACAAAAGCTTTCTGGCAGTTGGTCATTACCAGATTGGCAGTATTGCAGTGCGGGTTTTATCTTTTACTGAAATAGCTGATGCGGAACAATTCTGGCTTGAAAGGGTCAATGCGGCCTATCAGTTGCGGGTGGCTGCCGGCCTGATTCATGCTGACAACAATACTTTCCGTTTGATACACGGAGAAGGTGATAACCTGCCAGGATTGATTGTGGATGTGTATGGTGATACCGCGGTGATGCAGGCTCATTCGGTGGGTATGCACCATGCCAGGAAAGTGCTTGCTGAAGCGATTGTGAAATCTGCACCGGGTGTCAGTAACGTATATTATAAATCGGAAACGACTTTGCCGTTTAAAGCCGGACTTGAACCGGAGAATGGATTTCTGATTGGAAAGGATAATGCAGGTCATACTACACTGGAAAATGGATTGCAATTTCAGGTTGATTGGTTAAAAGGACAAAAAACAGGTTTTTTTATCGATCAGCGGGAGAACCGGGCGTTGCTTGAACAATATGCAAAAGGTAAAAGCGTGTTGAATATGTTTTGTTACACAGGAGGTTTTTCTGTTTACGCGATGCGGGGAGGAGCGAAGCTGGTGCATTCGGTTGATAGCTCTGCCAAAGCCATTGAGCTTACCAATAAAAATATGGAGTTAAACTTTCCCGGAGATCTCCGTCATGCTTCTTTTGCAGAAGACGCTTTCCGATACCTGAATGCCAACAAAAACCAATATGATTTAATTATCCTGGATCCACCGGCTTTTGCTAAACACCGGGATGCTGTCAGAAACGCACTGAAAGGCTATAAACGATTGAATGCAAAAGGTATTGAACAGGTAAAACCGGGTGGTGTAATCTTTACGTTCTCCTGTTCGCAGGTTATCAGCAAGGAGCAATTCAGGCTGGCAGTATTCAGTGCGGCAGCGGAAACCGGCCGTAATGTCCGGATATTGCATCAGTTGACACAACCTGCAGATCATCCGGTTAATATCTATCACCCTGAGGGCGAGTATTTAAAGGGATTGGTGCTGTATGTGGAGTGAATAATTTAGTCCATTGAGAAGAAATCAATTTGTTTTCTAAAAATGCATTTATTGTGAGTGTTTTTAATATCTATTCAGATCGGGAGAAAGAAGCGAAAGAATTGCAATTCATTAAGAATTCTTTTCTGGAATTTTATAGTGCACTGTGCTCCTATGCTTACCGTTATGTAGAAAACACTGCGAATGCTGAAGATATTGTACAAGATGTTTTTCTGGATGTGTGGAGAAAGAGAAATGAAATTGATTTGTCACTTCCTCTTAAACCCTTACTTTATAAACTGACAAAGAATAAATCAATAGACTTCTTAAGAAGCGCATACTATAAGGAAATAAATCTGGAGGACTACAAAGAAATAAATTCTCTTGAAGAATATGTTAGGAGTTTGATTGTTAGTCAGGAAGATCAACTTCATATGGAAGAACTCACACAAACAATTCAACAGTGTGTGGAAGAGTTGCCCGAACAGTGCCAGAAAGTTTTTATTTTAAGCCGTGTAACTGGATTAAAGAATAAAGAGATTGCCGAACAATTGGATGTTTCAGTAAAGGCTGTTGAAAAACAGATTACAAAAGCTTTACATGAAATACGTAAACACCTCAAAAGAAAAGGCTTGTTAGCTTTTTTCCTTCTTTTTAGTTTTATCTCCAACGCTTGATTTACCTTTTTTTTATTTAATTTTTAATAGAGAGGTAGGGTTTTTCTTATCTCAAACGTGTTAGTTGTATGCCAAATAATTATTTGAATATGAAAGATATTATTATTCGTTTTTTTGATGAGACTATCAGTTCTAATGAAAAAAAACAGTTACATGATTGGTTAAAAGAGAGTGAGCAAAACAGGAAAGAGTTTCTTGAAATGCATGATATTTGGGCCTCATCAGCATTGATTAATAAGAAATTTAATGCAGAGAAGGCTATGGAGGTATTTATAGAAAACATGAAAAAGCTTGATGATTCGCAACGAAAACATAAAAAACTGAGAAGAATAATACAATTTGCTTCAGGAGTTGCAGCTACAATAGCTTTGCTGTTTTATATAAATTATGCTGACCGGTTGAGTGATTCTGTCGAATCCCGTGATAATTACACTCATGTTGTGAAAGCTCAGCAGTCGAAAGAAAGAATTGTACTGCCCGATGGATCAGTTGTTTGGATTGATAAAGGTTCAGTGTTGTCCTATTCAGACCGGTTTAATAAACAAACACGTGGGGTAAAGATAGAAGGTAAAGCTTTTTTTGATGTGGCAAAAGATAAAAATAAACCGTTTATTGTAGATCTTGGTGAAGATAAAATTAAAGTGTATGGAACATCATTTAATGTCAGGAATATAATTAAAGAAAGTGATGTGGAGATTGTACTTCTTACTGGTAGCGTTGGACTGGAATTGTCAGGGGCTCAAAAAAATATCATGTTAAAGCCAAATGAAAGAGTTGTTTATTCTAAAGTCAGCAAAGACTCTCATGTCGAGACAGTCGATGCAAGCATGTTCAATATCTGGACGCAAGATAAACTTACGTTTGATAATAACACCTTGTCAAATGTCATTCCCTGTCTGGAAATCTGGTATGATGTAGCGATAGAGTGTCCAGAAGATCTTGCGAATAATACGCGTGTTAGTTTTACGATACTTAACGAGACAAAGGAGCAGATGCTCAAGGTTTTAGCATTGGTCGCTCCTGTTGATTATACGGTAAAAGACAATCACATTTTCATATACAGTAAAAAATAACCCGAAAATCTATAATATGATGGAAAATACAGGATAAAAAGAAATAAAAAATAAGATGAGTGTATGCGCCAACACACACTCATCCAGAGCCTTAAATTAACAAATCGTCGATCTCTCCAAAGATACATTGACTGTGTTATGTCAAATATAAAGCATGCAAATATATGAATAATAAAGAGAATATAACTGAGTTTGAATACTTTTTGAAAAAAATAATAACGCGTAAAATGAAACTGATTGTAATGTTGCTAATCATTTCCATGTTTCAGGTTTATGGAACTGACACTTATGCTCAGAAAACAAAAATTGATCTGAATCTAAAAAACACAACCTTAAAAGAAGTGCTAAAGGTAATAGAGTCGAAAAGTGAATTTACCTTTTTCTACAATGACAATGTTGTGGATATGGATAGAAAAGTAAGCATAGTTGTACAGAATGAAAATGTGACAAGTATTCTGGATAAAATACTTGTTAACTGTACTTACACTGTTGAAGACAGAATGGTTGCAATCATACCGGTCGAAAAACAGGTACATCAATCTTCAACCATAACAGTGTCAGGAAAAGTCCTTGATAATCTGGGCGAAGAACTCATCGGTGTATCGGTGAAGGTTAAGGACAAACCTCGTGGAGCCAGTACGGGGTTGGATGGGAAATATATTCTGGATGTAGAGTCTGATGGTACTCTTGTGTTTCTTTATATGGGATATAAGACACTTGAGGTGCCGGTAAACGGGAAAAATACAATAAATGTTACACTACAGCCCAATGATATGTTATTGGATGAAGTTACAGTTGTTGGTTATGGCGTACAAAAGAAAGTGAGTATGATTGGATCCCAGTCTTCTGTGGATATTAAAGATGTGAAGATTCCGGTGAGAAACCTTACAAATTCACTGGGAGGACGTGTGGCAGGGTTGGTATCAGTGCAAACGAAAGGCGAACCCGGATTTGATGACGCAACAATCTATATCAGGGGGATTGCAACTTTGTCAGCTTCTATGAGTAAACCGTTGGTTCTGGTGGATGGTGTTCCCCGCTCATTTTCGGATGTGGATCCAGAAGATATTGAAAATTTCAGTCTTTTGAAGGATGCTTCAGCTACAGCTGTTTATGGTGTGAGGGGAGCCAATGGGGTTATACTTATTACAACTAAAACAGGGAAAGCGGGCAAGCCTAAATTTACGGTTAGACATACAGAGGGAATTACTACATTTACCAAACTTCCTTCGTTTGCTGACGGAGCGACTTACATGCAGATGTATAATGAAGGGATGACAACAAGAGGTGAAGCTGAGGTTTATTCTCAAAGTGATATTGATTACACAGCAAATGGTACTGACCCTTATTTATATCCTGATGTTGACTGGTTCAGTGAACTTTTTAATAAAACAGGTCATACACGTAATACGAATATAAACGTAAGTGGAGGTTTTGATAAAGCAGTATATTACATTGGGTTAGGTTATTACGATGAATTAGGATTATACAAAACTGACGATTTGGTAAACTATAATTCATCGATTTACTATAAGAGATATAGTGTAACCTCCAACCTTACTTTAAAGCCTACCTATACAACAACTATTAAATTTGGGGTTCAGGGATATCTGGCAAATGCAAACTATCCGGCAACCGGAGTAGGTACCATTTTTGATAAAGCTTTTTTTATGACCCCCATTTCTATTCCTCCCAAATATCCTGATGGCAAAGTCTCGGATGAACGGAGCGGAAGCCTCGGAAATCCTTATGCTTTACTGACACAAACCGGTTATGCAAATCAGTGGAGAAACCAGTTGTTTTCAAATTTAAGAATCACGCAGGATTTGCCTTTTATAACCAAAGGGTTGTCAATTACCGGTATGTTCTCATTCGATGCTTATAATTACTACAGTGCCCGAAACACAAAAACTCCCGATACCTGGATTGCAACAGGCCGGGATCTGGATGGAAATTTATTGTATGAACAAACATTTGTCGGAACAGAATACCTTGCTTATAGCAAAAACAATAACGGCTCCCGTTCTATTTATGGTGAATTTGGAGTGAATTACAACAGAGACTTTGGATTGCATAGTGTGTCAGGGATGCTCTTATACAATCAAAGTGATGAAGTGAACACACAGGCAACTACGCTTCAAAACTCATTGCCTTATCGGTTTATGGGCGTGTCAGGACGCTCAACCTATGGTTATGCCACTAAATACTTTGTTGAATTTAACTTTGGATATAACGGGTCGGAAAATTTTGACCCCGGGAACCGTTTTGGCTTTTTCCCTTCTGGCGGGCTTGGATGGGTGATTTCTAATGAAAGCTTTTTTATGCCTCTCGAAAAAATTGTACAGTTTGCTAAATTACGTCTGACTTATGGATTGGTCGGTAACAGCAATATCAACAGTGGCGACAGGAGATTCGCCTACATACCTACAGTTAATGATGCGGCAGCAGGATATAATTTCGGAAAAGACAGGGAGCAAAATTATACGGGTAAGGCTATTGGAGAATATGCCAGCAGGGTAAGCTGGGAGACATCCAAGAAGTTTAATCTGGGAATCGACTTCTTTATCCTCGACAATAAGTTAAATATTCAGATGGATTATTTTAACGAAAACAGGGAAGGTATTTTCTTGCGCAGAGCATCACTTCCTGACTATACCGGGATTACTTCTGCTCCTTATGGGAATCTTGGAGTAGTTATGAATCAGGGGATTGATGCGTCGATGTCATATACCAATCATTTCGGAGATTTTTATTTAAACCTGTTGGGAAACTTCACCTTCAACAGAAATAAGGTCATTGAGAATGATCAGGCCTCATATCTTTATCCCTGGCAGGAAAGAAGAGGTAGAAAAGTAGGGCAACGTTTTGGCTATATTGCACTTGGGTTGTTTGAGAGTGACGATGAGGTTGCAGCTTCTGCCAAACAGGTTGGGGATACCCGTGCAGGGGATATCAGATATAAAGATATAAACGGAGATGGGAAGATTGATTCTTATGATAAGATGCCCATAGGTTATGGTAGCGTGCCTGAAATGATATATGGTTTTGGTTTTACATTTGGATATAAATCAGTGAGCATTTCAACGCTCTTCCAGGGGAGTGCCAATGTGGACGCCATGCTAAGCGGTGAAGGAATGATGCCTTTCTCTCAGGGGTCGGGAAGAGGGAACTTGTTTTCGAATATAACGGATCGCTGGACTGAAAGTAATCCTGACCCGAATGCTTTTTATCCCCGTTTGATGATTGGAACTAATAATATGAACTATGAAGCAAGTACCTGGTGGCTGAAAAAGACGGATTATTTAAGGCTGAAAACCCTCCAGTTAAACTATAGTTTGCCGGAAAAGTGGACAAAAACAGCAGGACTCGGATCTGCAAGCATCTTTTTTCAGGGAGTTAATGTGCTTACCTTAAGTTCTTTCGATTTGTGGGATGTGGAACTCGGCGACGGTAAAGGAGCAACATACCCTAATATAGGATCATATAGCTTTGGGTTTAATTTTACATTCTAATGATTTAAAAGAAACAAGAATATGAAACAATATATTTTTTATCCTGCAATTTTTTTCATCCTCATTTTTTCAATCACTTCCTGTGATGACTACCTGGATCAGGTGCCTGATGACATCCTGACAATAGAGCAAGTGTTTCAACGTAAAAGGTATTCGGAGGACTTTCTGGCCAATATTTACAGCTATGTGCCTGATGAGTCGCATCGTACATCTCCTGTGCCCTGGGATCCTTGTTCCGACGACTTGGATGTTACCTATGATCGTAGTGGTTATAATAGTTACAAAATAAACTTCGGAAACTGGGATGCATCATCTGATTATTATAATTTCTGGGACGATTACTACAGTGGAATTCGTGCAGCAACGTATTTTATGCAACATATTGGTGATAATAAGGAATTGTTGAGTAATGCCATCGGAAGGAATTTAATTAAACAGTATATTGGTGAAGCCCGCTTCCTGAGAGCATTTTTCTACTACGGACTCATCAGGCAATATGGACCTTGTATTATCATTGGAGACGAGATGATTAGTCCTGATCTGGGGATTACAGCTCCTGAAATGAATCTGGCCAGGAATACATACGACGAGTCTGTTGCATACATAATCAACGAGTTGGATCTGGCTCAGCAGGAACTGCCGTATGCCCATTTCTCGGATGGACAACCGGAAAATGAATATGGACGTGCAACAAAGGTGATGTGTATGGCCCTAAAAAGCCGCGTGCTTTTGTTGGCTGCAAGTCCCCAGTTCAATGGAAATACAAAATACTATTCCCAGTTTACCAATGCAGACGGGACAAATCTGGTAAATCAGGTCTATGACAATAAAAAGTGGGAAAAAGCGGCACTTGCAGCAAATGAGTTAATTCAATATGCAGGGCAAAGTGGAAAGATAAGTCTTTACAGAAAAAGCAATTCATCCGGCGTGTATGATCCGTACCTCTCGTGCCGGGATGTGTTTTTAGAACCATGGAATTCTGAAGTGCTGTTTTCCCGGAATACGAATAGTTTGCAACACTGGGAAAGATCCTGTATTTCAAGGATCTCCAATGGGTACGAGAGTATGGGGGTAACACAACAGTTAGTTGACGAATTTGAGACTGCAACAGGGAAACGGATAAATGACCCTGATACAGACTATAAAGAAACGGGTTTTACAACTTCAAGAACAGCATTTGCTGCGCCAGGTACATCAAACATGTATATAAACAGGGAACCCCGCTTCTATGTTAATGTTCAATTTAATGGACGATATAATTCTAACGGAGATTCAACAGCTGTAATTCAACTTTTCTTTACCGGGAATTCAGGTCGGAGTGGAACCTGGGATTTTCCGCGAAGTGGGTATATTGCTTATAAAAACGTACATCCGAGTTCTAATCCTTTTACCAGCACTTATATAAAAAGGCCTTATCTGATTATGCGTTATGCCGAGATATTGTTAAATTTTGCTGAGGCAGTTAATGAATATGGCGGTCCTACATATACAATTGAAGGTAAAGATGCTTATTGGGCTATTAATGCAATCCGTGATAGGGCTGGACTTCCGCCATTACCGGCAGGATTAACAAAGCCTGAAATGAGGGAAAGAATACGTCATGAAAGAAGGGTTGAACTTTGTATGGAACAGCTTCGGTATTTTGATACAAGACGTTGGTTAATTGCAGAAGAAACAGATGGAGGCCCATTTTACGGGATGAACGTCAGTGGAGGAACTTCCTTGTCTGATCCTGTATTTCATCAGCGGGTTGTATTCGAAACACGCGTATTCCGTAAAAGTTTCTATCTTTTTCCAATTCCGCAGTCCGAAATAAATAAGAATAAAAATATTGTTCAAAATCCATTTTGGTAATTAATTCTTCAACCAGAAATCTTTTAAAAGTTAAGATAGTATGAAAATAATTATAAATAAACACAGGCTAAATCGCAATATAGTTTTCCCCGTCATCTCAATGATATGTTTTTTGTGTTCCTGTGGGGATGGTACAGGGGATATCGAAAAAATAATTGACAATCCGGACGATTACAACATCGTCTATTTTAGACAAGCACTGGATGTCCCTTCCAACTATGTCTTTGCCATGTCGTTAAACAACGATACTATTCCGCTGAATGTGAATTATGGAGGATTGGGTTATCCAACGAGTGATATTGTTGCAAATATCGAGGTTACACCTGAACTGGTGGCGACGTATAATGCAGAAAATGGGACAAACTATCCTGCCCTGCCTGAATCAGGCTATGCCTTGTCTGATACTTCGGTACTCATTAAAAAAGGAATGCTCAATTCCTCAAGAGCGAATCTCATCATAAAAACAACACAAATGCTTGGTCCCGGATCGCATTTGTTACCTGTAACCATTCGTGTTGCAACAGAAGGGGTGGCAATTAATGAGAAATTGACAACAGCTTATTTCCTGATAAAAGGTAAATACATTGATAATCCTTATCAGCTTTATGACAGGACTAACTGGACGATAACCGCCAGTTCATTTAATAATTCCAATTCGGTTGTACAGAATCTGTTAGATGATGACGTTTCAACTTATTGGTCATCGGGTTTTTCCAGAACTTTACCACAGGAGGTTATTGTTGATATGCAGGAGCATAAGGTGCTGCATGGACTGATTATAAGATCCAGGGGCAATAATAGCGATGTGAATGTGCCCAGAGATTCAGGGAATCCGAAAAGTATTGAGATTCTAACAAGCAAAGATGGTTCTGCATGGGATTATTCGCAGTTGTTTGATTTGGATAACGTGATTGAAAGTTCCCTTTATCTCAATTATTTCCAGCAAGCACGTTATCTGAAAATTATCATCCATTCGAGCCATCAGAATATGGACTACACCTGGATGTCAGAAGTAAATGTTTTTTAATCTTGAATGATGGATGTTCTGAGAATTATAGCAAATGTGGTCATTATGGGGGTATTGGTATTCTCAGCATGTAAACCTGTTGATGTGCCGGAGGATCCTCAGGGACTTGAAGGCTTTCCTGTAACGGTCATGACTTATAATATTTACGGAGCAAGACCGGCTTTTGGTAAGCCACCGGCAAACCTGCCCGAAATTGCTGCTGTAATTAACAGGTATAAACCGGATTTCGTAGCATTACAGGAGGTTGATGTGTTTACCCGCCGGTCTGGTAAGGATGTTAATCAGGCAGATAGTTTGGCTAAATTAACCGGAATGAGTTATTTTTTTGCCAAAGCGATAGACAAAGATGGAGGCTCTTATGGTGATGCTGTGCTTTCCCGTCATGAAATAATAGATTCAACTGCATTCAAAATGGGGGTAGATGTAATGCTTGGAGGTGAGATGAGATCTGTAGCCATGGTAAAGGTTAATATTAATAACAAACCATTATATTTTGCTTCTACACACCTGGATCATCTTAGTGATGAAACAAACAGGATTCATCAGGCGAATGAATTAAAATCCATTGTTGAGAGTGTTGACGGAAACCTGATTCTCGGTGGGGATTTTAATGCGACTCCTGGTTCTCAGACCATTTCGGTTATAAAAGAATATCTGACATTGGGATGCAAAAATTGCTCTCCTACTTATCCTTCGAATAATCCGGCAAGAACCATAGATTATTTGATGTATAAACCATTAAACAATTTTATTATACAGAATTACATGGTCATCGATGAGCCGTATGCCTCGGATCATTGTCCCGTAATAAGTATAATCAGAGTTAAATAAAATATTCAATAACTTTAAAATTCAATAATCATGAAAAAACTTTTTTTAATTACAATTGTCGCGCTTTTTTTGTTTGGCGAAACAGCTCATTCGGCTGGTAAACCTTTTACAGAAGGAAGTTTGGTTGTGTATCGTATGGGTGATGGAACTTCAACCTACGACTTAAGTAAAACATCAGCTACGCCTGTGTTTTTGGATGAGTATGCTTTTGACGAAGATGGCTTGCTTTATCTGGTACAATCTATTCCTTTACCAACTGAAACAGATGAGGGAGGAACTGGAAATAAAAGATGTGTTGCAGCCCCGTCGACAGTTAATATGGGTTATATGAGCCGATCTTATGATGGCAGATATATTGCAGTTGGCGGATTTGATGCAGCGTTAGGGGCCGGATGTTGGGGATATCAGGCTGAATCGGTAAATCGTGTTGTTGCCCTTGTAAATTCTGATGCTGTCATCAACTCAACTACAGCCCTGACCGATGCTTTCAGTACCAAAGACCTACGTTCTGTTTACACAACAGATGGAATTAACATATGGATGGCAGGGAATAGTATCTCAGGAGGTGACGGATACCTGAGGTATACAACAAAGGGAAGCCGTAATTCAATCAGAATTAACGGGCTGACCGGAAGAATACTAAGAGGATTTAATAACAGACTGTATGTTTCAGGACAGGAAAGGGTTTATAGTGTCGGGGCAGGATTCCCTACTATAGCAGACAATATTGAAGATATAACTCAAGTACCTAATGGTGGTGACCTGGCAAAAAATCCAAACGGATATGATTTCTGTTTCGCCGATTTAGATCCGGAAAATCCAGGGACAAAACAAGTGCTTTATTTCTCAAATGCCAATGGGTCAATTCAGAAATATTCACTGGTGGCGGGAACTTGGACATACCATGGTGATTTTATCAATATCAATGGACCAAGAGGTATGGAATGTAGAGCTGTTGCTGACGGAGTCGAACTTTATGTTGTATGCGAAGCCAGTGGGAATGCTTCCGGAAATGGGAAACTGTACAAATTAAAAGATATTGGTGGATACAACAATGCTTTTGTCCAGGATGGTAACCCCCTGAAATTACTGGATTGGAGTGACAATAGTTTTAAAGCGATGCGTAGTGTTGCCTGGGCTCCTGTCCGCGAATCGATTCTGGCAGTTGATGAGATGCCGGATATGGATGATTTCTCAGTATTAACAGAAGGAAATAGTATTGTCGTAGAATCATTGAAAGATAATTTTGTTGAGGTATATAATATGCTTGGAATGCGACTCGCATCAGGGGCAGCAGCTCCGGGAGTGTCGCTGGAATTTGCTGGTTTACAGCATAATCAGATTTATTTAGTTAAAGTTGGAAATCTAATAAGGAAAATCAAATTGTAATATAATACACTCCAATTCTTAAATTTAAAAAAAATGAAAAAACAAACTATTTCTTTATTCTTGATTGTGATTGTATTGAATCTTTCTTTACAAGCATTTGGAGGCGCCTTTACGCAGGGTAACCTGATAGTATATCGCGTGGGTGATGGAACATCAACATACGATTTAAGTAAGACAGGCGCTGCTCCGATATTTTTAGATGAATATAGTATTGAAACAGATGGTTCGCTTGATTTAGTGCAATCTATTGCCCTGCCTACCGTAGTAGATGGTGCAAACAAGCGCTGTGTAGCTGTTCCTTCAAGTGTAAATATGGGATACATGAAACGTTCCTATAATAATCGTTATATTGTTGTTGGCGGTTATGATCAGGTCTTGGGAACAAGTCCCTGGGGAGCGGTGGCATCTTCGGTCAATCGTGTCGTGGCATTTGTGGATTATAATGGAGCAATTAACACCACAACTGCGCTGACTGACGCGTATAGTAAAAAAGATATTCGCTCTGTATATTCTGATGACGGTGTAAATGTTTGGATGGCAGGTGATAACGATGCAACAGCCAATAATGGACACCTTCGTTATACAACGAAAGGAAGTACAACGTCTATCAAAATCAATGCGTTAACATCGAGAGTTTTGAATGGATACAATAATCAATTATATGTGTCCGGAATGGAAAGAGTTTATAGCGTTGGGACTGGATTCCCGATAGAAGCTGCGGCCATAGTGGATATTACTGATGCACCCAATGGCGGGATATCTGCCAATACAAATGGTTATGATTTTTCATTCGTAGATATAGATTCACAGAATCCCGGGACTAAACAAGTGCTTTATTTTACCAGTGCAACTACCGGTACTATCCAGAAATATTCATTAATATCGGGAATATGGACGTATAATGGTGCTTACACTTTGGATGTCACCACCTTGCCAAGGGCGATGGAAGTAAAGTTAGTATCAGACGGGGTTGAATTATATGTTATCTGCGAAGGTTCAAACACTGCAACTGGTAGCGGAAAATTATACCGGTTTAAAGACATTGGAGGCTACAACAATGCTTTTGAACAGCAAGGCAACGCTGTTAAATTATTGGATTTTACAACATCCAGCAAGGTTATCAGAGGCATTACCTGGGCACCGTTTAATGATCCATTGTCTTCACTCAATCAGTTTTCCAAACCTGATGATTTTTCGGTATATTCGGAAAATGATAAAATCATAGTTGAGTCTCTTATAGAGAAACCGGTTGGAGTTTATAGTGTTGTGGGTACTAAGCTTTTTTCAGGACAAGTAAGGCCCGGAAGCCGGACAGAATTGAGTCAGTTGCAAAAAGGGCAGGTTTATCTGGTTAAGGTAGGTGATCAGGTTAGAAAAGTGATTTTTTGACCGTAGTTCAGGTTAATAAAATTAATATTACATGTGATGCAGATGAGAAGCCTTGTATCTATGGCTTCTCATCTGAAAACATTATCAATCACCTCAATTATGCTTTTATCAAAGAAGACAGGAAACCGGATAATCAGATATGTGTTAGTGTTAATGGCCTTAACTCACCATCTATCGATTCAAGCCGCGGTTACTTTTATAACAAAACCTTATTTGCAAAATCCTGCTCCTGATGAGATGACTGTCATGTGGGTCACCGATAATAAATGTCTCAGCTGGGTTGAGTTCGGAGAAAGTTTGCAATTAGAACAAAAAAGTACCCAGTCGTTTGCCGGATTGATAACAGCGGATAGAATCAATAAAGTCAGACTCAAAAATCTGAAGCCGGGAACACGGTATTACTACAAAGTAGTGTCGAAGGAAATAGTTGCATTGGAGCCTTATAAAGTTACATTCGGGAATTCGATTTCCAGCAGTGTGTCTTATTTCATTACTCCGGGTGAAAACCCAAAGCAAACATCCATGTTGATTCTGAACGACCTGCATGAGCGTCCTGAATCAATTGGCAAGCTGTTAAGTTTGAGTAAACAGGATGATTATGAATTTGTTTTCTTTAACGGTGATGTGTTTAATTATGTTACCGGTGAGGGCCAGTTGGTGGATAAATTCATTACCCCATGCGCTAGTGCATTCGCATCTGTAAAGCCGTTCTTGCAGGTGCGTGGAAATCACGAGACCAGGGGTGCGTTCGCCAGAAATTATTTTGATTATTTTCAGTCTCCGGAAGAAAAAATATATTATACCTTAACCAAGGGACCGGTTTTTTTTATAGTTTTGGACTCTGGTGAAGATAAAGCTGATAATGAAGCTGTATATGGCGGGTTGGTTGACTTTGATGCGTATCGCCAGGAACAAGCTCAATGGCTGGAACAAGTTCTGCAATCTGAGGAGTGTAAGAATGCTCTGTATAAGGTTGTTCTGATGCATATTCCTCCTCTGTATTCGAATGGATGGCATGGAACGACCCACTGTAAGGAATTGTTCGTGCCCCTGTTTAACCGTTATGGTATTGATATGGTAATCTCGGGTCATACGCATAATTACGGTGTTTATAGTCCTGTCGCAGGGTTACACAACTTTCCCATCTGTATAGGTGGTGGTCCGGAGGATGGAAAGCGTACATTGATTAAATTAAAAGCCGACGAGACCATGCTCTTTGTTCAGATATTGAATGATGCCGGTGTTGAAGTCGGAAGATATAAGATAAACGGGAAAGTAACGGTTCCAGAAGAGAACCTGATGTTATACAGGCTTGGTGATGGTAGCCGTGAGCTGAATACAACTGATTGTTATCCGGTGTTTTTAGATGAATACGAACTGTCTGATACAACTTTCAGGAATGTCAGAACAATTGCGTTGCCAGTTACCATAAATGGATCCAACAAACGCTTTACCGGTGTGGGGTCCGCGCTTAACATGGGATATATAACCCGTTCCGCAGATAAACGTTTTGTGGTGTTGGGTGGATATGATTGTAATGTTGGAGAGAAGCCCTGGGGAAAGCCTGCTTCTGAAGCTAACCGTGTTGTTGCCCTGGTTAATGCAGAAGGCTATATTGATACGAGTACTGCCTTGAATCATGTTTTCAACACCAAGGATATTCGTTCAGCCGTGTCAAGTGATGGTAATGATATCTGGGTGTCGGGTAATGGCGGACTTAGCGATAATGGCGGAGTTTTCTACACCACAAGGGGAAGTTCTTCCGGAATACTCCTCAATAATGAGGGTGGAAATACTACAACCCGTAATCTGAGAATCTTTAATGATCAACTTTATGTAAGCAGAGATACGGAAATTTTACAGGTAGGAAATAACTTGCCCAAGACATTCGGACAGGTATTTACAGATATTACCGGAAATCCGCGAAATGTGAATGGTAGTGATTTCTTTATGGCAGATTTGAACGAAATGAATCCGGGACAGAGCATGATTCTGTATTTTATAGATGCGACAAATGGTATTGTTAAATACTCCAGGGTCAATGGAAACTGGATACTCAATGGTATTTATAAGGGGATGGCCTTGCCTCGGGCGGTTGAAGGTTTTGTTTCAGGGGGAAATGTGCATTTGTTTGTTGTATGCGGAAATGATACCCCAAACGGAGACGGAGTGCTGTATCGTCTCGTAGATGTGTCTGGCTTTAATCAACCAATATCAGGCAAGCAGGTATTGCTGGCTGATTTTACAGGGAGCAAAAAAGCAATCAGAAGTGTTTCCTGGGCTCCATGCTCCGGTAGTGTTCAAAGTAAGGTTGACATTGTTGCCGGTAAGCCATTTAAAGCTTATGCCCTGGATAATATGTTGTGTGTTGAGTCGGAACTTCAGGATATGATAAACATATTTGATATTGCCGGCCGTAAACTGAGAAGCTGTCCGATAGTCTCCGGTTTTAACAAGATAGGTGGATTCGAACCGGGGCAACTCGTCATCTTGAAAATCAGGGAACATGTTCAGAAAGTGATTTTCTGAAATTTAGCAATCAACTTTAGTTATGAATTAATAGAATTGAAATCCAACCGTGTAATAAATTAATTGAAAATATATAAATTCAAGTGTTAGTATGAAAAAGGATGTTCTAAAAGTTTTGAAAATCAATGTGCTATTGATTGCCACTTTGATTTGCTTATCCGGTAATTATATTTCAGCAGGCGAAATAATTGCTTTTAAAGAACCAGTTCGACCGGCTGGTCAGACAGATGTGCTCCTGCTCAGGTGTGATCCGATACCGGTGGTTCGGGTTGGCTTCATAGGTATAGGCATGCGGGGCATCAACGCGGTAAAAAGATTTACTCACCTTGAAGGTGTCGAAATAAAAGCTGTTTGTGACATGGAACAGTATAATTTAGACAGAGCCCAGACATTATTGTCAAAGGCAAACCTGCCCAAGGCGGATGAGTATATCGGAAATGAAAATAGTTGGAAAGAACTTTGCGAACGTGATGATATTGATCTCGTTTATATTTGTACTGACTGGAAAAATCACACCCCGATTTCAGTTTATGCAATGGAACAAGGTAAGCATGTTGCCGTTGAAGTCCCTGCTGCAATTACAATTGATGAATGCTGGCAGTTGGTGAATACAGCCGAAAAAACACGCAGGCATTGTATGATGCTTGAAAACTGTTGTTATGATTTTTTTGAAATGGCAACATTAAATATGGCTCAACAGGGAATCTTTGGTGAAATTGTGCATGTGGAAGGAGCCTATATTCATGATTTAAGGAGTCTTAATTTCAATGAAAGATTATCGAAAGATTTCTCATATAATCCTGGATTAAGCCCGGAACAAGGTGATAAACAAAAACTGCCTGGTTTGTCGGGATATTATGACTCCTGGAGATTAAAGTATAATCAGGATCACAATGGGAATGCTTACCCTACTCACGGGTTAGGTCCGGTTTGTCAGGTGCTGAATATTCACCGCGGGGATAAAATGGATTATCTCGTCTCTGTATCATCTGATCAGTTTGGAATGACTTCCTATGCAAAAGAAAGATTTGGGCAGAACTCAACCGAAGCAAACCGGGAGTATAGAATGGGTGATATGAATACGACTGTTATCAAAACGCGAAAGGGAAAAACCATCATGATACAGCATGATGTAACAAGTCCCCGTCCGTACAGCCGCATTCATTTGATAAGCGGCACAAAAGGGTTTGCTGTGAAATATCCGGTTAATCAGTTTGCATTTGAACCAAATGCTCATCACTCATTATCTAAAGAAGCTTGTGACTCATTAGTAAAAGCGTATGAGTTCCCTTTCGTAACCAACATAAAGGAACAGGCAAAAAAAGTGGGAGGTCACGGAGGAATGGATTTTATCATGGATTATCGCTTGATTTATTGTTTGCGTAACGGGCTTCCCCTTGATCAGGATGTATATGATGCTGCAGAATGGTCATGCATAGTAGAGTTGACAGAGATATCGGTTAATAATCATTCAGCCCCGGTACAAATCCCCGATTTTACCAGAGGTGCGTGGGATAAAGTTAAGGGCTTAAAATTAGCGGAATAATCTTTATATCGAATTCAGATAATAATAATTCAAACTACTCAAAAATGTAAAAATGTTTCATAAAGAATTACACATATGAAAATCATACCGTATTTATTTTTATTCTTTCTTTCTTTTCAGTCTGGATTGTCTGCTGCCGAATTGATTCGAATTGACACTGATAATGCCTCAATGATCATGTCAATATCAAAGGATAATCAACTTCTACATCAATATTTTGGAAAATACATTAAAGATGTAAGCCCTTTTCTGCTCAAACAAAGTTATCGCAGGTCAGACTATGGTGCCGATCCTCAGGTATATGGAGCGGCTGGAGGAAGAGATTTCAGAGAGCCAGCACTGCGAGTTACCCATGCCGATGGGGACTTAAATACCGAGTTGGTCTATAAAAGTCATTCTCAACAATATCTGACAGATGGGAATATTCAGGAAACAAAGATATTTTTGTCTGATAGAAAGTTGCCCTTGTCTGTAATTTTGATATTCAGGGCCTTTAGGAAAGAGAATGTTATCACTCAGCGTGTTGAGATAAAAAATGAAGATAATAAGGAAATTGTTTTACATCAGTTTTACTCGATGTCACTTCCTGTTAAGGCTGAAAAGTATTATCTGAATACATTTACCGGCGCATGGGCAAGAGAGATGATGCTCGAGGAAACTTTGCTAACACATGGCATGAAGTCCGTAGAAAGTAAGAAAGGGATACGTACTACCCACACGGAGAACCCTTCTTTTCTGTTGTCTCTGGATGCTCCTATGGCTGAAAATGACGGTGAAGTAATTGCAGGGGCGCTTTCGTGGAGCGGTAATTATAAATTAAATTTTGGATTGGACGAGTTTAATGTTCTCAATATCTTATCGGGAATAAATCCTTATGCCTCAGCATACTATTTAAAACCGGGAGAAACTTTTTATACTCCTGAGATGACCGTAACGTATAGTTGTACTGGCGCAGGTGGTGCCAGCAGAAATCTTCATGATTGGGCCCGGAACTATGTAGTTTATGATGCGCAAACAATCAGACCGACCCTGTTAAATAGCTGGGAAGGGGCATATTTTTCTTTCAATGAGAAGATTCTTACAGAAATGATTGATGATGCTGCTGAGATGGGGCTTGAAATGTTCGTGTTGGATGATGGATGGTTTGGAAATGAGTATCCAAGAGATGCAGCTAACGCGGGTTTAGGTGACTGGCAGGTAAATAAAGCCAAACTTCCACGGGGAATAGCTTATGTTGCCGACTATGCAGTTAAGAAAGGGTTACAATTTGGTATATGGATTGAACCCGAAATGGTGAATCCCCAAAGTGTACTTGCACAAAAACACCCCGATTGGATTGTAAAACGGGACGGAAGAGAAGTTACAACCATGAGACAACAATGGTTGCTGGATGTTTCAAATCCCGAAGTGCAGGATTTTATTTTTAATGTTTTCGATCAAACAATGATGCTTTCGAAAAACATCAGTTATATCAAGTGGGACGCGAACCGGCATGTGGAATCGGTTGGGTCTTCCTATCTGCCATCAGACAAACAAACTCACTTTTGGATAGCATATACACAGGGACTTTATAAGGTGTATCAAAGAATACGTGAGAAATATCCCCGGGTAATCATTCAGGCTTGTGCTTCAGGAGGTGGCAGGGTTGATTATGGAGCGTTGAAATATCATCAGGAGGTTTGGACCAGTGACAATACGGATGCCATTTGCCGTATGTTTATTCAGTATGGCACTAACCTCATCTATCCTGCGTTGGTAACAGGTTCACATGTGTCTGCAAGTCCGAACCATCAAACCAATAATCAAACACCGCTTAAGTTCAGGTTTGATCTTGCCATGAGTGGAAGGCTGGGTATGGAATTGCAGCCTAAGGATCTTTCGGAACAAGAGAAGGTATTTGCAAAAAAAGCAATTGCAAATTATAAACAAATCAGAGAACTCGTAATGTACGGGGATTTGTACCGGGTAGCTTCTCCTTATGATGGAAGCGGATATTATGCGTTATCCTATATTTCAAAAGATAAGAGCAAAGCGGTTTTTTATGGTTATAGCTTTGATTACAAGGGTCGTACGCTGACTCCCAGGTTTAGGATCAATGGTCTGGATCCCGATAAAAACTACCTGTTGAAAGAATTGAATACAGATAAGTCCGGATTTTGGGGAGATGGACGGGTTTTTAGTGGGGAGTATCTTATGAATGAAGGAATCAACCCTAAATTAATGAAGGTATATGACAGCATAATCCTTTATATAACAGAGACAACCAAATGAAAATAATAAAATCAATATTGATAATCGTTATTGCGGTTATCCTGACTACTTCAGGAGAACAGGTTCAAAATAATAATGAAAGGGGAAAAAATACCTTCCTTGTTTCTCCTTATTTGCAAAATCCATCTCCTGATGCTATGACGGTCATGTGGATAACAAGTGAAAACTGTCATAGCTGGATAGAATATGGTGAAAACGGTGTGCTGACACAAAGGGCGGAATCTGAGCAGGATGGGTTGGTTGTTGCTAATACCAGGCTGAATAAAATCAGGTTAGCAGATTTAAAACCAAATACCCGGTATGCATACAAAGTTTTATCCAGGGAAATAGTAGACTTTGCTCCCTATAAAGTTACCTATGGAGATACCATTCAAAGTGAAATTTACTCTTTTATTACCCCTGACACTTGTCAGGAGCATCTTTCTGTTCTTGTCCTCAATGATATACATAATCAGCCATCCGCTATAGATAAAATGTTAGCATTGAATAATGGAAATGAGTTTGATTTTGTTGTTTTGAATGGAGATATAATGAACTATGTGACAGGAGAGGCTCAAATCATCTCAAATGTAATTGAGCCTCTGACAAAGAATTTTGCTTCAGAGAAACCTTTTGTGTATGTGCGGGGAAATCATGAGACCAGAGGGGTGTTTGCTCGGAATTTATTTAATTACATCGATAACCCAGGCAGTTATTTTTCTAAGTTATGGGGACCTGCTTTTTTTATTTTTTTGGATGCAGGTGAAGATAAAGCTGATGATCATAAAGAGTACTCCGGTTTAGTTGCATTTGACCGCTATCGGGAAAAGCAAGCTGTATGGCTTGAAAGTCAGTTGAAGTCTGTGGCTGCCCGGAATGCTGAGTTCAGAATTGTATTCATGCATATTCCTCATCATTATTCGGGAGATGGACATGGAACGACTCATGTTCGTGAACTATTCGGCCCTTTGCTTAACAAATACAATGTCGATCTTTTAGTCTCGGGACATACGCATAAGTACGGAGTGTATAAGCCGGACAAAGGGGTTCATGACTTTCCTGTTATAATTGGTGGAGGATCCAAAAATGGTACACGTACCTTAATAAAAATGGAAATCAATACAGAAATATTGAATGTTACTGTTTTAAATGAATCAGGAGATGAAGTGGAAAACTATACACTAATAAGATAAGAGTCAGATAATGGGATTATTTTATTGCCCCAAAAACCTGTTTCTTAGCATAATTTAAGAAAGTTTTTTTGTAGTTTGAAAACAAATCCATATATTTGCAACCCTAACAATATTTTTAAACACTCAAAATTCAATTGCCTATAGCATAAAATTACGCTTATATCCCAAAATTAAGCAGTAATGAAAACACTGAATCAATTAACCGATGATATTCTGGTTAAGTTATATGAGGAAGGAAACAATGCGGCATTTGAAGTTTTACTAACGCGTTACAAATCAAAGGTATATTATTACATCTACCAGATTGTTCGTGATAAGGAACTCACCGAGGACATATTTCAGGATACGTTCATAAAAGCCGTTATGACTATTCAGCAGGGACGCTACTTTGAAAGTGGTAAGTTTTTGGGCTGGATCAACCGGATTGCACATAATCTTATCATCGATCATTTCAGAAAGGAAAAGAACGAAAATACCATTTCTGCTGATGGTTATGACTATGATATCATTAACAACGCCAATCTTGCCGATTTAAGTATTGAAGATATCCTGTCGAACGAACAGGTGCTTCGTGACGTGGTGAAGATGGTGGATTATCTTCCACCTGTTCAACAGGAGGTAGTCCGTATGCGTTTTTTTGAGGATTTAAGTTTCAAGGAAATAGCTGAAAAAACGGATGTTAGTATCAATACTGCCTTAGGCAGAATGCGTTATGCCTTGCTGAATATGCGCAAGTTGGCTACCGAAAATAATGTTTATTTGGAAATAAGATAAAATCTTTCTATTTTTGTCGCTGCATTGGTTCGTTGATGTTTTGTAACTGAGACGAGTAATAGGGAATCAGGTGAAAGTCCTGAACAGTCCCGCTGCTGTAAGCTCTAAGTCCCTCAATACTTCCCCGAAAGGGAGGTTAAAATAGGGAAAACGTATTGAACAACACTTTTGCCACTGGCTCTTGTACCCCTCTTTTGGAGGGTTTAGGGGAGGCCGGGAAGGCGTTCAAAACGAGAGTAAGTCAGAAGACCTGCCCATGCAAGTTATGTTTTAGAGCTTTCGAGGATAGAGCCAAAACCAATATTGCATCTCACCTTGCTTTGTTGATTTTCTTTTCTTGCAAGCTATTTGGTTATAAATTAAACAAATAGATTGTAAATTTATGTCTGATTCCCGGGTTGAAATGTTGCTGACCGGTTTGTGTTGTGCCCTGTTCTGCTGGTTACAACCGCATGATATACATGCCGTTGAGAAGTTGGATACCACCAAAACTTACCAGATCGGAGAGGTTACCATCACAGAGCAGTATCGCAAAGCGGAAATCAGGACTACTGCACCTTTTCAGACTTTATCATCCAAACAGCTTACTAAACTGAATGCCCTGCAGGTGTCAGATGCAATCAGGCATTTTTCAGGGGTGTCGTTGCGTGATTACGGCGGTATCGGTGGTTTGAAAACTGTTTCGGTACGGAGTCTCGGAGCAACGCACACTGCGGTAAGTTATGATGGCATTACGCTGACTGATTGCCAGACCGGGCAAATTGATATTGGCCGGTTTTCGCTCGATAATGTGGAGATGATCGCGTTGAATAATGGTCAGAGTGACCAGATTTTTCAACCTGCACGTATGTTTGCTTCAGCAGCATTACTCCAGATTCGTACAGTTACCCCACGGTTTGAAGATAAGAAAACATGGCAGGGTAAGGTTGGGCTTAAAAGCGGTTCATTCGGACTTTTCAATCCAACTTTCCGCCTGCAACACAAAATCAATCGGGTGTTTTCTGCTGATTTAAGTGGAGAATGGCTGACAGCTCATGGACAGTACCCCTATTTGCTGGATTACAGCTATCTCGGTTCAGGTCTGACATCAAATGAAATCAGAAAAAACACGGATGTGAGTAACCTGCGACTTGAAACTACGCTGTATGCGAATCTCACGGAAAGGGAGTCAGCTTACCTGAAAGCTTATCTTTATACCTCAGAAAGGGGATTGCCGGGCGCAACGATTTTATATAATACCGATAATTTTTCATCTCAGCGGATGGAGGACAGGACATTTTTCGTGCAGGGACATGTTGAGAAAGATTTATCAGATTTTTTTTCGATGCAGCTGAATGCCAAATACCACCATGGTTATATGCATTATTCCGACACCACTTATTTGAATGATTTGGGACGGATGGAAAGTGTTTTCCGACAGAACGAGTATTATGGTTCTGTTGCCATGCTTTACCAAGCTTCCCGGAATTTGTCTTTTTCATTTGCTGCGGATGGTTTTGTCAATCAGATGCTGGCAGAATTTGAAACGCCGGAACTGAGTGATGCTTTTGCCAAACCTGTACGAAATAGTCTGCTTTCTGTACTGGCGGCTAAGTTTGTGTCTGACGAATTGCTGGCAACGGCGAGTTTGCTATCAACAATGGTCAATGATAAAGTACAGGTGGGAGAAGCCCCGGACAGTCACCGACGATTATCACCCTACCTGAGTGTGGCTTATAAGCCTTTTGCCGATCAGGATATCCGGGTTCGTTTTTTTTACAAAAACATTTTTCGTTTGCCGGGTTTCAACGATTTGTATTATGCCCGCACGGGTAATATCGGATTAAAACCGGAAACCACTGATCAACTGAACGCGGGACTTACTTACGCGTTGAGTCTGGCTGATTGGATGCCTTTGTTTTCTGTGACTGTAGATGCCTATCGCAACTACGTAAAAGATAAAATTGTGGCTTTGCCGACCAAAAATATCTTTATCTGGAGTATGGTGAATCTGGGTAAGGTGCAGGTTGACGGACTTGATTTGACGGTTGAAACAAACTTGTCTGTAAATGATAAAATTGCTGTTTTGCTGGGTGGTACATATACTTATCAACGGGCGTTGGATGTGACAAAGCCGGGGAGTAATACTTACGGGCATCAAATTCCGTATACGCCACGAGTTTCAGGTTCGGGAAGATTGGGTGTTGAAACTCCCTGGGTGAATGTTTCGTATTCCTTGTTGTGGTCGGGTGCACGCTATGCTGGATATCAGAATTATGCCGAAAATCGCTTGCCGGGTTACGCCGATCACGGAATTTCTGCCTCCAGGGATGTGAAGTTGAAAAATTGTGTATTGTCCTTACAAGTGGAAGCCTTGAATTTACTGGATGAAAACTATGCCGTGGTGAAGTGGTTTCCGATGCCGGGGAGGTCATATCGGGCGACAGTAGGGTTAAGATTTTAATATAAGCAAGAATGATTAAATATATTTTACATATTTCAATTTTAACGCTCATCATCCTGATTGCATCCTGCGATGATATGCACGACAAGATGCGAACAGAGGATGATCTGCCTGTGACTGAAGCAACACGAGTTTTTGTGCTTTCGGAAGGTCTGATCAATCTGAACAATAGCAGTCTGGCCATGTATGACTTTAGTGCCGAAGCAAAATCTTCAGATTATTTTCTAACTGCGAATAAGCGCGGACTTGGCGATACCGCGAACGACATGGGACTGTATGGTTCAAAACTCTATGTAGTGGTGAATGTCTCCAGTCAAATCGAGGTGCTGGATGCCGGAACCGGACTGTCGTTAAAACAAATACCATTTATTAATGGTCAGGGAATAGCACGGCAACCACGCTACATTGATTTTCACGGAGGCAAAGCATACGTTTGTTCTTTCGATGGCACGGTAGCAAAAATTGACACCACAACCCTTCAGATTGAAGGTTTGGTAAATTGTGGGAGAAATCCGGATGGTATCTGCATTGCAAATGGTAAAATTTACGTTTCCAATTCAGGCGGATTGAATTTTCCGAACTATGACAATACCGTTTCAGTTGTTGATATTGCCTCTTTTCAGGAAATAAAGCAAATCTCCGTCGGGATCAATCCATATAAAATTAAGGCTGATAGCGAAGGTGATGTGTATGTGGTAACGCGTGGTAACTATGGCAGTACAGCCTACCGCTTTCATCGTATTAGCTCGGTGACCGATGAAGTTGTACAGGTTTTTGAAGATTTCAGTTTGCTGAATTTCACCATTCACAACGACACGGCATACATGTATCATTACGATTACAGTACGCAACAGCATCAGATTATGACCTTCGATTGTAAAACGGAAACCTTGATTACCGACCAGTTTATAACAGATGGTACCACATTAACCACTCCATTTGGTATTGATGTCAATCCGATCAACGGAGATGTTTATATCACCGATGGGAAATCCTATCTGACCTGGGGAGATGTGTTGTGTTTCAATCAATCTGGGCAGTTAAAGTTTAGGCTAAAAGAGGTTGGGTTGAACCCCAATAAGGTCGTGTTTCGTTGAGCCCATTAAAACGTCAAATTGCTGAATTTAACTGAAACAAAGGCAGTTCTCGGCGTTGATGGTCCGTACACATATCCTGCATCCCGCAGGGGCCCGACATCCAAATCCTTTTGATAGCTGTTGAAAATATTCTTAACACCACCACTACATTGTAAATTAATTCCATTCAGCTTGAAATCGTATGTAGCCTTTAGATTTATATCCATAAACTCCGGCGTGGTTTCAAGCCGGTCTGTTGCGATGTAGCCTGCGAAATGCGGAGCCAGCATACTACCGGTATAAGTTCCTGTAGCGTTAATCAACAGTTTACGGGTAAGGTTTGCCGACAGAGAAAAATATCCATAGTGGTTCGGCGTGCGCAACATACGTCTTTCCGGTGCAACATTGATGTCATCCGACCATTGTTCGGGTTCGTTGTATAAACTCTGTTGCAGCGTGTAGCCAAACTGAAGCTGTAGCCTGGTGGATGGGGCAATTTTACCTTCAAAATTAATTCCGCTCACCTGACCTCCCGAGCCATTCTGGCGCTCCACGATGATGTGCCCATTGGGACTCAAACCTGTTTCTGTCAGGATGAAAATGTCATTGATGCGGGTGTAGAAACCTTCCGCCAGCAGGTTAACCTCCGTGTTTCCCAACTTGAAATAATAATCCAGAGAAGTGCTGAAACTGTGTGAATATTCCGGACGGAGATTGTCAGACAGTTCGATGAGCTTCATAATACCTCCGGCGGCATCAACGTGTAGGTCTTCTTCAAAAGCTTGTGGTGCACGGAATCCGGCTGCATAAGAGCCCCGCCAGTTAAGATCAGGGGTGAAATTATATTTCAGGGTGACGCGTGGACTGAAAACTGCTTTGTCGAGCAGGTTGTGTTTATCAAGTCGTCCTCCCAGCAAAATATTCAAATCCTTGTTTTTCCATTCGTTCTGAAGAAAGAATCCTGCCACACGGGTGGTTTGTTTGATGTCTCTGCCGTATCCCGGCATCCTGTCGTGTAAATCATCATATTGATACTCAGAACCAACAGTCAACTCAGATGGCATAAAAAGTAAATTATGGAAATTATATACGTATTGCGCACCGGTTACTGAAGTCAGGTTGTCGGTATTGCCATACGCATCGGGATTCTGACCTGCGCCGTAATAACTCTGACGAAGTACTTGTTGCAGCGAAGTGTAGACGTTCAGTTTTTGTTTGGCATCGGGACTGTACCAGTTGTAAGCAATTCCACCGCCATTGGTTTCGTGTTCCAACTGTTCGGTAATGTCGGTTTGATGCGGTTGCAAGTGAAAATCATTGCCGCCGCGTCTGAATTCATGGATGTTATGGTATTCCAGTGTCAGTTTGCTTTGTGAACTCAGGCGGTAATACGAACGCATTCCCATGGTGTGATTCAGTAGTTTAGTTACCTCCGAGAAACTATCACCATTGTAGTCGTACGGCAGGCGATTGCGATATGAACCGTATAGATACATGCCGGCTTTGTTGTCGTCGCTCACCATGGAGGAATTCAGGTTGATGGCATTGTCGGACGCTATGCCACCAATTCTTTCGTAATTGTAACCGGCCGTAAATGAGTTATTGAGTGCTTCTTTAGTTATAATATTGATGGTGCCGGCAATGGCATTGGAGCCATACAAAGCCGAGCCACCACCACGCACTACCTCAACCCTTTCTATCATGTTCACCGGAATTTGTTCCAAACCATAAACGCCCGACAAAGCACTGAAAATCGGACGGCTGTCGATAAGGATTTGGGAGTAAGGTCCCTCTAATCCGTTGATACGTATCTGGGTGAATCCGCAGTTGTTGCAGTTGTTTTCCACCCGCAAGCCGGGTTGAAAGTTGAGCCCGTCGGCTATGCAAACAGCGTTGGTCGCAGCGAATATCTTCGGACTCACAACTCCTACTACAACAGAAGCCTCTCTGCGGTTTGTTTCGTTGCGGTTGGCGCTGACCACCACTTCATTTAAGGACAAAGAGCTTTCTTCTGTCAGAAAATTCACCTCAATCGTTTTGCCCGATTCCAGTATGATTTCTTTCTCAACGGATTTATACCCGACTCCGCTTACCTTTAGCGTGTAAGTGCCGGTTGGCAGGTTCTTTAGATAGTAATGTCCTGTTGCATCGGTGGTGGTGCCGATCACTGTGTTGTTGATAGTTATGTTGATGTAGGGAATGTGCTCCCCTGTTTTTGAATCTTTTACGTCTCCGACAATATTGGAGTCGGTTTTTCTTTGCCCGAAAGATGTCAGGCTGAATAAAGTTATAGCGAAAAATAATAAGTATTTCATATATAAATTTTTGAACCACAAAAGGCACAAAAGAAGACAAAAAGAATCACAAAAGAAAGTGCAGATTAATACTGGAGCACAGTTGTCGCAAGATGACACTTTTGTGCCTTTTCTGGTTATTTGTTATTTGAAAAGCAAGAAAGAAGTTTATAAAAATAACATGATAGAATTTCTCAGCAAGCAGGAGGTGCGCGTAACCGGAGATGTAGCGCCGGTGTAAGCTGAGGTATTTGTGGTAATTCTACGGTTTTGATTGTAGATAATCTGAAAACCGGTACAGGGATTTCCGGAAAGTCAAGTTCGTCGGTCAGATTGATTGTATTGAATGTGTCAATCAGCTGAAGTTGGCTGTTCGTGTGGGTGTGCGATGCAACGGGAACACCTTTGCTGTTTTTAATTCCGAAAAAATGCGAGTGACAATACAATCTGCCGTCCACTTCATGGGTATGGTAGAACATGGTTGAATTACTGTAGTGTCCGATGAAGAACAACAGCAATGCAATCTGCAGGAAACGTATTATATGGGAATTGTGACTGTGCATTTACGGTCGCAAAAAATATTAATTTAAAGCTAAACAGTAAATAGGATAGGAAAGTTCGTCTCTCTGTTGAAAATATTATTTTCTTTTGTATTTATTCTTCAGCATAAAAATCCTATATTTGCATCGCATACGGTTCCGGATAAAACCGGATTAAAAGGGAATCCCGTGAAAATCGGGAGCTATCCCCGTAGCTGTAAGTTCCCCGGAGGAAAGCTTGAATTTTCTTCCGGAAGTAGGGTGGAGAACAACCCCTGCCACTGGTAAATTACCGGGAAGGCCGTTCGAAACCGGAACAAGTCAGAAGACCTGCCGTTTGTCATTGATTCGTAGCTTTCGGGAGAAAAGCGAAGGAGTGAAAACGGCTTCTGTCAGTTCAGACAGTTGTGGAATTTCTTCTTATTTCCCCGAAAATTATTATCTCGTTAAATCATCATTTAAACCTGACAGGTTTGAATCATCATCATTATAATCTATTTCAAAATGGAAACATTCATTATCAAGAGAGACGGGAAAAAAGAAGCATTTTCGATTGAAAAAATCAAAAGTGCGATCAGGAAAGCATTTTTATCGGTAGGGACTTACGCGACAGAGGAAGTCATCGCGAATATCCTTTGCCGGGTGAACATCACGCAGGATGTCACGGTGGAAGAAATTCAAAATCAGGTGGAAATTGCGCTGATGTCGGAACGGTATTACGCGGTGGCGAAATCGTACATGTTGTATCGTCAGAAACACCTCGAAGACAGGGAAGTGCGTGATAAGCTGGAATTCCTGATGGACTATTGCAATGCCCGCAATGCTGCTTCCGGGAGTAAATACGATGCCAATGCCAATGTGGAAAACAAAAATATGGCTACATTAATTGGCGAACTGCCTAAATCGAATTTTATCCGTCTAAACCGCCGGATGCTCACCGATCGCATCAAAGAGATGTACGGAAAAGAAATCGCAGATCGTTATATTGATTTGCTGAACAACCATTATATTTACAAAAACGACGAAACCAGTCTGTCCAACTACTGCGCCAGCATTACCATGTATCCATGGTTGATTGGTGGTACGACTTCTATCGGTGGAAATTCGAAAGCGCCTACCAACCTCAAGTCGTTTTGCGGTGGTTTTATCAACATGGTATTCATGGTATCGAGTATGTTGAGCGGAGCTTGTGCTACCCCGGAATTCCTGATGTACATGAATTATTTTATCGGGTTGGAGTTTGGCGATGATTATTATCTTGAATCAGATAAAATTGTTGATTTGTCGAAAAAGCAACGCACGCTGGACAAGGTTATTACGGATTATTTCGAACAGATTGTGTATTCAATCAATCAACCGACCGGAGCCAGGAATTTTCAGGCTGTGTTCTGGAATATCTCTTATTACGACCGGTATTATTTCAATAGCTTGTTTGAGAACTTCGTGTTCCCGAATGGAAGCAAGCCGCATTGGGAATCGCTGAACTGGCTTCAGAAACGTTTCATGAAATGGTTTAACCTGGAGCGTACGAAAACGGTGCTGACTTTCCCGGTAGAAACAATGGCTTTGTTGAGTGATAACGGAGAGGTGAAGGACAAGGAATACGGGGATTTTACAGCTGAAATGTACGCGGAAGGACATTCGTTTTTTACCTATATGAGCGACAATGCCGATTCGCTGAGCAGTTGTTGCCGGCTGCGTAACGAGATTACCGACAATGGGTTCAGTTATACACTGGGCGCCGGAGGTGTTTCTACCGGTTCGAAAAGTGTGCTGACTATCAACCTGAACCGATGCATCCAACATGCTGCCCGAAGGGGTATGCATTATCATTTTTTCCTCGAAGAAGTGGTGGATTTGGTGCATAAAGTACAGGTGGCTTA
Source organism: Paludibacter sp. (assembly GCA_034928085.1). Classification (GTDB taxonomy): domain Bacteria; phylum Bacteroidota; class Bacteroidia; order Bacteroidales; family Paludibacteraceae; genus Paludibacter. The sequence goes on from JAYFPG010000002.1 coordinate 35,647, forward strand.
CAACGAAAACCTGAAATACATGCATGAGAAGGGTATGCTTCCTTTGTTTGATGCAGGATATATCAACATGAGCCGTCAATACCTCACTATTGGGGTAAACGGACTGGTGGAAGCTGCTGAATTTCTGGGTGTTGAAATTAATGATAACCCCAGATACGCACTGTTTGTGCAGGAGGTGCTCGGACTGATTGAATCGTACAACAAAAAATACCGCACGAAAGATGTAATGTTCAATTGCGAAATGATTCCGGCTGAGAACGTGGGCGTAAAACATGCCAAATGGGATAAACGGGATGGGTTCAAATCGAACCGGGATTGCTACAACAGTTATTTTTACATCGTCGAGGATGAGTCTTTGAATATTATTGATAAATTCAGGTTGCACGGACGAAAATACATCGAACACCTAACAGGAGGTTCGGCGTTACACCTGAATTTAGATGAACATCTGAGTCAGCAGCAGTACAAGCAGTTGTTGCGGGTAGCCATTCAGGAAGGGTGTAATTATTTCACCTTTAATATCCCGAATACGGTATGTAACGACTGCGGACATATCGACAAAAATAACCTGAAGGAATGCCCGGTTTGCAAAAGCCGTAATCTGGATTACCTGACCCGCATCATCGGGTATATGAAACGCGTAAGTAATTTTTCGGAAAGCAGACAGGTAGAAGCATCAAAAAGACATTATGCTACGATTTCTCAGTTATAATATTGTTTTTCAGGAAGTGCCGGGAGAAGTGACGCTTGCCATCAACCTGTCGAACTGTCCCAATGGTTGCAAGGGATGTCATAGTCCCCATTTGCAGGAAGATACCGGAGCAAGGCTTGATGAAAAGGCGATTGATAAACTTCTTGCCAGATATGGCGATGCCATTACCTGCTTTTGTTTCATGGGGGGTGATGCCAATCCGCAGGCAGTGGAAAGGCTATCGCTTTATGTCAGGATAATATCCCGTAATCGCTTGAAAACAGCCTGGTATTCAGGAAAACCGAAACTGCCGGAGCATTGTGCCGCCGGTAGTTTCGACTATATTAAACTCGGACCCTATGTTGAAAAGTTGGGCGGGTTGGATTCTCCGGATACCAATCAGCGGTTTTACAAGGTGGAAGATGGTGAGATGAAGGATTTTACAGCCAGATTCAGTAAATAATCGGAAATTTTCAATATGCATGGATTTGATGCAAAATAATTACCTTTACAAGCATTAAAAACAGATGCCTTATGCAAGAACTCGTAAACAAACAACGTCAATTTTTCAACTCCAACAAAACCAAAGACATCAATTTCAGAATAGAGCAACTGAAAAAGCTGAAAAAGTTGTTGAAGGAAAATGAGCAACGGATGGAGGAAGCGATTTATGCCGATTTCAGTAAATCAGCATTCGATAATTATTCCACTGAAATTGCCTTGTTGTATCTTGAAATAAATGATGCGGTTAAGAAAATAAAGAAGTGGTCGTCACGAAAACGGGTGCCGACCGATATGGTGAATCTCCCGGGAAGAAGTTACATCATGCCGGAACCGCTGGGTGTTTCGCTCATCATCGGAGCGTGGAATTATCCGTATCAGTTGTCGTTTGCACCCGCTATCGCCGCGATTGCTGCAGGAAATACAGTGGTGCTGAAACCGAGTGAGTTGCCTGCTAATACGAGTAGGTTGATGGCTGAAATAATCAACAGCAATTTTGACCCGGAGTTTTTCAGGGTCGTAGAAGGTGGTGTAGCAGAAACGCAGCAGTTACTCGAACAGCGTTTCGACAAGATATTTTTCACCGGCAGTGTGCCGGTTGGACGCATTGTCTATCAAGCAGCAGCAAAGCATCTTACACCCGTTACGCTCGAACTTGGCGGTAAAAGTCCGGCTTTTATCCTTGATGATAAAAACCTGAACATGTATGTGAAGCGTTTGGTCTGGGCGAAGTTCGTGAATGCCGGTCAGACTTGCATTGCACCGGATTATATCCTGATAAAACGTTCCCTGAAAGATAAGTTTATTCAACAGCTTATTGCTGAAATCAAAAAAGAGCAGTTTTCCATTGAAAATCAGAATTATGTTCAGATAATCAACGAGAAGAATATTAAGAGATTGATTGGCTATATCAATCAGGATAAGGTGGTGTACGGTGGAAAATACGATTTGCAAACCCGTATCATTGAACCTACGGTGATGGATGAAGTTAGTTTTGACGATGTGGTGATGCAGGAAGAAATTTTTGGTCCGATATTGCCGGTTATCCCTTTTGATTCTCTGGATGTAATGATTGCTGAAATAAAGCGCAGGGAGAAACCCTTGTCATGTTATGTTTTCACGCAGGATAAAAAACTCAGGGATAAAATAATGCATGAAGTGTCGTTCGGCGGAGGGTGCGTGAACGACGCCATCATGCATATCAGTAATAACAAATTGCCTTTCGGCGGAGTGGGAGAAAGCGGTATCGGCTCTTACCACGGTGAGTATGGTTTCAGAACATTCTCACATTACAAAAGCATACTCGATAAACCGACCTGGTTCGAAGCAGGTTTGAAATACTTCCCCCACAGCAAAGCTAAGTTTAATTTAATGAAGAAGCTGTTGCGGTAGAAGTGAATTGTTCTTGCTTACCAGATAAATACAACCCTGAAATACATGGTTTCAGGTGGATCTGAAACGAAATCACTGTTGGTTACATAAAAATGGATGTCGTTTTGGGAATAGTCAAAATCCACCGTCCGACTCCATAAGTTTCCGTTGCTGTTTTCAAAATGACGGGTGTAAGGCAATGCCTGCTGAGCTCCGTTGAGTTCGATGTATCCCATTACCGCTCCGTTGTTTATCATGTAACTCGATATTCCATCCAGGTTAAACCGGCAACGGTAGTAGAGATTTAATCCATTCGGATCGGTTATGGGTACCCAGTCGGCTGCCCTGACCTGAAAATTAAATACCTGTTTTGTTGTGAGATCTTCAGGGTACGAGACAGTCTCGCATGCGCTAAATAGCAGTACTGAAATTGCAAATAGTAAATAGATGCGTCGCATAATGATTTTAATTAAATTGTTATTGTATAAGTCTTAAAAAAAGCAAGTAACTTGAAAGATACCTGCTAAATGTTAATGTTTGAAAACGTATACAAACATCTTGCCGTTTTTTTTTGAAAGCACTGAGTTGAGCTCACCCCATTGTTCAAATTCATCGAATTGATATACTTCGATGCTGCATACTTCACGATGTCAGGATTGAACGATGTACATCGTTCAACCTCAACGATGCCCATCGTTCGACCTTGACGATGTACATCGTTCAATCCTGACATAAGGTTACCTGATGATATAACACTTCTCATTTTCATCAGTGCACAATGAGGCGTGTTGACAATCAGGTTTTACAGGAAACAGATTTTAATTACTTTTGTGCAGTCAAATTATACAAAAGTAGCACAACAACTCCGAAGAAATGAAAAAATATATATCAGTACTTATAATTACAGGGATATTTTTGAATCTTAATGCACAGGATGTGGTGAAAGATTCCGTTCAATTAGAAGATGTGGTCGTAACCGGATCGAAGTTCGAAACTTCCCGTAAATTAGTACCATTGTCAGTGTCTCAGATTAGTGCTGATAACATCAAGCAGAGCGGACATTACAACGTGCTTTCGACTTTGAGCGCTTATGTGCCGGGTGTTTTTATTACCGAACGTAATATTTTAGGCTTTGGAGTAGCCACTGGTGGGTCGGGAGCCATCAATGTGCGTGGTGTGGGTAGTTCGCCCAATACGCAGGTGCTGGTGTTGATTGACGGTCATCCGCAATATCAGGGAATTTTCGGTCACCCGCTGCCGGATGCTTATGTGGCCTCAGATGTGGAGAAAGTAGAAGTGATACGCGGACCGGCATCTGTGTTGTACGGTTCTAATGCCATGGCAGGGACTATCAATATTATCACCAAAAAGCAGCAGACAGAAGGATTATCAGCGACAGTAAACGCTGTTTATGGTTCGTACAATACGCAGAAATATGCCGGGACATTCGGATTTAAAAAAGACAAACTGAGTTTGTTTGTTTCGGCTAACTGTGCCAGTACGGATGGTACCCGGGAGAATACTGATTTTAAAATCAGTAACGGGTACGTGAAAGTTGGTTATGAACTTGATCAGCATTGGAAAATGACGGCTGATATAAGTATGGCGCAATACGAAGCGAACGACAACGGGTCGGTTTATGATCCGGCGCCATTTAATATTGATATACTTCGTGGAAAAGCAGCAATGTCGGTAGAAAACAAATATGACAAATTGGATGGCGCCATCAAGTTGTATCATAATTTTGGAGAACATGATTTGTCCGACGGATTTCAATCGACCGACCGGAATTCAGGGTTGATGATTTATCAAAATTACCTGCTGTTTGATGACACGCACATTACAGCCGGCTTTGATGCAAAGCAATATGGGGGGAAGGCAAACAGAGGTATTGCTGCAAATGAGTTAAAAGCAGTAAACGAATTGGCCGGATATGCCTTAATTCGTCAAAAACTGCTGCAAATTGTTGATTTGAATGCCGGTTTACGTTTTGAGCACAACTCCGTATTTGGTAACGAATGGGTTCCGATGGCCGGTGCAGCTGTCAGGGCAGGTGAAACTACCAATTTCAAAGCTTCTGTTTCGAAAGGTTTCCGCAGTCCCACCGTGATGGAGCTTTATTTGTATGCCCCCAATGCCGAACTGAAACCCGAACGGATGATGAATTACGAGTTAAGCTGGTTGCAGTCCTATATGGCGAATCGGTTGAGTACCGAACTGACGGCCTTTTTGGTTGAAGGAGAGAATATGATCCAGGTAGTAGGAGGCACACCTCCGAAACGTCAGAATGTGGGAACGTTCAGCAACCGTGGAATCGAATTCGCGGCGAAATACCGTGTGACGAACCAATTGAACGTGCAGGCAAATTACACCTTCCTTGATATGGAAAAGAAAATTGTGGCAGCCCCGAAACATCAGTTTAATATCAACCTGAATTATCAGTATAAAATAGTGAATTTCAATGTGGCGGCTCAGCATGTGAACACCTTGTACGCTGCGTTGAATCCGGAAAGTATTCAGAATTTTACCTTGCTCAATGCCCGTGTCTCAGCCAAAGTAACAAAGCAACTGGATGTTTTTGTGGCCGGACATAACCTGTTGAATCAGCAATATCAGATTAACAATGGCTACCCGATGCCCGGAATTAATTTCCACGGGGGAGTTAATTTAAAGCTGTAATTCAATATCCGGGGTTTTGCCCGATATTTGGATTTACATTGATATTTGATTTGTATATAATCAATGCAATGATATACAAATAAATTTATGACCTTACGACGAACGCGGTAGAGACGCAATGCATTGCGTCTCTACACATCCGCCATCACAACCAATCCGCAACGCCTGACCAATCGCATTTGATTTCCCATCACCATCCCCCTGATCAACTAAGCTGATTATTACCGACCCCGAACGAACCGGGCGGCTTACCTCGATAAGTCGCCCGGTTTTTTTTGCAAATACTGATTTGTTCGCGGCGAAGTCCTGTTTTTGTTTTCGCCAAATACTGTTTTAGTTGACGCCAAGTCCTGATTTGTCCGAACGCAAGTCCTGTTTTCGTCATGCCAAAGTCCTGTTTTGCATTTCATCAAGTCCTGTTTTGTCTCCGGCGAAGTCCTGTTTTCACAGAGGTCAAGTCCTGTTTTGTAAAAACACAAGTCCTGTTTTAGCTCTAACTACTTCAAATCGGGGCATCTGCCATTTTTAGCAGGTTGTCATGACCTGACAAAATTTCCTGACACTTTAATAATCTAAACAGTCTATGCTTAGCAGGGTTAAATTGTTTTTACTACTGCTAACGAATGTGATAAAACCGGCACTTGCAGCGGGATATAATACATTTTTATTTAGCTAATATGCAGGTAAGTGATTAAAAATGAAAGAAAATTGGGGGTGTGAGTTAAAATTACCAAAATTTATTTTTATGTTTGTAAGCTGAAATTTCTACAGATGAAATGTTAACCGGATTGTCTGATACTGATGCGCGCAAGTGTACTTTCTCTGGGGTTGCGCGGGAGGTGGATAATGGTTGATTTGGAATATTGCTGAGAATAGTTTTGGAAATTGGTTAGAGAGGTAATTTCTCAGTATGTATAATAATCATACATGATGATTTTTATTATTCTCTTATACTTTAATGAATTAGAATTTAATATAAAGTGAAAACATGAACAATGAGTTGGATATAGAGGAAATGGAGTTGGAGATATTTGGGTGTTATACCCAATTAAAAAAAAAGGTAAGTAAGTACATGATAATATAATACAGTATCGAAACTTTTATATCGAAAATATGCCTATAAGACCAGACCAACATAAACTTGAAGATTTATCAAGAGTGAAATTTCAACTTGTATTGCCTAAGCGTTGGGTTTATCGTGACAAAGATAAAGATTATGGAATTGATGGAGAAATTGAATTATTTGACATAGAAGATAAAGCTCAAGGATTACTCTTTTATGTTCAATTAAAGGCAACTGAGTCAAAAAATGAAACTACAATAATGAATATTGATTTCAGTATTGAGACATTAAGATATTACAAGAAGCTTGAGATTCCAGTATTATTAGTCAGATACTCTGAATTTAGAGATTGCTTTTATGTCAAATGGATTTATAATGTTGATATGTTTCTTAGTAAGAAGAACGCAAAAACATTACGAATAAAGCTTGAGAAAGAGGACTTATGGACAAGCAGTACTTCAAATGAAATTGAGAAACAACTTCTAAAATTGAAAAAAATAAAATCTGGACGATTTAACTTTCCGATTTCTTTTTCACTTACAATTAAAGAAGATTATATCCATGACATTTCAAAATCAATTTTACAGACTCAACTAAAAAAGGAGTTGAAAAGCTATTCGGATACTATAGAATTAAGATCAAAAGACGAATCCTTACTTGAAATAGTATTGGACAAAGAAAAATTAAAGATTAATCTCAGTGATATTGCAGGGTGTACATTTCATAGTATTCACTTAAGGGAAAAAGAGGGCTTTTCGGAAAGAATTGCAAAAGATGTTTTGTTGGGACTTTCAGCATCTATGGTACAAATTGGTCAAATCGATTATTGCGGTAAGATAATCTTTGAAAATAAATTACAAAGCAGATTAATTGAAATGCAAGAGCTGTTAATTTATATTCTACCACCTCTTTTCAAAAGCTCTTATTTTGACGATGTTCTCAATTTGATTGGAGATTTTTTTGATAGTGAAAAATCTTTGGAAGTCACAATTATATCTAGAGTCAATATTCTGCTAAGTGCTAAATCCGAAAATAAAACAAAAATTAAAGCGATTGAGCATTTTCTTACAAATAGACTTCAGTCAGCGATTAAAAGAAACGATAATACTCAAATTGGCATTGCTTATTATAACTTAGGAAATCATTACCGAGGACAAGGCAAATTTTATGAATCAACAACTCATTACATAGCCGCAAAAAAATATGAACCCAAGTATTTAAATCAAGACTATTATTATAGTGAGCTTGCAGGTGTACTTTTTTTACTCGATAAATATAAAATATCAGCCCATTTCTATGGAAAATCAATTGAATTAGGTGCTGGTGGATTGACAAAAGCTCTTTATGCTGATGCATTAATGTTTTCTGGCGAATATCAAAAAGCCGTATATAGCTTTCAAGACTATCTAAATGAAATAGAAGAGCCACAAGATGAATTTTTTCTTAAATCATTATGTTTGGAAGTTGTTATAAAGAAATATAAAATAATATCACAGAAAAGAAATTATTTGGCAGCCACTCGTAATGCAGATTTATCAGTCGCCGAAAATGGATTAACACCCAAACAACAAATTGAAAAATCATTGAAAAGTGATTTGTTATGTGGTTTGGCTTGGTTTAATTATGGGATTATTCAAAGTGAAGAATTAGATTTTGATGCAGCAATGTTGTCTTTTGCTATGGTTGGTCTTATTCAAAGAAATGACATAGGAGCTTGGAAAAATTCAACACTTTGCTGTATTAATTCAAAATCTTGTCTTGGTTGGCTTCCTTTTATTATTAGAACAGCCTATTTGATTAATGGTGAGGAATATGTAGAGCAACTTTTAATTGAATTTGAACAACATTCTGAAAACAAAGACACTTCTAAAGTATTGGAAATGATTGAACTAATTTTGCCAAAACGTGATAATAAAGTTGATCCTCCAACTTTAAGAATGTTGAATTCAAATGGAAAATTTGAAAACATATTTATAAAATAACTGGGCATAACACGCTCTAAGTGTAACCCTAACGGGCTAACAATTAGAGCTATTCGTTAGCTTCAATTTAAAAAATAACATATATTCGAAATTTAAATAAAAAAAATCATGCAACTAAAAGTAAATAATTTTCGAAGCTTCGATAACGAAGAGTTTGATTTTTCAAGGATTAATATTTTTATTGGGGAAAATAGTGGAGGTAAAAGTTCATTGTTAAAATTTTTACTAGCACTAAAACAAACAATTGATTCACCTAATGAAAGTAATTTTAAATTAAGAGGTGATTTGACCGATCTAGGCAATTATAAGGAAGTTGTCAGGAATAAGGAAGAAAATAGAAAGTTAGAGTTTGGATTTTCTGCAAAAGAAGAATATATTGAATATTATGTAAACTTTATTGAAAAATATTTTCAAAAAAGAACAAATGACGATGAAATTAAAATAGCACTAAAAGTATTAAACTTATTAGAAGACGAGATCAAGACTTCGATTTATTTTACCTTAAACTCGACTTTAAATAATCATAATACAATCACAACAGAAATTTCCAATAATAAAATTGGTACAATTATACTTGAAAGTGAGCGAAACGAATCTGATAACACTTTAATAACTAAAATCTTATATGACCTAAAAATACATACAGGTTGTATTAACGACTGTATTGCATATAAAGAAGGATTTTTCACATTGTTAGAATGGGATTTAAAGAAAACAATAGTTGAAATGAATCCTGAGGAAGGTCTTGAAATATATTATAAAATGTTATTTCTACTTTATTTTCAAAATTTCTGTTTGAATTACATTGAATTGATATCATTTGTAAATCCAATAGGCACTATTCCCAAAAGATTTTATTTTCAAGAAGACAAGAAAGCTAGTTATAAGCTAATTGATATAGAAAAAATAATAAATATTCTTGGTGACCCTTCTTTAAGTGAAAAAGATTTGGGCAAAATACTTGAATATTTAAATAACTCTATAAGGAAGTTAGGAATTGCGGATGAGCTCAATATTAGTAAAAATGAAGATACGCCAGTTGTATCATTAAATGTCAAAACAAAGGGCTTTTGGTCAAATATAACAGATGTTGGATATGGGGTATCTTTACAAATACCAATTTTATTTCAAGCCATATTATCAGAAAATTATACTGAAAATGGAGAGATACTATTAATTGAACAACCGGAGGTTCATCTTCATCCTTCACTGCAATCTCGATTTATTGAGACACTCATTGATATTGGAGAAAAGAATAAGTACTTCATTGAGACTCATAGTGAACATATTATCAGAAAACTACAAATTATGGTCAAAAAGAATGAAAATAATTTGAAACCTGAAGATGTTTCTATTTATTATTTTAAAAGGACGACTGAAAAATTTGAGGTAACAAAGCATACAATAGATTCAGAAGGAAAATTAAATCCGATTTTTCCTAGTGGTTTTTATGACAACTCATATACTTTAGTAAAAGAATTGCTATGAAGATAATTCCATCAAACAACATTTTTAAACTCATTTTATCACCGATTAAAAATGAAGATTCTCATTCTTTAAGCAGTATAATATACAACTCAAATTTAACTCTTTGTATGAACAGAGAATATATTGAGGAAATTGAAGCAGAGAACCCAAACAATGAGTATTTTAAGTCAATTATAACATTGTTAAATGACAATAATCGATTGGATTCAACTATAAAGTTCGTCTCGTCAGCCTGTAGTAAATTTGAGCAATTAGCCTTAAACTCTAATAAAATTAGTATGCTCTTTCCATTGGCATATAATGATAAAATAGATAATAATATATTTTGTTTTGATTATAAAAATATAAATTCAGATATATTAAACAAAGAATTCGTCATATATAAACTAGCAATACACAACTCGTTACAAATTTCACACACAAATTTTGTAGACAATGAACATATTCAAAACTTTTTAGACTCACTTTTTAGTCTTCCTTGTTATATACAAACTGTGAAAATTTACAATCGAGATGTCTGTTGTAAATTCTTATCTATATTAAAAGGTAAAAACATTTTGTATTATTCATTACAACCAGGTAAAATGAATACGCCCGATTATAAACTTATATGTAAGGAAAAAAAAGATGAAATAAAAAAAGAATTAGGTGGTAAATCAAAGTTATTCGTAACGCCAAACAAGAGAATAATACATGAACGTAAAGTTTTCATTAATGACCAGATTATAATCACCATTGATAACTCATTTGAGAACATTTTGAAAGAGGAACCGACTTGGACAATTTCAATAGAACTTAATCCTTCACTACATCGTGAATGGTACAATAAAGATGCTAAGTTTAAAGAGGTAAACTGGTGCTAACACAGCCTATGGTCACAGGCTGGCTGACGTGCACTTAGCGGTTCTGCTCCAGCATTCACTTTGTCGCTATGCGACAGCGAACACGCCCGCTACCCGCCAATGCATAAAGCCTCGGTCAGTATCCACAAAACACACACATACATGAAAAACATAACTTTATTAACAATTGTATTATTCCTGAGTTTGCATTGCAATTCACAGACGTATAAAAAAATTGATTGGGTAACAGACATTGACTTTCTTGCGAAGGAATTACCACAAAAACACTATAATTTTTTTACGGTAAAAGATAAAAAGGAGTTTTTAGAAGGATTAGATAAAATAAAATTAAGTAGTACAGAATTAACAGATATTGAAGTCGCGATAAAATTACAGCAATTAATTGCCAGCTTCGGCGATTCACATACAATGGTAAATTATGGACAACTTATTGATAAAAGCAAAATATTACCGTTGCATTTGTATTGGTTTAGTGACGGACTTTATATTCTGCACACGACAGAGGAGAATAATGAAATTTTAGGTCATCAAATATTGTCAGTAAATGGAGTTCCTTTAAAAACTATAACAGATAGTCTGAGTACTTTGACGACAAAGGATAATCAGGCGATTATTAGAAATACGATTCCAAAGCTCCTTCCATTGGTTCAGGTTCTGGAGTGCTTTCATTTTATTAAAGGAGAAGAAATAGCATTAGAGTTAATGGACTTAAATGGTACAAAAAAGACTCATGTTCTAAAGCCTGCAGAAATGACCAGACAAAACAGAAAGACGTACAAACCAGATTCGTTGGCACTTTGCTATAGAAATGAAAGGGCGTTTTTCATTGATTATTATCAAACGACCGATAATATCTACTATTTGCAATACAATAGATGCTGGAGTAAGGAGTTGGAATTGCAGTATGGTAATGCCCAAAATGCTGAAAAGATGCCATCCTTCAAAGATTTTGAGGAAAAGGTATTTCAAACAGTGGATAAAAATTCAATTGACAAAATCGTTTTTGATATAAGGTTCAACGGAGGGGGGAATTCTTCTCAGGGAACTGAATTTATAGAAAAATTTGCGAAGCTATTAGAAAAAAACAAGAACACGAAAATATATGTCATTTTAGGCAGGAATACTTTTTCTTCGGCAATATTAAATGCGATGGATTTCAAGCGGTTAACAAATGCAATTTTCATTGGAGAAGAAACATCCGGTAAGCCCAATCATTTTGGAGAAGTGAAAAGTTTTCAACTTCCAAGTTCCGGAATAAGAGTTAATTACTCTACAAAATACTTTAAACGAACGGATGAAAATGTAAGTACAATAAGTCCCGATATAAAACTGGAACCAGGTTTCTCTGACTTTGTCAGTGGTATTGACCCGGCATACGAATGGATAAAAAAACAATAATAACTATTCTACATTACAAGTAGGAGAAAATTATCGACTATCTGAACGTGAATTTCTTTTGCGAAATATAGCTAACCCCGGTAGCCACTATCGTGATGGCCATTTTGGATGGAGTCGGAAACCAGCCGAATACGTCAACGAGTAACTTTAACCCGATGTAATTGATGACCAGATTGGCAACTACTACAATGCCATAGCGGAAGAGTTGCACCTTGCCCCGGAGGTCGGAGTTGTTGAAGGTGACGTACTTCTGTAGCAGGAAACCCGACATGAAGCTGATGGGGAAAGAGAATGCCAGCGCCGCGATGTGGGAACTCAATGTGACAAAGCCCAACGGCAACATCTGCTGACGCAGGATGAAGTGGAAAATGCAAAAATAAAGGAACCAATCGAATACTAAGTTAGCTACTCCCGTGGCACCGTAACGGAAAAACTCAACTGACATATATTTGCGGAAAGGCGGATAAAAGTAATCGACCATTCGACGTATTCCGATACCGGTGGATGTAAGAAATTTACGCATTTAGTTGGTACTTGTAACAAATTTGTTTACTTTTGTGCGGCGTTATAATAACGCACAAAGATACGATTAATTATTCACTATTACCAAATCCGATATGCCCGACGACTATCATCAG
>JAYFPG010000016.1:0-2122 GCA_034928085.1 Paludibacter sp.
TTTAGTACCTGACCATTGTAACCAACTGCATAAATACTATTGTCATCTATAAAATCAATGTCCCAAAACTCCTGAGTAGGTTGTGAGGTAACATAATTTCTGACAACTTCTGGAAGATTCGGATAAAGATCTGTCCAGGTAACTCCACCATCGGTAGTTTTGATGATATTCAGACTAAAGCCTGCTGCATATCCCACCAAAGGACTTGTGAATCTAATCGTGTTTAACCTTAAAACAGGAAAACCAATGTCAACTGCTGACCATGTTGCACCAGCATCAGTAGATTTTACCATCACACCATAACCAGTTGTTGTTCCATTTCCACCAACTGCAAAAACAGTATTGTTATCGGCAAAAGAAACACCAAATAATGGCCGGTCAGTTACACCCGTTCCTACACGCGTCCAGTTTTGTGCAACCATTCCCTGAACAGGGATAAGAAGCATTAATAATGCAAAAATTAGTAATTTTAGTGATTTCATACTTAAAAAAATTTAATTGTTAGTATTAGAAAGTTTGTCTTATTTCTTAATCAAATCCACCCACCATTTCCATGAATTGTTCCATTGTTCAGAAAATGCATAATGAGCAGTCTCGGGAACCAACATGATTGTTTTGGGAGCAGTAACTACATTATAGGCAGAGAACATGGAAGTCGGCGGGCAAACCATGTCGTTATAACCAAAAGAGAAGAAAGCAGGCGTTGTGAGTTTGCGGGCAAAATTCACCACATCATAGTATTGAGTGTTTTTCGCTTTCAATTCACGTAGCGAAGCCGGTTCATTGGTATCGCTGAAAATAGCCGGCCAACCACTGGCTCTGCCATGTAACACACCGGTCAGGTCGCATAATGCCGGAAAGACAGCAATGACACCTTTTACTCTTTTATCCAGCGCACCGGTCACAATAGACAATGCACCTCCCTGACTGCCTCCCTGCACGACTAAGTTTTCTCCATCAAATTCAGGCAGACTGAAAATAACATCCACCGCTTTCACACAGCCGAGATAAACCCTTTTGTAATAGACCTTATCCCTGTTCTCCCATCCGATATACTGATAGTTAAATAGCGCTCCTTTACCCAGATTCTCATACACGTAATTTTCCATGGTTACCGGAATACCGTGGATCCCTAAATCCAGTGTAATATACCCGTTTTCTGCTCCCGGCACATGACCCGCATAGGGACGAATACCGGCTCCCGGCACACGCAATAAAGCAGGATATTTTCCCGGTTTTTTCGGCATGCAAAGAATTCCATACATTTTGCCACCTTCGTGATAATTCTGGAAATCTATTTCATACACATTGACTTTTGAAGTGCATCTTTCAGGCAGCAAACGCATATTTAAATTCAGCGGCAAGCGGCCATTATACTGAATGGCATTTTTCCAAAACTGATCGAAATCGGCCGGCATTTGGGTGGTCGGGACAATCTTCTCCGGTTCAAAACCTGCTGTTGCGCGACCTTCATATTCTTTTCCATCTAAAGTTGCATACACCATACAGCGCAGAAAACCCGGAACTTTCATGGTGCCGGCATTAATCTGCATCTTACCATCTTTCAAAATAACCGTATCTTTTTTAAATGCCGGCATCATGTCATAGGATAACTCATAACGCAGTTGCACGTTTTCCATCGGAAGACGGTTCTTTGTCACCTGTACATTGAATTTTACTTTTTCTCCTGTTTGATAATTCCAGCCAGCATTCTCCGGAGCTATCTGAACCATCACCAGTTGCTCGGGTAACTGTGCTACACCTAACAACGAAGTGAAAAGAATCAGGATGAGTAAATTTAATCCTTTTTTCATCTTGTTAATTTTATTGATTACTAATTTCGTTTGCCGGTAGCATGGACTTCTTCAAAACTTCTTTGTTATTATCGATTAGTTTCACAATAGTTTCAACTGAAGTAGCAGACCGGAGTCCATCTTCAGGTGTGTTAAAACAATAGTCCACCAATTTATCAATCGTAGACGTTGCCACGTGCATGCGTGTATCGGAAGAAGCATAATAAATGAAAACTGTTCCATCCTCATCAGCTATCCACCCGTTGGAGAACAATACATTCGACACATCACCCACACGCTCTTCACCTTCCGGCGCCATGAAGTATCCG
>JAYFPG010000093.1:0-29361 GCA_034928085.1 Paludibacter sp.
TTTTCCTTCACCGCTTTCGCCGAGTCCGTATCCTTTGATTGTATTGGCAAGGATTACAGTTGGCTGACCTTTATGATTAACCGCTGCATTGTAGGCCGCGAATACTTTTTCAGGGTCATGTCCACCACGTTTCATTTTGCGGATTTGTTCGTCGGTCAGGTGACTTACCATTTCTTCCAGTTCAGGATCAACACCAAAGAACTCTTTACGCACATAATCACCCGAAGCAATGGAGAATTTCTGCGACTGACCATCGACTACCTCGCCCATGCGTTTCACTAATTTTCCTTTATTATCTCTCTCGATTAAATCATCCCATTCGCCACCCCAGAGTACCTTGATTACATTCCAACCGGCGCCTCTGAAAACAGCTTCCAACTCCTGCACTATTTTTCCGTTACCGCGCACCGGTCCATCAAGGCGTTGCAGGTTACAGTTCACAACAAAAATCAGGTTATCTAATTTCTCGCGGGCAGCCAGGGTAATAGCGCCCAGCGTTTCCGGCTCGTCGGTTTCCCCGTCGCCTAAGAAAGCCCATACTTTCTGTTTGGCGGTAGTCTTAATTCCCCTGTCTTCTAAGTAGCGATTGAAACGCGCCTGATAAATGGCCATAATCGGACCGAGACCCATCGAAACCGTGGAGAACTCCCAGAAATTAGGCATCAACCAGGGATGTGGATATGAAGACAAACCTCCTTTGGGATTTAATTCCCGGCGATAGTTCTGCAATTGCTCTGCAGTCAGACGACCTTCAAGAAAAGCACGCGCATAAATACCCGGCGCCGCATGCCCCTGAAAATAAATCAAATCTCCCTCATGACCATCCCCTTTTCCTTTAAAGAAATGATTAAAAGCCACTTCGAGTAAAGTAGCTACGGAAGCATAAGTAGAAATATGAACACCAATGCCACTTTCATGTTTGTTTGCTTTCACCACCATAGCCATGGCATTCCAGCGAATCACGCTCTTGATGAGCCGTTCAATTTCACGATTACCGGGATAAGGAGGCTGCTTGCTTCTCGCGATGGTATTGATATAAGGTGTATTAGCCGTAAAAGGCAACTCAACACCTGCCTTGTGCGCGCGTACCTGTAACTGACGCAACAGTTCTACAACACGCTCTGGCCCCCATTGCTGTAACACATAGTCGAGCGAGTAAAACCACTCCTCATTCTCCAGTTCTTCAATCTCTTTCGGAATTAATTTATTTGAATTCATTTTAAATAACTTTGATGTTTGTAATACTAACAAACAAAAAGCTATTTGGTTCAACAAATTGCAATGTGGAGATTGCAATTATCAACAATACAACTACAAACAACTGAAATACCGAACTTTACACTTTATATTTTTTTTAATTAAGTTGATATATTTCATTAAACTCATATCATTTTAACAATGAATTGTGGTGTTGTGTACAGTTATAAATCATCATTCCTCTGTGCAGCCTATTTGAATAATAATATCACATATTTGGATAAGTTATGAATGTTGAGAATAATTAATTATAATTATCTGTTTTGGATGTAGTTACAAATTTCTCTATATTTGCTTCTCATTTAATACGCAAGAATGAAAAAACTAATACTTTTCACGCTACTTACATTCATTGGATACTCCTCAATTTCAGCATATAACCTCCGTCAAATTTCCAATAAAGACGGACTTTCAAACAGCGCGATTTTATCAATATACCAGGATACTAACGGGTTGATGTGGTTTGGGTCTTGTGACGGACTGAATATTTTTGACGGTTCTAATGTCAGTTTATATAAATCGCAGGAAAACAATGATAATTTATCAGGGAACTTAATCGAAGACATTATCGAGACGGAGGAGGGTATTTTCTGGCTGCAAACCAATTACGGATTAAACCGGTTGGATAAGCAGAAAAAGCAGGTCTATTATTTCCCATATTTTAGTGATTACATCATACTACGCAAGGACAAGGATAATACCTTATTTATTTTACGGGATGACAAATGCATCTATTATTACAATCAGGAAATTGATGACTTCAAGAAAATCAGTCTTCCGGAACTTGAAATGAAAAATATTCTCAATTATATCATTGACAGCAACAACACCTTGTGGATTTTTGAGAAAAATGGTCATATAAAAGCCTATTCAATCCTGAAATCAGGTCAGGAGATCCAGCTATCATTACTCAACACCTATGAGCACAATGAAAAAATACTGTATTGTTTTCATGAAAATGATGTAGTATATTTTATTGACAACAGCTTTACTTTTTTCGAATTTAACCTGATGCAGGGAAAAAAGGATTATATTTTTAATCTGCAAGGTATTGTGGCACGTAGAGGAGATGTATCATCCATCATCAAACAGGGTGATGATTATTATATTGGTTTTAAAACAAACGGGCTCATTGCACTCAGAAGTATCCCGGATAGAATTGAGAAATATAACATAGAAGCCATTGACATTCAATCCGGCATATTTTGCCTGTTAAAAGACAAACATCAGGATATCATTTGGGTTGGCACCGACGGTCAGGGTGTTTACCTTTATTTTAACGATGCTTATTCCATCAAATCATCTGTCTTCAACAACATACCTTACAAAATTGAGAAACCGGTCAGGGCAGTGCTACTGGATAAAGAAAACACGCTTTGGATTGGCACAAAAGGTGATGGTATACTCAAATTAATGAATTACAACAACAAACAGAATATTGCTGATAGTGATATGCAATATATTACTTCAGAAAACAGTGACCTCAGCGATAATTCTGTCTATGCTTTTGCAACAAGCAGTAAGAACATACTGTGGATAGGACATGATGAAGGATTAAATTATTACTCATATAGTTCCCGTCAGATCAGGAAGATTGATTTAAATTACCAGGGCAAGAAATTAAAATACATCCATTCTATATGCGAAGTTAACGACACAACCTTGTGGCTGGCTTCAGTGGGCATGGGTATTATCAAAGCAACAATCGGGGGGCAATATAACAATCCGGTTTTGAAAAATGTCCAACAATTTCAAATTCATGATGGTTCGATTGCCTACAATTACTTTTTCACGATTCATGCCAATGATGATTCCGACATCTGGTTTGGAAACAGAGGATATGGGGCTTTTAAGATGAATTCTGAAACCTATCAACTCAACTCTGTCAAGTTTGGGAAAGCACAACATAATCAGCTATTAAATGATGTTTTTTCAATCTACAGGGATGAAAAAGGAAACTTGTGGTGTGGAACAAGCATGGGACTTATAAAATACACACCAGAGGCCAAAATCTCAGTATTCAATGAAAACTCCGGATTTCCGAACAATACCATTCATGGCATACTCAGAGATTCAAGAAATAATCTATGGCTAAGCACCAACAGAGGAATCATCCGTTTCGACATGGAAAAAGAAACATTTCAGGCCTATAATGAAAATTACGGATTAAAGGTTACTGAGTTCAGCGATGGCGCTTTTTACAAGGATGGCCGCACCGGTAATTTGTTTTTTGGAGGAATTGATGGCTTCGTGGTTATTGACGACACCGGATCGAAAACACGTGAATATTATCCGCCCGTTAACTTCAATTCACTCAGCATCTTCGGAAAAGAATATAATATTTATGATTTCTTTCAGCAAAAAAGCGACCAGGAAGTATTACAACTGAATTACAATCAGAACTTCTTTTCCATTTATTTTTCAGCCAACGACTACATCAACGGGAACAACTATTCCTACTATTACCGCTTAGGTGAATTAAACGAGAACTGGATTGACAACAACGAAGCAAGGCATATTTCTTTCACAAACATGAACCCTGGCAAATACACGTTGCAGGTAAAATACCTGAATCGTGTAACCGGACAGGAAAGCCCTGTTTATCAGATAACACTCAACATCCTTCCTCCCTGGTATCTTTCATCTTTAGCGTATTTCATCTATTTTATACTGATTATTATCAGTTTAATGCTGACAGCTTATTTCCTTGTCAAAAAAGAAAAGAAAAGACGCGTGGCCATGCTGGAAAAACTGAAAATAAAACACCAGGAAGAAGTACATGAATCTAAACTTCGTTTCTTCACAAACATCGCGCACGAATTCTGCACCCCGCTTACGTTAATCTATGGACCGTGTAACCGGATTCTGACCCATCAAGGCTCCGACCGTTTTGTGATTGAATACACCAAACTCATCCAACGCAATGCAGAACGTTTAAACAGTCTTATTCTTGAACTAATTGAGTTCAGGAGAATCGAAACCGGCAACAGAACACCACATATTGAAACACTTTCGATAACAGACTTAGCAAATGATATCATTAAAACTTTTGCTGAAAATATTGCATCTAAAAACATCCAGTTTGAGTATAATATTCCGGGAAGATTAAACTGGAATTCGGACAAAAGCTTCCTATACACCGTAATCAGCAATTTATTGTCAAATGCCTATAAATACACAAACAGTTATGGTTCCATCAAACTAAGCGTCAAAGCGGAGAAAGATTTACTTAATATAACGATATCCAATACCGGCAAAGGCATCAGAAAAGAAAACTATGACTTAATTTTCGACCGCTACAGCATATTAGACAATTTTGAGAACAGAGATGACAACACGTCCATCTCCAGAAATGGGTTAGGACTGGCTATCTCAAACAATTTAGTGAAGTTACTGGGTGGTGAAATTGAGATCGAAAGCGTTCCCGACATAAACACTTCCTTTGTCATCAAACTACCTCGCGCCGAAATTACCAACACAGAAAAAACAGATACCATCTTACCTGAAATTACGCTCAGGAAAGAGTACAATGAAGTAATGAAACTTCCGGCATTTGAATTTGACAACAATAAACAAACCGTGCTGATTATTGATGATGACATCGAAATACTCTGGCTTATCAGCGATATTTTCATCGAGTCGTACAATGTGATTGCATTGGACACAATATCAGGCCCCAATGACATTATGCAGCAAGTATTTCCTGACATCATCATTTCAGATGTAATGATGCCCGGACTTGATGGGATAACACTTACCCGTCAGATTAAAGCCAATAAAAAGATTGCACACATACCGATAATATTACTTTCTGCAAAACACAGTATTGAAGAACAAATCGAAGGATTGGATGCCGGTGCTGAAATGTATATAACAAAGCCCTTTAATGTTGATTATCTTAAAATCTCGGTAAAACGACTGATCTTAAGAAAAGAAACCCTGAAGGATTATTTTACCTCACCACTGAGCGCTTTTGATTTGGTCGAAGGAAAACTTACCCACAAAGAAGACAAAGGATTCCTTCAGCAAGTACTGGATATCATCAACAACAACCTGTTAGAAGAAAACCTTTCAGCCCAGTTTGTTGCTGCAAGATTGAATATCAGCACCCGACATTTATATCGTAAAATGAACGAGATTTCTGATAAAAGTATTGCTGAAATGATTCGTGACTGTAAATTACATGTTGCGCAAAACCTGTTATTAAACACGAAACTCACAATTGATGAAATTGCATTCAAAGCAGGCTTTGCCAACAGGGCAACATTCTACAAGGTTTTCGCTGAAAAATTCAATGCAACACCCAAAGAATTTCGTGATAAATCGATGCAAAAACTTGAATAGACTGATATAAATATACACAAAAGCAGACAGTCACTTTTATTTATGCTGTAAAACATATATTCATACTACTCACGACCAGAACAACAAACAAAGCCACACCAATCACCACGCACAACATTGATTTACTGTAGATTAAAAAATCAACAAGAATTTAACCTGCACATTTGAATCAACCCTCACCTTTGATTTACTGTCTTGATTTACGACACATCAGTCAATATAAGTGACATTCCCGGCCGTGTCACGCAAACAGACTAACGTGTCCACGTTCAATACAAATGCGGAACCTATAGAAACTATTTTTGTGATGTGAGAAAAGTCTCGCTTCAACACATCCGGTTCGCAAAAAATCGATGTATTGAACAATCTAATCAATCATTAAATTTTATTATCATGAAAAAAAATCTACAATTAGCTGCTGTGGCAGTTTGCTTGTTCTTTTTGTCGCTTGCAGGCGTAAATGCACAAACATTAGTGGCTTCATGGGAAGCTGAAGACTTTATTGGGATGGGTTTCTTCGCAAATGCGATTTCAACCTCAACAGATCCATCAATTTCCGGGGGAAAATTTCTGGGTAAAGGAAAATTCAGCCAGAGTAACAGTATTTTCTATTATGTAAATGTTGCTCAGGCAGGCTGGTATAATTTAACTGCGTATTATATGACAAAAGTAACTGATACTTCTGTTGAAGTAGCCAATGGTTATGTATGTATCGGCGTTCGCGTTAACAATCAGGATGCAAATGGGATTAAGATATTTGCAGAAGATGCAACTGCAACAGAGAACACAAATCCAGGGTCAAAATCTGTATCCGTTTATCTGAATCAGGGTGTAAACAAAATTCGTATCGGACAAAACAAAGCATTCCGAACCAAAGAAAACGGGACTGCCAGTGTTGATGGAAAATATCTTCCACCTTTAGACAAATTTGAATTGTACAGTGACTTTACGAAAGTAGATCCTGCCCCTGCTGATGCAGTAAACAATCCGGAAGGAAATTATTATGAGCAAAGGGCTGCTGATTATTTAACAAGCGATATTAACACTTTTGCTTCAGATGGAGCTGATTACACCATGTTCAATGGACTGTTTTCTATCGAATGCTTATCCAGTCCTGAAAACCTAACAGTTAACAATTTAATTGATAATAACCCTGCCACAAGCTTTGTGTCAAACAATGATGAAGAAACTTTTTTAGTTACTTACCCTGCTTCTACCGGAGTATTTTGTCTCAGATCTATTGAAGCTTTAAATCCTAATGTAGCAATCAGTTTGATTGAGCGTTCAAAGGACAATGTAACATTTGACAGTGGCTTTGGTCGTGCTTCGGTATTCGGCACATCAAACACCATTTCAAATAGCACAATCGGTATTTGGAGCACAACTGACGAGCCGGATCCAACAAACAAACACCAGGATTATATTTATTACAAATTCACCATTAAAAAAATACCGGGATCAGAAGATGCGATAAACATTCCTGATTTGAGAATTTGTGGTTCGTTCTTTAATTATGTAGATTTAACAGAAACCTCCAATGGCAGTGTATTGGTCGAAGCAGTTGAAACAACCAGTGGTAGCTTTGAGAGCAATTATCTTGTAAATGTTGTTGATAATAATTTTGGATCGAAATGTAGCTATATTAATGGAACTAATGGCGTATTGATGAATATAACTTACACGTTTAACGACTATGCCAAGGTTAATTATTATACAGTAACAACAGCAGGTGGCGTGAGCAACACCCTTCAGAGAGATGCTGTTAGCTGGAGACTTGAAGGTTGGAATAATGAAGGAAGTCCGGTTGTACTTGATGAAGTAACTGATCATAGTTGGGCAAATGTGAAAAGAGCACAGGTATTACGTAAAATTGATGTTCCTAACATCTATAAATACTACAAATTATACATAACAAAGAAAGCAACTGAAACATCCAATGGTGTTCATGTCGGCGAATTCCAGGTGTTTGGAACCCTTGAGACTTCGCTTACTACAGGGACACAAACTCCGGAAAACAATAGCAACATCAGCGTTTATGCTTCAGAAAAGAGCATTGTAATCAACAATCCTGCAAATCAGGTTGTTTTATATCAAATTTACGACATTACCGGTAAACAAGTAAAGAGTGGTATGGCTGGTGCGTCACAGCATGAAATAAACATGCAAAATGGCATGTATCTTATAAAAACGAGGGTTGGTAATACAATCAACACATCTAAAGTTATCATATATTAAAAACTTTCTCAGTATGATTTAAAAGTTGGTTTGAGTAAAGGAAGATATAACCTTAGGGATATATCTTCCTTTAAATCAAATCAAAAAGAAAAACACAAAACTTCATTTTTTATAAATTTCAGTATAAATTTACAGCCGACATTCAATTACAAGATTAATAAATCAAATCTGACAAATATGTATCACATACAAAGAAAAACCTTTTTCATGCTGCTTATACTGCTTTTCTGCTTTCAGGGGCAAGCAAAAAGCGAGAAAACAGCAACTTACGAATTCCAACAACAGAATAAGTCGATTCGGGTGGTTGGGGTTGTAAGAGAACCTAACGGACAACCGGCAGTAAGTGTAACGGTTAAAATCAAAGGAACAACACAAGGTACCATTACCGACATTGACGGGAACTATATCATCACCGCTCCGGCTGATGGAACACTTGAATTTTCTTACATCGGGTTCAAAACCCAGGAAATAGCAGTAAATGGGAAATCATTGATTAACGTAACACTGGTTGAAAGCGCCAATGTGCTCGAAGAAGTTGTCATTTCGGTTGGATACGGCACACAACGAAAGATGTCGGTAATCGGGGCACAATCCGGAATCACCCAGATTTCGGATTTAAAACAACCGGTTGCCAACCTGACCAACGTGATAGCCGGTCGTATTTCGGGTGTTATCGGGGTACAACGTTCAGGTGACCCGGGTAATGACAATGCCGATCTTTGGATACGTGGTATTTCAACTTTCAGCAACAGCTCCCCGCTGGTGTTGGTTGATGGTGTTGAACGTAGCATGAGCAATATCGACCCTGAAGACATTGAATCATTTCAGATTTTGAAAGATGCCTCTGCAACCGCGGTATATGGGGTTAAAGGAGCAAACGGGGTAATTATGATTACCACCAAACAAGGTCAGAAAGGAAAACCGCGTGTTCGTGTTGAATACAATTACGGTATCAAGAATTTCACAAAAGTCCCTGAAATTGCCGATGGGGTTACCTATATGCAGATGGCCAACGAGGCTTCTGTAACACGTGGTGGTATGCCTGTTTATTCAGAAGAAATGATTCATAAGACCTACACACAGGAAGATCCTTTATTATATCCGAACGTGAAATGGATGGATGAATTGTTCCAGCGTTTTGGAAACAACCAACGGGTGAACATCAATGTAAACGGAGGTTCGGAATTTGCACAATACTATGTTTCTGTTGGTTATTATGACGAACAGGGTTTATATAAATTAACTCCAACCGAAGGAACCAATTTTGTTCACGATGGTTCTGTAAACTTTAAGCGCTACAACTTCACTACCAACCTGAAAATGCAGGTAACCAAAACCACAGAGGTTACACTCGGTGTTAAAGGTTACTCTTCAACACGTACAGGACCGAGATATTCAGGTGAAGAAATTTTCAAAATGGGTTTGATTACCTATCCAACCTTTTATCCTGCCGATTATTATGATGGAGATAAAGTTCCCTGGATTACCAATGGTGGCGGTATGCTACACCCCGCATCATTGTTGACTCAATATGGTCATCGTTCAGAAGACAAAGACCAGACCTATGCTGACATCAGGATTGAACAAAAACTCGGATTTCTTCTAAAAGGCCTTACTGCCAGAGGATTATTCTCATTTGACAACTACGGATATTACCGGGTAAAAAGAGACCGGAGTCCAAAAACATACTACGCACGCAACAGGGACGAAGCAGGTAATCTGATTCTTGAATCGACCGACAATGGAGGTGGAACAAACTACCTTGGTTTTGACAGAACAAATGAAGGTAACCGGAGGTACTACATGGAAGGTTCTTTGAACTATGAGCATGTTTTTGATGGTTCACACAGGGTAAGCGGATTATTTCTCTATAATCAGACAGATTATCTTATCAAACACGCTGGTGACTTAATTTCTTCACAACCTTACCGTAGCATGGGTATTGCCGGTAGAGCAACCTATGCATACAACGACACCTATCTGGCTGAGGCCAACTTCGGGTACAACGGATCGGAAAACTTTGCTCCCAAAAAACGGTTTGGGTTCTTTCCTTCAATTGGTTTAGGATGGGTTGTATCGAATGAAGCATTCTTTGACACAGCCAAAGATTACATCCAGTTTCTTAAAGTCAGGGCTACCTGGGGACAGGCTGGTAATGATAAATTAGGGGATAATGCCCGTCGTTTTGCCTATTTTGCAACGGTTGATAGTGGTGTTGACAGCGGCACGAGTGGTTATTCTTACGGAGAATCAAGTTCAGCGAACACGATAAGTGGATATGGCATCAAAGATTATGCTGTTGATGTAACCTGGGAAACTTCAACAAAACAAAACCTTGGAGTTGACCTGCATACATTAAAGGGCGACCTGGTGTTGCAGCTTGACCTCTTCAAAGACAGACGTGAAAATATATTCCTGCAACGTAGCGGGGTTCCCGACTATGTTGGACTGCGGAAACAGGAATGGGGTAATCTGGGTATCATCGACAACCAAGGTTTTGAGGTAAGTGTTGACTGGAACAAGAAATTAGGCGACTGGAGAATTGGTCTGAGAGGGAATTACACTTTCAATAACAGTACAATTATTGAAGATGACAGTCCCACCAAACCATATCCCTGGATGGAATCAAGAGGATTACCGCGCCACCACCGTTTTGGATTCGTATTTGAAGGTTTTTATACCGATGATGAAATAAACACCCTGCTGGCCGAAGCAGATGGCAGCAGAACATTGGCCCGTCCAACCGACTTTGACCCTGCCGCCAGCAATTACCTGGCCGGTGACCTGAAATACAAAGACTTGAATGGTGATATGGTTATCGACGAATATGACATGAAATCAATCGGATATGATCAGGTACCTCAGATTGTTTATGGTTTCGGAACAACAATCGCCTACAAAAGCTTTTCAATGGGAGCATTTTTCCAGGGTGTAGCCCAATGTGATCTTTCAACTCTGGTTGGTGAATTTGTTCCCTACGTAAACGGAGCAGCCAAAGGGAATGTGTATGCTGACATCACAAAAAGATGGACACCGGATAATCAAGGAGTAGGCGCCATTTATCCACGTTTGAATTATGGCGGGGTTATCAACCAAAACTATGCTAGTAGTACTTTCTGGTTGCAGGACGGATCGTTTATTCGCCTTAAAACCCTGGATTTCGGATATACCCTGCCTTCAAAACTCACAAAGAAAGTGGGTATTGATAATTTCAGGGTTTATTTCATGGGAAATAACCTCCTTACTTTCACCAAATTTGACAGATACGACGTGGAATTAGGATCGGGATCCGGAACAAAATACCCGAATGTCAGAACTTATAGTTTAGGATTCAATTTTAACTTCTAAGATGTCGACCCAAATAAAAATTAAAGATATGAAGCGTAACTTATTAAAATACACATTATTGATTAGCATCCTGAGCGTTATATTCACCTCATGTGATGATTTTCTGAATGCTGATGAATTAAATGACCGAATCACTATTGAGGAGGTCTTCAAATCAGAAAACGATGCCCTGCGTTTCCTCGCAGACGTGTATCGTTTTATGAGACCAGAAACAGGATGGTCGAACCAATCTCCCTGGACTGGTATTTCGGATGAACTGGACATCACCTATCAGGATTATGGTACTGCCCGCATCAACACCGGCTCCATGTTGCCAGGGAATCCTGAGTATGATTACTGGTCCTGGTATTACAATGGTATCCGCAATGCAACCTATTTTATGCAACATGTTGATGAAATTGAGTACTGGATTGATGATGCCGAAACGATTAATGACAGGCGTGAACGTTACAGAGCGGAAGCACGCGCTCTCAGAGCATTCTATTATTTCTGTATCTTCAGGCAATACGGACCTGCCATTATCTTGTATGATAACATAATTCCAAGTGATGCACCTAAAGATCAGATTACAATTCCGCGTAGTTCTGTTTCTGAAACGGTTGCATTTATTGAATCTGAATTAGATGCTGTAATTGCTTCTCAGAGACTTCCTCAGGGCCGGGCAAACCAACGGCCGAAGGACTTTGGCAGGATTACGGAAGCTACCTGTTTAGCCGTTAAATCACGTCTGCTACTTTATGCTGCCAGTGACTTTTACAACAGAGATGTGAATCCTATGACTGAATTCACGAACTTCCAGAATAAAGATGGTAAACTTTTGTTCGATTATACCAGTGCAGATCGCGCAGAACGATGGCAAAAAGCAGCTGATGCGGCAAAAGACTTAATTGATTTACAAATTTTTTCCTTGTATAAAGAAACAGGTGGAAATGCCAACATCAATGCTTATAACTCGTACCGGAATCTTTTCCAGGAAGAGTGGAACAATGAAATTATCTTTGCCAGAAGAAGTGGTGGATTCAACGAAATGGATCAGGCTTGTTCTCCCCGTATGATTGGAACCAATGCATGGAACGGATGGGCGCCTACTCAACATATTGTTGATGCCTACTTTACTAAAAATGGTTTACTCATCGACAAAGATCCTGCTTATAACGAAACCGGTTTTAGCAATGCGGCTAATGATGATTTCGGTTACCTGAAAAACACATACAACATGTATGTAGACCGCGAACCCCGCTTTTATGCTTCCATTACATTCAACAACAGCAAATGGATTGCAGATAACAACAAAAACACCATCCAGTTTTATATGGGGGGCAACAGTGGCTATCACGAAAAAACGAATGCTCGTAACTTCAGTCGCACGGGTTATCTGTGTAAGAAATTTGTTTCACCGAAGTCCAATGTCGCTTCAGGAAGTTACGTGAATCGCAATTACATTCATTTCCGTCTCGGTGAAATTTACCTGAATTATGCCGAAGCATTGAATGAATTGGGTTTCAACGAGAACAAAACTGAAATCCTGTATTACATAAACCAAATCAGGGAACGGGCCGGTATTCCACTCTATGGCGATGGAGCCGGAGAAATTCCGGTTACTGCAGGCGAAATGAGAGCCTTAATCAGAGCAGAAAGAAGAGTAGAACTCGCATTTGAATCGCACCGCTATTTTGATTGTAAAAGATGGATTATCGCGCATGAAACTGATGGAGGAGATTTCTGGGGTATGGATGTATATGCCGGTGAAGATGGTTTCCACAAAAGAGCTATCTTTGAAAAAAGATCATTCCAAACCAAAAATTATTTATGGCCTATCAGAACAAGCGAGACATACAAAAACTCCCTGCTGGTTCAGAATCCGGGATGGTCGGCTTTATAACAACAACTAATAATCTGATAAAAAAAAATTGTATGAAGACAATTATAAAATATCTATTCATAAGTTTGGTCACTCTTGCTATCGTCAGTTGTGAAAGCAAGTACGAACCCACACTTGAAACAACACTCAGCGATTTCGGGTTTGTGACAGGCGACACCAGTATGGTGCTTACTGGCACCTCGACAAAAACGGTCTGGTTGAAATGGGAAAAATCGACCGCTGAAAATTCAACCCTAGTTTTTTATAAGGTACAGTTTTCCGATGATCAGGATGATTTCTCATCACCAACGTATGAACTCTTACCCGGAAGATTAGGTTCAAACAACTTTGTCGAGATTTCAGACAGTATGCTGAATATTATTGCTGAAAAATCATCCATACGTCAGTTATCAACAGAAAAAATGTATTGGCGTGTTATTGCATCCAATGGCATCAATTCGAAAATTGCCAAAGAAGAAAAAAGGTTCATCGAAGTGACACGACCAGCTGGATTTGCGGCCTTTCCCGAGAAACTTTATATTACCGGGACAGCAACACCTGGTGGGGATGATCTATCTAAAGCAATACAAATCAAAGCATTAAAAAAGAAATCCGATCCTACACTGGATTCAGTTGCTTTTAATATCGTATTACCACTTAAACAGGGCGAATTCAAATTAGTCAACTCACTTCAGGGGCGAACACGCACATTTGGTTTTGACAACACTGGAAATTTCATTGAGATATTTGAAGATGACAATATAAAAACCACTTGTCCGGCAGACGGATTATACCAAATAAGTTTGAACTTCATTACCAATGTGGCTGAATATGCATCCGTTAGTCAGGTGGAATTGGTTGTTATTCGCAACAATCAACCGGATAATGTAATTACTACAATGAATCATTCAGCAGATTATACATGGGAATCTGATTTTGTTTCGAAATTATCAGACGGAGCAAATTTACCAACAGGTGCCATGTACAAGTTCAGGTTCAGTGGAAACAAAGTCAGCGACAACAGTCCTTTCACAGCCTATTGGGGAAGTCCGGCAGACACATCGACACCTCCAAACGCAACAACACCGGAATCGTACTTTTATGTGACTTATGTCGAAAATAACCTGAAAAATTATTACCGGTTTGCCACGGCCGTAAGCGGCTCTAACAGCGGAAAGAGTATGCGTGCCGTTTTAGTCATGAATCCGGTCAACACAAACTACTATCATAGCTGTACAGTGATTGAATAAAAACAAAAATCAATTTATAATATAATCTTATAACATCATGAAATCAATTCATTACCTAAAAAAAGCGTTCCTGACTTGCCTCGCAACAGGTCTGTTTGCATCCTATGTACATGCACAGGAACCGACACTGGTATGGTCTGCAGAAGCCGAGAATTTCGATCTGGCTATACCTGCCAATCCTAATGATCCGAACAACTTGCCAAGGGCAAAATACACCGAAGGAGAAACCTGTTACGTGTCAGGGTGTGGTTATGCAGAAAACATTTCTGCCAACTCAGCCATCTTATTCAGAAATATTATGGTACCGGCTGAAGGGACTTATGAACTACGTATGCACTACATGCTAAATGAAGCAGCCGGAAGGGGTATCGGGGTTACACCCAATTATCAGTTCAGAGACACAATCTGGGTGATGGATCAAACCGGTTCCTGGGATGGTTCTCCTAAATATGACACCACCGACCCGGACAACCCGGTGCCAATTCCCGACACAGGCGGAACAAAAGTGGCTACAAAACTCATTTATCTTCAGGAAGGAAGTAATATTCTCAAAATAGGTGGTTCAGGTGTAGGTTATACTCCGAACTTCGACAAGTTTGAAATTTACACGACAACTGCCACCATCAACAAACCGGCAAATGTACCTTGTTCCTGGGAATGGGATTATACCGATGAAGCTGCTTCTGTCACATTAAACGGGGTGGCTGATGATAATGTCAAAAAAGTGTACGATAACATTGACGACACCTACCTGGAATTACCGGGTAATTCTTATGTGGATTTCACATTTGCTACAGAAATGCGCTTCACCGGCTTCCTGATTTTTACCGGCGACCGTGAAAACCTCATCCAAAACGATGATTTTGAAATTCAGGCAAGAGAAAACGAAAGCAGCGCCTGGGTTAACGCTTCGAAAGCAGCTACTGACGCACGCGGACAAGGACAGGTATATCAGTCAAACATCGGCGACGGAAGATTCAGTCAGTTCAGACTGCAACTAAAAAAAGAAGCTTCTCAAACAGTCAGAATATCGGAAATACAGTTCTTTGGATACCCCGATGTAAACATTACTGACCCTAACATCCCGGATTTCCCCATCACTTATCCGGAAGACCTGATTCGGGTGGAAGTGCAAAACTACCGCACTGAGAATGAAATTTCATTTGGAACAAACGGTAATTATACCTATTCAAGTAATGGTCTGATTAACGTAACCAACAAATGGTTCGAATGTGCCTCGCGTGCAGTCGACGGCAGAAGAAACTCAAAATGGACTATTCTGGGCACAAAGAACTTTTGGTTACAATTCGACTTTGACGAACCAGTTACTGCCAAATCATATTCGTTGGCAGGCTGCGCTTATACCACTTTAACCAGAAATCCTGCAAGCTGGGTATTAAAAGCATCTGAGGATTGGGGAGAAACCTGGGTTGACATTGCAACTGTAACTGGTTTTGTATATCCAAAATGTAATTACAATAACATCAAGTTCCCTGTTGACAAAGCGTACTGGAATTCGGAGTTCTCTTCGTTCAGAATCGAAATTCAAAATGCTGGGAGTAGTGATTCCAACTTGTCTCAGTTCCAGTTAATGGCAGACCCAATCTATGTTCCTGATTATTCCACAGGTATTAAGAATACCGTGAAACTTGAGCAGGTAGCTGCTTTTGCAAGAAAAGGAGCCATTGTATTGAACTCGGCAACTTCTGAACAACTTAGCTACCACATCTTCAACATGACCGGAGCGGTAGTAAAATCAGGAGTTTTCACTTCAAACACAGAAATCGCATTGACACAGGGTATTTATTTGGTGAGAATACAGTCGAAAGACGGCTTAACTCACAACAGTAAAGTCCTTGTTCCGTAATAAACTCAGGAAGTGAGGGAGTAGTGTCCCTCACTTCTACACAACAATTTTTTAAGGTATAAAAAAGATTTTCTTTCAAACACGCTATTTAATTTTCAACATGAAAAGCATCAGATTATACATCTCATTTTTACTGGTTTTTACCTGTACAACGCTTTTGTCTCAAAACCGGATTGCTGATTTTAACTGGCTGCATGAGTCAACACTCAGTTTTTCTGAACCCGGGAATCAGACTATTTCTTTTCTGACAGATAAAAACGACACCACTTTTTATGTTGTCAACAATCCTGCTGCCCAGTCCTGGATTCAGTGCGAATTTGAAGAACCAATTATCATTACGGCTTACACGCTCGTATCTTCTTATAATCAGGCTTTAGACCCAGCCCAATGGACCATTGAATATTCCGAAGACGGACAAAACTGGACAGCTATCCATACTCAAACAGTCACTTTTTCAGCCAGAAACCTACCGCTATACATCAAAACAGGTTTACCTGCCCCCGGAACCGGATACAAGTTTTACCGGCTGACCGTTGAAAACAGTGGAAACCCCTGGTCGATAGCCGAACTGCTGTTCTTTGGCTGCAAAGCTACATTCGAACAGAATTTAACAGGCAATGGTGGCAACCTGACCGGTCAATATCCCGGCTTGCCTTCTTATGGCGAAACACTCGACAAAATCATTGACAACTCGAACAAGAAATTCTGCCAGACAGGCACCAAATCATTTTGGGTTGAATATGAATCCACGGTTCCTGTTCAACTCGAAAAATACAGTCTGACCACCGCATGGACTCCTGAGCGCATGCCCAGAAGCTGGGAAATCCTGGGTTCTAATGACGGCATCAACTATGACTTATTAGACAAAAGAAGAAACAAAAACTTATTCCAGGCGCCTTATGCCACCCATTATTATCATATCGATTCATTATATATGCCTGAGATGGATTGGGCACGTTGCGCCGACCTGACTTATCAGACATTAATCAACGAATATTGGAGAAACTACGGAACCAGTCAGGGAAAATATTTCATTCAGACAAACAGTGAAACTCCCCACATGGGTTACAATTACTGGTGGAACGCGCATGGTATGGATATATTTGTGGATGGTTTCCTGCGAACCGGAAAGATCTCATATAAATCCCGTATTGAGGAATTGAACCAATCCATCCTGGCAAAAAACAACAACTCTTACTGGAATACTTTTTATGATGACATGGAATGGATGGCATTAGCCTGTTTACGGGTATATCAGGCTACGGGCATCAACAAATACAGAACGACTGCCATACAATTATGGGACTGGATTATCGGCGGTTGGACGGATGTGAACAATGGCGGCATCATGTGGGCATCGGGCAACCCTAACTCTAAAAATGCCTGTTCAAACGGTCCCGCCATGATTTTGGCAGCCCGACTATACAACCTCACGGGCGAAGAGAAATACCTCACCTGGGCAAAACGTATTTACCTGTGGATGGATCAATATCTGTACGACTCCTATACCGGATATATTTGGGACGGGTATAATAATTTCAATGTAGGAAATGTATATACTTATAATATTGGCACCTGGATGGGCGGTTGTATGGAACTTTACCTGATAACAGGAGAAGAAAAGTATATCACCAGGGCCATTAAATCGGCCAACGCGGTGGTTGATAACATGAGTAAGTTTTCACCCTACGGTATCTTGTACAATGGCGAAAACGGTGGCGATGGTGGTCTGTTTAAACCCATCTTTATGCGTTATCTTTCGCAACTTATTCTTCGCGGCAATTTAGATCCGGATCTGAAAAATCATTACATCGATTACATGAAAAACAATGCCATAGCGCTTTGGCATGCAGGCACCATGAAACCCGAGATGATTGTTTCGAAAAGGTTTTTCGAAAGACCCGACGGCAAGGTACAGGATTCATCAGTACAAATGAGTGGCGTGATGATATTCGAATTATTGGCTGAATTAGACAGAGCGGGATTGATTTCAGCAAAGAACCCGGCTATCACGGCAAATGCCCAAAACAGCTATAAATACTTCCGCCTGAACATGCAGGCTAATAATGGTGCCAGCGACAGCGAACTGGGTGAATGGCAGTTGTTTGGCTCCGTAATCGACACCGGGTTAAAAAATAAATTGCAATTGCAATCGCCCGTTAAGGTTTCCGGAGATATGCAGCATGTCATCCGGTTGACTCCTGAAAACAGTGATTTTGCCTATCAATATGAAGTATTGGATTTGAATGGAAGAAACATTGCATCGGGGGTTACTTCAGGAGAAGAAACCTTGCAAGTTATTTCAGCAGGTATTTATATTGTAAAAATAAAAATCGGTCAGTTAACCTTTGGACAAAAGGTAATTGTAAGATAATTCTTTAATTTTCTGATGATGATAAAAAAGACGCTATATACAGGGATGTTTCTCGTGATGTTGATGATGTCGGCACAAGCACAACGCATCTGGTTTGTCAGGGAAAACGGCACTGGCAACAAAGACGGGAGTTCGTGGGAAAATGCCGCATCCGACCTTGAAAAAACGGTTCAGCAGGCATCTGCTTCCGACACCGTGTGGGTGGCTGCCGGCATTTACACAGGTGGTTTTACGATGAAAGACGGCGTACAGGTGTTGGGTGGTTTCTCTGGACATGAAAGTGCTGCCATCTATCGAAAACTCCCGGGAAGTGGACAAAACCAGACTATCCTGGATGGCAATAACCGTTTCAGGGTGCTTACACAGGCTGTAACTTTCTCTCAGCCTACCGCCTGGGATGGCTTTATCATCCGCAACGGTGTGGCCAATGATGGTGGAGGAGTTTACCTGCGCAGCAACGGCATCCTCCGCCGCTCGGTGGTTACCGGCAACACAGCAGGGATACCGGCAATCGGGGATTACCTGACCAGCGAAGGCGGGGTTGTGTTTCATGTGAACAGTGCAACGAAAAAAGCAAGCATCATAGCAACCGCCAATTATGGTTCGAATTATCAAATCGGGGTAACCGGAAGCAATCCGAAAAACACCTTAGCCGATGCCATGCTCGACTTGAACGGCGTTAACAACACCAATGCGTTGACAGCGGGAAGAGCCGTACAGGTATTGAAAAAATACAGGGCAGAAGCTCCGGCTCAGATACACGAAGATTGGTATATCCCATCAGCAGGAGAATGGGCGCTTTTCATTACTGATTCAGAAAAAAATAAAAACACACAGGTGTTTGAAAAAGTTGAAGAAAGCCTGATTCGCAATAATAAAACCCCGCTGTCGGGACAACGGTTCTGGTCATCCACGCCGGTTGTACAAAACGGCATGCAGGGTGCATGGAACATCAACTTCGCCACCAAAGAGCTCAATGCAACAAACATTTGGCAATTCAACCGGATAAGGGGAGTCAGAACTGCCGGTTATACTATCGATACCGGTAAAGGAGGCGCTGTATTCGCAACCACAGGTAGCAAGATTGAAGGTTGCCTTATTTACAACAATGTTTCGGCATTGGGATACGCCATTTGCGCCAGGGGTGAGATTGACATCGTGAACAGCACCATTGCCGGAAATATTTCTCAGTCGGCTTCCGTAAATTCATATGCAGTGGATGGAAACGCATCGGTAAGATTACTCAACAGCATCGTTACCGGCAACCTGAACGCGGCATCCAACGCGTCGAATTTCTACAATGGCATGATTCATTTGTCATCAGCCATCGAAACAACGGCTGTATTGCCTACCGGAAACATCGCGCTCGGTGCAGTCAGTCAGCCCAACGGAGCCGGTTTCGTGGATGTTTCCGTTCATAATTACCAACTGAAAGAAAACTCCATTTGCGTTTCGGCAGGTAACACATCATTGGTGCCGGCATCGCTGAACACAGACCTGGCAGGTAACCTGCGCATTGGCACTTCAGGTGTGAGTATAGGCGCATTCGAACCTACTACAGTTTCGGGGATAGATAATCCTACAACAGACATCGTCAGCATTTATCCCAATCCAGTTAAAGCAGGATCGTATTTCAATATCACACTGTTAAATAATACTTACAATACTGATGACATCCGGGTTGAGATATTCAACGTGATAGGGGTTAGCTATGGCATTTATAGTGGAGATGAACTAAACAGGATTCAATCGCCGGCTGAAACAGGCATTTACATCCTGCGGATTAGCGAAAGAGGAAAGGCAAGTAACGAACAGCGGTTTATTGTACACTGATGACCCATTTTAAAGATTATTCAATGAAAACATTTTCAATGCAATATAAAACACTGATTATAACGGGATGCTTACTCCTGTGGCAACTGATGACGCTCTCGGCGGAAAACAGTGCCGTTATTTCTTATACTGAAAACGCCGGAGCTAAAAGCTGGTCGATGGAAAACGATGTGATGAAATTTGAATTTTCACACTCAGCTACCGGAACCATCATCTCCAATTCATTTTACAACAAAGAAGCAGCGGTAGAATACCTCCGGTCATCGGGTAGTCAGTTATTCAATTACAGTGGACAGTTTATCACCACAACTGAATCCGAATCACTGAACACAGTTGATTTATTCACTTACAGATCGACAGATACAAACTGGTCATACATACAGCACGACATCAGCGACATAAATCTTTCATCGGCTATCCCACAGTTAATTGGAAAAAAACTCCAGGTAGTTTTCGAGAAAACAGACATCCGGCTTACACTGGTATTTGAAATGTTTGATGGCAAATCGGGTTTGAGGTATCAGACCCTTATCAAAAACAAACGCAATGATGCCCGCATGCTGATTGAAAAGTCGGATGTAATCAGTTTTAACATCCAGAACAAACCCCACAATCTGCATTATGTAACCAACATCAACTGGCTAAGTACCAATGCTGTTGTTGAAGAAGCACCCATAAACAACAAGGGTAAAGATGTGGCAAAATGCCTGCTGAACCTATACAGCACCAACGATGGATGGTATATTGCTCCGGAAGTAAACTGGAAAACGCAGTACGGTCCGGAAATCCCGACCGATCAGGGATATGAGTACATGCACCGTTCCTATGCCGGCGCTACTGCCTGGGCAGCCGGTTCAAGTTTCATCAAGGTGGTAACTTCTCCGGAAGCATTTCAACTGATTTTATTTCCGGGAGAAGAATTTGAATACATTCCGGTTAATATGACCGTTTTTAAAGGCGATATCGTGGACGGTAAAATGGCCGTGGAAGAACACCTTCGGAAAAGATTCCGGTTCAACAATACCTCAACAACTTTCGTGGTAAACGACTGGGACTGGTTTACACAGGGATTACGTAATGAAACTTTTTATAAAGATGTGGTAATCCCATTGACAAAAGCAGCAGGTTATGAGATGATTATGTTTGACGATGGCTGGAACAATCCCAACGCCGCCGGCACCGGGCTGAACAACGACGGTTTATCACGCGACCCGGTGGAAGCTCACCCCATCGTTATTTCCGACATGCAGTCATTTACGCAGTACATCGCCGATCAGGGCATTCAGTTTGGCTTATGGTACAGCATGACGGGTGGACATCATAACAAAGGAAGAGACCTGGCTCAAAAAAGTGTTGTGGATGCAAAGAAAGCACAGATTGAATACATGATCAACAATTATCACATGGCGCATCAGGCTGTCGATCTGACTCAATACTGGCAAAATACCGAAGAAACTGCTGATTCGCACCCGAGTGACAATGTATATCGCAAGAATGTACTGACCCGCAACATGATGAATGAATTAGTGGACAAATACCCTCAGTACGTGGTGAAAGTAACCAGCGAATTAGACATATACCCGACACAGGGCGACCGCAATGTAGACCTGGGACACCTTCCGAATAACGGATGGATTACCATTACCGGAGCCAACAGTGGCGCTGAAGCTCCAGCCATATTATTTGGTCACATGCCCCTGAATTCAGTTTATGTGGGTGGAGGAAATCCAACCGGCAATATGGCTGATTATTATTCCAGCATGTCGGCGCGAAATGTGAAGGTTTCTCAACGTCCAGATCAATGGAACTCTATCGGTGTTAACCTGATGGGAAAATTCAACAAATGGCGGAGAAGTGACCGCATCAAAGCCATGACAGAATTAATCATGCGTCCTGTCTATTTTGGCGAGAACTGGACCAGCCCGGTTGCCTCTAACTGGAATGTAGGTAAAGGTCCGTACCTCTGGATGCATGTCGATAAAGCTAAAAATAAAGCCTTGTTGGTTGGTACAACCGCGGGTAAGAACCTTGGTTTTGGCATGACTTACCCCATCCGTTGGTTAGATGATGCTAAAACATATTTAGTTCAGGATATTACCCTCGATGAATCAGGCATATTCACCTATAATTTCTTAGGAAAATATACCGGCAGCGAATTAAAACAAGATGGATTGGCTGTACGTTTCCACGAAAATTCTTCCGGAGGTAAAGCCTTGTGGATACAAGCATTACAGGAGCAAGAAAAACAAGTATTGTATGCCAGTGAGGATGTAATAACCTACACAGAAACGCTCAGCGGCAATCAGCTAACCATCACCGCAACCGGTAAGCCCGACACAAGTGGGAAAGTGATTGTGTATGGCAAAACCGAAAACGATGCCATGATTGTCAACATAGCTTTTAACAGCCAGGGAAATGGTAGTGCTGTTGTGACAAACATCGTAAACAACAATGTTCCTTATCCGGGATATGCTTCGGATGTAGTGTATCAGATGAAAGATTTCCACGAAGGATTGATTAAATCAAATGAAAACATTTATGTAACCGAAGTTGATAACGGATTAGGCAGAAACGACAAAAGTTCTTATGTTAGAATGACTGAATTGAATGATTTTGTTATTTATCCGCTTGAAGTTCCTTTCAGCGGAACATGCATAGTGACGGTAAACTACAAAATATCCAGGTCAAGTCGTGGTGTTGCCCAATTGTTTCTTGTTGATCAAAATGAAAATGAAACGCCCATCGGACCTTCATTTGATCAGTCATCGACCACCAAAGAGGAAATGAACACGCTTGATTTGGGCAATATCCAGCTGAATGGCGCAGGTCGCTATGGCATCAAAATGAAATTAGTAGGCCCGGGTGTTTCCGGCACCGGGAATGTGCTTACCCTGAATTATATATCCATAGGAAAAAATAAATAAAAACATACATGATGAACATTAAAATGAAGTTGAAATTATGCTTGTCGTTGTTAGTTATTGCTGCCTTACAGCTTACAGCGGCAAATCCGAAAGAGTTTAAAAGTTTCCCGAAAGGCAGTGATCCGAAATACATCGGTCAGAAGCTGGCACAGCATTTTATTGCTTCGCCTTATCGCCATTTCGACGAAATCCCGGGTCCCCCACCCTACATCGTTTACCCGGAAACCTGCACCTGGTTTGGGGCATTGCGATTGGCCGGGGTGACAAAAGATAAAAAACTGCTGCGTCAGCTCGAAGAAAGATTCTTCCCATTGCTGGGAACACATAAAGAACTGATGCAGAAGCCCAACCATGTGGATAATACTGTTTTCGGCGTAATCCCTTTGCAGCTTTACATGCAAACTAAAAACGAA
Organism: Paludibacter sp.; assembly: GCA_034928085.1. Taxonomy (GTDB): domain Bacteria; phylum Bacteroidota; class Bacteroidia; order Bacteroidales; family Paludibacteraceae; genus Paludibacter. Next base: position 23,707 of record JAYFPG010000093.1, read on the forward strand.
CTTTATTATCACATCGGGATTGATTTTGCCGACCGTCAGTGGCAAATGCCTGCAAAAACCAACAAAGAGAAGGAATATCAGGAGTTGCTGGACAAAGGATTAAGCTGGCAAACCCGTTTCTGGATTGATGACATGTACATGATTACCGCCATCCAGAGTCAGGCCTACTTAGCAACCAACGATGTAAAATACATCAACCGGGCGGCGTATGAAATGACGGTTTACTTAGATTCCATCCAACGACCCAATGGCTTGTTTTACCATGCCCCTACTGCCCCATTCTTCTGGTGCCGTGGCAATGGCTGGATGGCTGCCGGCATGACCGATTTATTAAAACATTTACCGGCGAACAACCCCGATCGCCCGCGCATTCTGCAGGAATACCGCAAAATGATGGCGACGCTTAAATCCTATCAGAACGAAGAAGGATTGTGGAGCCAGTTAATCGATGAACCCACATCCTGGTCAGAAACTTCAGGTTCTGCCATGTTTACCTATGCCATGATTACCGGCGTAAAAAACGGATGGTTAAATGAAGCCGAATACGCACCCGTAGCCCGCAAAGCCTGGCTCGCGATTGTCACATACCTCAACGACAACGGCGATTTAAAAGATGTGTGCATAGGCACCAACATCGGCACCACAAAAGAGCATTATTTGAAACGCAGAAGATTAGTCGGCGACTTTCACGGTCAGGCCGCCTTACTCTGGTGTGCAGTAGCTTTATTGGAAAAATAGAAAAAAAGATTATACATCCCTGTTATGAATAGAATTATGTTGAAAAGAACCCTCTTGTGCTTGTCACTCACGCTCGCCTGTTTAACAGCCGGAATGAACCCGTTGCATGCTAAACCCATGGAACTCAAATCTCCAAACGGAGCCATTAAAGTTTCCATCGATATTAAAGACAGGATTTATTACAATGTGTTGTATAACAACGACATCTTACTGAAAGATTGTCAGTTGCAACTCGAATTGGGTAATGGCGAAGTGCTGGGCAACAACCCCAAACTCTCCGGAACAAAACAAAACAAGGTTTCAGAAATAATTAAACCACTTATCCCGTTGAAATTCTCGACAGTAAAAAACGAGTACAATCAACTGCTGCTGAATTTCAAAGATGGGTTTTCAGTTGAATTCAGGGCTTTTGATGATGGCGTAGCGTATCGTTTTATTACCAATAAACAGGGTGATATCGAAATCAAACAGGAAAACTTCAACATTCATTTCGCGGGCGATTACCTGGCGCACATACAACAACCCCGGAGTTTTAAAACGGCTTACGAAGAATTATATACACATGTGCGTACCGCTGACTTTGCGAAGGAAGAACGTGATATGTGCGTGTTACCGGTTTTGCTGAATACTGAAAAAGGCTACAAAATCCTGATTTCAGAATCAGACTTATCAGATTATCCCTGCATGTTCCTGAAAGGTACCGCGAACAACGGCATGACATCAACATTTCCGAAAGTTCCGCTACAATTTGGTGATGATGGCGACCGAAGTGTGAAAATCCTGCAAGAAGCTGATTATATCGCGAAAACAGCCGGGAAGAGAAGTTTCCCCTGGCGTTATTTTGTGCTGACGAAAAACGATGGTGAGCTGCTTGAGAACATGATGACCCTGAAGTTATCCGGAAAAAATGAAATTGCTGACCCATCGTGGATTAAACCCGGACAAGCAAGTTGGGAATGGTGGAACGACGCTTCTCCTTACGGTCCGGATGTGAACTTTGAAGCAGGCTACAACCTCGAAACTTACAAATACTACATCGACTTTGCAGCCAAATACGGCATCGAATACATCATCATGGATGAAGGTTGGGCAAAAAGCACCCGCGATCCATACACACCTAATCCCAGGGTGGATGTGCACGAGATCATCCGCTACGGAAAAGAGAAGAATGTGGGTGTGGTGCTGTGGCTTACCTGGTTAGCCGTCGAAAACAATTTCGATGTATTTAAAACATTCAACGAATGGGGTGTGAAAGGCGTTAAAATCGACTTCATGGACCGCAGCGACCAGTGGATGGTGAACTACTACGAAAGAGTAGCCAAAGAAGCCGCGAAACATAAATTGTTTGTCGATTTCCATGGTTCCTTCAAACCCGCCGGATTGGAATACCGCTATCCGAACGTGCTTTCCTACGAAGGGGTTAGGGGTATGGAACAAATGGGCGGATGCTATCCGAATAACAGCATTTACTTCCCGTTCATCCGAAATGCGGTAGGTGCGATGGATTACACCCCGGGCGCCATGTTCAGCATGCAGCCTGATGTGTATTCAGCCCGTCGCCCGAACTCAGGCAGCATCGGTACCCGTGCCTATCAAATGGCCTTGTTCGTGTTGTTCGAAAGCGGCATCCAGATGCTGGCCGATAATCCGACTTTGTACTATAACAACCACGAATGTACCGAATTCATGACCAAAGTTCCTGTGGTTTGGGACGAAACCATCTCGCTGGATGCAAAAAACGGTGAATATGCCATCGTGGCAAAACGCAAAGGAGATCAATGGTTTATCGGAGGTATGACGAATGGCAAAGAAAAAGAAAGAACATTTGAGATTGACTTTTCTTTCCTGCCTGCCGAAAAAATTTACCAAATGACTTATTTTGAAGATGGCATCAATGCCGGTCGCCAGGCCATGGACTACCGTAGAAAAGAAGCTACTATCAAGAAAGGCGAAAAAATGACCATCAAAATGGTTCGCAATGGCGGATGGGCTGCAGTGATTGAATAAACAAATTAATTTGATTTTTACACATATAGACTTATATTGATGAACAGACTTTTTAGGATTTTTACTTTTCTCTTACTTTCAACTTCCTTTTTTACCTTATCTGCTGAAAACGGCTATGATTTATGGCTTCGGTATGTGAAAATTAACAATGCAAAGTTAGCCAAAGAATACCTGTTTGTGAACAAAAACATCCATTTCCCGGCCAATACGGAAGTGCTTCAGGCTGCGAAAAAAGAACTTGCAACAGGACTGGAAGGAATGCTTAATATTAAGTTGAATGAGCAAAGTAGAATTTCCGGGAAAAGCCTTGTGATAGGAACTCCAGCATCGAACGAACTCATTGGCGGCATGTCGCTGGCCAATGAGCTCAAACAATTGGATGACGAAGGATATATCATCCGCACAGTTACACACAAAAGGAAAACAGTCAATGTGATTGCTGCTAAAAAAGACATCGGCGTACTGTATGGTGTTTATCACTACCTGCGACTGATGCAAACAGCTCAGTCACTGAACAATCTTGCAATCAAGGAAGAACCCAAACTGCAAATCCGCATCCTGAATCACTGGGATAACCTCAACGGAACCATCGAACGGGGATACGCCGGATACACCATCTGGGAGTGGCAACGCCTGCCGGGTTACGTGACCAAACGGTACACCGATTATGCGCGTGCCAATGCTTCCATCGGCATCAACGGGACGGTACTGAACAATGTAAATGCGAATGCCAACAGCCTGCGCACCAGCTACATCATCAAGGCTGCTGCCATTGCCGACGCCTTGCGTCCCTATGGCGTGAAAGTTTATCTGACAGCCCGTTTCAGCGCTCCGAGAGAAATCGGTGGACTGAAAACTGCCGACCCGCTCGACCCGGAAGTTCGTCAGTGGTGGAAAAACAAAGCGAAAGAAATATACGAATACATCCCCGACTTTGGCGGGTTCTTAGTGAAAGCCAATTCCGAAGGCCAGCCGGGCCCGCAGGACTACAAACGTACGCATGCCGATGGCGCCAACATGATGGCCGAAGCCCTCGAACCTTTCGGTGGCGTGGTGATGTGGCGTGCTTTCGTTTACCACAATGCCCGACACATCGACAGGGCTATCAACGCTTACGATGAATTCAAGCCGATGGACGGACAATTTGCGAAAAACGTGTTGGTACAACCCAAAAACGGTCCCATCGATTTCCAGCCACGCGAACCCTTTCATCCCTTGTTTGGCGCGATGCCACAAACTCCCCTGCTGATGGAATTTCAGATTACACAGGAGTATTTGGGCTACGCCACCCACCTGGCATACTTAGGTTCAATGTTCGAAGAAACCCTGCAATCGGACACCTACAACAAAGGTAAAGGCAGCACGGTTTCAAAAGTATTGCAGGATTACAAACACAGTCACGGTATCTCAGGAATTGCCGGTGTTTCCAATATCGGTTCCGATTTAAACTGGACCGGTCATTTATTCGGACAAGCCAACTGGCATGCATTCGGTCGCATGGCGTGGAACCCGGATTTATCAGCCAAAGAGGTGGGAGAAGAATGGGCGCGCATGACTTTCTCAAACAGCAACAAGGTACTTTCGCCGGTCATGGATATCCTGTTGACGTCGCGTGAAGCGGTGGTTAATTATACCGGTCCGCTTGGCCTGAACCACATCATGAATTTCGCGACCCATTACGGTCCGGGACCGTGGTACAAAGACCCCAACTGGGATGCCAAAGATTACCACAAAGCCGACGAAACAGGCCTGGGTGTTGACCGTACCACCTCCGGCAGCAACGCCGTAAGTCAATATTTCTCTCCCCTGAGAGAGCAACTGAATGATGTGAAAACCTGTCCGCAGGAGTTCATGCTCTGGTTTCACCATGTGCCCTGGGACTACCAAATGCCATCGGGACTAATCATGTGGGATGAGTTAGTCCACTACTACCACAAAGGCGTACAGGATGTACGCGACATGCGCGAACGCTGGAACAGCCTCGAAGGTAAAATAGATCACGAACGTCATCACCAGGTTAAAAGCATGCTGAAAGTACAGGAAGATGAAGCCATCTGGTGGCGCGATGGTTGTCTGCTCTACTTCCAGACTTTCTCAAACCGCCCGATTCCGGCGCAATACGAACAACCGAACCACTCGTTGCAATACTATCGCCGAATTCCGTTTCCGTATGAATGGAAGGAGGAGCAGTATAAATAAAAAAACCTTAATAAAAAAACTGGATATTCACTTAAAATCAAAACATATGAAAAAATCACTTATTGTTCTAATGATAATATGTAAATAAGAAATTCAAAATGTCAAAGAAGTTTTATAGTTTAAGAATAGATTCTAAAAATGAACACAAATTAATAGATGAACTATTATCTGTAAGGTCCAACTATAATTTTGATGGCAGTTGGGGAATTGAATTAGTAGAAGAAGATGATGATGCCTACATTCCTTTTATTGATTATTTTTTATCATTATTAGAAGGGAAATATTTAAAATTAAAAAAAATAGGTATAGAAAAAAATGATATTTCCATTTGGATGTTGTATGCTTATCATGGGCAATGTAATATGGAAATATCTCCGGATGATATGCTAAAGTTAGGGAAGGCTGGAATTACTTTATGTATTTCTTGTTGGGAAAATTGATTTACGGGAAGTTCCCCTGTCTGGTATAGGTTTCATCTATGACGTCGCTTTAAGCGAGTGTCTGTGCTTGCAGAGAAAATATTATATAAGCCGTGAGGCTTGTTTTTAATAGAACGCAACCAGACAACCAACTACCACCCCTACGGTAAGCCGATAGGAAACTATGAAAGTACGGGTGAAAACGCGCAACCTTACAAATACGGTGGTAAAGAAATGGAAAGTATGATGGGCTTAACGCTATTTGATTTTCAAGCACGAAGGCTGGATTATT
>JAYFPG010000092.1:0-2119 GCA_034928085.1 Paludibacter sp.
GAAACAAACTTAAAGACTTTTACTTTAAGTTTGTTTTTTGTTTGAGCGAAAACAAAAACATTAAATCATAAATAAAGTGGATAGCGAATTTGTAGTAGATGTACAACCATCTGAAATTTCAATTGCGCTGCTGGAAAACAAAAGACTGGTTGAATTCAACCGCGAAAGCCGTGAAGCACGGTTTGCCGTAGGAAATATCTACCTGGGAAGGGTTAAGAAATTAATGCCCGGTTTAAATGCAGCATTTGTAGATGTTGGTTTCGAAAAAGACGCTTTTCTTCATTATCTTGATTTAGGATCCAATTTCAACACCCTTAACCAATTTACAACGCAGGTGCTGAGCGACCGTAAAAAAGCGCCTTCGATAAATAAGGTTAAACACCATCCGGAAATTGACAAAAACGGTTCAATCGGTGATGTTCTTAAAACAGGACAGGATATCTTGGTTCAGGTAGCCAAAGAACCTATCTCTACAAAAGGACCCCGACTGACAGCCGAAGTTTCAATTGCCGGAAGATTTTTAGTACTGATTCCATTTGCCGACAAGGTTTCTGTTTCTCAGAAGATCACTTCCGAAGAAGAAAGAATACGGCTTAAACAGCTGATTCAAAGCATTAAACCCAAAGGATTTGGCGTAATTGTAAGAACAGTTGCAGAAGATAAGAAAGTAGCGGAATTAGTCAACGAACTCAATATTTTAGTGAAACGCTGGGAAGAAGCGATTGCAAAATTGCAACAAGCCAAAGGTATTTCACTGATTTTAGAAGAATTAGGTCGCACGGTGGGAATAATTAGAGATTTATTCAACACCAGTTACAACAATATCCACGTTAACGATCCGGATATTTTTACAGAAGTCAGAGATTATGTAGAACTGATTGCGCCGGATCGAAAAGATATTGTGAAACTTTATAAAGATGACACACCGATATTTGATCATTTCGGCATTACCAAGCAGATTAAATCCGGCTTTGGTAAAACGGTATCTTTCAAAAGCGGTGCTTATCTGATCATCGAACACACAGAAGCGTTGCATGTTATTGACGTTAACAGCGGAAACAGATCCAAGAATTCGGCCGGACAAGAAGGCAATGCATTGGATGTGAATCTGGCTGCTGCAGATGAAATCGCACGTCAGTTACGCTTGCGCGATATGGGTGGTATTATCGTAGTTGACTTTATCGACATGCACGAAAATGAAAACAGGCAAAAACTGTATGACAGAATGCGTGATGCCATGTCGAACGACAGAGCAAAACACAACATATTACCACTCAGCAAGTTTGGTTTAATGCAAATGACCCGTCAACGGGTTCGCCCTGTCACCGATATCAACATTGAAGAAAAATGCCCGACCTGCTTGGGAACCGGGAAAATGCAACCTTCAATTTTATTTGTCGATCAGATAGAAGAAAAAATTGACCATTTGGTGAATGGTCTTAAAATTAAAAAATTTGCATTGCATATTCATCCGTATGTTGAAGCTTTTATCTCTAAAGGCATCAGTTCATTGAAGTTGAAATGGAAACTCAAATATGGTGTAGGCTGTAAAATCATTGCCTCACAAGAAATGGGATTCCTGCAATACAAGTTTTACGATGGTAAGGGGAATGAAATTAACCTGAAACAGGAATTGGAAAAGCATGATGAAATCAAAGCTTGAATTAAAGACCGTACTGCATTGTACGGTCTTTTTTTTTGAAAAAAAACTTCGAGAGTATTTGCTATTTCTAAAAAAGAGCGTATATTTGCACTCCGATTGCGGGAAGCATTAATAAATGCGAAAATAGCTCAGTTGCCAGAGAATAGACAACAATACGCTCTACCAACTGAGATTAAGTAAGGATAGTTTGTACAATGCGAAAATAGCTCAGTTGGTAGAGCATAACCTTGCCAAGGTTAGGGTCGCGGGTTCGAGTCCCGTTTTTCGCTCAAAACACAGTGAAACGGCGCGTTTCACTTTTTCATGAAGTATTACTACCATCTGCCCAGATGGTGAAATTGGTAGACACGCTAGTTTCAGGGACTAGTGGCCGCAAGGCTGTGCAGGTTCGAGTCCTGTTCTGGGCACACTTTAACTTCATGCGCAGGTGGTGAAATTGGTATACACGCTACTTTG
>JAYFPG010000039.1:0-105258 GCA_034928085.1 Paludibacter sp.
GTTATTAGTATGATGTCTCATTTACCTGAAAAATTGTGGAGCAAGTGCCTGGAAGTAATCAAGGATAACATCAGTGAAGCATCGTATAATACATGGTTTGTTCCCATCATTCCATTGCAGTATGAAAAGAATATATTTGTATTGCAGGTTCCCAGTCAGTTTTTTGTGGAGTATATCGAGGAAAAGTACATTGATTTGTTGCGCATGACCTTGTACCGTGTGGTTGGGGATGGAACAAAACTGGAGTATCGTGTGCTCATTGATCAGGCAACCGGAACCGGAACCCGGATTCCGAGTGAGGGAAATGAAAAGAAACCGGGAGCGGTTAATACGGCATCTAATTACATTAGTCCGTATCACAAGCCAAGATTGCCCGAAATTGATCCTCAATTGAATCCTTCCTACAATTTCAATAACCTGATTGAAGGAAAGAGTAATAAGTTGGCACGTACAGCCGGTATCAGCATTGCCAATGAACCGGGTAAAACTATTTTTAACCCTTTGTTCGTATACGGACAGTCGGGTGTGGGAAAAACGCACTTAGCCAATGCTATCGGTGTTATGACGAAGCAGTTGCGTCCCGAGAAACGTGTGTTGTATGTTTCAGCCAATACTTTCCAGATTCAATATACAGATGCGGTCAGGAGTAATTCGGTAAATGATTTTCTGAATTTCTATCAGACCATTGATGTCCTGATTGTCGACGACATCCAGGAACTGGCCGGAAAAACAGCCACGCAGAATACTTTCTTTCATTTGTTTAATCACCTGCATCAAACCGGAAAACAGCTGGTGCTTACATCCGACCGTTCGCCGTTGGTATTGGTGGGACTTGAACAGCGTTTGTTAACGCGTTTCAAGTGGGGACTTTCAGCTGAAATTGAAAAGCCTGATTTCGAATTGAGAAAGGCCATTCTGGAGAATAAGATTTACCGAGACGGACTGGAAATTCCGGATGAAGTGGTTAATTATATTGCCGAACATGTGACTGATAACGTACGTGACCTGGAGGGTACACTCGTATCGCTGCTTGCTCACTCAACCCTTGCCAATATCGCCATCGACCTGAAACTGACTGAAAAGGTGGTTAGCCGTATTGTCAGCATTACGCCGAAAGTCAATACCGTGGAAAGAATCCGCGACATAGTATGCGATCATTTTTCGCTCTCGGTTGATGCCATTTCAACTAAAAGCAGAAAAAGAGAAGTGGTACAAGCCCGCCAGATTGCCATGTACCTTTCGAAACAAATGACCAAAAATTCTTTGTCATCTATCGGAAGTCTGATTGGTCAGCGTGATCATGCAACAGTTCTTCACGCCTGCAAGATTGTGAGCGACCTGATGGAAATAGATAAAAACTTCCGCACCAGCGTGAGAGAGATTGAGGAGAAGCTGAAGGGGTGAATTTTAGCGGAGAGCGAAAAACGGAAAGCTAATAGCGAATAACTAATAGCTAATAGCTAATAGTGAAGAGCTTTTGATATATCTTTTAAAAGTATTAAGAACGAATAATCAGCAGTGGTTATTCGTTTTTCATTTTTTCCGCTCTCCGCCCTCATTGCGAGCGAAGCGAATCAACCCCGTCATTGCGAGTGACGCGAAGCAACCTCCGCTCTCCGCTATTCGTTATTAGCTATTCACTATTCGCTAAAAATATTGTTCTTATTTCGCCGAAATATATTATTTTTACATCGAAATTAAAAACACAATCCTATGGTTTATAAATTTACCTTACTTTCCGATGAAGCAGATAATTTTGTACGTGTAATCTCCATTGACTCAGAGGCAACGTTCCTGGATTTGCACAATGCCATTCTTGAATCGGCAAAATACGAGAAGAATCTTGTGACTACTTTTTTCATCTGTTCTGATGATTGGGAAAAAGGTCAGGAGGTGACTCTCATCGAAATGGAATCCAGTTCAGAGTATGACAACCTGGTGATGGAAGATACCAAACTGGAAGAACTGCTTTCGGACGAAAAACAGAAATTGTTGTATGTTTTTGATTTGATGACAGAAAGGTCGTTTTTCATGGAGCTGACTGAAATTATTCCGGGTATCCGTATGAGTAAACCCGAATGTGTATTGTCGAAAGGTGAACCTCCTGTACAAACTTTGTCGGATGATGAAATGATAGGCGGCAGTAAATTGACTATTGATGAGAACTTCTATGGTGATGAGGATTTCGATTTGGATGAACTGGATGAAGAAGGTTTCGGAGATATGAATTTTGACGATAGCAGCTTGTTTAATGACGACAGATTCTGAAAGCTTAACAAAAAAATACCCTCATGGCAACACTTTGCTTGTTTTACCCGGTCCCACCGGGGTGGGTAAAACAAGCATCAGCTTATCTTTATCCCAATATTTTAAGGCGCCCATTATTTCATCGGATTCCCGCCAGATCTACAAAGAATTAAAAATTGGTACTGCAGCTCCGACAGAAAAGGAACTCGCTCAGGCTGAACACTTCTTTATTGGTACACATTCTATTTTTGATGTTTACAATGCCGGTCAGTTTGAACTGGATGTACTCGATTTGCTGAATGAACTATTCAAAAAACACCGTGTTGTATTACTGGTGGGTGGCTCAATGATGTATATCGATGCGGTCTGCAATGGCTTGGATGATATCCCTACGGTTGATGAAGAAACCAGAAGATACTGGCAGGATATTTATCGTGAGAAGGGATTAAGTTTTATTCAGGAAGAGCTGAAGCGCTTTGACCCCCAACATGCAACTGAAGTTGATATGCAGAATTACAAAAGGGTATTGCATGCCCTCGAAATCTGTAGTATGACCGGCAAGCCTTATTCTGAATTAAGAACAGGTGAGAAGAAACTGCGCGATTTCAATATTATAAAGGTAGGTTTGAACCGTCCCCGACCTGAATTGTATGAGCGGATCAATCAACGGGTTGAGCTTATGATGCAGGATGGCTTGCTGGAGGAAGCCCGTGCATATTATCCGTATAAAGACCTGAATGCCCTCAATACGGTTGGTTATAAAGAGCTGTATGAGTATATGGATGGAAAATGCAGTCTCGAAGAAGCAGTGCAAAAGATCAAACAGGATTCACGCAGGTATGCAAAACGTCAATTAACCTGGTTCAACCGCGATCAGGATATTCATTGGTTCCATCCGGATGATGAGAAAGAAATAATCGAATTTGTGAACAAAACCCTTAAAGGTAATTATCCACTAACCACTAACCACTAACCACTAACCATTATTCATGCCCGCCAGGTTAATCATATTAGGTGCAGGTTCCGCGTTACCTACCCGGAATAATTTCCCGACTTCGCAAATTCTGGAGTTGCGGGAAAAGCAATTTATGATTGACTGTGGAGAGGGAACCCAGATCCGCATGCGGCAGATGGGATTGAAAGTTAACCGGCTGGGACATATCTTCATCTCGCATCTGCATGGTGATCATTGTTTTGGTCTGATTGGCCTCATTTCGTCCTTCGGTATGCTCAACCGCACGGCTGATTTATATGTGCACGGACCCGCTGGAATAGCTGCGTTGTTTGAACCCCAACTTCGTTTTTTCTGTGAAGGCATGCCATTTAAGGTGATTTTTGAAGAATTTGATGCGAAAAAGCACACGGTTATTTACGAAGACCGTTCGGTTGAGGTTACAACCATTCCACTTAAACACCGTGTTCCGTGCAGCGGATTTCTTTTTCGTGAGAAACCGGGAGAAAGACATATCATTCGCGATATGATTGATTTCTACCAGGTGCCTGTCGCCCAAATAAATCTGATTAAGAAAGGGGCCGATTTTGTTACCTCCGAAGGTAATGTAATTTCCAATGAGGCGCTTACTACTCCTGCCGACAAGACGATTTCTTATGCTTATTGTTCTGATACCGCTTATTCGGAGAAAATAATCCCGCTGATCAACGGGGTTGATTTGTTGTATCATGAAGCCACTTTTGCCGAGTCGGAAAAAAGCAGGGCTAAAACCACCCTGCACAGTACCGCTGCACAGGCGGCCACCATTGCCCTGAAGGCCAATGTTTCCCGACTCATCCTCGGGCATTTCTCTGCCCGTTACAGTAACCAGCAAATCCTGCTGAATGAAGCCAAAGCCGTTTTTGAAAATGCTGTCCTCGCAGAGGATATGATGGTTTTTGAGTTTTAAATGTCGTCAGTCTACAGTCAGTGGTAAGTACGACTGTAGAACTGAAAGCGAATAGCGAATAGCGAATAGTGAATAATGCTAATCAGGACTTAAAAAGTGCTTTCTTCTGCTTCCGTAGGAAGCAAAGTTTTGTAACCAGTAAGCTTGCTTACTGGAAAGAACAAACCCTCTACAACCCTCTGCTGCCGTAGGCAGCGAACTCATAGCGTATGAAGTTTGCTTCCTATGGAAGCCATATGTCTGAGTTGTCTTCCTGATCCAGTAAGCAAGCTTACTGGTTACAAAACTTCGCTGCCGATGGCAGCCGCATGATATAGTATTATCCGTATTCCAGCATGCAAGCTTACTGGTTGCAAACTTTGCTTCATAAACGAAGCAAGAATACATTCGCTCATGTTTCAAATTCTTCTGATAATATAACCTTTCTTCTACTGATTCGCATGAATAGTGAATAATGCCTAAATAACGTAGACTGTAGACCGTAGACTGATGATTCTATTTCAAACGTTTGCGCTTATCTCGATAGTTAAAATCAGTACAATAATATTGATAAACAAGGCTTTCCCATATATTTGCAACTGTAAATAATTCAATCAGATAACTCAAAATCATTATTTAGGTATGAAAAAATCAATACTTTTATTCTTGTCGGGAGTGCTGTCATTTGCAGTTACAGCCCAGATTATTGTTACCAATCCGGCCTTTGTTACCCGAGATTATGCCGGGGTCATAGAAGTAATATATGATGCATCGTTGGGTCAAACCGCACTGAAAGACTATACAGGAGCCGATGGAATATACGCCCATACCGGGGTGATTACAACAGCCAGTTTAACCGATACGGACTGGAAACATGCGCCAACCTGGGGCGACAATGCCGCTAAATACAAACTGACTTCCTTAGGAAATAACAAGTGGCGGTTGATGATAACGCCCGACATGGCTGCTTATTACGGATTGACATCCGGAGAAGTAGTAACCAAACTGGCTTTTGTTTTCAGGAATGGAACGCCAACCGGCACAACCTATAAAGAAGGGAAGGATACCGGAGGAAAAGATATTTTTGTGCCGGTGTACGAAGCCGGACTTAATGTGGCTTTCTCATCTCCAACTTCAAACCAAAGTGTGGCTGTTGGGGCATTAGTAAATTTTTCAGTTGTGTCGTCTATTACGGCTGATTTAAGTCTGCAAGTTGATGGAGCAACGGTTAAAACAGCAAGTGCAGCCACCACGCTGACGCATACGCAGACTTTCAGTACGGCAAAAGATTATGTGGTGATTGCATCTGCTACTACAGGAGGAATAACCGTATACGACACGATTTTGGTTAATGTGCCTTCTCCTGTGACCAATGAGGCCCGTCCCGCCGGTGTAAAAAACGGTATCAATTACAACAGCAATACTTCTGTTACGCTGGTGCTGCATGCTCCGAATAAAAACAATGTGTTTTTAATCGGGGATATGAACGACTGGTCGAAATTGAATGCTTATCAGTTGAAAAAGGACGGAGAATACTGGTGGATTACCCTCAATGACCTTACGCCGGGTCGTTTATACGGATTTCAATACCTGGTGGATGGAACCATCAGGGTGAGTGACCCTTACACGGAGCTTGTGCTGGATCCTTATTCTGATGCATGGATTAACGAATATCACAACCGTTTCCCGGATTTAAAGCCCTATCCGACGGGGAAAACGGATGGATTGGTGGCAACCTTCCAGACCGCAAAAACACAATACAATTGGGAAGTTCCTAATTTCGTAATGCCTCCGCGTGAGAACATGGTTATTTACGAACTGTTGCTCCGGGATTTTACAACTGAGAAATCGCTTGAAGCAGCCATTCAAAAATTAGATTACCTGAAAACCCTGGGCGTTACGGCCATTGAGCTGATGCCTATTCATGAATTCGACGGAAATGAAAGTTGGGGCTATAATCCCAATCATTTCTTTGCCCCCGACAAAGCGTACGGTACGCCGGAAATGTATAAACGTTTCGTGGATGAATGTCACAAACGTGGCATGGCCGTGATAATCGACGTGGTATTTAACCATGCAACAGGTAATAATCCGATGGCTGCGCTTTATTGGAGTACATCAACCAACAAGACTACCTCTGATAATCCCTGGTATAATGTGAATGCTCCTCATCCTTACAGTGTATTTCATGATTTTAACCATGAATATCAGGGAACAAGAGACTATTTCAAAAGGGTGTTGCAATACTGGATTCAGGAATATAAAATAGATGGATACAGGCTCGACCTGACCAAAGGTTTTACGCAAAATGTAAGTTCAGAAAGCACTGCATCTAACAAAGACGATTCCAGGATTAATATTCTTACGGATTATTATAATGCGGCCAAATCGGTCAAGGAAGATGTCATGTTTATCCTGGAACATTTTTGTAATTATGATGAAGAACTGGAATTGGCAAACCGGGGTATGTATTTGTGGCGTAAAGTAAACAATGCTTTCTCTCAGGCTGCCATGGGCTTCCAATCGGATAGCGATTTTGGCGGATTAAATTCGCTTCCCCGTCGTTGGGTCGGTTATGCCGAGAGTCACGACGAAGAACGTAACTTCTATAAAGCTAAAACCTGGGGAACAGGAACGGTAAAAACAGACTCAGTTTACCGGATTACCCATCGGGTTCCATTGAATATTGCCTTTGCCACCCTGGTTCCCGGTCCCAAAATGCTCTGGCAGTTCCAGGAAATCGGATTCGATTATTCTATCGATGCATTTGGTGGCAGAACGAATAACAAGCCTCCGGTATGGGATTGGCTGAATTTACCGCACAGAAAAGCAGCCTATGATACCTCAGCTAAGATTATCACCCTGCGCCGGATGTTCCCCGATGCTTTTACACAAGGTAATTTCTCGCTCCAGATTGGTAGCGGTGATTGGGAAAGCGGGCGCAGGATAGCCCTGACACACGGAGATTTGAATCTGGTAGTACTCGGTAACTTCAAGGCCGACGCTTCCATCACGGCTTCCCCTAATTTCTCCAAAACAGGCATGTGGTATAATGTGCTGACAGGCGAACCTGTCAATGTGACCAATACCAGCATGACCGTTACAGTTCCCAAAGGACAGGTGCTGTTGTTTGCCGACAGGGTGATTACATTCCCATCAGGTATTGATAATCCGTCAGAAGATACCAATTCAAACTTCCTGTATCCGACCGTAACATCGGATAGGGTATATGTCACTACGAATACCTATCAGCATAACATTCAGGTTTTTAACACACAGGGACAATTGCTCAACACAATCGTAAACGAAAAGGAAATCGATTTGTCGGCATACGCATCCGGTGTTTATTTTATCCGTCTGAACTCGGATAAAGGAACAGTCACCGGAAAGGTGGTGAGGAGATAAATTTGTTATTCGTTATGTATAATAGTAGAGACGCCCAAATTGGGCGTCTCTACTGTGTTACAAGGGCGTCTCTACTGTGTTGCAAGGGCGTTTTTACTGTTTTACAATTAGGTCTGTTAATCTGTTTAACAATTCTTTCCCCTAATCCTTCTTCGTATTTTCAGCCTTTTTTTCGCTATCCAATTTGAAATTGATTGGAAGCGTGTATTTCACCCGGACTGTTTGGCCGCGTTGTTCTCCCGGTGTCCAGTTGGGCATGGCGCTGATTACACGAACGGCTTCGGCATCTAATGAGGGTGCAATGCTTCTTACAACCACGACTTCGGTAACTGATCCGTCACGGTTAATCACAAACTGACAGATTACCCGACCTTCAATATTCTGCTCTTTGGCATCGGATGGGTATTTGATGTTAGTAGCTAAATACTTAAATAGTTCTTCGTCACCTCCGGGATATTGTGGCATTTTTTCAACAACCATGAATACAACATCTTGTTCGTCATTCTCTATGACAGGCGGTGGTGGTGGAGGGGGTGTCTGTTCGTTAATAGTTTTTCCGGCTGAGTTTAACATGCTTTCCGCATTGCTCGAAATTACGAGCGCCGATACGATTGGTACAATCAACAGGTATTTCAGCATGCCTGTTTTCGGCGTTTTTTTCTGATTCATCATGGTAATTCTTTTTTTTAAAGGTGAAACATTGAAATTGTTTGTTAATTTGATTTCGGGTGTTTGATACGCTAAACGTATCAGGTGGTATTGATAATTCCTGGCATCAAATCCCGATTCTATAACGTGATTGTCAGCTAAAAATTCGAGATTTTGTCTGATTTCCCGTTTCAAAAGCCAGACTGCCGGGTTTATCCAACAGATGATTGTCATCAATTCTCCGATCATCGCATCGAAACTGTGAAGTTGTCGTACGTGTGTGTTTTCATGAGCCAGTATTTCTTTGAGCTCAATTGCAGTATGCATCGACGGGTTTATATATACCTTGTTGAAAAATGAAAATGGAGCAATTTTTTTATCCAGTTGTATGACTTTGGTTTGGTCTATTACCACCTTTCTGCCTTGTAAATGTAAATTGAGAACTGAGATTATTTGTACAACTAACCTGATGAGAAGCAACACTGAAACCGATGCATAGAACAAATAAAAGAATGTTGTGAAATTATATGCTGCTGATTCTTTAGTTGTAATGGTGATTTCCTTTAACAGGATGCTATAATTGCTAATCATCTCTTGTACAGATAAACTTTGTTTCATCCATTCCGAGATTGTTAAAAATGGGTAGGTAAAGGAAATCAGCATACTTCCACCTAAATACATCCTCCGCAGTCTCCAAAGTGTGTCGCCGGCAAAAAATAACCGGTAAAACAAGTAAAACAGGGCTATCGCGATGTTTACTTTGATAAAATAAATAATCAGGGTACTCATTTCTTCTCAATTAATTGTATGATTTCTTTTAATTCCTCCGCTGATATTTTTTGTTTTTCGACAAAGAAACTAACCATTTCCTTGTAGGAGTTCTCAAAATAGTTCCGGACAACACCTGAAAGATACTTTGATTTGTATTCGCTTTCCTCCAGGGTGGGACTGTATTCGTAAGTGTTACCGTAAGCTTTTGCCGTGAGATAGCCTTTTCGCTTTAAATTCTTTACGATAGATGCTACCGTGGTGTAGGGCGGACGGGGTTCGGGCATCCTGTCAAGGTAATCTTTGATGAATCCTTTACCGTGCTGGAAAATGATTAACATCATTTCTTCTTCCTGATGAGTGAGTTTTTCCATGTCTATGATTGGATGTTATTTTGCTTTTAATTAATAAATTACGAATATGTCGCAATGTTACGAAAATTTCGTAGCAAAACATCATTTAAGGGAAATTATTAACATAAATTATACTTTAAAGGGTCGGGAGTAAGCCTGAGTTCGGCGTTGATTAAATAAAACACTTTCCTCACATTTTCGAAACACCTTTGTAATGCACCCCTTTTACTTTTGCAGCGATATTTCATGTCAAAAAATTAATTTGAAACAAAAATGAGAAAATTATTGCTGAATTTTGCTGTTGTATTGCTGAGTGCAATCACCGTATTTTCTTCGTGTGAAGACAAAGTGGATCCGGATGCCGATTTGAAAGAAAACCCTTATGAGGCTATTATCAAAACAAGGATTACCGGTACCCGTAATTTCGTGAAGGATTCTGTTTACATCCTGATCGGACAAATAAATGTAGAAGGTATACTGAATATTGAAGCGGGAACCATTATCAAAGGCGATAAGAAAACGAAAGGCACGCTGGTTGTTGTCCCCGGAGGAAAAATCTTTGCTGAAGGAACTCCGACTCAACCCATTGTATTTACGTCACGCATGCAAGCGGGCGAAAGAGGCGCTGGTGACTGGGGTGGTATCATCCTGGTTGGAAAGGCGCCTGTTAATCAGTCGAACGCGACGGTTGAAGGGCTGTCGAGCCCGGTTGATTATGGAACAGCTACCATTCCGGATC
Source organism: Paludibacter sp. (assembly GCA_034928085.1). GTDB lineage: Bacteria > Bacteroidota > Bacteroidia > Bacteroidales > Paludibacteraceae > Paludibacter. The sequence goes on from JAYFPG010000039.1 coordinate 10,041, forward strand.
GGGATGAGAACGACAACTCGGGCGTGCTGAAATATGTGCGTATTGAGTATTCGGGTATTGCCTTGCAGCCGGATAAAGAAACGAACGGTTTGACGATGTGTGCTGTAGGTAAAGAAACTGAGATTTCGCATGTACAGGTTTCATATTGCGGCGACGATTCATTCGAGTGGTTCGGTGGCAACGTGAATGCCAAATACCTGATTGCTTATCTGGGACTTGACGATGATTGGGATGTGGATTTCGGATATTCCGGTAATGTGCAGTTTGGACTGAGCGTACGGAATCCCCGCGTGGCCGACGTGTCAGCATCCAACGGGTTTGAGTCGGACAATGATGGTAGTGGATCAGCAGCTTCCCCGAAAACATCTGCTGTTTTCTCTAATATGACCGTTGTTGGTCCGCTGAAAACTACAGCCGATAAAAATGTGAACGCCAACTATGGAACTGCCATGCATTTGCGTCGTAATACCTCGATATCTATTTTTAACTCGGTATTTGCCGGATGGCACACCGGATTGTTACTCGATGCAACTACCACCTATACAAATGCCACCAATGGAGATATGGCGTTGCAAAATGTAGCTATCGTAGGCATCAAGGGTAAATCGCTTGCAGGTGCTGCCGGTGTAACGGATGATAATGCCACTTCGTTCTTCAATACGCCCGCTTTCAATAATTCTATCATAGCCACTGTAGCAGATGCAAAGATTTCAAATTCATTCTTTGATGCTTCTAAAGAAGGAAGTGCTGCGATTCCATCTTCTTTCCTGCCGGAAGCGGGTTCTCCTTTGTTGAGTACCGGAGCTTTTGCTCATGCTAAGTTGCAACATGTTTTCTTCGATAAAACAGCTACCTACAAAGGTGCTTTCGGTGCAACCGACTGGACAAAAGAAACCTGGGTGAATTTTGATCCGCAAAATGCTGATTATCGTTAAATATTAGTGTGCATCTCAAATATTCCAATCAATCAATAAACCTGTCAGGTTCACAAAACCTGACAGGTTTGCATAGTTAAAACAATTTATATGAAAAAAGTACAAATTCTTATCCTGCTGTTAACTGTATCAACCCTCTTTGCCCAGCAAAACTCCATTGTAATCAGTAACGGTATTTTCTTTACCGATGCTACGCAGACAAAATTGTATAGCGGTGAATATAAGGAGTTTTATGAGAATGGAGCTCTGAAGGTGGAAATGAATATCCGCGACGGGAAACCCGAAGGTGCTTACATTGTCTATTTTCCCAATGGCCGTCCGAATGAGGTGAGAGCCTATCGGAACGGGGAGTTCCACGGTGTCTGGAGAACCTACAACGAAGCCGGTGTGCTGATTGCAGAGGCGGAATACCGTAACAACAAAAAACACGGTACCTGGCATGTGTGGGACGATACCGGCATCATGCGCTATGAAATGCAATACAGCAATGGTAAAAAATCCGGTACCTGGTACATGTGGGATGAAAAGGGCAAATTAATATCCGAAAAACAATATTAATTTTATTTCATGTTATTGTATAATATCTGTCACATCTTTGTAATAATATACCGTTATTTTTGTATCGTGAAAATGTAAAAATAACGACACAAAACATATCAAAATGAAAAAAGTAATTTTAGTGGTTATCGCGACATTGTTGGCATTCAGCCATATCAATGCAAATGGGAAAATTGAACAGGACATGCTTGTGGAAGTGACAACAACTGGGAATAAAATATGTGGTGTTGTGCTTGATAAACAAACCAATGAAAGCCTGGCCGGTGTAGCAATCTCAGTTGGTAATCAAAAAGTTTATTCTGATTTGGATGGTCAGTTTATGCTTAATTATACAGATAAAGGTCAATATGAGCTGAAAATCAGTATGATTTCTTATGAAGATCAGGTTTTAATCGTGGATTTGAAATCAGATGTAAGTAAAAAGGTTCATCTGAGTCAACGATAAGGAATAAAAAGAAGACATAACATGATGACGCGGGGTATATACTCCGCGTTTTTTTTAGTGATAACCTTATTTATGAATGAATTATCGATATAGCATTTCTAAAAGATTCTTAAGATCGTTTTAATTTGTTTGTAATATATATTACATTTGTATTCTTAATGTAACACGAATGTAACATCATGTGGCTATTTTTGCGCCCGGATTTGAAAAATATATTACAAAAGTATTAAAATATGATGAACAGACCTTTTCGTACGTTTCTACTTCCTTTTTTGTTTTTATGTTTTTGTTTGTTTACTGAAGCTCAAAAGCTTACTGTAACCGGGTATATGCAACCACAATGGCAATTGGGTGAAGAAACAGCAGATTTGCAAGTAGGTACTGACAAGGAAAATGATATCAGAGAGATGTACAACCGGGCAGGTATCCGCAGGGGACGAATAAAATTTTTCTATGATGATGGTAACCTGGCTTCCGGTGGATTTCAGTTTAACGTGATTGATAAACCAGGGTTAAAAGGAGCGCAAGTGCAAATTAAAGAGCTTTATTTGAATGTTAAATCTCCGCTGAACAAAGCAAGTTCTTTCCAGGCTGGTGTTTTTAACCGTCCATTCAGTTTTGAGATAAATTACTCTACTTCAATGCTTGAGTCTCCTGAACGTGCCCGTGTTATAACCACCCTGCTGCCAGATGAATGTGATTTGGGTGGCATGTTTATACTGACTCCCTCAGAAGGTTCTCCGCTGGATTTTATAACATTGCAGGGCGGTTTATTTGCCGGTAACGGCATCAATCCCGAAACAGACAGCCGGAAAGATTTTATTGGACAGATAGTCGCTGAAAAGCCGATTGGCGATATGCATGTTGGTCTTGGTTTTTCGTATTATAATGGCGGGGTTTACCAGACTAACAGGAATGTTTTTACCATGGGAGATGGAGGTTTTATATTCAACAATGATGCTGCAAACGAAGGTTCTTATGCGAAAAGAGAATACCTGGGAATTGATGCTCAATGGTATTTTAATAGTTTACTTGGACAAACACAATTACGTGGGGAATACCTTTGGGGGACCCAGCCTGGCAATGTTTTCGATAGCGAAAGTCCGAGTCGCGCTGCTTTACCCGTTACGGAGGATACTTATATAAGACCTTTTAGTGGAGGTTATGTGTCGCTGATACACAATATTATCCATACTCCTTTGTCAGCCGTGCTAAAGTACGAAATGTATGATCCCAATACAGGAGTAAGTGGGAACAACATTGGTTCGTTAGCCAGTTTTACAGGAGTCGCAGATGTAATGTATACTACTTTGGGTGCAGGAATCTTTTGGCAAATGACGCCTGCCGTGAAAGCGACTCTTTTTTATGAAATGAACAGAAACGAAACATCATCGCTGCTGGCAAACAACGACTATACAAAAGATTATGCATCGGACAGAAAAGATAATGTGCTGACTGTCCGGCTACAATATAAATTCTGATTGAATCGTTAGCTGTAACATAAATGTAATACATATTACATCTTATCGAAACATCAACGAACTAAATTTGTAACGGTTATTTATTCACGATTAATTTTTCAATATGAATCCTTACCGTATTTTAGTAGTAGATGATGAAGAAGATTTATGTGAGATTCTTCAGTTTAATCTCGAAACAGAAGGTTACGAGGTTGAAGTCGCTAATAGCGCAGAAGAAGCTTTAAAGCTGGACGTATCAACCTTTCACCTCATTTTACTTGATGTGATGATGGGTGAAATGTCGGGCTTTAAAATGGCTCGTTTGTTACGTGACAATCCGCATACCGCGAAAATTCCAATTGTTTTTCTTACAGCCAGAGATGCTGAGAATGATAAGCTTACCGGTTTCAATATCGGGGCAGATGATTATATTGCCAAACCATTTTCCATTCGGGAGGTAATAGCAAGGGTAAAAGCTGTTATCCGCAGGTATGCAGCCCCTGATGAGGAAAAACCGGAAGACAGGTTGCTCGTGTATGATGGTTTAGTCCTGAATCTTGCTAACAAAAAAGTAATTGTTGATGGAGATGAAGTGCAGTTTACCAAAAAAGAATTCGAAATGTTGCGGTTGTTTTTGGAATATCGTAACCGGGTTTTTACACGTGATGAAATATTGTCCCGGGTTTGGTCGGATGATGTGATTGTCCTGGACCGTACCATAGATGTTAATATAACCCGTCTGCGGAAAAAGATTGGTCCCTATGGGAAAAATATTGTAACCCGACTGGGTTATGGCTACTGTTTTGAAATCTGAATAAGATGAAACTGAATCGCAGGTTGTTTTTGTATTTCTTTTCGACTTTTTTTCTGTTGATGACTGTAATAGGATTTTTTCAGTATCAGCGGGAGAAAGCTTTTCGTACAGAACAGCTGGATCAATTGTTGTCGACTTACAATCAAACGATTCAAAAGTTTATTGAATTGAATCCCTGGGATCCCGGGGCGCTGTCATCTTTTTTACAGGTTTTTCCCGACAGTAACCTGCGGGTGACAATCATTGCGCCTGATGGTGTTGTTCTGTACGATTCCTATGTGCGGGATGTCAGTCTGCTTGAGAATCATATTGACCGGCCTGAAATTGTGGATGCCATGGTCAATCCTTTGGGCAAAGGCGTCTCTATTCGGAAATCTACATCAACTAATATCGATTTTTACTATCTGGCACATCAATTCGAACATTTTTATGTCCGCAGTGCCTTGCCATATAATATTGGACTGGCAGTGATGCTGAAGGCCAATATGCATTTTCTGTATTTTATGGTTTCGGTGTTACTGCTGGCTTCCTTGCTGTTGTTTTTTATTTCCAAGAATATCACACGCTCCATCGACCGTCTTCAGTTATTTCTTTCTAATATCGAAAATGAGAAAGTAGTTGATTCGGAAATTATTTTCCCGGGGGATGAATTGGGTCAAATCAGCAGTAATATTGTAAAGACATATAAAAAACTATGGAAGACGAAATCGCAGGTTAAAAGAGAGCGTGAGAAACTGATTCAGCATCTGCAGATATCTCAGGAGGGGTTAGGGATTTTCTCTGCTGAGAAGAAAGAAATTCTTGTCAATTCACATTTCATATTGTACTCCAGAATACTGACCGAAACAAATCTTTACTCTGTTGAAGCTTTGTTTTTAATTCCGGAATTAGCTGAAATTAATGCTTTTGTTGATGAAGGATTGCGAAGTAAAGAATTGAATCGCAAACGAATTATTGTTGAGAAAAGTGGTAAAGTGTTTTTAATACAAAGCATTGTGTTTGAAGATGAGACATTTGAGATTTCTATCAACGACATCACTGTTCAGGAACAGGAAAACAGGTTGAAACGGCATTTGACCCAGAATATCTCCCACGAGTTGAAAACGCCGGTGAGCAGTATTCTTGGATATATGGAAAGTATCGTCAACAATCCCGACCTTACCCCGGAAAGACAACAGTTTTTTATCGAGCGTTCCTTTCAGCAAGCGCAACGTCTTACCGCTTTGTTACAGGATATTTCAACCCTGAATAAAATTGAAGAAAGTACAACCTTGTTCGAGAAAGAGATTGTAGATATTGCTGAAATTGTGAAAGATGTGTTGAATGATGTACATCTACAACTTGAAGCGAAACATTTCAAGGTAATCAATGATTTTCCTGATGAATTGAGAATCAGGGGTAACCGTTCATTGATATATTCTATTTTCAGAAATCTGACCGACAATGCGCTGGCTTATGCCGGGACGAATATAACCCTGGAAATGAGTTGTTACCGCGAAGATGAACAGTTTTATTATTTTTCGTTTTCAGATAATGGGAACGGCGTAGCCGAAGAGCATCTTGTGAGAATCTTTGAACGGTTTTATCGTGTAGATAAGGGACGAAGCCGAAAAATGGGTGGAACCGGGCTGGGGCTTGCTATCGTTAAGAATGCAGTCATCCATCATGGTGGAACCATTACAGCCAAGAAAATCAGTACAGGTGGACTGAATTTTATTTTCTCTTTAAAGAAAGATTGAATTAGTTGCTGTAGGCAACACGGAAGCCTCTGGTACAATGATGACTGTCGGGGAAATGACTGCGACGCATAGCCGAACGCGAATATAAACTGTTGATATACCAACTTCCCCCCCGTGCAACCCTCATGGAACCCAAAGCTGGTCCGGTTGGATTTGTTTGTGCTGCTGTCGTATACAAGTCGTACCAGTCTCCGCACCATTCCCACACATTTCCATGCATATCATGTAATCCCCATGCGTTCGCAGGGAATGAACCGACCTGGCTTGTTCCTGTTGGCGAAGTCGAATTAACATTGGTACAGCTGCCATAAGGAAGCTTCCAGTCGTAGTTTGCATCGGCATCAGTGAGGCAGTTGCCGGTGAAAAACGGAGTTGTTGAACCAGCGCGACAGGCGTATTCCCATTCAGCCTCGGTGGGAAGTCTTCCTCCGGCATAGCGGGCAAATTCATCTGCGCCATACCATGTTACATTGATAACCGGATGTTTTTCAAAGCCTTTCACCGGCGCCCATCCTATGGTAGGGTTGAATGTGAGTCCTATTCTGGTTTCAGCAAGAATTAATACCTGATCCGGGTATCTCCCTGAACTGAATTTTCCGTTACCCTGAACATTGTTTGTATTCAAGAATAAAGCAAATTGCTCATTGGTGATTTCGTGTTTGCTGAGTTTAAAGGCGCTCAGTGTCACCGTGTGCTGGGTTTCATCATTGCTTCGTCCCGGTTCTGTGCCCGGACTTCCCATCACAAATGTCCCTGCCGGAACGGATACAGTCGAAATTTCAGGTACATAAGTTGAAAACGCTACTTCGTCTCCATATAGGATTCCGTGCTCATTGATTGCATAAGCCCTAACATAATATCTTAAGTTGGGTTCAAGTCCTGAAATACTGGAAACGAAATTACCGGGGCCAATTCCGTCGTTAGTATGGTCGTCGTTGATAGTCGGATTTGGAGAGGTGCTCCAGCAAACGCCACGTCCTGTTATGGTTACCTCAGCCATGTTCTTGATACTTCCACCTGTATTTACTGATGTGCGTATGGTTCCTCCCGATTGGGCAGATTCAATGGTGATGTTTGAAATGGGTTTTGTGGCGATATTGGTCAGAAAACGAGCATCAATAAACGATTCACAACCGCTTAGCAGTACAATAATTAATACAGTTAAACTGTAGATTGCGTTTTGTGATGTTAATCCTCTTTTTCTCATTGTAAAGTATCCGGTAGAATTGTTATAGAACAGGTAAATAATATCAAAATATTCTTTTTAAAAACTAACACGCAAAGATACTAAATTGTTATGTAAATTAACTTCATTTTAGATTTGCATTAACAATAATTTGGATAATAATTGGGTATTTAATGATTGGAAGAATAAAAAAGGAACAATACCTTCAATTGAGCGTGTTTTTTAAATATTTTTTATCTTTGTAGTGGCTTGTATTGCTGAAAATATCTTGTGTCAAATATTTGTAATTAATTATGCGTTATTTCGTTACCGGATGTACCGGATTTATTGGAATTCATTTTTGCAGGAAGTTGATTGCTGAAGGGCATGAAGTGTTCGGATTGGTTAGAAATCCGGGGAAAATTCCACCTGATTTGTTGGGGAAACTGAAAGAAATAAAAGGTGGGTTGGATATTTTCGAACGCACTGATTTGGTCTTACCCGAAGTTGATGTAGTAGTTCATCTTGCAGGTGTAATTAAGGGTCGTAACAGCAAAGATTATGAGCGAATGAATTATGAATCGGTAGTTCATTTGCTCACGAGCCTGAATCGCCAGCAATGGAAACCGAAGCGTTTTATTCTGGCTTCATCGCTTGCAGCAGCGGGACCTAACAGAAAAAGCCTGAATTTACGGGAGTCGGATAAAGCAGCTCCGATTGAACCGTACGGTTTAGCCAAACTCAGGGCAGAGCAGTTGCTGAAGACGCAACCTTTTCCAACAACAGCCTTTCGTCCACCCGCGGTAATAGGACCGGGCGACCCGGCTATGCTGACGCTTTTTAAAATGGTAAAGCGTGGTTTTGCTCCGCTTCCATCGGGTAAGGTTCAGTTATTAAGTTATATTTATGTAGGTGATTTGGTGGAAGCCATTTATATCATGTCGAAAGAAAGAAGTGAAGAACATAAATTGTATTTTACTACAGCTGCTGATGTCATTACCAACCATGATATAATCAGGGAGATTGCAGCTTCTTTAGAGAAAAAAGCATTGATTGTGCGTATCCCGAAAGGATTGATATGGTTAATCATGGTTTTTTCCACGGTCGTATCTTATGTGTTCCGGACTCCCAATTTCTATGATTACCGGCAATATAAGCAAATGACGGCCCCGGCTTTTGTATGTGCAGGTGAATTGTTGACAGCTGAAACGGGATGGAAAGCAAAAACCGGATTGGCTGAAGCCATCCGGTTAAGTGCTAAGGGGTATAGGGAGTTAAACTGGTTGTGATTATTCCTTTTTTTGTTTCATTTTTACCAATCTTTTCTGAGATTTCATCAGGTTGCTTGATTGTAGGGCAATGATTTTCGTTTCGTTCAGTAAACTGAGGAACAGGATGCTGTTACGTGTACCCGAATCTTTGGATTTTGCCCTTTTGATTTGATTTCGGGTGGCCAGTGCATAGTAGTCGGCAATGAGATGTCTCTTTTCGAGCAGGTTATCAAACCGTGAATAATCCCACGACTGAATCATCGATACGAAATCAGAGGCGACTTCAATAACCTGTTCGCTGAGTTTTGTGAGGTCGTTGATTTGTTCTTTTGAGAATCCTTCATGGTTATCGTCGATATACTTAAAGCTTGATTCAGTCATTACTTTCAGGGATTTCGATATTTCGTAGAAATAATCTATTACCTGAATATAAAATTGTCCCACCTCAACCGGAGCGTTTTCAAGACGTTTAAGGGTTGGTACAACTTCGTAATGACGGCGGTTTTTGTATTTTCGGTAAAGTGAATCAGCTTCTTTGTGTAATTGATTGAGTTTCTTTCTGTCTTCATTGAATAACCCGTCTAAGGTTTCTCTGTAAATCCGGATGGTTGTTTCGATGGCTTCTTCCATTTCGTTTGAACAAACCTGAATCAAATCAGATTCACTTTTGATATCAGCTGAAGTTTCTTTAGCTTCTTCTTTAGCAATCCGTTTTTTGTGTACCAGTGTAAACTGAATAATTAGAAGTACAACCAGCAGGAGCAAGCCGATGACGGCGTAGATTCCTCCATACATGAGTGCAAATGCAATAATTGCAGAAACTGTGAATGCCACTACGGCAGTCAGAAACCATCCGCTGATTACGGTGAGTACTCCGGTAATCCTATACACCGCGCTTTCCCGTCCCCATGCCCGGTCGGCTAATGAAGAACCCATAGCTACCATGAAGGTGACGTATGTTGTTGACAAAGGTAATTTAAGTGATGTCCCCAGCGAAATGAGCATGGCTGCTACAGTCAGGTTGACAGAGGCACGGATCATATCGAAAGACGGACTGTTTGGCTCTTTCTTTTCTAATGGTTTAAAACGGCTTTCAATAAAATATTTTACTTTTTGCGGGGTAATATAGTCTATAAAACGGCCGATATTGAGGGCGTTTCTCACCAAGGAACGAGATGCTCCGGAGGATGAAAACTGTTCTAAACCTTCGCCTTGTCTGGATAAGTTAACCTCTGTTTTGGTTACGCTACGTGACTTTTTATTGAACCAAAGTGATAAAACCATGATTACGCCGGCACCGAACAGGTATCGCCAGTCAACATTAACCGCTTCGGATAAACGGGACATATACAGGTTATCGAGATTTCCACCCTGTGCCACAAATTCTCCGGCAAACTGATAAGAACTGAGTCCGGCCATAAATACCCCGATAAAGTTCACCAGATCGTTGCCGGCAAAGGAAAGTGCTAATGCAGCTGTTCCCGATAAGATGATTATTTTCAGGATTTTAATTTTGAAAAGATGTTGTAAGAGCGCCATCAAAGCGGTCATGCCCAGAAAAGTGTAGAGCAGGATGATGGCAGTGTGATCGTTGAGGTATTGAATGCTTTCTTTGGATATCAGGGTAGTACTTTTCAACCCTTTCAGAATCGCGAAATAAGCAATTGCTGTAAGCGCGATACCTCCCCAGATTGCACCCAGATATTGAAAAGATTTGTGATAGTTAAAAGAAAAAATGATACGCGAAATATACATGATAGCCGAACCAACAGCAAAAGAAATCAGGATTGAAATAAAAATACCGGAGATAATTTTGAGGGCTTTCCCGGTATTAATGTATTGTGCCAGATCAACCACCTCGTTGTTTTGCCAGATTGTGAACAAAGAAACCGCCACTGCCGCACCAAGTAATTCAAATACGAGCGATACCGTTGTAGAAGTGGGTAGTCCGAATGTGTTGAAAACGTCTAATAGTATTACATCAGTAATCATTACAGCTAAAAAGAGCATCATGATACTGGCAAAGGTGAATTTTTCAGGGTAAAACACCCCGCTACGGGCAATTTCCATCATGCCGGTTGAGAATAGTGAGCCGATGATAACTCCGACAGACGCAACGGTGAGGATGACCCATAAGGGAGCAACCCGTGAACCGATGCTGGAATTCAGAAAATTCACGGCATCATTAGCTACACCTACCACCAGGTCGAGTGCAGCAAGTGCCAGTAAAACGAGTACGATGACAATGTAAATGCTATCCATCCGAATTTAATTTATTGATTAAAATTTGATTCTTATTTTCGGTACAAAGGAATGAAATACATATTACAAATATGTTACAAAAATATGTAGAGTATGTAACAAAGTAAAATTATTTCAACATCCACTTAATCCCCAGCGACCATGTTCTGCCTGTGTCGTAGCGTTTGTTGATAAGCGTAATTGATTGTAATGTAGTATTTTGCTTGAATTTATAGACCTGTTGTGTGAGGTGGTCCTGCGCCAGCAGGTCTTTAACGCCGAGTTTGAGTTCAATGTGCTTACCCAGTTTCTTGTTGAAAGTAAAGTCGATTACATGACGGGGCATTTCGTAAATATCCGGGACTTCTACTATGCCCTGATTTAGTTGTGCGGCAACCAGAATTCTTTTCCCGGTTACGTTATACATGAGAGAAGCAGACAAACCTTTATCTTCGGGTTGGTAATATAAACCAACATTGACTACGTAGGGCGACTGACCCTGTAAAGCCCGGTTACGTTCGGTTTCCAGTTCATCAAACTCAACCATGCTCGAGATTAAAGATGCGTTCATATTAATGTTCATGTCTTTTAATCCCATGAATGCGAGTGATTTTTTTAGTTCGAGTTCGATTCCGATATTGGTGGCGCCTTTGGCATTGTCGAAGGAGAAGAGAGAGCCCTGACCGATACTGACCATTTCTATCGGGTTACTGAAGTGCTTGTAAAATGCCGCTAAGGTAAATGTTTCGCCGGGAGTAGGGTAGTGCTCAAAACGTAAATCGACATTTTGAATGCTGGCAACCTGTAGATCCGGGTTGCCGACTACCGAGTTTTTCTCGGTAAAGTCGTAATAGGTTATCGGAGCTATTTCCCTGAACTCCGGTCGGTTGATGCTGCGGGAATAAGCAATTCTGAGTAAATTCTTTTCGTTAAGATTATAAGAGGTGTTGAGTGAAGGGAAGAAATCAATTGCCGGGTTGTCGACACTGACAGGGGCGCTCGCATGATAATATCCCTGCAGCATAAGGCGGTTGAATTCAGCTCTTACTCCAGCGTTGATATTGAAATTACCTATGGGCAAAACAAGCGCAAGGTAACCTGCCGATAACCAGTTTTGGGCTGTATACGCGTTGGCAACATTGGTTTGTTCGTCGGCGCTGATTACCTTGCCGGCACCCAGATAAGGTTCCGTAAACAGCGATTCAAAAGGTAACTGGTTGATTTCGGCTGTACTCAGGTTGCCGTAAGCATTCCGGTAGGTGATACTTCTTTCCCTGAAATTCCTTGTTTTGAATTCGTTGTAAAGTCCGGCCTTTGCCGTGGATTGCTGGCCGATCAGGTTGAATTTCTTTTCCCGGTTCAGCGCGGCTGTAAGCACGTATTCGTGATTTTTCATATACAAACGACCCAGTTCGTTGATGCTGGGTACGTCGGGCAGGACATACTGGTATTCGCCGGATGCGACTTCCTTGTTGCTGCGGTTTTGACGGTTGGGCTCTATCCGGTTGGCATACGCCAAACCGATATTCCAGTCTAAGAGGTTGCCATCGAGATTTTTAATCTTGTGATTGCCACTAAACTGACCAGAATAGGTCGTACGTGAAGAATATTGATTGCTGAAGTACTGAAAATTACTCATCCTGTAGTTATTCCATCCTTCAGCATTGGCTGTCTTATCAATTCCAATCTGGTTTAACAGGTTTTTAAATTCCAACCTTGTTCCTTCCGTATTTTGATAGGACCAATTGTGTAGTATGCCTATTTTAAAGTCACGCGAATAGATGTCTGATGTATATCGATACAAATAGATAGGTGTGTCATTTACTTCATCATATCTTTCGTACATGTAATTCAACATATTGTCGCGGGTGCTGTAAGAATTGCTATAGCTTACTGATGTCATGGTTCCGATTCGGGCGCCAAGGTCTAAATTCCATTTCTTACCCATCGAAAAAGAAAGTTTCTGATTGGGAAGTGCAATGAGTGGTTGAGCAACCCACCGGGACGGCAATTGCAATGCGGCAGCATCCCGTTTGGTTAGGGAGATTTCATTCAGGTTGGCCGGGAAATCAGCTGGCAAAGCACGGGAGAGCGAACCAAGACCCAATAAATCCATTGGCATTAAATCGGGCAATAGCATTTCATTAAAAGTGGTTACATCATTATAGGCAATCCCGTATTCTACCTGCATAAAATCATCATCGGGAATGTTTTTGGTTGTGATTTTGATAAATCCGCCTGTAGCTTCAGCTGCATGCTCTGCCGCGCCGGTTTTGTATATCAATAGATTATCAATCATATTGCTGGGTATGGCATCAAAGGAAAAAGCCTTAACATCCGTCTCACTACTGGGTGTTGCCGCATTGTTAAGCCAAACGTTGTTATAGCGTTGGTTTAATCCCCTGACAATGATGAACCGATTATCCTGAATAGTTACGCCGGGTACCCTTTTTACGACTTCAGAAGCATCCCGGTCGAGTGTTCGTCCTATTTGTTGAGACGAGATGCCGCTAACTACCTGCAGCGAAGTCCGGACGCTCCTGATCATTGACAGGTCGGTGTCGGTTTTCATCCTGGCCACTACCTGTACGCTTTCAAGTTCCATAGAAGCTTCTTCCATCTCAATATTAAGTATCACAGGTTCATTCTTCGAAACAGATACATCGGTAATTTTACGTGTAGTATAGGAAACGTAAGAAACAATCAGGGTGTATTTTCCGGGTGCAATTTTAATTTCAAAATTACCGTCAATATCCGCGGTGGTACCAGTCGTGGTTCCTTCAACTAAGATAGCGGCGCCGGTGAGTGGTTCGTTGTATTTCCGGTCGGTTACAGTTCCCCTGATTACAGACTGAGCCTGAACGGATACAAAAATTGAAATGAAAAACAGGATGATAGATAAATAAAGAAATTGACCTTTCGTCATTGCAGTATCGTGTTTGAAATTTTGCTGCAAAACTACGAAACGTGTATTTCAGATATGAGAAGAAGATGTTACAATCAGGCTACAAGGAAAGTGAACCTGAGAATCAATTGTTGTAAGGAGACTTTTCTGTTTTGATACCGTTGAAGATAAACTCGATGATGTTGTATTTGTTTTCTTCAAAAGCCTTAGTCAGTGTTTTGCGGATATAAGGTACTTCCAAACCTTTGATGGCATGAAATACAACAACTGAAGACAAATCCAGATCCATTTTTTTGAAAATCTTTTGCTCAATTCCTTCTTCAAGAATATCCCGAATCATTTTGATTTCAGCCATGTCGATTTTTCTCCGTGCACGTTCTACTTCATAAATATCACGAAAGAAGTCGGCGCTAAGCGAGCCATTGCGGTTCACAATATATTTCACGACATCAAGGTGGGTGATGGCCATATTCCGCAGTTTGGTGTCGGGTGCATAGGCCTCTTGTGCAACCCGGGTAAGTTCTTCCAGCAGGTATGTTAGTTCTTTGTTAATAACAGCTTTAAAAATTTCTTCTTTATTATTGAAATATGTATAAAGCGTACGTCTCCCTTTTTTTGATGCTTCTGCAATATCGTTCATGGTAATATTGCGTTTACCGTGGGTGGCAAACAAGTCGCGGGCGACTTCAATCAGCATTTTTTTTGTTTTGGAGATTTTTTTCGACATACCTGATTCAGTTAAAGCTTTGCAAATATACTATAATTGCTCAGATTAACAAATTTTGTGTCGAAAAAATCAGAAATGCAAATAATACAGCCCTAATTGTTTAGGATGATTGTTGTTTGTTGTTCTGCCGATATTCTTTCGGAGTCATGTGAAATTCTTCGGCGAAACATTTAGAAAAATAGGAACGATTTGAGAATCCAACACTATACATGATTTCAGAAATATTCAGGTCAGATTCACTCAATAGCTGTGCAGCTCTTTTTAAACGAACAGTCCGGATAAATTCATTCACGGTTTGTCCGGTAAGCGCTTTAATTTTCCGATACACCTGTTGATGGGTGATGTTGAGTTGCTGGCACAATAATTCTATATTGAGATCATAATTATCAATGTGTTTGTCAATTGCTTTGACCAATAGCTGGATGAATTTCTCATTGCTTGATTCTACCGGAATATGTTGAGGGTTAGCCAACATACTCAGTCTGAAATGCTCTCTTAGTTTTTCGTTCTTTTCTATGAGTTTTTCAATGCGGATTTTCAGTAGCTTCATGCTGAAAGGCTTTGTTATGTAATCGTCTGCCCCAAACGAGAAGCCCTCATAAGCAGTTTCTTCATTCACTTTTGCAGTTAAGATAATCAGTGGTATATGGCTGGTAACCATATTTGATTTAACTTTTTCGCATAGTTCCAATCCATTCATATTGGGCATCATCAAGTCAGAAACGATGATATCCGGAATATTTTTCTGTATACTTTCCATTCCTTCAACTCCATCCGATGCTTCGAATATTTCATAAGTGTCTTCCAGATTTCTACGGAGATAAGTCCGCATCTCCACATTATCCTCGATGATTAATAGCTTTGCTTTTTCCTGTGCTGAATTTCTATATACCTGTTCTTGTTCTGAGTCAATATCCTCCTCAACAGGATTAATTTCTTCGTTAACAATAGGTAGCAGAACAACAAAGACAGAGCCCCGGGGAGTGTTGTTTTTGACAAATATCCCGCCGTCATGTAGTTCAATAAATTCTTTTGATAAAGTTAAGCCAATCCCGGTACCTTCTGTGTTACCAGCGGGATTGCCTTTGACCTGATGGAACCTTTCAAAAATAAGTTGTTTTTCATTGTCCTGAATTCCTATGCCATTATCAGTGATTTCAAATTCAATATACTCCTTGTTATCTTTTGTTACGCGATTGACTGAGACGTTAATATAACCATTGTCAGGAGTGAATTTGAATGCATTAGATAGTAAATTATAGAGTACCTTCTCAATTTTATCGTTATCGAAGGACATAACGCAAACATGGCATGAACTATCAAATACATATTCGATGTTACGTTTTGCGGCATGTTCTTTAAACATGCTGTAAATTGATTTGGTAAATGAAATAATGTCAAGGTTAATCAGCTTTAATTCCATTTTTTTGTTTTCAATCTTTCTGAAATCCATGATTTGATTAATCAGCCTTAACAGCCTTTCTGCATTTGTTTTCATGATATTCAGCTGTTCCTGTGCTGAGCTGTCAGTAAACTTCTCCATGAGGGTCTCTATCGGTCCCAGAATGAGGGTGAGCGGTGTCCTGAATTCGTGAGAGATATTGGTGAAGAAGCGGAGTTTGATTGTGTTTATTTCCTCTGTTTTTTCCCTTTCGAGTTTTTCCCTTTTTAGTTGTTGTGCCAGAATAAACCTGGCATGGGCAGTTTTGTATATGAAAAATAACAGCAGGATGATTGCAGCAATATAAATTGAATACGCCCACCAACTCAACCACCAGGGAGGTGTTATCACAACTTTTAACTGTGTTGTATCTTTGCTCCAGAATCCGTCAGGATTTGCAGCTTTAAGCTGAAAGGTATATTTGCCGGGAGGAAGATTGGAGTAGGAGGCGTAATTTTGAGACCCACTGGTGTATATCCATTGCTTATCAACGCCTTCCAGTAGGTATGCATATTTGTTGTTGGAAGGAGAACTATAGTCGAGCAATGAGAATTGGATTTTGATGAAGTTTTGATTGTGTTTTAATGTTACAGTCTCAAGAGGATTAATGTGCCTGTTTGACTTTTTTTCCCAGGTCACATCTTGCTCAAAAACGCTTATATTAGTAATCAAGGCTGGTTTTACAATAGAATCAATGACTGAGGAAGTGATTTTTCCGGGATCGAATGTCACATACCGGTCGTAACCTCCCAGGTATATTTTGCCATTTTTGTCTTTAAATATTGAATTTGTTACAAATCCTTTATTTCTAAGTTCATGCGTAAAATCGAATGAAATGGTGGTTTGATTTTTTGCATTGTAATAAAGCAGATGCAGGAATGATGTCAACCAGATATTACCCTGTTGATCTGCAATGCCATTTTGAAGGGAATAGCGATAGTAGCTGTCTACATGTATCTCACTAAAATTATTTGATTGTGTATTATACTTGCAAAGTCCCCGGTCAGTAATCACATATACCGTATGGTTCGTGTCAGAGAAAATACTGATAATGGAGTTGCTGTTTATACTGTTCGGGTTCCCCGGATCAAAGTGGAAGTGAGAGATTTTATCCTTAGTTACATCATAATTATACAAGCCTTCATTTGAAATGCCGAACCAGATGATCCCTTTTTGAGCGCTATAAATACAGGAGATTTCGCTGTTTTGATTTTGAATGATTTTATCCTCAACAAAAATAACCTTATAGGAAAAGTCGCTCAATTCACCAGATTGATTCCAGTTCGGACTGATTTTACAAAGGCCGTTGTTTACGTTTGTCCATATATTTCCATATTCATCTTCTGTAATACTAAAAATATATTTTAACAATAACGGAGCATCTTTTATAATTACCCGTTCAAATTTTTGTTTTTTCCTGTTCCAGTAAATCAGTCCATTGTTGGTTCCTGCCCAGAGATTTCCTTTTTTATCAACATAAATACGTTTGCTGTATTTGTTGGTACTCAGTTTTGAGTCGAACAAGTATTGATTTGTTTTATTTGTAACAGGATTTTTATGAATAATTCCATCGAAGGTAGCAAACCACAATTCATTATCCGGGTCAGTTGCAATACTGTTGATGATTGCTTCACCTACAGTTATATCAACCGTGTTGATTTCAAAGTTTTTGCGATGTGTGTTGTGTTTGGCAATTCCATTGTGTGTTGCAAACCATACAATTCCCGACGAATCTTTATAGATATCCCAAACTACATTGTCAGAGATGGATAAATTATCGTATTTATTGTGAAAGAAAGCAGTTGCCGTATTGGTACGGGTATCAAAAAGATTTAATCCATAATCAGTTGCCAACAAAAACTCGAATCTGTTTAATGGTTCTATATGCTTGATTGTGCTGTTGGAAAGACCCGTTCGCTTGTCATCGGCCTGAAAAATCTCAAAACTGTAATCTGCTTTGTTGAATTTACACAAACCGGTTTCCGTTCCTACCCACAGGAAGGTTGGGTCATTGTTTGAGCCACAGATATAAGTAATCAGGTTGTTAGGTAAACCTGAAGAGCTTTTGTGTTTTAATATAAAGTGTTCAAAGTTTTTTTGAAGTGGATTGAGTTTGAACAGTCCATCGAAAGTGCCGATCCACATATAACCTTCTTCATCTTCGTAAATAGATCTGATGATGTTGAGATGACCATTTTTATTTGCTTGTTTGAATAAAAATGGCTCAATAATGTTTTCTTTTCTATTATATTTGAATAATCCGTTTTGTGTGCCTACCCACAGATTGTTCTTTGTATCTTCATACAAAACCCTGATGCGTTGGGTCGCAAGCTCTCCGTTTTTGTCATTTTCAGGCCTTGGGATGCTGAATGTTTCATTTGTAGGATTATAAATGTTTAATCCTTTGTCGGTACCAAACCATAAAGTGTTATCTCTTGTTTTATAGCAGCAGTTTATAGTGGAGTTGCTAAGACTGTTTTTGTTAAACGGATCTTTCTTGAACACCTTGAAATTGTAGCCATCAAACCTGTTTAATCCGTCGATAGTACCTACCCATAAAAAACCTGTTTGGTCCTGTGTAATTGAAAAAACGGTTCGGCTCGACAATCCTCTCTCAATAGAAATATTTTCAAAAAAAAATGAATTTGTTGCATAGGTATGCAGAATGGAATAGAACAACAGAAGATATGTGATTGTCTTTCTATGCGTGTTGGTTGTAACCGGATATTGTTTCATAATATTTCGATAAAAATGTTACCATGCAAATATACTGATATTTTTGAAGTAAAGACCGGGATATCATGAAACCGCTAATTGAATCCTGATTGGGCCATACATAATTAGCTTGTATTCAAAATACTGTGTTTTATTACAGTTTAACTTTGTCGAAAAAGTGATACATTTTGATTAAATAAGAGCCATACGTTCTGCTGAAAACAAATACCTTTGTTTCCTGTGTATTTAATGGCTGTTGTTAATTCAATAATCAGTTAAGAAAGCTTAATTCTAATTTGTTACTATTGATAAAATGCGTGTAAATCATTTAACTCCGGTTTCACTATTTCTGATATCTCCATTACTTACAGCAACTTCAGTTCCGGAACGTCCCAATATTATTTACATATTAGCAGATGATCTTGGTTATGGTGATTTGAGTTGTTATGGACAACAGCATTTTACTACTCCACACCTGGATAAGATGGCGCAGGAGGGTATTCGTTTTACGAATCATTATTCAGGTTCAACCGTTTCGGCTCCAACCAGGGCTTGCTTGATGACGGGTTTGCACACCGGACATAGCTATGTCCGGGGAAATTCTGATAATGTGTTAACTGCCGGAGTTCAGACTTTGCCAGGTATGTTGAAGCGTTAGGGTTGATGTCAAGGTCGGAGGAAAACAGGTAGTTTCGGAAACCTACAACATTACACGTGATTCGGTGATTTCAGTTGTAATTAACACAACAGGTTTGGCTTCACGGTATGCTAACACAACAAGTTGTTACTATGACAGTAAATCAAAAGCCGTTCATGTGCAATCGGACTTCCCGATGAATGAGTACAGCGTGTATAATGTGTCCGGACAATTGATTACAAAAGGACAATGTTCAGGGTATAGTTTTTATATTCCCTTTAATAACTATAAATCAGGACTTTTTTTTATTGAAACAACAGGAAAAAACAATGAAAAAAATGCTCAACAAATATTAGTTTGGTAGTATGGCAAAAGGATTAAGGTTATTCATAGTGTATGTTTTGTTGCTTGTTGGGGGATGGTTGCAAAGTACGATGGCGCAAACAATTGATTTATCCGGAGTCTGGAAAGTAAAACAGGAAACTAAACAAATAACTCAACAGGAAATGTTTTTAACTGCCGGTTTTGAGGAGACTGTTATCTTGCCGGGATGTCTTCATGCACAGGGTATCGGTAATGATGTAACACCTGAAACGAAATGGTACCTGGGAAGTTTGTCAACATTGTGGCACAACCATCCTATATACGAGCAGTTCAGACAACCGGGAAACGTCAGGATTTTTGATTTTTTACAACCGGCTAAACATTATGTTGGCGCTGCTTGGTATAAACGTACTTTTAATATAGCTCATCCGGTTGAACACAAAGAGTTCTTTCTTTATCTGGAACGTGTACACTGGGAAAGTACGTTGTACATAAACGGGCGAAAAGCGGGTGTCAACAGAGGATTGGGTACCGCACATGAATATAATATTACATCATTCATACAAGAGGGTGAGAATGAAATAGCTATCCGGATTGATAATTCGGCTATAGTTGATGTTGGGAGGATTCCGCATAGTGTATCCGAACAAACCATGGCGGCCTGGAACGGAATTATCGGAGAGATGAAAATTGATGTAAAAGAGAAGATTTGGTTAGATGAAGTGCAGGTTTTCCCGGATGTTGACCGCGGTGTGGCGGTAGTTAAATTGAATGTTGGAAGTAGTTTAAATGAGCCGGAAAGCGTGAAAATAAAACTCGGCGCTGAGTTGTATAACACAAAACATACTTATAAAGAGAAAAGTACATCGAAAAATGTTGTCGTAACCCCACATGGTTTGACCACTTTTACAATCGAATATCCCTTTTCCGGGAAAATACAATGTTGGGATGAATTTAACCCGGCGTTATACAGGTTGAATGTTTCTCTGGAGTCTTCCCGAGCCGGAGACCAATATTCAACATCTTTCGCGTTCAGAAAGATTGAACTGAACGGACGCAGATTCATGCTGAACGGCAAAACAATTTCCATCAGGGGTAATCTGAATTGCGGAGAGTTTCCGGTGGATGGATTACCTGCCATGGATGTTGCCTGGTGGAAGAAGATATTTTCTCTACATAAGTCATGGGGGCATAACATGGTAAGGTTTCATTCGTGGTGTCCACCAAAAGCCGCTTTTGTTGCGGCCGATGAGGTTGGAATTTATTTACAAGCTGAAGCGAGCGAATGGGCTGTTATTCAAACTCCTGAACAGGAGCAGTTTATTGTTGAGGAAACAGATAGGGTGATCAGACAATATGGTAATCATGCATCGTGGTTATTTTTCGCGATGGGAAATGAATTGCGTGCGGATACTGCGGTTATGATTCGTTTTATTGAAAAAGCAAAACAGGATTCGCGCCGTTTTGTTTCCGGAAAGATAAACGGCCGGCCGGTGCTGGATAGTTTCGATTTTGCTGTTTCTCACAGTGTAAACAAAAAACGTGTCCGTCATCACATGGGATGGCCTCCAAAACCTGAGACTAATTTATTGTTTCATATACAACCGAATACTGCGTATGATTATGATGATGCTATCAGAGAGTTCCCGAAACCATTTTTGTCACACGAAATCGGACAGTATTGTGTGTTTCCGGATTATGAACATGAAATGCCAAAATATACCGGTAGTTTGTACCCCGGTGTATTGGATATTCAAAAAACACTTTTAGCCGAACGGGGAATGACAAAGCTCGCTCCTCAATTTACCGAAGCCACAGGTAAATGGCAGGTTGAGTTATTGAAAGCTGAGTATGAAGCTATCTTGCGTACAAAAGATATCGCCGGCTTTCACTCACTTTCTCTGCAGGATTTTCCCGGTCAGGGACATGCGCCGGTCGGTGTTTTTGATGCTTTTTGGGATAAGAAAAAGTATGTATCAGTAGCTGAGTTTACCCGGTTTTGCAATGAAACTGTGATACTGGCGCGCATACCCTCGTTGATTCTGCAACAAAAAGATACTTTTCAGGCTACAGTCGAATTATACAATTTTGCAGAGAAACCCATTCTTCAAAGGAGGGTAGTCTATCAAATAGCAGATGAGTCAGGTAAGATCATTCATCAGGGAAAATTTAATAAGATGAACTATCCCACAAGAGAAAATAACATGCATATAGGAGTAGTTTCCCTGAACTTGAGTAAACTCTATTCTCCAACGAAGTATACATTTACAGTGCAAATGGAAGGAACCGACATCAGGAACTGGTGGAGTTTCTGGGTCTTCCCCGATGATATTGAATCTCACTTGGGAGACGTTAGAATAGTTCGAGAACTGACTGATGAGGTTATAAAAGATTTAAATCAGGGAGCAAAGGTTTTGTGGCTGACTGACCGTTCGAAGCTTAAAGGGAATCTACCCACTTGTTTCGCATCTATATACTGGACAGCATTTGGGTTAAATGAAGGCGAAACGATGTGTAACAGTATATTGTGTAATCCTAAACATCCTGTTTTCGGGCAATTCCCAACCGAAATGCATACCAACTGGCAATGGTGGGATGTGTTGAAGTATTCGGTGCCGATGATATTGGATGAACATGGAGCCGAGAATACCTTTCCCAAGCAATATCAACCTTTGCTACAGGCTATTGACTCGTGGAAGGTGAACCGGAAACTGGCATTGTTGGCTGAATGTAAGGTTGGCAGGGGCAAGCTGATGATTTCGAGTGTTGATTTTGAGACAGACATGGACAAACGTACAGCCACTCGTCAGTTGTATAAGAGTTTGCTTAACTACATGAATTCCGATGAATTTAATCCGGAATTCAGTCTGAATAAGGAGACAATCTTATCGATATATGGTATGACAGTAGAAGATGAGAAAGAAGAAAATGTACCGAATGCTGTATTGCCTACAGAGGGTTGATGCATATAGTTTCATCTTTTTGTTTTGGTGTCATATATTTGTTATATTGCGCTTTTTAGTCGCAGGTATTAAATAATCATTAATATATTTATTATGAGGAAATCATTCGTTTTTTTATTGTTTTATTTTTCACTGTTTCTGGTTGCTTTTTCTCAAAAAGCAGAGCGTGTTGTTGTTGAGAGTGATAAGATATTAGCTCCTGTCAGCAAAGATTTTTGGGGAAGTAATTTTTTATACTGGATAGAAGATGATGCTTCGCTTGCTGATGGTAAGTTAGCTCAGTTATTAAAAGAAAACAATTGCCCCGTGCTACGTTATCCGGGAGGGACTGTGGCGGATAATTTTCATTGGAAAACTGCTACCCTGGATAATCCTTTTATGTTTCCGTATGAAAGCGGAGAAGCTGAATCTGATTTCGAGGAGTTTATGGCATTTTGCCGGAAAGTTGGCGCAGAGCCGATGCTGGTTGTGAATACACAATCGTGGTTCCTGGATGGTAAAGTAGAGGAAGGTGCCCGGTATGCTGCCGACTGGGTTCAGTACTGTAAAGATAAAGGTTACCAGGTGCGTTACTGGGAAATTGGAAATGAAACCTACTGGCATCATGTAATGACTGCACGTGAATACGGCGATGTGGTCGCTAAGTATGCTAAAGCCATGAGAAAAGTGAACCCGGATATCATCATCAGTGCAAACGGTCATTGGGATATCAATATGGTAGGAACAAAAGAGAGAACAGACAAGCAATTTCTCGCCACTTTTAACGAAAAGATGGAAAAAGCCGATCAGGAGGGAAAAGCTAAGTTGATGAAAGAGGGAAAACAGATGCTGGCAGAGAAAAAAATAACCAAAGGAGAAGACAAGTGGTGGGATAATGTCCTCGATGAATGTGGAGAGCACATTGATATGATTTCGATTCACTGGTATTATCATGAAAACAGGTTGTTTGATATAGAGCCGAAACTGAATGAACTGAAGGCATTTGTTACGGAAAAAATGAATGGAAAGCAATATAAGTGGGCCATGACAGAATATAATTGTAATTCGGATGATGATGCTCAACGCTTAGCTGGTTTTGCAGAAGGTATCGGGAAGTTTCTGAATTTTGGATTTGATGTGGCCACTCACTGGCCGATGCGCATTGGTGGTATGGAACATCGTTCAATGTTTTCTCTGAAGGAAATTAAACCTCAATATCCATATCAGATTTTCAAACTTTTCGGCAACGAATTGAGGGGTAATATGGTTAAATGTATTTCAACAGAGGATGTTTTTGCTTTTGCGTCGGTTTCAGAAAGTCAGATTAGCATTGTGTTGTCAGGAACGGGCGTAGAATCAAAAAAAATGGTTGCGGTTGAAGTTCCCGGGGTGAAATTATCATCGAAAAAGATTCAGGCAATAAATTGTGCTGCTGAAATTACCGGTAAAAGAACGGTTACGCTTGGAGAAAAACAAATAGCAGTTGAAATATCTGAAAATTGTTTGCAGGTTCCCGTTGAACCGGATAGTTTTGTTTTTATTACCCTCAAAACCAGGTGATAAATAACCCCGTGACAACACTATCAGACTAAGCAATCAGAAACGTGTTACAAAATGATGAATTTGTGATACAAAGAGTCTCTGAAACATCTCTACCTTTGTCAAGGTAAATAGCAAACGCTAACTGAGAGAAAAGCTCAATTAATAATAACCTTAAATAATCTTATGTTAAACATCAGATCTATTAGAAGAAATGCATATTTCTTTTCAATGCTTGTTTGTCTTTTTTGTCTTCCGGTAAAAAGTGCAGGGCAGGAAAATAATGAAAATGCAGAGGAGAAGAAGTCAGCTGCGGGTGTGCTGCAATTCGGGAAACTCACCGACCCAGCTTTGTATGTGGGATCAGCAACCGTGTTATCCGGAAAGACAATTGAGAAAACCGCTTTTAACAACACGAAAAATGCGCTCGCGGGATATATTCCCGGTTTATATGTTTCGCAGGGTGGTGGTGAACCCGGCGCGGAATGGAGCACAATGTTTATCAGGGGAAAACGAACCACATCCAATGGTTCGAATGCACCTTATATTTTGGTGGACGGTTTTGAGCGAGATATCAATTACATGGACCCTAATGAAATTGAAAGTATTACCGTGCTGAAAGATGCGGCAGCAACAGCGATTTATGGATTGAAGGGAGCTGCCGGAGTAATTGAGGTAAAAACCAAAAGAGGCCGTGAAGGTCAAACCAGGGTAACTTTTGACTCACAATTAACACTTAAGTCGGCATTGAACATACCCAATGTTGTAGGAGCTGCACAGTACATGAACTATTATAACCAGGCAAGAGTAAACGATGGCAATACAGCTGTATATACCCAGGAGCAGATTGATGCATACAGTGCCAGCCCTGATCCTTACCAGTATGCTGATGTGAATTGGCTGGATGAGTTTTTCAATAAAGAATCTTTCAAACAACGTTATTCTCTTTCAATTGACGGAGGATCTAAACTTGCCAAATATTATGTGCTTTTTTCTTATATTGGTGATAAAGGAAATATTGTAACAGACCCACTGGCGAATAAGTATTCGACTGAGAATAAGTGGGATAAATATTCTATCCGAACCAATATCGATGTGCAAATTTCCCCCAAATTGAAACTGGAAGCCGGTGTGTCATCCATGTTCAGTTTTATCAACAACCCTTCCAATACAAGTGGTACGGCACTTTATCGTTCGTTGCTGAACTATATTCCGAACGCGCATCCCGTACACAACGAAAACGGGTCAGTTGCTGGTACGCAACTTTATGCTGATAATCCTTACAAGACGATAAACTATAGTGGATATTCCGAATCATTCAATCGATATGTTACGGCTACAACACGTTTGAAATATGATTTAAATAGTCTTGTCAGGGGACTGGATGTATATGGTGCATTTGCGTTTGACAACAATTACACCCATATTTCGAGGCGTTTAAAAAGTACAGCAGTTTATGAACTGTTACTGGAGGCCGGCGCACCGAAGCTTGATAATGAGGGCAACAGAACCTACAGGCAATGGGGATCCAATACGCCATTGAATCTTACAGGCAGTTCTGGTACCTATTACCGGAAGATGAATTTTGAATTTGGTATGAATTATAAGAGGACATTTGGAAAACATGATGTTGTTGCCCGGGCTTTCGGGTTTAATTATGACTTTCAAAATGACTCCCAGCTTGCGCATGCAATGGCAGGCATCAATGGCTCGGTAAATTATGCTTTCGATAACCGTTATCTGGTTGATTTGTCAGCTGGTTGGAGTGGAACTGAGCAATTTCCAAGAGAGAAAAGGATGTTCTTATATCCGGCTGTCGGGTTAGGGTGGGTTGCTACCAATGAAGCATTTTTGAAAGATAATCCGATTGTAAATTATCTGAAAGTAAGAGGTTCTTATGGTATTACGGGTAGTGATAACCTGAATAACAATGGCAATGATTTATATTATTATTACATTGTTTCACTAACCAAAGGAGGAACAGCATTTTTTGGCGAAGGTAATCCTGCATCCATCACAGCCGGTAATTTTTCAACAGGTTATATCGAAGGCTCGATTGCCAACCCTGTGCTTCGACCGGAGTCGACAGAAAAGAAGAACATAGGTTTTGACGCTTCATTTATTAATAACCGTTTGTCGGCTTCATTTGATTATTTCGATGAATATACGCGTTACATTCTGGCCTATAGTAAATCAATGCCCGGCATGATGGGAGTTCCTAACAATCGTCTTATGCTTGAAAATATTGGGGAAGTTTCAAACAGTGGCATGGAGTTTCAGTTGGGATGGGCAGATAAAATAGGTAAGATTCGTTATTTTATCAGTGCGAATGCAACATACGCCAGAAACAAAGTGGAGTATTTAGATGAAGAAGAAGGACTTGCAGAACCTCAAACAGGTTATCCGCTTGATGCATATTGGGGATTCCGTACGGCAGGTTTTTTTCAGACTGAAGATGAAGTAACTGCCTGGGCTGATCAGACAGGAGTAGGAAAGTCCATACGTGGAGACTTGAAATATATCAACCAAAATCCGGATGAAGATAATAGTATCAACGATTACGACCGGGTTTATCTGGGAACAGTAGGAATGCCCGACTGGTTTTACGGCATTAATCTGGGAATGTCATATAAAGGTTGGGAGCTATCTGCGCTCTTTCAGGGAGTTGAAGGAATGAATAAAGTGTATCGAGATGGTATCAATCGTCCATTCAGTAATTCCGGAAATATATACGATTTCCATCTGGGTAATTTCTGGACAGAAGATAACAATATTAATCCAGCCTATCCCCGTCTTACAGTCGATGGGAGCAGTAGTACCAAAGCCAAATCGGATTTTTGGGTTAAGGATGCATCATACATCCGGTTGAAAAACGTGGAAGTGTCCTATACGATGCCTGCTAAATGGATATCAGCGACATCCGATATGAGGGTTTACTTGTCGGGAACCAATCTGATTTGCTGGGATTCTCTTGATGGAATTGCTGATCCGGATATTTCGGCCGACGGTCAGGGCTATCCTGTGAATCGTATGTTTACGATTGGTCTTCGCCTAAAATTATAATGAGTAATTAACCTTTTATCAAAATATCAAAAAGATATGAAACATATTTGTTTATTATTAATGGTGTTTGTATTGGCGCTGACGGCATGCGAGGATCATCCTTTCAATCAGTATCCTGCTGAAAATGTCGATTTTAACCGGGTGTTTTCCGACTCTATCCGTACGATTGGAGCAGTCAATGCAGCCTATTCCAAATTAACACATACGGGTCGGTATTTCCGGCTTGGAAATGCCATGCAGGCAGCAGCCACTGATGAGGCAAAACATGCCACATCTTCAACAACTACGGCTGTGGATAACTTTGTTAACGGACGGTGGGACCCGAATAACATTCCCGATCCCGCGTGGAACGACATGTATGAAGGTATTCGCCACTGCAACCTGTTTCTTCCTTTCTGGGAAAATCAACGGGAAATACTGCCTATTACCGACGATACATACCGGCGTACATTGGGTGAGTTGATTTTTTTAAGAGCGTTTTACCACTATGAGTTATTCAAGCGATATGGCGGTATTCCGGTTCTGACAACAGTGCTGAACCCGGGAGACGATATGCAGATAGGCCGTGAAACTTATGCCAATACAGTGAAATTTATCGTGGAGGAATGTGATAGAGCTGCTGCATTATTGCCGCTTAATTATGCGACCTACACATCATATTATGGAAGAGCCACAAAGGGAGCTGCACTGGCGCTGAAATCAAGGGTGCTTCTATATGCTGCCAGTCCCCTCGTAAATGCCGGGGCAGATTACACGGAAGGTAATAATGAACTTGTTTGGATGGGTGGATTTAGCAATGAACGATGGAAAGATGCAGCACAGGCTGCTCATGATGTAATTGCATTAAATGAATATCAACTGTACGAATATTTACCTGAAGGGAATGGCGTATATTCATTTGGTTATTTTAATGATGCTTATTATGGCACCAACAGGGAATTTATTTTTGGCAGATTGTGGGTTCAGGATAATAACATGGAGAAAAACAACGCTCCCATGGGCTATCAGAATGCCCTTGGTCTTACCTGTCCGACACAGGATTTCGTAGATGCTTTTCTGATGAGTGATGGACAGCCATTCGACTGGAGCAATCCTTCGCATGCTTCTGACCCCTATTCCAACAGAGATCCACGGTTGTCACTTTATGTCTTCTATAACGGAATGCAGTGGTGGTATACTGATAATCGTTTTTATGATTCGAAAAAAACGTATGGTCTTATCGAAACTTATGTGGGAGGAGCTGATGATGCTTCTACCCTGACTGATGGAGTTCGTACGGGATATTATCTGCGGAAATTTTCAAGTCGTGATGCAACCATTTTCGGAACAGAATATAAGACCAACCATAATTTCGGCTTTTTCAGATATGCTGAAACACTCCTGAATTTTGCTGAGGCTGCCAATGAATACGGAGGTCCAACTTATGCAATCGGGGGTCATGATGCCCGTTGGGCAATCAATGCCATCCGGTCAAGGGCACAAATGCCCCCGGTGGAAGATGATGTGACAAAAGAGGAACTCAGGGAACTGATACGTCTGGAGAGACGGGTGGAACTGGCATTTGAAGAACACCGTTTTTGGGATATTCGTCGCTGGAAAATTGCAACTTCAATGAAAAAAAGTGTTGACGGAATGCAGATTGTTAAGAATCCGGATGATAGCTATACTTACAACCGGCAGGTCGCGATTGAGCCCCGCATTTTTGAACGCAAGCATTATTTCTACCCGATTCCTCAGTCGGAACGCAACCGGAATGTCAATTTATTACAGAATCCCGAATGGTAACCTTATTTGATTAAGTAGTATGAAAAAAACATTATTGATAATATTATTGATTTTTGTATTTGGTGTTGCTGCCCTTGTCGCACAACGTGTCGCTTCAGGTGTCGTAAAAGATGAGACAGGTGAGCCTCTTATTGGGGTGACTGTAACAGAAAAAAATAATAATGCCAACGGTACTATTACTGATATTGATGGTAGGTTTAGTCTTACACTCAGAGGAAACAACCAGGTTGTTGTATCGTATGTGGGCTATAATCCAAGAGAATTGACTCCTTCGGCAAGTATGGTCATTGTTATGGAACCGGCGACGGTATCAATTGATGAGGTTGTCGTGGTTGGATATGGTACGCAGCGTAAAGAAACTGTTATCGGAGCGGTGACCACAGTGAAAGGTGAACAGTTACAGGCGGCCTCTGCCTCAAATCTGAGTAACTCTCTTGCAGGTAGGGTTTCGGGTGTGACAACTCTGATGGGAAGTGGCCGGCCGGGCATGAATGAGTCTTCAATCTATATTCGGGGTATTTCAACCCTGAGTAGCGGGAGTACCAACCCGCTGATTTTAGTTGATGGCATTGAACGTGATATGGGCAATGTTGATCCTGAGGATATTGAAAGTTTTACGGTGTTGAAAGATGCTGCTGCAACAGCGGTATACGGTATTCGGGGAGCGAATGGTGTAATTTTAGTGACTACCAGAAGAGGACAGGAAGGCAAAGCGAGAATATCAGCAACCATTCAACATTCTGCAAATGAATTGATCAGGTTACCTGTAGTGCTCAATTCTTACCAATTTGCTTACCTGCGCAACGAAGCCTTGCTTAACGATGGAATGCCACTGGAGTATACCCTGGATGATCTCCAAAAATATCAGGATCATTCTGCGCCGTATACACACCCGGACAACAACTATGCAGCTGATTTTCTGCGTAAGTATGCTCCAAAGACACAAGCAAACATTAATATTTCGGGAGGAACAGATAAGATTAAATATTTTGTATCAGGAAACTATTTGAATGAAGAGGGGGTTTTAAAAAATTACTCCAAAACGTCAGATCTGGAACGTTTTGATACTTACAGGGCTTTGCCGGATGATATAAAACGGACATTCTCCGATGTTCCCTATAATCCGAATCCTTCTTTTCAGCGTTTCAGCCTTCGCACCAATTTTGACATCACAATCTCGAAAACCACTACACTGGCCGTTGACCTGACAAACAGGATAGAGAAAGTAAGAAATATCGGTATCGCGAATTCTAATAAACAGGAGTTTTTTACCCGTTTCTTCCGGACTGCTCCCAATTTGTTTCCTTACATTACACCCAATGGAAAATTCGGAGCTCAGGGCGGTGATAACCAATCCCCATTGGTTTATCTCACTGCGGCAGGATATCAGTTGGATAATAAAAATACAATTGAAGGAACGATTCGTTTGAATCAAAAGCTGGATTTTATAACCAAAGGACTTTCTGTAGACGGGGAAATCAGTTTCGATAACCTGGTTACCAGCGGATGGAATCTGAATCATCGCGCAGAAATAGGCCGATATACCAGAAATGGCGACTATACGATGATTAACTCTGAAACAGATTGGTCGACCTCATCTGATGGAAAAGCCACAACCCGTCAGATTGTGTCACAGGCTGCAATCAGGTATAACAATACTTTTGAAGGCAATCACAATGTTGGCGCCCTTTTATTAGTTAAACAACGTCAGTTCTATTCTAATGCTGTACTTCCCCAGTTCGATATGGATTATGTAGGTCGTCTGACCTATAACTATAAAAGGAAGTACATGACAGAAATGAATATGGCGTACAATGGCTCTTCAAATTTTAATAAAGAAAAACGATTCGGTTTTTTCCCCTCATTTTCATTGGGATGGGCATTGTCGGAAGAAAATTTCTGGAAAGAAAATATAAGCGGAGTCGATTTTTTCAAGCTCAGAGGGTCGATAGGAGAAGTAGGAAACGATAAACTCGGGAACATGAGTTATTTTTATCAGAACTCATACGGAAACGGTGCGGTTTATAATTTCGGCGACGGCGCTACGGCATCCAATGTAACCGGTTACTGGGAAACACAACTGGGGAATCCGTATGTAACCTGGGAGAGGGCACTGAAAGGAAATATAGGAATTGATGCCCGTTTTCTGGGGAAATTCAAAATTACAGCGGATTATTTTCATGAATACCGCTATGATATCCTGGCAAAACGCAATACTTTTTCTCAAACACTGGGATTGAATTACGCGTTACCAGCTGAAAATATTGGTGTTGTACGTAATCAGGGAATAGAAATAGAATTTGGATACAATCAAAAATTCGGACAGGTCCAGTGTTGGATTGATGCCAATCTGACTTATGCAAAAAACCAGATTGAATATATGGATGAAATCCCATATCCGGATAACCTGGCTTATAAACGTCAGACCGGATTGCCGGTTGGTACCCGGTTTGGTTTCCTGGTGGAAGGCTTTTATCAGAGTTGGGAGGAAATCAATGATCCGTCGACTCCGGTAAACCTGTTGGGTAACGCGCAGCCGGGTGATTTGAAATTCGCGGACCGCAATGGCGATGGTTTTATCGATGATTATGATTATGGTGCGATTGATTATAGTAAAATACCTGAACTAACCGGTGGGTTAACATTGGGTGCGGCTTACAAGGGGTTTTCATTCAGTATGATGTGGCAGGGTGCGGCTTTCTCCAGTATGTTACTCGGGGGAAATACCATTGTTGAGTTTGCACTGGCTGCAGACGGATTGAAAGGTATACATGAGAAACGCTGGGCTTATTATACCGATCCGCTTACCGGTGAACAAATTGATACCCGGTCAACAGCCATTTATCACCGGTTAACCACCAATAATCAGCATTTTAATCACGAAGTTTCGAGTTCGAGGGTACGTTCCTCTGATTATCTCCGGTTGAAAAATATTGAACTGACCTATTCATTGCCTAAAAAAGTATTGAGTTCACTGAAGCTTTCGAAGGTGATGTTATTTGCCAGAGGTAATAATATACTTTTATTTGATTATCTGAAAGAATTCGGACTTGATCCTGAAGCAGCTGATAATTCTATTGATATTTATCCGCAAAGTCGTATTTACACCCTGGGTTTAAATGTTAATTTTTAATTGATGAATTGTATGAAAAAGAGCTATAATTTTTATGTAGGATTGGTGTTAACCCTGTTCATCTTCTCCGGATGTGAACTTGGTGACATGTATGACATGGATGAAATTTCCGGATCTGTTCAGGATCATGAAGCTGTTTATAAAGATCCATCAAAAGCCCAGTCGTTGGTTGATCAGTTGTATGCCCTGATACCAACATTTGGTACAATCCGGTTTAATGGCTACCTGAGTGCATATACCGACGAAGCTGTTGAGGCCAGCGCGGTGGCATTCAACCTTGGATCCTGGAGTCCGAACAATATTCCCGGAATGGATGATATGTGGTCGGGCTCATACAGGGCAATCCGGACTGCGAATAAATTTCTTGAGAATATAGATAAAATGCCTTTGAGCGACCAATATGGCTTTACAGAAACAACGCGAAGCTATCTCATAAATCAGGCCCGTTGTCTGCGTGCATTTTATTATGCAGAATTAATTCGCTGTTTTGGTGGAGTTCCAATTATAACAAGCTCAGTGAGTGATATCAGTCAGGATATCGCGGCAGCTCCCCGTCAGACCCTCGATTCAACGGTTAATTTTGTGATTAGTGAAATCGATTCAGTTGCGCCGTTACTTCCCAGAAATGTGGGAGGAACTGATTATGGTCGCGTAACCCGTGGATTTGCCTTGTCAATCAAATCACGATTATTGCTGTACATGGCAAGTCCCCTGTTTAACGGCCCGGGCGCCGATGGAAATGCCAACCCTTATGTGTGTTACGGAACTTCTGACCCTGCACGTTGGGAAGACGCGCTGAAGGCAGCTCTTGAGGTAATTGCTCTCGGTCAGTACAGCCTGTTTACAAGTACAACAATCAACAACAGCCGTTCAGTCTACTCCAATGTGTTTTTCCTGGACCGGGGTCATGCGAGTATGTATGAGCGGATATTCTCTTATCAGAAAGCAAAAGGTAATTCATGGAATCAGACTTTCCTTCCGCTCACTTTCAGGACATCAGCCGGATGGCCGCATATTTTTCCGACTTATAACGCCCATATCGCTTTTCAAATGCAGGATGGTAAATCACCTGTCACAGCATTGAGCGATAACGGTGATGGTACCTACACGGAGGTAATAAATCCGGAATCTTCGACACATACCTATAATCCGGCTGAACCGTATCAGAAAAGAGATCCGCGTTATTATGACTGCATCCTGTTCAATCAGGCAAAGTACCGAGATCTGACCTGTGAGATTTACACGCCTTTTGAAGGACATGAATCAGTAGGTTCAGGTAAAGATAATGAGACCTACGGTGTAAAAACCGGGTTTTATTTGCGAAAATTTGTAAATCCATCGCTGGATCTGAAAGGTGCCAATCAGAATGGTTTTGAGGATTTCCCTATTTACCGTTATGCTGAAATATTGTTGAATTATGCTGAAGCAATGAACCAGGTTCATGGTCCCACTGCACGTCCGGCTGGTTATCCGTATTCAGCAGTACAGGTTGTAAACATGATCAGGTCGAGGGCAAAAAGTCGTGTTATCGGTCAGGAAAGATACCGTCCCACCCTTAACGCCGGTATGCCCGCGTTGAGTACAACAATTTCCAAAGAAGAGCTGGATGAAGCAATTCGCCACGAACGACGTGTAGAACTGATGTTCGAAGGGCATCGCTTCTTCGATGTGCGTCGCTGGATGATTGCTCCACAGACGGAAAAGGATATCTATTTTTATGATATCCGGAAGAAGACCGATGATACATTCGTGTATAATGTAAAGAAATATCATACCAGATCTTTCAATACACCACAGATGTATTTATTCCCGATTCCTTTTGCCGAAATACAAATCAATAAAAATTGCCCTCAGAATCCGGGATGGTAAACATACTGCTAAGAACAAATGTAAAATTGCTAAACACAAATATATTTAATGTATAATCTTTAAAATGAAATGATTATGAAACAAACAAGACAAAAAATCGCGATTGTTGTCGCATTGGTACTGACAGGAGTCTTCAGTACATGGGCACAAGAAACTTTATTGGCAAAATACGATTTTACCACAAAGAGTAAAGTGCCTGTAGTTCAGAGCCCGGGAGTGGTGTTTGGCTCTGAATTCGGTTCGTGGAATACAACCACATTCCCAACCACCGAAATGTCGATAACTGATGATGGTTATTTGCTGGTAAGAAGTTATGGTACGGGCGTTACTAATACCAGATATGGATACATATCCATCACGCCCGATGAAGGCAAAATTGTCAGGATAACCAGGGTAGATATTAAACATTTCAAGGAACCCGGAAGCAATACCAACCGAACCCGATCGTATCTGTACGATATGGGAGGTGCTACCCCTAAGGACAATCCTACAATCAATGCTAACCTTATTTATACAGGAAATGGTGGTGCAGTAATTCCTGAAAGTCTGACAGAACAGAGTTTTACTCCCAGTGCAACAGTTGAGTTTAATTCAGTCCGGTTTATGTCGTTCTCGGCAACACAGGCTTCGAATAATACAGATGATTTGTCGCAGTGGAAAATAGAATCACTTGCTTTTTACGGAGAGGTTTTATCCCCGGGAGATATTGTAGCCACCGGCTCAATTAACTTTGGGAATGTATTGGCTGGAAATGAAGTGGATGGAAGTGTGGCGTTGAAGGTTATTGGAGGTACAACAGAAAATGTTAGCATTGAACTGGAAGATCCATCAATGTCTTTTGTATGTACACAAACTTTTGTTGAGCCGGGTGATGCTACTGCAGGAACGGCAATCAGGGTAACCTATACTCCTGTTACCCCCGGGAAACATACTGCTCAACTAAAATTCAGTTATGCTGATAAGGTAGCTTACACACAACTTTCAGGAATATGTCCGGTGTTGAATGAAACATTTACTTATTTTGTTTCAGATCCAATCTTACAGAAAGAAATGGATTCAACACAAATGGTGTTGTATGCACAGGAAGAATACCTGACCATGCCGGGATGGAACTTTACGGATAGT
This sequence comes from Paludibacter sp., assembly GCA_034928085.1. GTDB lineage: Bacteria > Bacteroidota > Bacteroidia > Bacteroidales > Paludibacteraceae > Paludibacter. Next base: position 44,874 of record JAYFPG010000039.1, read on the forward strand.
GTGTTCTGGCACTTGTCCGGAAGCTGGGGACTTGGATTAGAGTTGCGTAGTACAAACAGCGAAGTTGCTAAGGCATCAACTCCCGAACTTGATCTTTCAGCTCCTTTCGGTTTGAGTTTCAGATCCAAAAAAATGTCGAATCGTACTACTATGCTGGGAGATATGTATGTGCTGGTTGACAATGATACTATCTGGAGTTTTGTTAATCCGAACAATTCACTCTCAGTACGTACCGTTGATGGATTTGTAGCCACAGCCAACAGCAGAATCACATTTGTCGGTATTGCCAATGACAGTAGCCGGGTGGTGTTTGATGAAGTTTCAGTTTTCCCCACAACAACACCTACGCTCAATTTGCCAGCCTATCAGTCAAAAAACTTTGAAAGCAGTGCAAATCCAGTAACCATCAGTATCCCGGTGAAAGCTTATTTGTTGACAAGTGATTTAGAGGTTGTTTTAAATGGTTCGCCGGCCGGCTATGAGGTGCTTACTCCTTCTGTTCCTCTTGCTACTGCCGAAGCCGGTACCGACATCCAGATAAGATATACAAAACCTGCCGAAGGTGCTGAAGTGAACGCGGTTGTAGAAGTTAAAGGTGGCGGATTAACCGATTATCGTTACATTAACCTCATTAACAGTGCGGCAACTGGTTTGAAAGTAAATACCATCAACGCGAGCGTGGTTGGTAAAACTGCTGCTATAGCAGTCAGGGTAGATGCGCCGGTTAACATGGAGGTATTCAGCATGGATGGAAAACTGGTGAAAAGTTATGCTGTCATGAACAATGCTGAGATAGCTGTAAAAGCTGGTTTGTATATGGTGCGTCTGACGAATAGTGAAGGATGCAATGTGCAGAAAGTATTTGTAAGATAAAATAAAAAAAATATGTTTAAACAGATTTGGTTGTCGTTTCAAAAAAATGGCAACCAAATTTGTATTAAGCATATAATGATATTAACTTTTGAGTAATATGATGAAAAAAACAGATTATCTCTCACTGTTGTTCCTGTTTATTGCAGGAATCTTCAGCTTGAATGCACAGGTAAACTTATCTGTAAATGTTTCTGAGGGCAGACATACCATTACTCCTTATCTCAACGGAGCGCATTTTGTATATGGTGCAGAACAGGATAATTTATATAAGGATGAGCGTATTGCAGATTGGATGCGACGTGCGAAAGTGAAGGCCATCCGTTGGCCGGGAGGAACCGCAGTAATGACTTATCACTGGGATGCATTAACAGGCGATAATTTTGGACCTGACCGCTGGGATACGGTGAACTATGTTGAGAAAAACATTCCTGCTTTCGAATACATGGACTTAGATGAGTATATTGCATATTGCAGGAAAGTAGATGCGGAACCAATGGTGGGTGTGAATATCAAATCCGGCAGACAGTACCGCACCGATGCGGAAGGACTTGATGAAGCACGCCGTTTGATACAATACTGTAAGGATAAGAATTTTGGGGTAAAGTTATGGTATATTGGTAATGAAGGTTATGCCAAAGGATTTTCTCCCGAAATGTATGCAAAATATATTGATATGTACGCCGAAGTGTTGAAAGAAGTGGATCCTGATATCACCATTATTGGTGACTGGAAATTTGGTCCTGAAGTCAAAAATCGCTTTGAGGAGTCGATGACAATCATTAAACTTTCTAAGCACCTCGATATAATGGAATACCATGAAAAGTGGGGTAATGAATGGGGATTGGCAGGTGGTCGTACCCTGGAGGAATGGAAGAGCGAATTTCCTTTATACAACGGAAAGTTTGATTATTACTGTAAGGAATTTTTTGAACGGGTAAAATTGATGGGTAAACACACTAAACTTGCTTTTAATGAGTGGGGAGTTGGTGGGAACCTGGGAGGAACTGCGCATAATTACGCTTTACTGGTAGCTGATTATATGCTGCTGATGATGCGTCACGATATTTATTCGGCATGTTACTGGAATATGAATATGGGACAGGGAAGTAAGGATAATCGTGTGTTTACAACGAAATCAAAGGGAGCTGAATTAGAGAAGTTCAATCCTGTGGCCAAGGTATTTGAATTAACCGCATCGGCTTTGGAAACAACATACTTAGAACTGAAATCGACCGATAAGCGTGTTTATGGTGTGGCAACATTCGATGAAAAGAATAAAGAGCTGCAGCTGTACCTCCTGAATAAAACCTGCGAGAATCAGCTTGTTAAATTGAGTCTTGCCGGAGCAAAAGTAAAAGGAAAAATGCATTTCAACAGCTTCGATGAATCCGGGAATGAAATGCAGCAAACAATAAGATATAATAGGGATGGATTTACACTCCCGGCTTATTCTTTCTCAAAGATAGTATTTAATATGAAATAATACTTGGTTTGTGATGTATATGTATAAGATAATCAGTGTTTTAAAGTTAATACGTTTTTTGTCGAAAATACGTTACATTTTGATGAATTATTGCTAATTGAATTATGATCAAGTCGGTACATTTGCATTAAGTAAACGTTTATAAAGATATTTGATTCTATGTTTACAATGTATGCTTATTTACTAATCTTAAAAATTAAATGTTATGAGAAAGAATTACAAGTATTTTAAAGTATTCCTATTTGCAGCGTTCAGTTCAATAATGACATATGCACAGGATCCTGTTATCGGAAAATATGAATTTACTGGAGGTTCTACGCAACCCGTCTTTCAGGCTGAAGGTGTTACTTTCGGCGACGAATTTGAGGTTTGGAATACTACAACTAATCCGGCGGAAAATGTTTTTGATAATGTGAATGGTTATCTGATAGCAAAGAATTCCGGAACTGGTGTTTCTCCTTCACGGTATGGTTGGCTTTCAATTACTCCAGATCCTGGCAAAACGGTGCAAATAACAAAAGTTGAAGTTTTACATAAAAAAGGCAATGTCAATACAAGCCGGGTGAGATGTTATTTATATGATGAGATAAAAAACACGCCAACAATTTTAAGTAATCTCATATATACAGGATCAGGCGGATTTGTTATTCCGAGTGACTGGACAAGAAACTCCTTTGCACCAAGCACATCCGGTAAAATTTCGTTTGATGTTAAAAGATATATGTCGATTGGTGTAACACAGACAACTCAAGACCTGGTTAATTTAGCCGAATGGATGGTGGATGAGTTGGTTTTTTACGGAACAGTATTTACTGAGGGTGAGGTGATTGTTTCAAGTTCACTGCCTTTTGGAGACAACAACACATTGAATACTCCTGTAGAAAAGACACTTGAACTAAAAGGGTATAATACAGTTGGAGGTGTTGCGTTGAGTATTGAAGGAGATGATGCTGCCATGTTTAGTCTGAGTAATACCTCGTTCACTGAAACTGAGATTAATGCAGGTGTTACTGTTACCGTGACTTACACACCGACGACAGTAGATGCACATGCCGCAAGTATAAAGGTTTCCTATGCTGCTGCTGATAAATATGTTTCACTGTCAGGAGCAGTTCCTGTATTGTTTGAAACTTTTGATACACAGGATATGACAGGATTGGATAACAATTCTCCACTTGTTAGCTTGTCTGATTTTACCGTTGATCCGGGTTGGTTGACAGAAAACATTAACCTGTGGCATAAATCAGGATCCTATGGATTTGCACCTGCTTTGATTTCGAATGTGGATACGGTCGCCAAGGTCACAACTCCTGCATTAGATTTGTCAAAACCGTTCCAGTTAACTTTCCTTGGTAAACGGATTAATAATGAAAATAATGGTGAGTCGTATATGTTTGTGGATCAGGATACTATTTTTATGATTGATAATCCAAATAATACGTTTAGAGAAATTTCTGTTGATGGATATATCGCTTCATCTAATAGTCGTATTTCCTTCTCAGGCAAAGGTGTTGTCAATAATCAGGTTGCCTTTGATAATATCCGGATTAGTTATACCAACTCTCCAACATTAAGCATACCCTATTCAAGTAAAAAGAATTTTGGTGTTGTTGTCCCTTCCGGATCAACTATTATCGACATCCCACTAAAAGCTTACAATTTAACGGGTGATTTGACTGTTTCTACTCCGGTATCCGGTGTATTTGAGCTTTTGTCGGGTACTGCCATTACAAAAACTGCTGCGGAAAGTGAAAGTGGAACAACGATTCAAGTTAGGTTTAATCCAACCGGAAATGAAAGTTATACAGATAAAATTGTTATCAGTGGTGGAGGTTTAATGACGAATGGAGCAAGTGGAGATCGTACAATATATTTAACGGGAGAAGGTGGAATTTCTACGCATGCAGATGCAAATCGTTCTCAACCGCAAATTATATTAAATGATCAGTCATTGTCAATTATGACTCAGGGAAATGCAACTATAGAATTGTATGATGTAACTGGTAATTTAAGGATGCAGAATAACTTTTCGAATACTATTCAGACAATTATTCGACCGGGTATCTATCTAATTCGGGTTAGGGAGCAAGAGGATGTGTTTGTCAGGAAAATAATAGTTCGATAGGTTTATTTTATAAGTTTTTTTAAGTGTATTTGTGTGATGAGCAGCTATTGTTTTTCAGATCTTCAATAGCTGCTCATTTAACAGATAACCTTATCTTTCCATAGCCACGCAGGCTATGGTGGCTCATGTAGTGAGTGTGTTGAAACATTAGTAGTTTAAGATGTAAAAACTATGATTGTTAACTTTAGAATCTTTACATATTATGATAAACCTGAAATTCTATCCCGTAAGATTGTTGAAATCAATATTTATATTGAGTGTTTTTCTAGTTTCTTCTGTCTCAGCGCAAAAAAACCGTTACGGCATGGCTTTATCCGGTAGCCCCGGAAATTATACGCTGACCGATGCTTCTAAGATATGTCCGCTTATTCCCGGAGGATGCGAAACTTTGCCTGCTGATGCCTTTGAGGTTTTTCCGGGCTATCAGCCTGAGCTCATCAGCGATAATGACTATGCACATTGTACAACATTAAAATACACCTTCAAAATCTATGACACCCATTCATTGAATTTGGAAGTGGATATACCAAAACTAACTACTGGTCCGCATCCCTTTATTATATGGGTTCACGGTGGTGGATGGTCGAATGGTGGCACTTCAGCTTTTGTAAATCAGTCGACTTATTTAGCCTCGCGGGGTATTGCCGGGGTCAGGATAACCTACTCGGTTATTTCGCAGGGAGGTGATTTTAATCAGGGAATGCAGGAGTTGGCCGATGCTTTTTCATTCGTGCAGGCACATGCAGCTGAATGGGGGTTGGATATGACCCGTTTCGGGTATGCCGGTGGCTCAGCCGGAACGCCTTTGTCGTCGCTGGCAGCCATGAAACATAATGGTAATGGTTGTAAGTTATATATGGGTTGCAATGGCATTTATGATTTCCAAAATAACTTAGCGGGTGCATTCGGAAGTGGTTCTTCACCCTATCTTGTTGATTATCCTTCCCGGGAAAGTCGCGGTGTGATTTCAGCAATTAATTACATTCCCGAAAATATGGAGAATATTCCGGCTGTTGCTGTTTTCCACGGGACGGCGGATTTTACCATTTCTCACTTACAGTCAGTGACCCTATGCGATTCGGTGATAAGTAAAGGAGGGCGCGCGGAAAAAAACATTTATGATTATTATGTACATGCCTTTTTCAATCGGGGAACTTCAGATATGTTCGAAGATGTAACCCTGAAAATGTATGCTTTTGCAAAATCTGTTTTCGGGATGCCTGATGTAACCTTGCCACCACCTGCTACAGACAAAGTAATTGTCAGATTCCCTTTTACAACCGGTGAAAATCAGACTAAGGCTGCTGATGTGGTAAAAGGAATTCATGTATCGGACATGGAAATAGGAATGAATATCACCGGCACGTACAATAATAACAAGCTTGAAACGTATGGATGGGATGGATTTAATATTGGAGCTCATAGATATATTGGGTTTAAAATAACAAATTTTCCTCAACATAGATATACTGTTAGTAAGATTGGATTAAAAGTGAAGAAATCTACTGCTGCACAAGCCGTGAATGGCGTTTTTAATTATGGTCCGACTTTGCCGACTTTCGAGACCAAGGGTGTCGTGAGTAATGGCATCGCAACGGATACAGAATATTCCAATGCTTTTTTAATGCCTAATGCAGGAACACCTGCCTTCACGAACGATTATCTATGCTTTGCTGTCGGAATCGCAACCAAAGATTCGAAAACGGAAGTAGTGTATATTGATGAACTCATTGTGTATGGTGATATCGAAAGACCTGTTTTTAGCGGGCCGACTTTGTATGCAGATAAGGATAGTGTGTTGTTTGACACCAATCAGGGAGAGTCTTTGAGTGCACAAGTGACTTTATACGGTGAGTTACTTGAGAATACCATACAAGTTTCTATTACAGGCGATGGGGCTTCGAAATTTACCATAAACCGCGATTATGCTACGGTTAGTGAACTGGAGTATGGTAAAACCCTGGAGGTGAACTTTTCCGGAACCGACGCAGGAGTATATGTAGCTGACTTGCTTTTTGAAAGCGATGAACTAAGTTTTGTAATTCCCATGAAAGCCATTGCGATTGGAGCATCCGGTGTTGATGCCATTCAGAATGGCAAGCTATGGGTAACTGACCGTACGTTGTATGTCACAGGTTTTCAACAGGCAAGTTTGCTCGTTTACGATTTGTCTGGTCAATTGATTCAGCAGCATAAGCAATTACCAGCTAATTATCAGTGTCATGACCTGGATCCGGGAATTTATATTGTGAAAATAATAACAGGGAATGAAAATACGGTAAACAAGGTGTTTGTAGGTTAATATCAATAGAGTACATAATGCATAAAAAACATTTTTTCATTATCATCATCATTATCTTGTCTGGATTTCTGTCAACAATCTATGCAGAAGAGTTGCTCGTGAAATACGAATTTACGAACGGCTCAAAACAACCATCCTTTAAACATGCCGGTTTATTTGCCGGTAACGAATTCGGTGTGTATAATACAACTGCCGTGTCGCTTGAAATGGTGTTGGAAGCAGGTAAAGATTATTTATCAGTCAGAAACAACGCCACAGCTGTAGATTCAAAACGTTACGGATATATTTCACTGGCCTCAGAGCAGGGCTACGAAGTAAGCATAACCCGGGTGGAAGTTGTCAGCAAAAAAGGAAACAGTAACACACAGAATGCCCGGAGTTATTTGTATGGTGCATTGAGCAATTTGCCTTTACTCACAAATATGATATATTCCGGAAGTAATGCCGGATATACGATACCCGAGAACTGGGAACGAAAAAGCTTTCAACCTTCTGCCGGTGTACAGGTGCTTGCGGATACCGTTTATTTCTCATTTACTTCCACGCAGGTTGCGAGCTCATCAATCTCTTCCGATTGGCAGGTTGATGAACTGGTTTTCTATGGCAACGTAACAGGTGGTCCGGATGATGTGCCGAATGAAGTGGATGTCACAATTGATGTTTCAAAACCCGGTCATGTGATTTCGCCGCTCATGAATGGTTCACACTTTGTCTATGGCAATGAGGCTGACAATATTTATAAAGATGAGCGTATTGCTGACTGGATGCGTGAGGTTAAAACCGGTATTATCAGGTGGCCGGGCGGTACGGCTGTGATGTCGTATCACTGGGATAATCTCACAGGTGATAATTTTGGACCCGATCGCTGGGATACAGAAAACTATGTAGAGAAAAATATTCCGGCAAGTAATTATATGGATTTAGATGAATACATTGCCTGGTGCCGGAAGGTGAATGCATTACCCATGGTAGGAGTCAATATTCTTTCAGGTAGATTATTCCGAACGGATGCAGATGGCCTTGCCGAAGCTAAACGGTTGATTCAGTATTGTGTTGACAATAATTACAACGTAAAACATTGGTATATTGGCAATGAAGGCTACGCCAAGGGTTTCGCTCCGCAGGTATATGCAAATTATATCGATATGTATGCTGCGGAACTTAAAAAAGTGGATCCAGATATTATCATCATTGGTGACTGGAAATTTGGCCCGGAAGATAAGAACCGTTATCAGGCGATGTTGAGTGTTGTCCAAAATTCTGTTCATCTGGATGTGATGGAAATTCACGAGAAATGGGGCAATGATTGGGGTATTGTTTCCGGGACCACATTGGAGGATTGGAAAAATGAATTCCCGATTTACAATGGGAAAATGGATTATTACAGCAAAAAGTTTCATGAAGATGTTGCTGCAATGGGGAAAAGCACCAAACTTGGGTTCAACGAGTGGGGATTAGGGGGTATGGTCAATGGAAATGAATATCATTATGCTTTGCTGGCTGCCGACTTGATGACACAGATGTTTAAAAATGATGTATATTCAGCCTGTTACTGGAATCTGAATATCAGTTCCGGTGATGGCGGAAAATCTCGAATATTTACAACAAACAACCAACAGTTTTCCGCATTTAACCCGGTTGCGCATGTTTTTAAACAATATGCTCCGGTACTGGGCAATCATTATCTCGAGGTCATTAGCAGTGATCGGCAGGTTTATGGTATCGCGTCTATTAGTCCGGCTCAGGATACCCTGCAATTATTATTACTCAATAAATCCGCTCAAAAAAGTAATTTAAGGCTGACTGTTAATGGTTTTAGCGCATCGGAACAGGTATGGATAGATTCCTTTGATCAGTTGGGTAAATATGTCAATACTGAGCACGTGTCGGATAGTCTGACTTTTCTGCTGCCTGCGTATTCATTCACCGGGTTACAGCTGATTAGCAAAACCACGGCAACAAGAACGCTAAATCAGGCAGATCATCAGTTCAGTGTATACACGAAGGACAAAAAGATGTTTATAAGAATTTGTGATGATGAGAAGTTTAATAAGCTAACTTTGTATAACGCCCGGGGTGAATTGATACGAACGGTTCATCGCAGTGAAATAAATTCAGGTTTATCTGTTGATGATTTTGAAAAAGGAGTGTATGTGCTGATAGCAAGTGGATTGCATAAGCGATACGTAAAAAAAATAATACTATAAATAATATAATGAGAACAAGAACAAGAAGTTTTTTAGTTTTAATTGTTTTGTTATTTGGTTTAGTGATAGCTGTTGAAGGGCAAAAGCGCTTAGCTGAGTTCCCGTTTGATTTGCACACCAGGGCAATGAATGTCAATACCGCTATCGGTGTTGGCGTATTTCAGGTCAAAATAAGCTCTCCTGATGTACTGACACAGGCTCCTCAGATTATAACTGAAAGTGATGAGGTGACCAAATCCATGTTATTTCAGTTTACGGCAGGATATAGTGTGGCAAATAACAATATCAATATAGCCCTTGCCCCGAAAGCCGGAAACAAGGTCAGAATTACACACATTGAGTTTCGTGTGCGTTTCGGTTCTACTAATAAAGGTAATGCCGGCATTTTCATTTCAAAAGATCCTCAAACGGTTCAAAATACACAAATCTGGACTTGTGGAAATAATACAACATTCAATACTTACAAGGATTTTGTTGTTCCAATACCAGATTCTGAATTGAATTATTCCGAATCAGAAACTGACTCTATACGTTTTGTCATTGGTCAGGGTACAAACACCCTGGGTATGTACCTTGACAACTTTGAAGTGTATGGAGTTGTGAATGACGAATCGAATGCAGTCGTTAATTTAAGTGTCGACGCTGCTAATGTTACCAAAGTACTGGCCGACCGTCCATCCGGAGCAAACAGCTGTTGGTTGATGGATTCGGACCTGAAGTGGCCCCGTGATACAAGCAATGAGGAACGTTTTGCTGAAATGAAACTGGGGGCTTTGCGTTTTCCTTACGGACATCTTGCCGATAATTATTTGTGGCACACGCCAGGCAATTACAGCAACCTGGCTGTAACCGGACCTACCCCGAAAGTAGCCTCGCCAGATATTCCTGCAAAATGGGAATGGGCGGTTAATCAAACAGACGGAACCTTCCTGAAGGATATGAGTTTTGATGAGTTTATTGCCATTTGTAAACGGCAAAATATTGAACCATTAATAGTAGTAAATGCTCAGTCGCATACCTATAGTGGTGGTCCTACATACCAAGTGTTGAAACAATCAGCTGTCGAGTGGGTTAGATATGCCAACATCACCAAAGGCTATGGCGTGAAAAACTGGCAGATTGGGAATGAGGTTGAACATCAATCGGCCCTGTCCATGGCGGATTACACAAATTTGTTTATCGACTTTGCTACAGCCATGAAAGCGGTGGATCCTACCATACATGTCGGTACGGGCGTGTTAAGCAGTACAAACTGGAATAAGGATGTATTAACGAAAGCCGGAAATTTATGTGATTTTATATCTACCCATAATTATCAATTTAGCAGTCCGATTCCTCCTGGAGGTTTTCGTTCGTGGTATAAAACAAATAGTGTGTTGATTACCAATACAACTTCAACGCAAAACATGTTAAACAATAGTTTCCCCAATCGTCCGGAAATAGAAGTGCATGTTACTGAAACGAACGTAACCGGAGGTGATTTTCCCGATATGTCGAGTATAGATATTTATAAAGCTTTGTACTGGTTCGAAATGAATATGAATCACCTTGCTTTGAACAACATTAAATATACTTACTTTTGGGGAAGTCATAGTCCCTGGGGCGGTGAAACTAATCCGGGTGATATCGGATGTTTGCTCGAAAATTCAGCAGCCAATACCATACGACCCGCCGGAAGAGTGATTCAACTTATCAATACATACCTGAAAAACAGATGGATCAATACAGTAAGGGTTAATGGTTTTGTGCGTGCCTATGCCTCGGTAAGTGTTGATGAAAAAGAATTATCCGTCTTTTTGCTGAATAAAAATTTATATGCCGAAACAACCAGTCTGAACATCACAAATTTTAATTTGGCTGATGTAGTGGTTGAAAAAGCAGTTTTTGCAGGAACAAATTTTAATGATACCGAACCGGTGATTAATACAGGGGAATTAACATCGGTGCCAGCACAAATCATTTTGCCTCCATTTTCACTCACCGTACTAAATTTAAAAGCCAATCAGGGAAATACTACAGTGACAAATCCCGAAAACAACGATATGAGAATTCGATTTGATGGTGAACGGCTTCGCCTGATGATGTCTTTAACAGAGGATGGAAGAATGAAGATTTTTGGAATTGACGGACGTTGTATAAGGGATGAAATAATTACATCCGGGACTGACAATGTTCATTTGTCATATCTGGAAAACGGTGTGTATGTAGTGCAACTACAAGTTGGAAGTAAATTATTTTCCGGAAAAATTATCAAATAAAGAGCAAATATGTGGACGTTTAAAAAAAGTGAAGTTATTTCATTGCTGTTTTTTTTAGGATGTGCAATTTCTACGAATGTATCTGCTGAAATAGTAAACGAAAATTCTTCGGTCAATATAAAAAATAGTACAGGGGTAGTTAATCCGTTATTTTGGGGAACAAATTTTCTTTTCTGGATTGAAGATGATGCAGCGTTGGTTGATAATAAGATAGAAAACAGCCTGAAAAACATGCCATGCACCATTTTACGTTATCCTGGAGGAACTGTTGCCGATAACTTTCATTGGAAAACAAATACCCTGGTGAACACCAATCGATTTCCCTACGAAAGTGGTGCTGCTGAAAGCGATTTTGATGAATTTATGGCTTTTTGTGCTCGTACAAATGCCGAGCCTATAGTTGTTGTAAACACTGAATCGTGGCAGATAGCACAGGACTTGGATAGTGGAGTACAAGAGGCAGCCGACTGGGTGCAATACTGCAAGGATAAGGGGTATGAAGTAAAATACTGGGAAATCGGGAATGAAACCTATTGGCATCCATTTTTTACGGCCAGAGAATATGGTCAGGCGGTAAAGAAATATGCAATCGCCATGAAAGCAGTGGATCCGACAATAAAAATTTCTGCAAACGGACATTGGGATGTTGATATGGCCGGTACGAAAGAACGGACAGCGGCAACCGAATGGGAAAATATCCGTCAGATGTACTTGAATATTGCTTCAAGGGAAGATACAGAGGCTGCTGATGCCTATGCAGATTCGTTTAAAGATTCAGATATAAGGAATTCTTCTGAGAAATGGTGGAATAATGTAGCAGAGGAGTGCGGGGCATATATCGATATGATCAGTGTGCATTGGTATTACACGGGAAGTAAAAATATGGGGAGCATGACAGCCGACCTGAATGCTGTCCGTCAGGTGTTTAAAACAAAATATCCGGATCGCGAATACACCATGTGTATGACTGAATATAATTGTAATCACTCAGATCATAAATTAGCTATATCAGGATTGTTTGATGGTATCGGCAGATTTCTTAATGCAGGTGTTGAAATCGGAAATTTCTGGCCATTGCGCAACGGAATTGATGGCAACCGAAGATCAATATTACACCAGAATACCAAGGAAGAAGGATATGCGTATCAGGTGTTGCAATTGTTGGGCAATAACCTCAAAGGAAATATTGTTGAGGTGAGTGCTGCTAATCAGATATTCCCTTTGGTTACTTACGATGGAAATCAACTCACGATTCTTGTGAGCGGAAGAGGCATAACCTCCGAAGCTGTTCATGCAACTATGTCGCTTCCCCAGGAAATGTCGCAATTCGTACTTGTTGATGCAAAATCATACGACGCACCTGCAACGAATACTGTTCCGATTCGGTTGATTGAAAATGAGCTGGATGTGACAGTTTCTGAAACGGGAGCCAGTTTCAGGGTGTTGCCATATCAGACAGTTATGTTGAGGTTTAATAAAAAAGAACAAACTAACACTAAAGATATTTCATCTGATTCTAAGATAAGTATTTCATCAATTGGGAAAAGGATTACTGTCGAATCTAAAGGTGAAGTTCAGATAGAAGTATTTAATCTGCAAGGAATATTGATCCGTCAGGCCGCAGGAAATGACAGAGTTGATACTTTAGTTCCTCAACGAGGTATTTACATTGTGAAGGCTTATGATTCAGGTAACAATTTACTCATTAATAAATTACATATTTATGAATAACCGTTTTTTTGTCCTTCTTTTTTGTTTTTTTGTATATTTTATCTTACCTGTTCATGCGCAGATGTTATTGGGAAAGTTTGATTGTAATGCCGATCAGAATGGTAGTTTATATGGTAATAATTACCTTGACTCACAAATAAACTTGTCTGATTTGCAGTCGGTTGGAAGTAATGTGACCTTAGATTATTCTGAAACCTATTTGAATTTCAATAATTCAGGTTTGGTTGGTCCGGCTAATGCTCTTTATTTTTCTATTTCTCCAAAAGAAGGATATATCGCTGAGATTAGAAAGATTACGATGCGAATTAAAAAGGGTACTAAATCCGGAAACGTGATCCTGTATTATAATTCAGACGGACAGCCTTTTACAAACAGTAATAGTACGTCAATATATAACGCTGGTAATTCGAATACAGATACTGTTTTTTCTATAATCAATATAACATATCCTGATAACTTTACAAGCCCGATAAAAATTACAGACCCGACAAAGCCAACTAATTTTATATTGTCTTCGGGAAGTAACGGAGGAGCTTTATCTGTTGATTATATCACCGTGTACGGGTATGTGTACAGGGAATCAGATCCGCCTCCGGCAGATGGGGTTGAAAAGAATTTCTCTGTAAATTTGCAGGAAAGCACCGGGAAAGTGAATCCGTTGTTATGGGGAACAAACTTTCTTTTTTGGCTCGAAGATGATCAGGCCTTAGAGGATGGAACTATCGAACAGAGTCTTAAAAATTTGCCAGTATCCGTTTTACGATATCCTGGAGGAACTGTTGCCGATAACTTTCATTGGAAAACTAACCTTTTATCCAACAACAACCGTTTCCCTTATGAAGAAGGAGATGCTGAAAGTGATTTTGATGAATTTATGGCATTTTGTCAACGTGTGAATGCCGAACCCATACTGGTTGTAAATACTGAATCCTGGCAAATAGCGCAGGATTTGGACGGGGGAGCACAGGAAGCTGCCGATTGGGTTCAATACTGCAAAGACAAGGGATATAAAGTAAAATATTGGGAAATCGGAAACGAGACTTACTGGCATCCGTTTTTTACAGCAAGGGAATACGGTCAGGCAGTAAAAAAATATGCGCAGGCGATGAAAGCCGTAGACCCAACCATTAAAATATCGGCAAACGGACATTGGGATGTGCAGATGGTGGGTACAAAAGAACGTACTAATTCCGCACAATGGGAAACCATCCGTCAGATGTACGCGAGCATCAGCACACGTCAGGATACAGAGGCTGCTGATGCCTATGCCGATTCTTTTAAAGACGAGGATATCAAAAACGGAACGGAAAAATGGTGGAACAATGTAGCCGATGAGTGTGGGGAGTATATTGACATGATCAGTATACACTGGTATTATGGAGGAAATACCAGCATGGGTAGTATGACAACTAATCTGAATGAGGTACGTGAACTTTTTAAATCCAAATACCCGAATCGTGAGTATACGATGTGTATGACCGAGTACAATTGTAACAATGATGACCATAAACTGGCCATTTCAGGTTTTTTCGATGGAGTGGCGCGATTTTTAATGGCCGGTGTCGAAATTGCAACCCAATGGCCTTTGCGTAACGGTTCAAACGGAGGACGGACCTCATTGATGTATCCATCTACTAAACAAGAACAATATACATATCAGATACTACAGATGTATGCTCAAAACCTGAAAGGTGATATTCTTCAGGTTACATCTGACAATCAATTTTTTCCTTTTGTAACTTATGATCAAAAACAACTGACAGTTGTTGTAAGTGGTCGTGCAATTACATCACAACCCGTAATTGCAACCATGTCGTTACCTGAAATGGAGCAATTTACCTTGCTGAATGCCAAATCCTTTGATGCGCCTGCAACAAGTAATATTCCTATTCGGTTAGTGGAGAATGATCTTGATGTAACAGTCTCAGAGACAGGGTGTACATTCAAGGTTTTGCCTTATCAGACTGTTATGCTAAGGTTTAAGAATGATGATTATACAACGGTCAGACCCCTTACCGGTAATGAGGGAATTCAGTACTATGCAGAGAGTAATAAAATTGTGGTAGAATCAGCAGAAAAGATACATGTAGCAGTATATAATTTGCAGGGAATTCTTATGATTGAAAAATCAGGGGATAAAAAACTTGAATTCGAAATGGACAAGGGAGGAGTATATTTACTTCGGATTGTTTCAGGCAATAATGTATATGCTGGTAAAGTGTTGGTAAATAATATTCCCTGATAATTGGAGATGTGCCGGAAATGTGTTACAAATTGTTGAAAAAATGCCAATATTATTGCTTGTATTCTTACAATTTTGTAGCAGAAATTAAAATATGATAACCCCAAGAATATAATTTAATAATGAAAGTGAGATTATTGATTGCCGCGCAAATAGCCTGTGTTATGCTATTTGCCGATTTACAGGCAACAGAAAAAATCAATTTTGATTTGCACTGGAAGTTTATACAGGAAGATATTAAAGGTGCAGAACAAGCTGGTTATAATGATCAAAAATGGAGGTCATTAAATGTGCCACACGACTGGAGCATTGAAGGCGAGTATATGGAAACAGCAAATGGAACCGATTGGCAGTCGGGTTATCTGCCTGTTGGAGTGGGGTGGTACCGGAAGACATTCGACATGAGCAAGGACTGGAAAAACAAAATGGTTCAACTGATGTTCGATGGCGTTTATCTAAATAGCGATGTGTGGATTAACGGTCACCATTTGGGTCATCGTCCGAATGGCTATGTCAGCTTTTATTATGACATAACACCTTATCTGAAAATGAAAGAAAATGTAATTGCAGTCAGGGTCGACCACAGTAAACCACTTACCGGTCGCTGGTACACGGGTTCCGGGATTTACCGCTCTGTTCATTTATTGGTGCACAACCAAACACACATAGAACCGTGGGGTGTGTTTTTTCAAACGCCTGAGTTAAGTAAAGAAAAGGCTACCTGTAAGGTTGATGTCGAATTTGTTAATTTCAAAGGGGAAGCACTGACATTAAAAGCAGAACTGATTGATAAAACAGGAAAATTGGTAAGCATAAATGAGAAAGTAACTTCCGTGAAGTCAAAAGGGAAACAAAAGCAGGCTTTATCTGTAGAGGTGAAAAATCCTCAGTTATGGTCGCCCGACAATCCTTATGTGTATACACTCAGGACATCTTTATCTGTAAAAGGAAAAATATTAGATCAGACGGAGCAATTGGTGGGAATCAGAAAGTTGAGTTTCTCAGCGACAGAAGGGTTTAAATTGAATGATGTCTCCCTGAAAATTAAAGGAGTTTGCGACCACCATACTGCAGGAGCTGTTGGTGCAGCTATTCCAGACGACGTATTGTACAGAAGATTAAAGTTGCTGAAGGACATGGGTTTGAACTCCATCCGTACCGCGCATAACCCGTATTCTCCAACTTTCTACGCCATGTGCGATACCTTGGGTATCATGGTAATGAATGAAGCTTTTGATGGATGGGAAGCTGAAAAAGCAGAACATGATTACGGCAATTTCTTTGAAGAATGGTGGCAACGCGACCTGACGGATTTTATCAAACGGGATAGAAATCATCCTTCGGTAATTATTTGGAGCATTGGAAACGAGGTACGAAAAGCAACTCCGGCAACACAGAAAATGCTGGTTGATGTAATACATCATTTAGATCCTACCAGACCGGTAACACAGGGTGGTACTGACCCAACGCGGGGTATGACCGTTGATTATGATAAAAATTTTCAGTATCTCGATATTGTAGGATTTAATGGAAACGGAGAGGAAGTTGGAGAGTTTGAAATGTTTCAATCAAAAAACCTCAATCGTCCGGCAATAGGTACAGAAGTGCCGCATACCTATCAAACCCGCGGTGTATACCGAACCAAAACAACCTGGCGTCGCAGGGATTTCCCAGCACCCTGGGAGTTGAAGAATATTATTCCCTGGGATAAATTCAAAGATCGTGTGTTTGAAATTCCTGATTTAACAGAAGAGGAAGTGTTCCCCGAAGAAATTGAAAATAAATATTACCAGTCATCTTATGACAATGCCTCTGTACGCATCAGTGCACGTCACTCCTGGCAGCGAACTACGTCATTCCCGTTTCTGATGGGAGAGTACCGCTGGGGAAGTTTTGATTATCTGGGTGAAGCGGAATGGCCACAACGTTGCGGAAACTTTGGTATTATTGATATTTGTGGTTTTCCAAAGGATCATTATTATCTTTATCAGAGTTTATGGTCTGATAAGCCCATGGTACACCTGTTGCCTCACTGGACTCATCCGGGTAAGGAGGGCGTTGAAATACCGGTCGTGGTTTATACCAACTGCGAAGCTGCCGAGTTATTTCTGAATGGGATATCGTTAGGGAAAAAAGATTATGTCGGGGAACAATTGGTCTGGTTGGTACCCTATCAGCAAGGTGAAATATCAGTCAAAGCGTACGATAACGGAGAAGAAGTTGCCTCAAAAGCATATCACAGTGCAGGTAATGCCGCAGGTTTTGATGTGAAAGCAGATAAAAAAATCATCAGGGCCAATGAGAAGGATGTTATACATCTTGAGATTGATGTGGTGGATAAAAATGGCTATATTTGCCCTCTGGCTTCCAACCTGGTTGAAGTTGAAGTGTCGGGTCCCGCTGCCATACTGGCGATGGATAATGGCGACCCCATCGAATTAACGCCTTATAAAGTCAATCAGAAAAAAGCTTTCAGGGGAAAGTGTTTGTTGATGTTGCAGGCTACAGCCGAATCAGGAACAGTAATAGTTAAACTGAATTCTCAGGGATTAGAAACAAAAACAGTTCAGTTGTCCGTTCTTCCGTCTAAATAAAACTAAAAAGCATGAAAAAAACGAGTCTTGTTTTAATCGTTTTGCAAATATTGATGATTGTTCATACACAAGGGTATGCCGGGAATCCTACGATTAATATTGATTTTGATGCGGTACAAAAAGTGAATGTTAAAGGAGCCTCGGGTGCCAATTTATGCTGGTTACTCGACTCGGATAAATACCGACCAAGACCACGCTCCATGCAACGTGCAATTGAAGAATTGGGAGTCGGTGCGTTACGTTTTCCTTATGGACATCTTGCCGATAATTACCTGTGGACAACTCCTCCTTTTGAAAATGCGGTTAATGGCTTATCACACCGTGTTGCCACACATACACAAACGCCCGGAAAGTGGGAGTGGGCGGTAAACCCGGATGGCACATTTAAGCATGCCATGGACTTTGATGAATATATAGCACTTTGCAAAAAAACAGGAACAGAACCGCTCGTGGTTGTCAATGTCCTTTCTTATAAATATCAGGGAGGACCATCGTTGGAATACCTGATTGAATCTGCTGCAGCATGGGTGAAGTATGCAAACGTTACGCGTAATTATCAGGTGAAATACTGGCAACTTGGTAATGAGGTGGAGCATACTAAAGAAATTACGCTCGATGAGTATGACGAAGTTTACGGTAGGATGGCTGCTGCAATGAAAGCTGTTGACCCTAACATTCAAATCGGTACCGGGGTATTGGGCAATGTTGCCTGGAATCGCCGGATATTGGAGAAATACCCCGAACTGGTTGGCTTTGTGTCGGCTCATCAGTATGCATTTAATCAGGAATTTTCAGAAACCGGTTATGATGGATGGAAGGAATTGACTACAATTGAGCTGAGAAATGTTCGGAGAATGCAGCAGCTACTCCTTGAAAAACCTGAATTTAAAGATATTCCATTGATGATTACAGAAACAGGTGCAACTGGCGGAAAGTGGCCGGAAGGAAGGGTGAATGACCTGTATAAAGCACTTTACTGGTTTGAAATGAACATGGAACAGTTGCTGTTACCTAATGTGAAGTTTTCATTCTTTTGGAGTACTCATACTCCCTGGGGTGGCGAACAGGTTGATAGCGCTTTGGAAAATCTGTTGACAAATAAGGAGAATAAAAATACCCCTACCGGAGAAATTGTAGGTCTAATCAACCAATACCTGCCAACACAAATGGTCAAAACTGATTGTAATTCGAAGTATTTACGTTCGTATGCCGGTATCAGCAAAAATAAAAAGGAATTGGTTGTTTTCGTGTTGAATAAAAATAATATCCCGGAATCAGCCCGTTTGAATCTACCGGGTGTAGATATAAAGAAGTATCGACAAGAGAAAATTGTTTTTACTGGAACATCTCCGACAGATCAACATCCGGTTGTCATAAAAAATAAATCAGTCAGGGCAACTAAGACTCACAACGATGATGTATTTAATCCATACTCTCTGACCATACTACGGTTATATAAGCATTGATAGCAGATTTCTGATTTTTGTTTTATCATGTTGAATAAAATGTCCTCTTTTTTGAATAAATTGTAACCCTAAACTTGTTTTAATTAGCCCTAAATTTGTGATTGTTTATAGATATTAATAATATTATCAAACACATACGATGAAAACACCTCTATTTTTGTTGCCTGTCTCAGCATTGGCATTAATATCCTGTTCGATGACTGAGGCTCAAAAACCAAATATTATTGTCATTCTGGCCGACGATTTAGGCTACGGCGATGTCAGTGCTCAGGGTGCAACAACCATAAAAACCCCGAACTTTGACCGGTTAGCGAACGAAGGGATTCGTTTTACGAATGGCTATGCAACCTCAGCCACTTCAACCCCCAGCAGATATGGATTAATGACCGGCATGTACCCCTGGAAAAATGACAAAGCGAAGATCCTTCCCGGAAATGCTCCCCTGATTATAAAGGAAGACCAATATACCCTGCCAAAAATGATGCAGGAAGCAGGTTATGCCACAGCAGCTATTGGGAAATGGCATTTGGGTATGGGCGATGGCAATGCCGATTGGAATAAAACGGTTAAACCCGGAGCAAAAGAAATTGGCTTTGATTACTCGAACCTGATTGCTGCGACCAACGATCGGGTTCCCACAGTATATGTTGAAAATGGGAATGTTATCGGACTGGATATGACAGATCCACTTCAAGTGAATTATAAGAAGAACTTTGATGGCGAGCCAACAGCGCTTACAAATCCTGAAATGTTGAAGATGCATTGGTCTCACGGGCACAATCAGTCCATCCATAACGGCATACCCCGAATTGGTTTCCAAAAAGGCGGTAAAAGTGCGATGTGGGTCGATGAAGATATGGCAGATTATTTCACCGGTATAGCAAAAGATTTTATGACGAATCATAAAGACAAACCATTCTTTCTGTATTTTGGCTTACATCAGCCGCATGTGCCACGTGCGCCACATAGCCGGTTTGTCGGAACCAGTGGAATGGGGCCGCGTGGGGATGCTATTCTCGAAGCTGATTGGAGTGTGGGTGAACTCATGGCTCATCTGGAAAAACTGGGTTTGCTCGAAAATACCCTGGTATTCTTCTCCAGTGATAATGGCCCGGTTTTGAATGATGGGTATAAAGATCAAGCCGTTGAGTTGCTTGGTCAACATAAGCCGGCCGGACCATTGAGAGGCGGAAAGTATAGTTTATACGAAGCCGGAACGCGCGTGCCCTTTTTCGTGTACTGGAAGGGCAAAGTCAAACCCGCGGTTTCTGATGCGCTGGTTTGTCAGTTGGATATCATGGCATCTGTGGCATCATTAATTAAGAAAAAACTACCCGCTGCTTTAGATAGTCAGAATACCCTGAAGGCTTTTCTGGGCAAATCGAAAAAGGGTCGTGAAGAACTTGTTATCGAAGCCAATAGTAAACTGGCATATCGGGCTGGTGACTGGGCTTTTATCCCTCCGTATAATGGAGCTATCAGAAATCAAACCGGTAACGAGCTGGGTAATTTGCCCGAAGGTGGACTGTTTAACCTCAGGTCGGATTTAGGGCAGGAAACCAATGTTGCCAAACAACATGCAGGAAAATATAAGCAGATGGAATCACGCTTCCTTGAAATAACGAAAGGATACTTTAAAGCCAATGTGAAGGATGTCGTGCTGGAATAAAAGTGTATATGTAATTCACTTCAGGATGTCATTCTTATGTTCACTCATGTGGTAAAATAATTTAAAATTTAAGAAATGGGACTGCTAAAAAAGTTTTTCATTGGTTTTATTCTGTTGTGTTTTGTGTCTCTGAATGGTCAGGAGAGAGAGCTCATGTTACTCGAATCAAACTGGAAGTTTTATAACTCAGATGTCGCCAATGCAGAAAATACGGATTACAACGATTCCGGTTGGGAAAGCGTTAATGTGCCACACGACTGGGCTGTAAGAGGGCACTTTGACATGAACCTGGATGCTCAGCTGGTTCAGGTAGTGGAAGATGGGGAGCAGGTTCCCCGTTTGAGGACCGGAAGAACGGGCGCTTTGCCGATGTTCGGCGTGGGATGGTATCGCAAGGTATTACCCGTTTCAAAAGCCGATGCCGGTAAACGTATTTTTATTGAATTTGACGGTGCCATGAGTCTCTCAAAAATATTTCTGAATGGAAAATACGTGGGTGAATGGCCTTATGGATATTCCTCTTTCTCATTTGAACTGACCGAATTTGTGAAGTTTGGAGAAGATAACCTGTTGGCGGTTCGCCTTGAAAACAAGCCCGAATCATCCCGCTGGTATGCTGGTGCAGGTATTTACAGAAATGTAAGATTAGTGAAAGTGCCGTTGACACATGTGGACCATTGGGGTACATTTATTACAACGCCCGTTGTGAATACAAAAAGGGCAGATGTGCTGATTAAAACAGAAGTGACCGGTATTGAAAGTAAATCAGCTCAGGTCAAACTTGAAACAGAAATTTATCAGCAATCAGGCAAAAAAGTGGGTGTTGTTAGTTCAAAACAGTCAATGCAGGCAAAGATGCTTTTCGAACAAAAATTCCGTATCAGCAATCCTTTGTTGTGGGATATTGAATCTCCGCATCTATATAAGGCAGTGACTAAGGTTTATGTTGACAATGTATTGAAAGATCAGTATATCACCCGGTTTGGTTGCAGAAGTCTACGGTTTGACGCTGACAAAGGCTTCTTTTTAAATGAAAAACCGGTTAAATTGCAGGGCGTCTGTATGCACCATGATTTGGGACCGCTTGGCGCTGCTGTTAACTTCAGGGCAACTGAACGGCAGATGGAAATGATGAAAGAAATGGGTGTGAATGCCATCCGGACTTCTCACAACCCTCCGTCACCCGAATTGCTTCAGATATGCGACAGCATGGGCCTGCTTGTTCAGGTGGAGGCTTTTGATGAATGGAAATATGGGAAAAATGCAAATGGTTATCATGTCTATTTCGAAAAATGGGCTGAAAAGGACATGCAAAATATGATTCGCCGTGACCGCAATCATCCTTCTGTAATTATGTGGAGTATAGGAAATGAAATCAGGGAACAGAATAAAGGAGAAGAAGGAAAAGAGATTGCCCGTTTTCTGGCTGAAATATGCAGAGAAGAGGATCCTACCCGTCCGGTTACGGCTGGTTTTAACAACCATACAAGTTCCATTAAGAACGGTTTGGCTGATGTGGTAGATTTGGTTGGGTTTAATTATAAGCCCTATGACTACAAGAACAAAAAGGATGAAAATCCACATTATATCATTTATGGAAGTGAAACGGCTTCAACGGTAAGTTCCAGGGGTGAATACAAATTCCCTGTTAAGGAGGTGAAAAGTCCCTGGTATCAGGATTATTACGTGTCGAGTTACGATATGGAATATCCTCGCTGGGCTTCTACACCTGATACGGAATTTGAAATGCAGGATGACAATGCATTTGTGTTGGGCGAATTCGTGTGGACCGGGTTTGATTACCTCGGTGAACCGACTCCCTACAACGAAGGTACGCCGGCCCGAAGCTCTTATTTCGGGATTGTGGATCTGGCTGGCTTGAAGAAAGATCGCTTTTACCTGTACCAGAGTAAGTGGAGTAATACTCCTGTGTTGCACTTGTTGCCCCATTGGAACTGGCCGGAAAGGGTCGGACAACATGTGCCGGTGTATTGCTATACCAATTACCCCAAGGCTGAATTATTTGTGAATGGTATAAGTATGGGGGTAAAAGAAAAAGACAAGTCTAATAAGTATACCCGTTATCGTTTGATGTGGGACAATGTGATTTATCAACCGGGAGAGATAAAAGTGGTAGCTTATAATGAAGCAAACAATCCGCTTGCACAGCAAGTAATCAAAACAGCCAGTGAACCTAAAACATTTAAACTAACCGCTGATAGAGAAACGATTAAAGCCGGTGGTAAGGACTTATCTTACATAACAATTGAAGTGCTGGATGAAAATGGGAATTTGTGCCCCAGAGCAGCGAACTTAATGTTTGTGGAAGTCAAAGGCCCCGGAAAACTAATCGCACTTTGCAATGGCGACCCAACTGATCACACTTCGTTTGCATCCAATTACATGAGAGCTTTCAATGGGAAATTAGTTGCTACCATTGAATCGGGTGAAGAACCGGGTGAAATTGAGTTGTTGGTTTCTGGCGGTTTTCTAAAAAAGGAATCGCTGAAAATAGTTGTAGAATAATACTGAAGACGAATATGCATAAAAAATATATGATTTCGGCTTTGCCGTTGTTAATGGCTACCGGTCATAGTATACAGGCTGAAAATAAAACTTCTGCCGATCGCCCGAATATCATCCTGATTCTGGCTGATGATATGGGCTTTTCTGATTTTGGATTTATGGGTGCAGGTATCGAAACCCCGAATTTAGACAAATTGGCAGGCAACGGTTTGCTTTTTACAAACTTTTATAACGCCGGAAGAAGTTGCCCGACAAGGGCTTCATTACTTACCGGACAGTACGCGCATCAAACCGGTCTGGGGTGGATGACCTCAGCAAATCTCGGACATCCCGGGTATACCGGAGATATGAACAACCAGGTTGTAACCATCGCACAGGTACTGAAAATAGCAGATTATTCCTGTTACATGACCGGGAAATGGCACGTAACTCTTGACCGTTTTATGGGTCCCGATGGTCCCAAGCATAACTGGCCAATCCAAAGGGGATTCGATCGTTTCTTCGGGCATTTGACAGGTGGCGGTAGTTTCTTTACGCCCAAGACATTGACAAATGATAATGAACAGATTGATGCACCTGAGGGATTTTACCTGACAACTGCTGTCACAGATTCCACTGTGTCAATTATCAATAAACATTACAGAGAAAAACAAAATAATCCTTTCTTTTTTTATGTTGCTTATTATGCACCTCACCGTCCCCTGCATGCGTTACAGGAAGATATTGCAAAGTATCGGGGTAAGTTTATGGATGGCTGGGATGTACACAGAGAAAGAAGATATAATAAAATGCGGGAACTTGGAATCTTAGATGAAAAGTTTGCTTTGAGTGAACGCGATCCACAGATACCTGCCTGGAAAGATTTAAGTGAAACAGACAAAATGATCTGGGATGCCAGAATGGCGGTTTATGCTGCTCAAATTGACCGGATGGATCAGGGGATAGGAAAAATTATTGAAACCCTGCAAGCACATAATGCATTGGATAATACCATCATTTTGTTTTTATCTGACAATGGAGGAAATGCAGAGGCGCAGGGAGGTAGGTTAACACTGGAAGAACTACCGCTTTTGGGCAATGAGGAACCGGCTCACAGTTACCGGAAAAACTGGGGAAATGTCAGCAATACCCCTTTTCGGGAATACAAGCGTTATGTGCATGAAGGAGGCATCTCTACCCCTTTAATCGTACATTGGCCTGCGAAAATAAAAAATGGTGGAAAGTTAACTTCACAATTGGGACATGTAATTGATTTTATGCCAACTTTTGTTGATGTCTCCGGCGCTAAGTATCCGGAAATATATAATAATCAAGCTATTCATGTTATGCCGGGTAAAAGTTTGCTGCCGGTTATAACAAAAAATAAAAAGCTAAAGCGTGATGCATTGTATTTTGAACACGAAGCTAACCGGGCTATCATTGATGGGAGTTGGAAGCTTGTATCCATGTCTACGAAAAATCCTCCCTATACTGCTGAGTGGGAATTATATAACCTGAGGATAGACCGGACTGAAACTAATAATTTGGCAGGAAAACACCCGGGTAAGGTAGAAAAAATGGCTACAAAATGGGATGTCTGGGCGAAGAAAAACAAGGTATATCCCTTGGATAATAGCGGTGGTCCGGGAAAAAACGCAAAAGATCAGGGTTCACCATTATAATATTCAACTAATACCAGGTGTCAATGAAAAACAAAACACTGATTAAGTCATCAATAACGGTTGTGTCCTCCGTGATGTTTATGTATAGTAAAGCAGAGCAGCGACCCAACGTGCTTTTATTGTTTGCCGACGATTTGGGCTGGACTGATTTAGGTTGCTACGGAAGTTCTTTTTATGAAACACCTCATTTGGATCAACTGGCAAAAGATGGCATGTTGTTTACAAATGCTTATGCTGCTTGTCCCGTGAGTTCACCTACCAGGGTTAGCCTTCAGACCGGCAGGTATCCGGTTAGGACAGGTGTGACAGACTTCATCAGGGGTAAATACCATTCGCCAAACGGAAAGATACAAATACAGACTTTAGCTCCGGTTTTACCTCCTGATAATGTATTCAATATGCCTTTGGAGGAGCTTACTATTGCTGAAGTGTTGAAAAGTCAGGGTTACCAAACAGCCTTTCTGGGGAAATGGCACTGTGCCGAAGATTCATTGTATTTCCCACAATATCAGGGATATGATATCAATATAGGGGGGTGTGGAAAAGGAGCGCCCGGACCAAATGGTTACTTTGTTCCTTATAATAACCCCTATATTAAAGACGGACCGGAAGGTGAGTACCTGACTGACAGGTTGGGAGATGAGTGTGTTAATATCTTGAACAAATATAAAGACAAGCCATTTTTTATCAATTTCTGCTTTTATCAGGTGCACACACCTTTAATAGGAAAACCGGATAAAGTGAGGTATTATGAGAAGAAAGCCAAAATGATGGGTTTGGATACCGTGCGTACATACGATGAAAACCCGGCATGGAAAGCAAAACAACCCTTTCAGTCAAAAAGTTACAGGGACAGGTTGGTGCAAAGCCATGCGGTTTATGCAGCCATGGTGTCGAGTATGGATGATAATGTGGGGAAAGTGATTGCAGAGCTGAAAAGGTTGGGACTTTATGATAATACGATTATCATTTTTTCAGCAGATAATGGCGGATTGTCAACCGCGGAAGGCTCCCCAACCTGTAATTATCCGCTGAGGGGAGGAAAGGGTCACTTGTATGAAGGCGGTATCCGGGAACCGCTGATTGTTACCTGGAAAAATAAGATTGCAGGGAATTCGGTGAGTGATTGTCAGGTAACTACCGTTGATTATTTTCCTACCATCCTCGAATTAACCGGAGTGAAAATACCTGAAGAATTAACCATTGACGGTGTCAGTATTAAACCCGCATTAACGGGTAAAAGTCAGCAAAGAGGTGCTATGTATTGGCATTATCCGCATTACCCCAATCAGGGCTCACGGCCGGGTGGGGTTATCAGGGATGGTGATTATAAACTAATCGAGTTTTACGATACCGGTGAAAAAGAATTATACAATCTGAAAGAGGATATTGGTGAAACATATAATTTGGCAAAGAAAAAACCTCAAACAGTCCAGAAATTAGGAAGTAAACTGGAAAAATGGAGAAATAAAACCGGAGCCAGGATGCCGGTTAAAAACATGGATTATAAGGAGTGATCAAAATATAAATCATAAACAGATGAAAACAAAACTTATTTTTAACAGTATGGGAGCAGTCCTGCTGGCTTCAGCTTCCTGTACACAAGCAAAAAATGAACAACCAAACATTATTTATATCCTGGCAGATGATTTGGGATATGGCGATTTAGGTTGTTACGGACAAGAAATTATTCAAACTCCGAATCTGGATGCAATGGCTGCTAACGGGATGCGTTTTACGCAACATTATGCCGGTTCAACTGTCAGTGCTCCCTCCCGCTCGGCATTGATGACCGGGTTGCATACAGGGCATACCTTCATCAGGGGGAATAAGGAACATAATCCGGAAGGACAGTATCCCCTGCCTGCAGACACCTATACCATCGGAAAAATGTTGCAGGAAGCAGGTTATGTTACAGGAGCTTTCGGGAAATGGGGCTTAGGGTATCCCGGTTCAGAGGGTGATCCTAATAACCAGGGATTTAATGAGTTCTTTGGATATAATTGTCAGCGTCTGGCACATCATTATTTCCCGGACCACCTGTATCACAACCAGGAAAAAGTGATCCTGGAAGGTAATCAGGGTTTGAAAAAAGAACAATATGCACCGGATATCATTCAGGAAAAAACGCTGGAGTTTATCAGGACGAATGCTGATAAGAAATTCTTCCTGTTTGTTCCTCATATCATACCCCATGCCGAATTAGTAGCTCCCGACGATAGCATTTATGCGCTCTACAAAGGAAAAATTCAGGAAGTGAAATCATACAAGGGTGTTGATAGCGGAGAGAATTATAAAAACGGACCTTATGGTTCGTCGCAACTTCCCCGAACTGACTTCGCGGCTATGGTTACCCGACTTGATATGCATGTTGGACAAATTGTAGCGGAATTGAAACGGCTGGGAATTGAGAAAAATACCCTGATTATTTTTAGTAGTGATAACGGTCCGCACCGGGAAGGTGGTGCTGAACCAGACTTCTTCCAAAGTTACGGACCTTTGCGTGGGTATAAACGTGATTTATTTGAAGGGGGAATAAGGGTTCCGATGATTGCTTACTGGCCCGGAAAAATAAAAGCCGGTGGAGTTTCAGATCACATCTCTGCATTTTGGGATATGTTGCCTACTTTCAGGGAACTATCCGGTAGCAAGGCTGAGGTTAAAACCGATGGGATTTCTTTAGTTTCTACATTATTGTCGAAGAAAGGTCAAAAGATGCATCCTTATTTGTACTGGGAATTCCATGAACAGGGAGGTCGCATCGCGGTCAGAAAAGGAAACTGGAAAGGAGTGAAACTCAATTACGCTAAGAAACCTAATGCGCCGATGCTTTTGTTCGATTTGTCAACTGATTTAAGAGAAGAAAACAACGTTGCGAATCAACATCCGGAGGTTGTTGCTGAACTGGAACAAATTATGAAGGAGTCGCATGAACCTTCAAAGGTGTTTAATTTTGGATCGCCGACGATAATTCAGTAAAAATTAATGCTTTATAATTGTATAGATGGGGGGATGAATAATTATTCCCCCATTTTTGGTTAATTTTTATCTTATGAGTTTTTTTTATCTGTTCTACATTTGCATGTAACCTTCCGTAGTTTAAACATATTTTTTATTTTTCAACCAATAAACTAATTCTATCATGAGAAAAAAATTACCTTCATTCAAGAGAAATGTTGTTAGCTGTTATTACTTAACACTTTTATTTCTATTTTCATCATTTACTGTGCTGAATGCCCAGGATGTACTGCTCGGGCAATATGAGTTTACCACCGGAGCCAATCAGGACAAAGCAACAAATGTTGTCAGTGGTTTAACTTTTTCAGGTGCGTTGGAGTATACAAATAGTAACTACATTACAGCTGTTTATGAAAATGATGCTGTCGTTACAACGGGTTGGCTGGCTTCTAGTCAAAATATTGGTAGAGGACAATGTATTCAGTTTACAATCAACAAGGATGTAACGCTGGACCAATTTCAAGTGTCGACTATAAAAGTATTATATAAAAGAGGAGGTGCCGATGCAAATCAGAAAAACACCTTAAGTGTTTCATCAGCAGTCAATGATGGTGCCTATAAAATTTGGTCTGCTGTAGTAGTGCCGTATGTTGGACCTGATTTTGATACGCTCACCATTGAGTCAGCTACCAATCCTTATCCAACAGTAACAGATAACAATCCCCGTTATTTCTCATTTGTCCCACAGGCATCTAATCCTTTTACAATTGATAAAATCGAAGTTTGGGGAGCATATGCAGTCGCAACTGATCCTGCTATCACACCGGATATTACTTCTAAAACACTAACAGCATCACATCAGCATCCATACACTTTTCCAGTGAAGCTTTCCGGTTTGTATCTCGATCAAACAACAACTTTAAGTCTGACGGGAACTGACAATGCCTATTTTGAGGTAGATAAGTCTTCTTTGACGGCTGAAGAATTGAACAGTCAGGAAGTTACGGTGAATGTAACGTACGATGCTTCAGGACTAACTTACGATCCTGCTACAATGACTAATACGCCTCATCAGGCAGTATTGCAGATTGCAAATCCGGATATGACTACAATTGAAATTCCCATCACAGCTACTTGTTACGTGTTGTTTGAAGATTTTTCTAATTATAACAATACTACTGCTGCAGGTACCGACTTAAGTTTATTGCCTGTAATCCCGGGCAATAATATACTGACCCACACTCCCAATTGGACAGGAGCATATTTGTACGAATCAAGAGGTTCAAATGCGGATATACTCGGATGCCTTTGTTTAGGCTCTACTGCAACTGATTCTGCATATCTTGTAACGCCGGAATTAGACTTAAGTCAGCCTTTTGAGTTGCAATTTCAAATCAGGAGTTTAGTTAATCCTTCTGATGGAAGGATATGGGTATATTTAGATAATGACAGTTTGATTCAAACTGCTGTTCAGACAAATGCAACAATGAATCTTAAGACATCAAATGCGTCCATTGGAACAGCAAAAAGTAAATTAAAATTTACGGGGATAAAATTGGATAACAATCAAATTTTAATTGATAATATAAAAGTTAATTATACCACTGCTCCTGCACTAAACGTTTATTTAAATCAGCAATCCGATTTTGGTAAGGTAACTCCTCTGGGAAATAAGACTGTCAACATTCCATTTAAAGGTTACAACCTAACGGGTGATGTAACCCTGTCATTGCAAAATGGAACAAATTTCAGTATAAACTCTGGTGCAACAATCTCTCAGGCAGGTGCCTTAGCTGGTACGAGCATTGATGTTCAGTTTACAGCACCTGCAATTACGGGAGATTATAATGATGTACTCACGGTGACAACCTCAGGAATTAGCCGTACGATAAATCTTGTTGCAAGCTCGGATACCGGAACCGGAGTCAATAATGTTGATGATGGAACAATAAAAGTTTATGCTGATGCCATAGAAATTTCGGGCTATGATGGTAGTCACGTGGAAATCTATACCCTCACAGGTGTTAAGTTGATAGAACGTAATCAAATCTCAGCAAATGAGATATTACCTATAACAACCCAAGGATGTTATATTTTAAATGTGTACAATGAGAATTATCAGTTTGCAAAAAAAATTGTAATTCGATAAATAAAGGTTTGAAACGATTAAATTTTTAGAATGATAAAATTGATATGTTATGAGTCAAAAACCACAATTATTTCGAAAAATGAGTAGTGTTAAATACTACCAGCTGTTCATTGTAATGCTCTTGTCATCAGTTTCTCTCCTAAATGCCCAGGATATATTACTTGGTCAATACGAGTTTCTCACCGGCGATAATCAGTTGAAGCCTTCTGTTGTTACTTCCGGATTAATATTTTCGGATGTAATGATTGAAAATGATGGCTTAACTGTTGAATACATTGACAATACGCTGGTGACATCAGCCTGGCCTGCTTCATTATCAACACATCCCGGTGCCAAATGCGTCCAGTTTGCAATTTCGAAAGGTAGTTTCCTGAGTGAATATAATGTGTATAAGATCGTGTTGTACTATAAAGCTACCGGTGCAAAACACCGTATTGATGCTTATTTTGGAGATGCTGTTAACCCCGTTAATCTGGCTTGTAAGCGAACCGGACAAAATGCTGTCGATTTTGTTATTACTGAAATGGATGAAGGACGTAACAGTAATGGTGTGTTATTTCCGGCTATTACGGATGATGCACAAACATATTATGCCATTGCATTTCAACAACCAACTGAGGCCGATCAGGTTACGTTTAACAAAATAGAAGTGTGGGGGACTGCAACGCCAGCTGCTTCTGCTGTTACCGTTGATGTGTTGTCGAAAGCCA
Organism: Paludibacter sp.; assembly: GCA_034928085.1. GTDB lineage: Bacteria > Bacteroidota > Bacteroidia > Bacteroidales > Paludibacteraceae > Paludibacter. Next base: position 75,828 of record JAYFPG010000039.1, read on the forward strand.
TCAATTCCACTTATGGTCATCCGTTAACTTTTCCCGTAAAAGTGTCAGGTCTTACCGCATCACAGGATGTCACATTGAGTATTACGGGGGAAAATGCCGGAATGTTCTCAGTTGATAAATCGACACTGACTGCCTCTGAACTGAATGCAGGTGATCAAACTGTTCAGGTAACTTATCAGTCCACAGTCCGCACCTTAAATTTGGAAAGCAATGCGCATTTTCAACACCAGGCTGTTTTAAAACTACAAAGTGCTGAAATACCAACCATTGAAATTCCGATTTATGCGTCTTGTCATGTTTTGTACGAGGATTTTGCTGCTTATGATTCAGTAAAACCGAATACAGCAGAAGGAGTACCGCCCGTGTTTACAGATTTCCCTGTTATTCCCGGGAATGAAATGCAGACTGGTATTAATGGCTGGTCGGGCGATTATCTTTATGCTTATGTAACCGGAAAAACTTTTGGTTCTGTAAATATGGCTTCATCTGCAACAGATTCGGCATATTTAGTTTCTCCTGCTGTTGATTTAAGTCAACCTTTCAATGTAACAGTTACTTTCAGAAGCTTCGATAAGGGTACAGACGGCAGATTCTTTATATACCTGGATGATCAATTGATGTTCAGCGACGTGAATACAACAAACTCTATCAAAACGGTTACGACTGAAACCTACGTGGGAACAGCATCCAGTAAAATTAAATTTACAGGGTTTAAAGCAGATGGTAATCAGATAATTGTAGATGACATCATGGTGAATTATTCAAGTCAGTCACCGGTAAATGAGACTGGGTTGTTAGATGTTCCTGATGGTAGTGTAAAAATTCATCCCAACGGTATTGAGTTAATGGGCTATGAGGGTATGCGGGTTGAAGTGTATGCCATATCCGGAGTAAAAATCAGTGAACGTATACGTCTGGCTGATCATGATTTCATTGCATTGGGGGACAAAGGATGTTATATTGTGAAAATTCAGGATGGTATGAATCAGTTTGCCAAAAAGATTATTATACAATAAATAGTTATTAATCAAGTGTGTAAAAACGGCTGTGTTTGTATCGATACGGCCGTTTTTAGTTCAAAAACTATATTAAATAAAGCATTTTAAAATGAGGTTTATATTTGGGCTTATATTATCAATATTTTCTTTGTTTGTTTTTTCCCAACAAATAGTAAACATCACTTACACTTTTAATAATGACTTGTTGGCGACTGCCAGTGTACCCGATATTGTTAATTCGGATCAGGTGGTCTTTGGCGGTCAGAAACTAGCATACAAAGGTTTGGTGGATGATGGCGGAAATCATGTTGCGAAATCAACCATCAGTAATAATAATGCTACAAACTACACATTTACTTATGTACGCTGCGATATCCGCCCGGTTTGGGGATATGTAATCAAGATTGAAGAAATAAAGATCAGGCACCGTAGTCTGAAAACAGGAAATAACTATGCTTTTAGAATAGGTGCATCGACAAACGGACTTTTACCTGTAAACACCAACAGCGACGAGTCAACTGAAAATACATCTTTACCCGGTATTTATGCCTATCATACATTTACACCTGGCAATCAGGTTGCCGTAGCTGGAGGTAACAATTATGTTTCAGCTTTTATAACGCCGCGCGGAGCATCGACCTCAAACGATATGTTTGATTGGCATATTGACCAGATTGAAATCAAACTGAGTTACACAAAATTACTGGATGTGCCGGAATTCAGAATTGATTATCCTTTTGATTCTCAAAGTTCAGCTCCTGTGATTGAAGGATCCCCAAATATCCATGCATCAAACATGACAGCCCAGTCTGCAGATGAAGGAATAACCTCAGGCGGAAAATACTGGCTTAAGCTTAATGCGAATAGCAATGTGATTTCATTCAGGGATTTTGGTTTATTGTTTGACATAACTCCTCAGGCCGGATATGAAGTCATGATGAAAAATTATGAAATCGTGCATGCAGGAAGTGGTGTTCCCAACGAATCGAGGGTAAACCGGATTGGACTTTTTCGCGACATTTCACGTGCTGAAGCAGGTGTAGAGGTGGGGCGTGATGACTTTACCAGCTATACCGGACGTGCTGTTTACGGAGATGCTGTGCTTTCAACGGCTTTCAAAAGGTCAGTGATTACTGATAATTACATTTTTAATAACAGATATTATTATACCATCAGTGTTAACCGGCATTGGACTCCCAATCTGGAAGAGTATTGGACAGTAGATAATGTGCGAATTAATGGCTGGGTTATTCCCGCCGGTCGTGAAAACTTACTCCGGATAATTCTGGAGGGTGGTGACTTGTTGTTAAATGCAAAAAAAGGGGATGAAGCTGGCAGTTACACCGAAGTGAAATACAATGACTTTAACCAGCTGTTGTCTAACGCTCTTGTTTCATTGATGAATCCTTTACTGACTTTTTCTGAAATTGATTCTGTTACAGCCACTGTTCACGATGCTGTATTGAAATTTCCGGGTCAGGTGAATAGTGGTGATTTAACAGTAAGTATCAACACCAATGCCGGAATACCTTTAACGGAAGGCTTTGCCGGATTCAATATGCGTATTGCTGATGGTCCCTGGACCTATACAAATCCTGCATTTAAAGCAGGTGTCAAAGAAATGTCACCCGGATTTCTACGCTATTTTTCAGGAACCTCAGGCGATTATTTCGATATGCATACCGGTCAGTATGTGTTGCAATGGTTCGAGGGTATGTCGAAAAATTACAACCAGGAAGGGGAGGACAGTAGCAACGATGATTTTAAGTCCATACCTGATTTATATAAATGGATGGAAGGAAAAGGTGCCCACCGGTTTATGGATTATGCTATGTTATGCGGAGAACTGGGAGCTAAATTGGTTGTTACCTGGAATGGTTTTTTTGATTCTCCTCGTAAAGTAGCACAGTTTGCCCGCTTTTGTAAAAACAATAATATCGTGGTCGATTATTGGCAGTTTACCAATGAGCCGAATGCTTTTCCTTATCCGAATTATGCTTTTTGGAATGATGGTGAAGACTACATGCACAAGACGAAGGAAATTGCAGATTCAATTTTATCGGTTTTTCCAGATGCGAATTTAGCTGCCTTCTATGGAGCCTGGCCTAAATCTGTTTTTCCTGCTAAAATCAAGGCATATCAGGACCAAAACAATCGATTTTGGGACTATGTCTCTTTCCATGCATATCCTACCCGAAGAGATGAAGATGTGTTGTTTAACGACGGTTATCTGACCGCCAATCATGAATTGCAAAACTCAACAGGTACAGATTATTTCAACAGTATTACCAATGTTACCTGGCCAAATGCCAAAATGCTCATGACAGAGTTTGGGGTATGGAATAATTCGCTTAATAACACAAATTATTCGGCAATATATGTAGCTGAGTATTTCATGCGTATGTCCAATCAACCGCAAGCCTGGATGATTGGGAAGCATCACATCAGCAGCGCTGTTTCTCCGTTAAATAATTTTCAGACAGAGATCATGCAGGCGTATCAGAATAAAACACCACTGAACACCGATTTATTAAATACAGGTTTTCGTATCACGACGGAAGGTTATGGACATTACATTATAAATAAGGCATTGAACAATAGTAGTTTCAGCTGGCAAACAACGCATGACAATACGGATGTAGTGCCTAAACGGTTCAGTGGTTCTATACCAGCAATTCATACAACTTCCTATAAGGGTGTCAACGACAGGGATTTTTTATTGATAACGAACAAAACCGGAAATGTATATGATTTGAATATTCTGATTGATGGTGCCTTGTTGACCCGGAAAGCAATCATCGAATACTTCACGGAAACAGACCCATCAAAACCTGTCACCACTGTCTTATTGGACAGCATGCCAGCTAACCAAATCAAGGTACCTCCTTATTCGGTGATGCGGGTTGAATGGCTAAAAGATGCAATGGCAATTCCGGCTCCGAAGGCTCCGCGTATTTACAGTGTCGACCATGGTAATGGTTCGGTCAGGTTAAAGTGGTGGAAACGTCCCGTCGCTGAAAGCTATCAGGTGCGATATGGCACTGCCCCGGGAGTATATACTGAAATAGCAGAAGTGGATACTCCAGAGTTGGAAATAAGTGGCTTAGCGTCCGGACTAACCTATTATTTTTCGGTTACAGCCAGTAATGCCGGTGGTACAAGTCAACCTTCAAATGAAATCTCTACCCGGGTAGAGGTTCCGTCTCAACCGAAAATTAATTTTATATATACTGAAGATGAACGCATCACCATTCACTGGGAGAGTGTGCCTTTTACGAATGGCTACAGGGTGAAATATGGCACCAGTCCGGGAGTTTATACTCAGGTGATGGATGTGGGAAATACGACCGGTTATATTTTCCGTAAGATGCAAAATAACACCCGCTACTATATCAGCGTTACAGCATTTAACCGTTCAGGAGAAGGAGAGAATGCCCCTGAGGTAACAGCCATGCCGGTTGTGAATCGTCCCTGGCCTCCTTACCTGGTTTTTGCGAAAGAAAGTGCTGATGGTACGGTGGAAATATCCTGGATCCCGTCCGACTCAACACACAACGCGGTGTTTGAAGTATATTATTGTCCAACCCCCCGGGATGAATCGCGCTATGAGCTATTAGCAGATAATATTTCCGGAACAAGTATGAAGGATTTCACTCCCCGGTCTAAGGGTTATCATTATTACAGGGTCAAATCCAGGAATACAGTGGGAGAAAGTGTTTATTTCTCTAATATTGCCTCTGTCGATAAAATGCGGGATGGCAATACAGGTATACACGCCGGATTTCAACAACCGGTTATGATATATCCCAATCCCGCCGGCGATAAGCTCTTTATCAAAAACAGAGATTCAAATATGACGGTCTCTTACAAAGTTTATAATGCGATTGGTAAATTGATGAAAAAAGGCCTCGGGAATGAAATTAATGTTGCCGGGTGTGAAACAGGGATGTTGATTGTGGAGGTTGATAATGGAATGACTAATTTTCGGGAAATAATCATGAAAAACTAATAAATAATAGTACTATGGTAAGAATGAATAAGTATATATTGTTGATGTTATGCCTAATTGGTTTAAATCCGTGTTCAAACGCGCAGGAAATCAGAAAAATTGTGCTTCCGGTGTTGTATCAGGATACACCTCTTTCAAATGGATTGAGTGGTAAAGAGGAAGTAAATGATGCAGGAGCAATATTTAATATTTCTACTGCAGAAATAACCGTTATGTTGCCGACATCCCGAGAGCCAACAAGTTGCGTAATCATGTTTCCGGGAGGAGCATATAAATTTGTCAATATTGTGGAAGCCGGATTCAGAGGAGCAGAGATATTTAATAAAGCTGGAGTTGCAGCTGTGGTGGTTAAGTACCGTTTGCCAAACGGGAATGGTCTGGTGCCTTTGGAAGATGGTACCCAGGTTATCCGGATGGTAAGACGTATGTCCAAAGAATGGAATATCAATCCAAATAAAATAGGAATATACGGTTCTTCGGCAGGAGGACATTTAGCTTCCTTGTTGTCTGTTCATTGGAAACCAGCTAATCCTGCATCCAAAAACGAATGGGAACATTATAGTTCACGTCCTGACTTTGTAATTTTAGTTAAGCCGGTTATCAATACTACAGGTTCAGGATCTGTGAAGAATTTTGCCGGAGTGAATCCTTCTGCAGATATATTGCACTTCTCAAATTCACTCAACTTCATTTCAAAAGATTGTGCTCCTGCATTTATCGTGCATGCTACCAACGACAAAGCTGCACCTGTTCAGGGCTCGATCAGTTATTATTTGAAGCTGACAGAAAACGGGGTGCCTGCAGAGATGCATATTTTCGGTGAAGGAGGACATGGTGGAATTGGGTTTAGAAACAAGAAGAATCCTGAAGATGAGTGGGTGAATTTGCTCCTGCGATGGAAATATCTTTATTAGTACATCATAATATTGAATCCTCAAAATCAGTTAGATTCATATATCTGATCTTGAGGATTCAATTTTTTCTGTTTAAATTTTACATAGTGGAACTGATTCGTGCATAGTTTTATTCTCTCCTGTCACAAATCCCGTTTTTATTGGCGTCTATAAATTTACCTCCACCATTACCACGGCCCTTGCCATCTCTCAGTCCCTGACCATTTCCAGCCCTGCGGCCTTTCCCATTCTCCCGTCCGCTACCATCTTTCAACCGAACGCCGTCACCTTTCGGATTGTTTCCACCTTTCCCGTTTTCAAAATTGTCGCACTTACCATTTTTGTTGGCATCAACATACAACGCACCACGATCGGGGTCACTGGTCTGTTTTTGCTGGTTGTTGTCCTGTGCCATCAGGCTTCCTGTTAAAGCAACCATGGCTGCTGCGATAAATAACACTTTTGTTTTCATACCCTGAAATTTTAATTATTAATGATTAATTCTAATTTTTATTTAATTTGATGTTTTGTCGCGATGTCTTCCTTCCGGAAGTGTGTTTCTGAATAATGGATGAAATACTTCTTCAAGTTTTTGGCATTGGTCGTCATTACACACTTTTTTAATTTCCAGATAAAACCTGTTGGTGACATTTTTTAATGCACTATGCTGATTCCCTATTTCTTCAGCTATATAAAGCAATCTTAATGTGTCGGATGTTTGCTTCTTTAATTCGTTAAATTGTTCCAGTTTCAATGAGTCAATTGTGAAAACAATCTGATTGGCGGTCGGTTGAAACTTGCGGTTTGCTTTCCGAAATGCTACCATCTGCTCATCGTTAAATCCTATGACTTGTCTGAAATACCGCCCCGTTAACCTGCTGTCGCTATGCACATCCAGTATTAATGCCGGTTGCTCTTCTTCCGTGTCCTGATAGTGATGATAAATGAGTCCCCCGATTGTGCTGAGATTTAAAATCAGCAACAAGACAATAATCCAATATAATAAGTTGATTTTATTCATGAGGTTCAGTTTGATAATAATGTAACATTTCGATGTGACTGTCGTTGATGACTAATCCTTTCTCCTGCGCGGAAGTCGGGCTATATAAGTTGCTGAGCTGGAATCCGGTTAAAATAACCAGACTAATGCTTGCCGCTGCGATGATGGTTTGCCAGGCCGGTATGCTATGAACAGCCCTTTTTTTATCGATGGATGCCATAATCCTGGTTGACAGAAAAGGATTGGATTCGATTTCTTTTTCCTTTTCAATAAACTGGTTGATGTAATCTTCGGTTTTCATTCTGTTATTATGTTGTTATACGATTAGACAAGTGTATTATTATTTTCCTACTAAACCTGATAGTTTTTTTTGAAGTTTTATTTTGGCTCTTTGCATGTGTTGCTCCACAGCTCCTTCTGATAGCTGCATGATTTCGGCAATTTTCTTTTGTGGCAACTCGTTGTATTTGCTGAGAATAAAAGCGGTGCGTTGTTTTTCCGGTAGTTGATCGATTGCTCTCCGAATCAGGAAGTCAGTTTCGTCCCCTATGAACTGTTCTTCAGGATTAACGCTGTAGTCACGTTGATTGAAAAGTGTTTGCATTTTCTCTTCCATGAAGTCGATGAGTTTTTTAACCCGGTTCTTTTGAATGAAATTTAAGCTGGTGTTTACAGCAATACGGTATAACCAGGTTGAAAAAGCCGCTTTCTCCTGATAATGGGATAGCGATTGATAAGCATTGATAAAGACCTCCTGAGTCAGATCTTCTGCATCTTCTTTAATATGTACAAACCCCATCACTGTTCGAAACACCATTTGCTGATGTTGCTCAAGCAGCAATCTGAACGCTTGTACATCACCGTTTCTAATGTTATGAATAATTTCTTTTTCTGTCATTTTTTTGTCTTATGCTTGTTTAGACAAAGAAAAAGTGAAAATCCTACTAGAAGAATTGAAATTTCAAAATTAAGCTTTCTGTTTGGAAAACCTGCCATGATGTGTTTATAAATATTATGTGTCGCTCATAATATAGTTTTGTAAATTAAAAAACTTATATTTGTGGAATTAATCAGCGCTGTCTTGTATTAAGATAAAACTCATGTGTGCTACTGCGACTAATGTGGTTAAATCTTAGTTTTATATATAATACCTCTAATTCTACTATTATGGCAGAACAAAAAGTTAAACAAAAAGGTCCGTACATCCTTGATGTTGAAGCAGGATCGCATTTATGGTGCGCGTGCGGACAAAGTACCAAAGATCCGTTTTGTGACTTGCAAACCCACAAAACACTTGGTTTTGTACCCAGACGATTTGAGTTGACGGAAAAGAAAAAAGTAGCGCTTTGTGGATGTAAACAGTCGAAGAATGCGCCGTTCTGCGACGGGACGCATGCGAAGTTGTAAATTATCTGGTGGAAAGAAATCAAGAAAAAAACGCTAACATCTCCAATAGTATCACAAATCCTTACAGGCTACTATCAGTTTGATTGTTTGTTAAAATTCTTTTTCTCCTCAACCCTTTTCCCCTCTAATTTGTTATAAGCATCAAAAATAAAATAAATGCTTATGACAAACAACCTATTGTCTACCCAAGCGGGCAAAGAATTGCTTCTAACCCTGCAAAACCGTTTTGAGAAAAACAAGTCCCGTCATCAGGATATTGCATGGATAGACGTGCAGGCAAAATTAGAAGCCAATCCCTCGAAGATGTGGTCGCTGAGCGAGATGGAAGTCACAGGTGGAGAGCCGGATGTTGTGGGGTTTGATGATAAGGCCGGAAAGTTTATTTTTTATGACTGTTCGCCTGAGACGCCCAAAGGTCGCCGGAGCATTTGCTTTGACCCCGAGGCACTTGAATCAAGGAAAGAGTATAAGCCGGCACACAGCGCAATCGGCATGGCCAATGAAATGGGTATCGAACTCTTATTAGAAGAGGAATACCGCTATTTACAGCAGTTGGGAAAATTTGATACCAAGACATCCAGCTGGATAAAAACTCCTGCAGAAATCAGAAAATTAGGCGGAGCGCTGTTTTGTGACCGGCGATACGATCATGTTTTCGTGTATCACAATGGTGCTGAATCGTATTATGCCGTGCGGGGATTCCGGGGGAAATTGAAGATTTGAAAATAATAGTTTGATAAAGACCTGACAGGTTTTTAAAACCTGTCAGGTCTGGTTATGTCAAGTAGAACGTAAAAAATATTTTTCAATCCCGCGATAATTCAATACATTTGTATGAAAATTATCAAAACCTATTATTATGGCATTACAAGTGGGAGACAAAGCCCCCGAAATACTGGGCGTCAATCAGGATGGCAAAGAACTGAAATTGTCAGATTTTGCAGGGAAGAAAATTGTATTGTATTTTTATCCAAAAGACAATACTTCGGGATGTACAGCACAGGCCTGTAACCTGCGGGATAACTACAGCGAGCTACGCAAAGCAGGTTATGAAATCATCGGGGTGAGTGCCGACAGTGAGAAATCGCATCAGGGATTTATCGCCAAACAAAATCTGCCTTTTAATTTAATTGCTGATACAGAAAAAACTTTATCTACGCTGTTCGGTACCTGGGGCGAGAAATCCATGTACGGCAGAAAATACATGGGTATGTTCCGTACGACTTTCATAATAGATGAAAAGGGTGTGATTGAAAGGATTATCAGTCCGAAAGAAATAAAAACCAGTAACCACGCCGCGCAAATCTTATGAGAAGTAATTTCAATCCCTGGCATCAGGTAGTGCCACAGACAAGTAACAATGAAGTGGTAAAAGGCATCATTGAAATCCCCAAAGGCAGTCGTGCGAAGTATGAATTAGATAAAGAAAGTGGTTTGCTGCGCTTAGACCGGGTATTATATACATCCGTTTATTATCCACATAACTACGGGTTTATTCCTCAAACCTATTGCGAAGATAATGACCCGCTCGACATCATGATTTTATCGCGCATTGAAGTGGTGCCATTGTGTATCGTCGAAGCAAAGGTTATTGGAGTGATGAGGATGCTCGACAATGGTGAAGCTGACGATAAAATCATCGCGGTGGCTGCCGGCGATCCAAGCGTGAATCATTACAACGATGTGTCTGACCTTCCTCCGCACATGATGCAGGAGACCATGAGTTTCTTTGAAGATTATACTAAGCTTGAAAATAAAACGGTAGTTGTTGAAAAGTTTTTTAATAAAGAAACCGCGCTCAAAATCATTGATGATGCGTATAAGATGTATCAGGAGAATTACGGGGAATTGCATAAGTGGATTTTTGGATGAGTTTTCAGCCTTTTCGATTGCCTGATACGCATAATTTCACTATCTTTGCGGCTTAAAAAATTGAAATATCCTCACCATGATTCAATTCTTCCAAACCGCTTCGCAACACATCTATGCTGTACAATCAGCACAAACGCTTTCGGAACAAGACATTCAAAAACTAAGCTGGTTATTCGGGAATGCCCGGTTGCTTAAACAGCAAACACTTGAAAGTAATTACATCGGTCCCCGCCGTGAAATGATTACGCCCTGGAGTACCAATGCCGTGGAGATTACCCAAAATATGGGCATTCGCGGCATTTTGCGTATAGAAGAGTTTCGTCCGGTTCCAGCAACGCCTTCCGTGCAGGGGGCTATCGACTACGACCCGATGCTGGAAAGGGTGTACTCGACACTGACTCAGGAAGTTTTTACGATTGATAAACAACCGGAACCGATAGTTTATATCGAAGATATCGCGGCGTATAACGAGCAGGAAGGACTGGCGCTCAGTGCGGATGAGATTGCGTATCTGAATGAAGTCAGCACAAAGATTGGAAGAAAACTGACCGACTCTGAAGTGTTTGGTTTTTCGCAGGTAAATTCGGAACATTGCCGCCATAAAATTTTCAATGGTCAGTTTGTGATTGACGGGGAAGAAAAAGAATTTTCATTATTCAAACTGATACGCAAAACATCGGAAGAAAATCCGAATCAACTTGTTTCAGCATACAAGGATAATGTGGCATTTAATGCCGGACCGAAGATGGAGCAGTTTGCCCCTAAATCGGGCGATAAACCAGACTTCTTCGAAACAAAAGAAATTGAATCGGTTATTTCGCTGAAAGCTGAAACGCATAACTTCCCGACTACCGTGGAGCCTTTTAACGGTGCGGCAACGGGTACAGGTGGCGAGATTCGCGACCGTCTCGGCGGTGGTAAAGCCAGTTTGCCGATTGCCGGAACGGCAGTTTACATGACTTCATATCCACGCAACAACCAAAAACCATGGGAGTTGAATATCCCCGAACGGAAATGGTTGTACCAGACTCCCGAGCAAATCCTCATCAAAGCTTCAAACGGAGCTTCTGATTTTGGGAATAAATTCGGTCAGCCGCTCATTTGTGGTTCGTTGCTGACTTTCGAACACGAGGAAAACAACAGGAAATATGGCTACGATAAGGTTATCATGCTGGCAGGAGGTGTTGGTTTTGGTAACCGCAAAGATGCCCTGAAAGGTACGCCCGAAGTAGGAGAGAAAGTCGTGGTGATGGGTGGTGATAACTACCGCATTGGTATGGGCGGTGGCGCTGTGTCGTCGGTAGATACCGGTCATTATGACAATGCCGTGGAACTGAATGCCGTGCAGCGTGCTAACCCCGAAATGCAAAAGCGTGTTGCAAATGTAATTCGTACCCTGGCTGAAGCAGAGGTGAACCCGATTGTGTCAATTCACGACCACGGAGCAGGCGGTCACCTCAACTGCTTATCTGAGTTGGTTGAAACTACCGGAGGTAAAATTGATGTTTCGAAACTACCCGTTGGCGATCCAACCCTGAGTGCCAAGGAAATTGTGGGCAATGAAAGTCAGGAGCGCATGGGTATGCTAATGAAAGCCGAAGACATCGACATGGTGCAGAAAATTGCAGAACGCGAGCGTGCACCGATGTATGTGGTGGGGGAGACTACCGGCGATATGGACTTTGTATTCGAACAGCCTGATGGTCAGAAGCCGATTAATCTGAAACTGGAACACATGTTCGGAAAACCACCTAAAACGGTTATTACCGACAACAGTATAGCCGAAAAATTTGCACCGGTTGAAGTTGCAGAGGAGCAACTTCAGGCCTATATTGAAAATGTATTACAGGTAGAATCGGTGGCTTGTAAAGACTGGCTTACTAACAAGGTCGACCGTTCGATTACGGGTAAAATTGCCCGTCAGCAATGTGCCGGAGAGATTCAGTTGCCGTTGAACGACCTGGGCGTAGTCGCGTTGGACTATCGGGGGAAAGCTGGTATTGCGACTTCGATTGGACATGCACCGCTGGCTGCTTTGGCGAATCCTGAGGCAGGTTCAGTGTTGGCCATTGCCGAAGCGCTGACCAATATCGTGTGGGCGCCGATGAAAGACGGTATCGAATCGGTTTCGCTGAGTGCCAACTGGATGTGGCCCTGTAAAAACCCGGGTGAAGATGCCCGTTTGTATAAAGCCGTTGAGGCTTGTAGTGACTTTGCCTGTTCGTTGGGTATTAACATCCCTACCGGTAAAGATTCGTTGTCGATGACCCAAAAATATGGTGATGAGAAAGTTTTCTCTCCCGGAACGGTGATTATTTCAGCCGCGGGAGAAGTGTCTGATGTGAAGAAAGCTGTTAGTCAGGTGCTTGTGAATGACCCGAAAACGGCTGTTTACCATGTTGACTTTTCGTTTGATAAACAAAAGTTAGGTGGCTCGGTTTTGGCACAAACCATGAATAAAATAGGGGATGAAGTGCCTACAGTGCGGGAACCGGAATATTTCAGGGCTGCTTTTGATGCGATTCAGGAACTTATCAGCAAGAATCTTATTTTAGCCGGACATGATATTTCTGAGGGAGGTATGATTACTGCCCTGTTGGAAATGTGTTTTGGCAATGCCAAAGGCGGGTTGTCGGTAAAACTCGATTATTTGGAAGGAAATTCGTTGGTTGCCAACTTGTTCGCCGAAAATCCGGGTGTGCTGATTCAGGTGAAAGACAGAAAAGAAGTGGAGAAAATACTTGCTTCTTATGGCGTTGGTTTTGCCCGCATTGCTGCTCCTATTGAAGAAAGAAGGATTGAAATTCAAAAGAAAAAAGTTGCATATACATTCTCTATCAATGATTTGAGGGATGTGTGGTATCGCTCTTCCTATCTGTTGGACAGAAAACAAAGTGGCGAAGCTTGTGCTCAGGCTCGTTATGAAAACTATAAATTCCAGCCCCTCGAATTCAAATTCAACGAGGCATTTAAAGGTAAATTCTCGCAGTTCGGCCTTAGTCAGGACAGAAAAGCGAGTGGCATCAAAGCCGCTATCATCCGTGAAAAAGGAACGAATGGTGATCGTGAGATGGCTTATTCGCTTTACTTAGCTGGTTTCGATGTAAAGGATGTGCACATGACCGACCTGGCAACCGGACGGGAAACGCTGGAAGATGTGAATATGATTGTATTCTGCGGCGGTTTTTCCAATTCTGATGTGCTGGGTTCTGCAAAAGGCTGGGCAGGCGCTTTCCTGTATAACGAAAAATCAAAATTAGCACTGGATAATTTCTATAAAAGAAAAGACACGCTGAGTTTGGGCATCTGCAACGGCTGTCAGCTCATGGTTGAACTTGGTTTGGTAACGCCTGAGCATGATGTGAAACCACGCATGTTACACAACGACTCCCATAAATTTGAGTCCGGCTTTGTCGCACTTACCATTCCTGAAAACCATTCCGTGATGTTCGGATCGCTATCGGGAAGCAAGTTGGGTGTTTGGGTGGCACACGGAGAAGGTAAATTTTACCTGCCGAAACAAGAAAACGACTACCATGTTATCGCGAAATATTCACACACCGGTTACCCGGCTAATCCTAATGGTTCGGATTACGCAACTGCCGGTATTTGTTCTGCTGATGGTCGTCATCTGGCCATGATGCCTCACCTTGAAAGAGCAATATTCCCATGGCAGTGGGCGCATTATCCGGCTGAACGGATTAATAGCGATCAAATCACCCCGTGGGTAGAGGCTTTTGTGAATGCGAAGGAGTGGGTGGAAGCCCGTTTGGGAAAGAAATGATGTTTTTCTCAACCACTTGTTTTTTTATTCATTACTTAATAATCTAAATTCGCGTTAATAGTTATTAAATCAGGATTTTGAGATATTTTTTTATCGTACATTTGTTCCACTTTTTACAAAAATATTTTATACAAAGTATATGGAACAATCTGTTGATATTCGCGAGCTTAACGAGAAAATAGAAAAGCAGAGTTATTTTGTGGATGCCTTAGTGATGGGCATGGATAAAGTAATTGTGGGTCAGAAACACTTGGTTGAATCCCTGTTGATTGGTTTGTTGTCTGACGGACATATCTTGCTGGAAGGGGTTCCCGGTTTGGCTAAGACGCTGGCTATTAAAACCCTGTCGGATCTCATCAAGGGAGATTACAGCAGGATTCAATTTACGCCTGACTTGTTACCGGCCGATGTAATCGGAACCATGATTTACAGTCAGAAGAAAGAAGAATTCAGTATCCGTAAAGGTCCTGTTTTTGCTAATTTTATCTTAGCTGATGAGATTAACCGTGCTCCGGCAAAGGTACAGAGCGCATTGCTGGAAGCCATGCAGGAACGTCAGGTGACCATCGGTGATAGCACTTATAAACTGCCAGAGCCTTTTTTAGTGTTAGCTACCCAGAACCCGATTGAGCAGGAAGGAACATATCCGCTTCCCGAAGCACAGGTTGACCGTTTCATGTTGAAAGTGGTTGTTAACTATCCCAAAAAAGAAGAAGAAAAACTCATTATCCGTCAGAACCTGAAAAAGGAAAAACCACAGGTTACTCCGGTGCTGACTCCCAAAGAAATCATCGAAGCCCGTGATGTGGTACGTCAGGTATACATCGATGAGAAAATCGAAAAATACATCATCGACATTGTTTTTGCCACCCGTTTTCCGCAGGAATACGGACTGAACACACTTAAGGATATGATTTCCTTCGGTGCTTCTCCGCGTGCCTCTATTAACCTGGCGCTGGCGGCAAGGGCTTATGCCTTCATCAAACGTCGCGGTTACGTGATTCCGGAAGATGTGCGTGCAGTATGTTACGATGTGTTGCGTCACCGCATCGGACTGAGTTATGAAGCGGAAGCCAACAACATGACTTCTGACGAAATTATTACCGAAATTTTAAATTCTGTTGAAGTGCCTTAATGTATGGAGACGAGCGAAATCATACAAAAAGTCAGGAAGATTGAGATAAAAACGCGTGGATTATCCAATCATATTTTCGCGGGAGAATACCATTCTGCCTTCAAGGGTAGGGGTATGACTTTCTCGGAAGTCCGTGAATATCAGTATGGTGACGATGTGCGTTCGATCGACTGGAACGTGACAGCACGCTTTGGTCATCCTTATATCAAGATTTTTGAAGAAGAAAGGGAGTTGACCGTTATGTTGCTGATTGACGTTTCCGGCAGCCGGGTTTTCGGTACGGTTTCACAACTGAAAATGGATATCTTCACCGAAGTGGCGGCAACGCTTGCTTTTTCAACGATTCAGAATAATGATAAGATCGGGGTGATTTTCTTTTCAGATAAGATTGAGAAGTTTATTCCCCCCAAAAAAGGGAAAAAGCACGTGCTTCACATCATCCGTGAAATGATTGATTTCAAACCGGAAAGTACGCGGACGGATATCGCGGAGGCTTTGCGTTATTTTACCAATGCCATTAAAAAACGTTCAGTGGCTTTTATTATTTCTGACTTCATTGATCAGAATTTTGAGAAGGAGCTGACCATCGCCAATAGAAAACACGATGTGGTGGCATTGCAGGTATATGATGTCAGGGAAACTGATTTGCCGGATGTAGGACTGATGAAACTGAAGGATGCTGAAACCGGCAATCGTATCTGGGTGGATACTTCAGATAAAAGATTGCGGACAACCTACCGGCATGCCTGGGGAGAGAGTCAGCTTGAATTACAGAAGACTTTTACAAAATCAGGTGTCGATTCAGTATCAATGAATACCTCGGAAGATTATGTGAAAACCCTGAAAAAACTATTTAAAATGAGGGCATGATCGCTTAAATTTACCTTTTGCACGGATGTAATAAGAAATGAAGATGAAAAAAAGGATTACGATTTTTATACTGTTTATAAGCTTGCTGTGTAAGACAGGCATCTTTGCACAACAAGTTACGGTAAATGCAAGTATCGACTCTATTCAAATCTGGATCGGACAGCAGACAAAACTGAATTTCGTATACAGTCAGCAACCCGGCCAGTTTGTACAAACTCCCATTTTTTCAGATGCCATAGTCAAGGGACTCGAAATTGTTGATCGTTTGAAGAGCGATACCGTCAAAGCTGCGGATGGTCACCTTGATATCACACAGTCCTATGTTATTACTTCGTTTGAAGATACCCTGCTGTTGATTCCCCCTTTCCCTTTTGTTTCAGGAGAAGACACAATTTGGTCAAAGGATTTGTCGTTGAAAATTATCCAGCCATTTGTGATTGATACGACCAATATTCAGGTCGCCGACATCAAAGATGTATTTAAACCGCAATTCAGTCTGAAATATTTTCTGAAGAAATTATTGCCCTGGTTGATTGGCACACTGTTGCTTGCGGCACTGGTATACCTGATCGTGACTTTATTAAAGAGACGAAAAGTGGTGACTACGGAAGAGTTAAAACCTAATATCCCGCCTTATGAGTTGGCTATCAGCAAGCTCGAGAAAATCAGGCAGGAAAAGTTATGGCAACAGAGCAAGCATAAGGAATATCATTCCGAACTAACGGATGTATTGCGGGAATATATTGAAGAGGTGTTCGAGATTCCGGCTATGGAAATGACTTCAGATGAAATTCTGACGCAATTAAACTTCCTGAGAATAGAAAAGAAAGCAGTATATCAAAAACTGCAACAAATTTTACATCTGGCCGATTTAATCAAATTTGCCAAATGGAATGTGGGTCCGGATGAACATGAACTAAGTCTGAGCAATGCTTTCGTGTTTGTGAATGAAACCAGAATTGAGGAAGAACAAGAACCAAAAACTGAAGAGGAGATAAAGGAAGATGACATTTCATAACCCCGAATATTTATTTGCACTGTTGATTCTGATACCGGTTATTTACTGGTACATCAAAGAATTATATAAGTCGGATGCCAGTTTGCAGATATCATCGCACCGGAATCTGACAAGCATACCCAAGAGCATGCGGTTGAGGTTATTGCATCTGCCTTTTGTGTTGCGGGTGCTGGCTGTTATCCTGATCGTGATTGCAGTGGCGCGTCCACAGGCTTCCAATTCGTGGCGGACGGAAAATACCGAAGGAATAGACATTATTATAGCGCTTGATATTTCAGGCTCCATGCTGGCGGAAGATTTTCGTCCCAACCGGCTTGAAGCATCTAAGTCGGTCGCCAACGAATTTATCCTTTCCCGCCCAAATGATAACATCGGTCTGGTACTTTTTGCGGGAAAGAGTTTTACCCAATGTCCGCTCACTACCGACCATGCCGTGTTGGTAAATCTGTTCAACAGCATTGAATACGGGATGATAGAGGACGGAACGGCAATAGGTATGGGGCTGGCAAACGCCGTAAACCGGTTGAAAGACAGTGAAGCCAAGTCAAAAGTGGTGATATTGCTGACTGATGGTGACAATAATAGGGGTGACATTGCTCCTGTTTCTGCCGGAGAACTGGCTCAGGCTTTCGGTATCCGTGTGTATACGATTGGTGTTGGTTCATACGGAATGGTCAATATCCCCATACAAACACCACTTGGCAGGCAATATCAGCAGATTGAGTCGGCCTTTGATGAAAAACCTTTGGAAGAAATAGCCTCTATGACCGGAGGAAAATACTTCAGGGCAACTAATAATGAGAAATTAAGGAGTATATACCAGGAAATTGATCAAATGGAGAAAACCCGGATCAGTGTCAGGGAGTACAATAAAAAATACGAGGAATATTTCATTTTCGCCCTGGCAGGTTTTATACTGCTGCTGATTGAGATATTGCTCAGGAACGCGTATTTGCGAAAAATACCGTAAAAAACAGAAATCGAAAATCGGAAAACGGAAAACGGAAAAACGGAAAACGTAGAGACGCCCTAATAGGGCGTCTCTACCGGGACAAAACACAATTTTTATATGTTTAGATTTGCAGAACCGGAATATTTATATTTGTTGTTAGTAGTACCCCTGCTGACCCTGATTTTTGTATTCTACAAAATCCGTAAACGCAGGAATATAGCTGCATTCGGAGACCCCGACTTACTGAAGGGCTTGATGCCTAACGTATCCACGGTCAGACCAACTGTGAAATTTGTCATGCAGATGGTAGTGCTGGTCCTGTTGGTGGTTGTGCTTGCCCGTCCTCAATTCGGTACCAAAGCCGAAGAAGTGAAACGTCAGGGTATTGAAGTGATGATTGCGCTTGATATTTCAAACTCCATGATGGCTACGGACGTTGCACCGAGTCGGTTGACCAAATCAAAACAGATACTTTCGCAGTTGATCGACAACATGAGCAACGATAAGGTAGGTTTGGTTGTTTTTGCCGGAGATGCCTTTACTCAGTTGCCTATTACTGCCGATTACGTGTCGGCCAAGATGTTTCTCAGTACCATTTCACCCAAACTGATAGCCCGTCAGGGAACAGCTATTGGTTCTGCAGTTGACTTAGCCATCAAATCCTTTAACCCGAAAAGCACGGCCTCTAAAGCCATCATCCTGATTACTGATGGAGAGAATCATGAGGACAATGCGGTAGAAGCTGCACGGTTAGCTCAGAAAGAAGGTATCGTGGTGCATGTAATCGGCATGGGCCGACCCGAAGGTGCGCCCATTCCTGTTGACGGAACCATGAGTTTTTGGAAAGACAAAGACGGTAATGTGGTCGTGTCGAAATTAAATGAAGCCATGTGTAACGATATAGCGAGTGCCGGTCAGGGGGTATATGTGCGGGCTGATAATACCAATGCAGCTTTGCGGGCAGTGTCGAAGGAACTGGATCAATTAGCTAAAACGGAATTGACTACAACCACTTTTTCTAATTATAATGAACAATTTCAGTCCTTCGCTATCATTGCACTGGTGTTGTTGCTGATGGATATTTTTATTCTGGAAAGAATTAATAAACGTTTCAGCAGATTGAAAATATTTGATTTAAAAGAGAAGTTATAAGGGGCGTATGGAAACAAAAAAGATGACATTATTCATGGTGATTTCGTGCCTGAGCTTACTGGTTGTTGCACAGGAAGAGAATGCATATATCCGCGAAGGCAACCGGCATTATAAGTCGAACAAGTTTACAGAAGCTGAAATCGCTTACCGGAAAGGATTACTGAAAAACTCGAAATCGCTGGAGGCAACTTACAACCTGGGTAATGCCTTGTTCAAGCAGGAAAAATATGCAGAGGCGCTCGAACAATATCAGAAGATCGTTCCAACGGATAAAATACCGAAAGAAAAGCTGGCAGCAGCCCTTCATAATACAGGAAATGCTTTGTTGATGCAACAAAAGGTGGCTGAAAGTATTGAAGCCTATAAAAATTCACTGAAGCTGAATCCGAAAGATGATGAAACACGTTATAATCTGGCGTTGGCACAGTACCTGTTGAAGAATCAGGAGAATAATAAGGATCAGAATAAAAAGGAGGAAAAAAAAGAACAGCCTGAGGAAGATAAAAAAGAAAAACAAAATAAACCCGACGAATCAAAGCCTCAGGAGCAAAATCAGCCGAGAGATATGTCGAAGGATAAGGCAGAACAAATCTTGCAGGCCTTGATGCAGGATGAGGACGATACGATGGAAAAGGCTAAAAAGATGCCCCCAAGTTCCAGACGATCTGTTGAAAAAGATTGGTAATTAATGACCTGAAAAGCAAACTTGTATGGATGTTATGCGTAAAATAGGGAATAAAATACTGCTTGTAGCAGTTTTCATGCTGACTGTTTTCAGTCTGGCTGCCAATGATGAAGCCAAACTTTCAGCATCTGCTCCCGGTACGGTTATCATGGGACGACCCTTTCAGATAACCTACACGGCCAATGCCAAGGTAACGGATTTCCGGGCGCCGGCTATTACCAATTTTGATATCCTGGCGGGTCCGTTTAAATCGGAAAGCTACAGTTCGCAGATTATCAATGGGAATATGTCCTCAACAGTTTCCATAACTTTCACTTATACATTGCAGGCACAGAAAACAGGAACGTTCACTATTCCCTCGGCAACAGTCACCATTGACGGACAAAAGGTAACTTCCAATGGGTTGAGCATCAAAGTACTTCCCGAGGATGATAAAAGTTCTTCATCATCATCTTCTTCCTCTTCGCAATCATCATCTGCTGCCGTTTCCTCCATATCGGCATCCAATCTGTTTATCAGACCTATTATTTCACGAAACAATGTATATGAACAGGAAGCTGTGAAGTTGACATATAAGTTATATACGACTTATGATGTAATTCAGTTCAGCAACAAGGGTATGCCCGATTTCAAAGGATTCCTGAAGCAGGAGTTCGAACAGACCGGCAATACCCAGTTGGCTTATGAAAGTTACAATGGCCGCAATTTCCTGACGGCTATACTGTATGAGGTTATCCTTTATCCGCAGACATCTGGTGAACTGGTTGTCGATAAAGCAACTTTTGAAGCCATCATCCGTGTTCAGAGTAAACAACCGGTACGCAGCATATTTGATGATTTCTTTGAGTCGTATTCAAATGTTGCCCGCAGCATAGAAGTTCCGGCAACCAAAATACATGTAAAGCCTTTGCCACAGGGTAGACCTGTGTCGTTCTACGGGGTGGTGGGACAGTTTAGTCTGACTTCTTCCGTGTCGGCAAATCAGGTGAAAGTGAATGATGCGGTAACCTTGAAAATCAACATCGGTGGAAGTGGCAATATGAAATTGCTAAAAAATCCGGATATCAAATTCCCGGATGCATTTGAAGTATATGATCCGAAAGTTACCAATAATTTCAAGACATCCACGGCCGGACTGACAGGGAATAAAATCGTCGAAATCATGTTTATCCCGAGACATGCTGGCACCTTTGAGATTCCTTCCACGGAAATTGCTTATTTCGATCCGAAGGAGAATCAGTATAAAACAATGCGGACACCAAACTACAATATTCAGGTGTTGAAGAGTGATGGTACTGTAGAAGAAAACCCTGTTGTCAGCAATTTCACCAACAAAGAAGATGTTAAACAGATTGGAAACGATATCCGCCATATCTACACCGGAAATATCAAACTAAAACAAGGAGAAGTGTATGTGTTTGAACAATTTGTGTCCTGGCTGATATTTATCATACCGCTGTTGATTTCACTTGTATTGTATTTGTTGTTCAGGAAACAGGTTAAAGACAATGCCGACCTGAATATGGTGAAAAACAGGAAAGCCAACCGGATTGCCCGCAAGCGCCTGAAATTCGCTCAAAAACTCCTGCGTGAAGGCAATAAGGATAAATTCTACGAAGAAGTAATGAAAGCAGTATGGAGTTACCTCAGCGATAAACTGATTATTCCTGTGGCAGCAATAAATAAAGAAATCGTGGTAGAAAGATTAACCGGGAATCAGGTCGGCGAAAAGTTGGTTAGTCGCCTGAAGAACATCCTGAATACCTGTGAATATGCCCGCTTTGCACCGAATTCAGGACAACAGGAAATGGGTAATCTGTATGAAGAAACAATAGAAGTCATCAGTCAACTCGAAGACGTTATTAAAAAGTAAACGGTATATGAGAAGCGTAATAATATCATCCATTTTGATGTTTATGATAGCCGGGTTTGTTCGTGCCGAAGTAGCTACCGTAGAAGAAGCCAACAAGTTGTATGCGGACAAGAAGTACGCGGAGGCAGTCCAGCAATACGAAGAGATTCTGGCAAAAGAAGGAGTTGCCCCCGAACTGTATTACAACCTTGGAAATGCCTATTTCAGGATGAACGAACTGGGCAAAGCCATCTTAAATTACGAACGGGCCCTGCGACTGGCGCCACGTTATGCCGATGCCCGTTTTAACTTAGAATTTGCCAATCAAAAGGTGATTGATAACATAGAGATTTCTGATACCTTCTTTTTGAAAAAATGGGTTGGAGCCATCATGAGACTCCTGACTTCGAATGGATGGTTTTATTTCGCGGCAGTTTTCTTTATTCCGGCACTGGCAGCCTTGCTGTTGTTTGTTTTCGGAAATACAAAAGTGCTACGCAAAATGTCCTTCTATGTCGGTTCTGTTCTGATGATTATCAGCATAGTATCTCTTGTTTTTTCAGGAATCAGAAAAAATCAGATGGTGAATCATGAAGCCGGTATTGTGATGACAGGAGCCGTTGTAATCAAAGGTTCTCCCGACCGGAGCGGAACTGATTTATTTCAGTTGCACGAAGGAACGAGGGTTGATGTTGTAAGCACTTTAGGCGATTGGTTTGAAGTGAAACTGGCAAGTGGGAGTGTAGGTTGGGTAGAAAGTAAATACGTAGAAAAAATATGAGTTTTATTGATTGGTTGTTGTTGCAGGATACGAAAGTGTTTTTATTTCTGAATGGATTACATACGCCTCTGTTGGATGAGTTTATGTACATCATCAGTAAAGTTTGGGTTTGGATACCTTTATATCTGGGTGTTATTGCTTTTATCATTAAGAAATGGAAAATGGAAGCAATCTGGATTATCCTGTCGATCGTACTTTGTGTGGTGTTGACAGACCAGCTGACGAACCTTACGAAAGCGTTTTTTGAGAGGTTACGACCCTCGCACGAACCGGCACTAAAAGGACTGGTACACCATGTGAATGGTTATTTAAGCGGCAATTTCAGCTTTGTATCGGGGCATTCCTCCAATGTGTTTGGCTTTGCTTTACTGAGTTCACTCATACTGAAACAAAAGGTATATACCTGGGTGATATTCTTCTGGGCTGCCATGGTTGCTTATTCACGTATATACTTAGGTGTACATTATCCGCTGGATATATTCGGAGGTATGGTGCTTGGAGTAGGAGTCGCACTTATTATTTACACCATCTTTAGGGCATTTCAGAAGAAATTATTTGCTGAATTAAAATCCCGGTTCTTTTGAAAACCATTGTTTTCCGGTAAACATTTTATAGCATAAATTTCTCTCTGTGGTCAAAATCACAATCGTAAGTGTCATTCTGAGCATAGCGAAGATAATATTATTTACCGTACAATAATGATTTATTTTTATCTTACAACTATACCTTCCTTTTTCAGAAAAGCTTTCAACTCCGGAATTCCGATTTCCTTATAATGGAAAATGCTGGCTGCCAACGCAGCATCGGCTTTACCATCGGTGAAGACATCCACGAAATGTTCCATGTTCCCGGCGCCACCACTGGCGATGACCGGCACATTCACTGCCTCCGAAACTGCACGGGTGATGTCTAATGCAAATCCATCTTTTGTACCGTCGTGGTTCATCGAGGTCAACAAGATTTCACCGGCACCGAGTGCAACCGCTTCTTTCGCCCATTCGATGGTCTTGATTTCAGTGGGGATGCGACCACCATTTAGGAATACATACCATTCGCCGTCGATACATTTGGTGTCGATGGCTAATACCACACACTGACTGCCAAACTGAGCGGCCAGGTCTTTGATTAATTGTGGATTACGAACTGCTGCGGTGTTCACCGATATTTTATCCGCACCACAGGAAAGTAAATAAGATACATCTTCCACGCTCGAAATACCTCCACCAACGGTAAAAGGAATGTTGATGTGTTTCGCGATGCGGGTTACCAGTTCAGCAAGCGTTTTGCGTTTCTCGTTAGTGGCAGTGATGTCTAAGAAAACCAATTCATCAGCACCCATAGCGGCATATAATGAACCTAATTCCACGGGGTCGCCCACGTCCTTGATGTCGAGGAAATTGATGCCTTTTACTGTTTTTCCGTCTTTGATATCCAGACAGGGGATGATTCGTTTTGCTAACATGATGTTTAATTGTGTGATGGTAGAGACGCCCTATTAGGGCGTCTCTACGGTTTGATTAATATCGCGTTCCCATCCACATTCCAATCCCCTAATTGCACCATTTCCACCGTGTTAATGCGGTTGCGGTCAGCTGGTTTTTCGACACGGATGTAATTAGAGGTGAAACCTACCATGTTATCGCCGTGATTGCGGCTTTCCCATAATACAGGATAGGTTTTACCCCGATGCTTTTCGTAGAACGCTTTTGTTTTTTTCTCTGAAAGCAAATGCAGGATGTCGCTTCTTCTTTTCTTTTCGGTGACAGAGTTGTGATGCTCTATTTCCAGCATTTTCGTGCCGGCTCTTTCCGAATAGGTAAACACGTGCAGTTGTGAAATATCTAATGAATCGATGAAACGACAGGATTCTTCAAACAGTTCGGCAGTTTCTCCATGTACTCCTACAATCACATCCACTCCGATGAAAGCATCCGGCAACACAGACTTGATTTTCTCCACCCGGCGGGCAAAGAGTTCCCGGTCATACTTCCTTTTCATCAGCTTCAGTACCTCATTTGTTCCCGATTGTAGCGGGATATGGAAATGTGGCATGATCTTTTTGCTTTGCGACACAAAGGTAATGATTTCATCCGAAAGGAGATTAGGCTCGATAGAAGAAATCCGAAAACGGACATCAGCCTCGATGTTATCCAGCGCTTTGACCAGGTCGAAGAAACTTTCGCCCGTACTTCTGCCAAAATCACCGATATTCACTCCCGTAAGTACAATTTCCTTTGCACCTTCGCGGATGGCTTCTTCAGCCATTTCGACTGTTTCTGCTACCGAAGCGCTGCGACTTCTTCCCCTGGCCATCGGGATGGTGCAATAGGTACAGAAATAATCGCAGCCATCCTGTACTTTCAGAAAGTAGCGGGTACGGTCGTCACGGGAGCAGGAAGGTTTGAATTCTCTCACCTTTTTCACGGAACCGTGGTGGATAACAGCTGAGTCATCTTTGTTTAAATTGCGGAGGTGTTCGAGGATGCTGAACTTTTCGTTCGCCCCCAGCACTAAGTTTACACCTTCTATGTTGGCAATCTCTTCTGGCTTCAGCTGGGCATAACAGCCTGTAACCACCATCAGGGCATTTGGGTGCTGACGGTGCAATTTACCAATTGCCTGGCGGCATTTACGGTCAGCCACATCAGTCACCGAGCAGGTGTTGATGACGCAAACATCGGCTTGTTCGCCGGATTTTGCTTTGACGAAGCCCTCTTCGCGCATCTTTTTCCCGATGGCAGAGGTCTCGGCAAAGTTCAGTTTGCATCCGAGGGTGTGAAAGACAACCTTTTTATTGTTGAATACAGAATGATCGATCATGAAATGAAAAAATGAGCCACAAAGTTACGTTATTTTGGCGATTTACAGATACTCAAACAAATCCTGCGTGCTTCTTCTTACTTTCGGCAGGCGTGCGTTGTAGTCAGTTTCCTCGTCGCGGTAACCGATGGCGAGCATGCAGACAGAACCTAAGTTCCGTTCGTGTAAATTTAAGAGTTTGTCCAATGCTTCAGGACTAAAACCTTCGATGGGTACAGAATCCACCTCTTCATCCGCAGCAGTTGCCAGTCCGAATCCAAGGGCGATATAGGCCTGACGGGCAGCCCACTGGAAATTAGCATCAGCCGGAGCGCCTACCAATCCATTCATCATGTTGCGGTAAGCTATCACCTTTTCTTTGGCTAACATCGGCCGGGTTTTGTTAATCAGTTCGAAGTAGGTGTCTAAGATTTCATCCGTCACCTTTCGATAGCAGGCAAAAATAATTACCTGCGAGGCATTTGGAATTTGTGGTTGTCCGGGTGCAGCCACTTCGAAAATTTTGTTCTTTATCTCCTGAGATTCAACCACTAAAATTTTATAAGGCTGCAATCCCATCGAAGTAGGGGCTAAACGGATGGATTCGAGTATGTTGTCAACTTTGTCCTGCGGTAACTTTTTACCGTTCATTTGTTTGCTTGCGTAACGCTTGCTTAGTTTTGTTATCAATGTCATTTGGGTTTTAAAAATAAAGAAATTATTCAGTAATCATAAACACAAAAGTAGGCCTTTTGTTTAAGAAATACATCATTTTTTTGTACTTTTGCATCGCTTTAATATTTTGAAACAAGAATACAGATAAAGATACAATATGTTTGAATCGTTAAGTGAAAGATTAGACCGGTCGTTTAAGATACTGAAGGGCGAAGGCAGAATTACTGAAATCAACGTGGCAGAAACGCTCAAAGATGTGCGGAAAGCGTTGTTGGATGCCGACGTGAACTTCAAAATTGCCAAGACATTTACCGATACCGTGAAGGAAAAAGCGCTGGGTCAGAATGTGCTCACCTCAGTGAAACCTTCTCAGTTAATGGTGAAAATCGTACACGACGAACTGGCAGAGTTGATGGGCGGTCAGAGTGTTGACATTGATTTAAAAGGCAATCCGGCCATCATCCTGATGTCGGGCTTGCAGGGTTCCGGTAAAACGACCTTCTCCGGTAAGTTAGCCAACCTGCTGAAAAACAAAAGAGGCAAACGTCCGCTGTTGGTAGCTTGCGATGTGTATCGTCCCGCAGCTATCGAGCAGTTGAAGGTGTTGGGCGAACAGCTGCAAGTGCCGGTATATTCCGAGCCTGAAAGTAAAAACCCCGTAGCCATTGCAGAAGCTGCAATCAAATACGCGAAACAACATTACCATGATGTGGTAATTGTCGATACAGCCGGTCGTTTGGCTATTGATGAGATGATGATGACCGAGATCGCAGCCATCAAGAAAGCATTGAAACCACAGGAAATCCTGTTCGTGGTCGACTCCATGACCGGTCAGGATGCCGTGAATACAGCCAAAGAGTTTAACGACAGACTCGATTTCGACGGTGTTATCCTGACGAAGTTAGATGGTGATACCCGCGGTGGTGCAGCCCTGTCGATTCGTTCGGTGGTGAACAAACCAATCAAGTTTGTCGGAACCGGTGAGAAAATGGATGCACTGGATGTGTTCCATCCCGAACGTATGGCCGATCGTATCCTGGGGATGGGTGATATCGTGTCGTTGGTAGAACGTGCTCAGGAACAATACGACGAAGAAGAAGCCCGTCGCCTGCACAAGAAAATCGCGAAGAACCAGTTCGACTTCAACGACTTCATCTCGCAGATACAGCAAATCAAGAAGATGGGTAACATTAAGGATTTGGCAGCCATGATTCCCGGCATGGGGAAAGCGCTGAAAGATGTGGACATCGACGAAAACGCCTTCAAAGGCATCGAAGCCATCATCCATTCGATGACACCTAAAGAAAGAGAAAATCCTTCGCTGCTGAATGGCAGCCGGAAACAACGCATCGCTAAAGGTAGCGGTACCACCATCGTGGAAGTCAACCGTTTGCTGAAGCAGTTCGAACAAACCAGCAAAATGATGCGCATGGCCACCACCATGAAACCCGGAAAAATGAAACCCGGCAAACGACGTTAAATTTGGTCATCAGACACCAGACGCCAGTCACCAGTCGCCCGGCTGAAGACTGGAGTCTGGAGACTGGAGACCGCAGACATAATAACATGACCAATTACCAAATCATCGACGGCAAAGCCATTTCCGACCAAATCAAGCAGGAGATTGCAGCAGAAGTACAACAAATCATCGCCAATGGCGGAAAACGCCCTCATCTGGCGGTTATCATCGTGGGACACGACGGCGGTAGCGAGACCTACGTGGCACATAAGGTAAAATCCTGCGAGCAGGTCGGTTTCAAATCCACCCGCATTGCTTTCGAGGCAGATGTGACCGAAGCCCAATTGCTGGCAGAAATCGACAAACTTAATAAAGATACAGATGTTGATGGATTCATCGTGCAGTTACCTTTGCCGAAACACATTTCAGAAGAGAAAGTCATCGAAGCAATTGATTATAGAAAAGATGTGGACGGCTTTCACCCCGTGAACGTGGGACGCATGGTTATCGGACTGCCCTGTTTTGTTTCAGCCACCCCCGCCGGCATCATGGAATTACTCAAAAGGTATGAAATCCCTACATCCGGTAAAAACTGCGTGGTGATTGGACGTTCGAACATCGTGGGTAAACCCGTTGCTTCACTGATGATGCAGAAAGCCAATCCCGGCGATGCCACTGTAACCGTGTGTCACAGTCGCACCAAAAACCTGAAGGAAATGTGCCTGCAGGCCGACATCATCATCGCGGCCCTTGGGATGCCCGAATTCCTGAAAGGCGACATGGTAAAAGAAGGCGCCGTGATTATCGATGTGGGTACAACCCGTGTAGCTTCCACCGAAACCAAATCCGGATTCAGGTTGAAAGGCGATGTCGCCTTCGACGAAGTAGCGCCGAAAGCCTCCTACATCACACCTGTTCCCGGTGGCGTAGGACCCATGACGATTATTTCGTTGTTGAAGAACACGCTGTTAGCAGCGAAGAAAGAGGTATATTAAAATGCACATCTTCTACCAACCAAATATCGCCTCCTCTCTTCTTTCCGAAGAAGAATCCCTGCACGCTGTCAAGGTATTGCGGTTACAGGCAGGGGACGCTATTGTGGTCGTGGATGGGACAGGCGGGTACCACCAGGCCAGGATAACCCTGCCGCATCCGAAACATTGTGCCTTTGAGATTACTGAAACTATTCACGAATATGGCAGGCGCAATTACCGGCTGCACATCGCCATAGCTCCCACCAAAAACATCGAGCGTTTCGAGTGGTTCCTTGAAAAGGCCGTGGAGATAGGCATTGATACCATCACACCCGTGTTGTGCCGCTATTCCGAACGCAAAATCATCAAGAACGAGCGCCTCGAAAAAATAATCGTTTCAGCTGCCAAGCAATCCATCAAGGCCTATTTCCCTGTTTTAAACCCGCTTTGCACTTTTGACGAATTACTCAAGAAACACGAAGCGAAGGCCAAATTCATTGCCCACTGCTATCCGGGTGACAAAGCCCTTTTGAAAGACCTGTTGTCCGGTCAGGATGACATCCTCCTCCTCATTGGCCCCGAAGGCGATTTCAGCCCTGAGGAAGTAGAAAAAGCCCTCCAATACGGTTTCCAACCAGTATCCTTGGGCGAAAGCCGCCTGAGAACAGAGACCGCAGGAGTGGTGGCTGGCGCTATGGCGGCTGTGGTGCTGGGGTGATTGCAGGTGAAGCCCGCAATGACGGCATGTAGGTACGTCGACGACAGGGTTGCTGGTTCGTCACATGCAGGGTAGCCGGTGTGTAATAGGAAGGGTTGCCGGTTCGTCACAAGCAGGGTTGCTGGTGTGTAATAGGAAGGGTTGCCGGTACGTCATATGCAGAGTTACCGGTACGTCACAAGAAACCTAAGAGAATCAGTGTAAGATATCTCAGAACCGGATTTACGGAAACTTGATTTCCAACTTGATTATTACCTCAGACTTCAGTGATATGCACATAACCTCATTAGCTACAACTTGATTTCCAACTTGATTGTAACCATCAACTTTAGTGAGATGGGTCTGCACAATCCACCTACCCCAACTTGATTTATAACTTGATTGCCACAAAAACCTCC
>JAYFPG010000044.1:0-2722 GCA_034928085.1 Paludibacter sp.
AAAAATCGCTTACAGAGTTGGACGAAAAACTGGAAAGCTTGAATTTATCCTTCGGAATGGATATCTCCAAGTATAAAATTGATAAAGACTAAAGGAAATGAGACATAATAAGAAATTCAATCATTTAGGCCGTAAAACGGCACACCGGAAATCCATGCTGGCTAACATGGCTATTTCACTTATTCAACATAAGAGAATTACAACCACACTGGCGAAAGCCAAAGCCCTGCGTGTATATGTTGAACCGCTGTTGACAAAATCAAAAGAGGATACAACCAATTCACGCCGTACGGTTTTCAGCTATCTGCAAAACAAAGAAGCTGTTACCGAGCTTTTCCAGAATATCTCTCAAAAGATTGCTGACCGTCCGGGTGGTTATACCCGCATCCTGAAGACAGGTCTTCGTTTGGGTGACAATGCCGAGATGTGTATCATCGAGCTTGTTGACTACAACGAAAACATGCTGAAGGAAAAAGCAACCAAGAAAGCTGCCCGTACCCGTCGTTCTTCAGCTGCCAAGAAAGCTGCTGAAGTTGCTCCCGAAGCTGCTGCTCCTGCTAAAAAAGCAGCTGCCGCTAAAGTGGAAGTAAAAGAAGAAGCACCGGTTGTGGAAGAAGCAGTTGCAGAAGAAGCTCCTGTAGTTGCAGAGGCTCCTGCAGCAGAGGAAACTCCGGCTGAAGAAGAAAAAGCAGAATAGTATATTTGCTATAAATTAGATTATTTGACAAGAGCGTCGGCTTATGCTGATGCTCTTGTTTTTTGTTGAAAATCAAAGGAGTGACGCGAAAAGTGCTTCTTGCTTTTTTGAGAACAAATTCGTAGCTTTGTCGGGCTATTGGAAAGTAAAAAGACTTAAAAAAGACGAAAGTGAGTTGGCTGCAAATTGTAGTCAACTGAAAATACAATCGGCAGATGGTAAATTTCACAAAACTGATGTGGTTTCCACCGAGCAGCTTAAGTTAATATACTATCAATGCAATTGATCATTGGATATATATATTCTCAAACCTGCAATTATATTTCTCACCAAGTTTATTAAATGCCAGCTTAGCTGATTCGCCAAAAGAGATAGTTGGAATTTCATTTCCATTACTATCTATAGGTAAAGGGGATTCAACAAATTCAACAACTTCCGGATATTGGCGTAGTTCCTTTTCCAGCCTTTTTCCGGTAGGAGTTTCGATGTTTTTTTTCACGGTAATGGTCATGGTATTTGTTTTTGATATGAATTGCAAATTTAATTTTTTTACTGAAATGATGAATCTGGTTGTGAAATTAATTCTATTTTTGTATCCAAATTCAAACCAATCCATTTCTCATGAAAACCCCCTCTTCCTCCCTCATCATCGAATTATACGACCTGAAAGTTTCCCCGAAATCAAAGAAACAATTCGGTCGGGTAGTCACCACCCAAACACTTAGTGAGGACGACATCATCCGGCGAATAACTGAACGGGGCTGCGAACTGCATCCGTCAACCATCAAAGCAGCGCTGGAACTGTACCGGGAAATGGCCGAAGAGCAATTGCTCAACGGGGCTTCTGTGACCATGGGGCCGGCGATATTCAAACTGGGCATGTATGGCACCTTCAATAAAGATGAAAGAAAATGGGATCCTGAGGTTCATAAAATTGAGTTGCAGGTAACCCCTTTAGCTTCTTTCAGCCGGAAACTGGAGGATGTCAATGTTGTCATCAGGGGCGGTGCACAAGTCGGACCGTGTATCAATACTTTTCACGATCAGATTACGGGTACTACGAACGGGTGTATCACCCCGGGCGGAGCAGTGACGTTGGAAGGAAAACGTATGAAAATTGCCGGCAGTCACGAATCGAATGGCATCGAACTGGTACATATTGAAACCGGTACTGCCTGGAGAATTCCAACGAACACGCTTCCGGCTAACTATCCGCAGAAAGTGATTTTTTTAGCCCCGGCTGATCTCCTCCCCGGAGAATACCTGCTTAAACTTACGACCCAGTATTCCAATAGCAGTACCCTCGTTACCGGGCCACGGACAGCTATGCCATTAGTCAATCCAAACGTATCCTGAAATACGAGTCGTTCGATGTTTCCGTAATCAGTTGCTTACACTTCTCTGTGTGCATATCGAACGATGTACATCGTTCAACCTTGACGATGTACATCGTTGACCCTGAACGATGCCCATCGTTCAATGTTCGAACAGGGAAGCTCATGCTGTTGTCATGGGTAAGTGAACATGGTTCGCATCGATAATATACGGTCATTCACAACGCTAAATTTAATATTTCAATTTGTAGTTATCAACAATTTTAAAAACGCATATTTGATTTCCAGCATGTTAGCCTGTTCATAACTTGTGTTTAAAAGTTGTTGATATATACAGCTAAAAAAATTTGGAGCGTATTGATATGCTGTATATATTTGCATCATGAGTTTCGGCTCAAGACATAAATAAATATGTTGAACGTTCTTTGAATTACTGAAACATCTAAAAGGTCAAATGTTAAAACTGAACCCGGATGCAATATTGAATGCATGGATTGTGCAGGAAGCCGAAGGCCTGTGATTTACTGCTCATCTTCAAAACCGTAAGCGCAAGCGAGCGGAGGAATGAATAGCAAAACATGGTTGAGACTTTTTGCCGGAACATACTTCTTTCTTGTGTCAGACTCACAATCAATTGGGCGTTTGAAAAAACGCTGCCTGCCTATAGCAGACAGGAAAGCCGGGTAGTCGG
>JAYFPG010000010.1:0-64965 GCA_034928085.1 Paludibacter sp.
AAACTTCAGGATCAATAACATAGATGTCACCTTCTGAAATCGCATCAACCGGACATTCACTAATGCAAGATCCACATGCAATACAATCTTCTGAAATTACGTAAGCCATTTTTCGAAATTTTTTTGTTAGTACTAATTAGCGCTGCAAATGTAGAAAAATTTTAATAGGTTACAAAATATATCCTTATTTTTGTGCCGATTTCAGCAATAATAAATTTGTATTGCCGTTTTATTGGATATTTACTTGAGAATATGGTGAAGAAGTTTTTTTCCTTGTTTTTATTTCTGTCTATTTTACCTGCTTTGTCGGCTCAGGGCAACCTGACCGATCTGGATTATAAAACGTTCAGGCTCGGGTTCTCGCTCGGTACCAATTACATGGACCTTGATGTGGAGCATACTGAGCTGGTACAGGATGGAAAAATATATTATGCAGATGTGGCCGATATCGTTCCCGGGTTTACGGTGGGATTGATTACCGATTTCAGGCTTCACCGCTATTTCAATTTACGTTTTACACCTACACTTTTGCTTGGGGAGCGTAATTTACGTTTTAAAACCTACGATGTAGCTACCGGGATACTGGAAGATGACAAAGTGGTGAATATGTTTTCACTGCCGATTGATTTTCCGGTTTATCTGAGATATAGTGCTGAAAGATACGGGAATTTTAAACCATACGTGCAAGTAGGTACCGGGACTTATTTCGATCTGGGGCGTGATGAGCAAACGGATGTGACATTGAAACTTTCTGATTATTATTTCAGCGCGGGAATCGGATGTGATTTATATTTTCGTTTTTTCAAATTATCTCCTGAACTGAAATTTAATTTTGGCCGTATGAACGTGTTGACTCCCAAGGAGATTTCAGTTGATACTTCTGCCAACCTCAAATACACGAATGCCATTTCAAGCTTGTTGTCCCGCGTACTTGTGTTTTCATTGAATATTGAGTAATTTTACGGCATGAAGATTCAAATAAAAACATACTTGCTTTTCCTGCTGATACCGCTCTTAATTATTTCTTTTGTTAGCTGTGAAGATGATTTTCAGGTTGAAAATCAAAATAAGACATTACAGTTTTCGAAAGATACGCTCACTTTTGATACGGTTTTCACAAACATTGGCAGTGCAACAGCTAAAATTCTTGTGTATAACAGACAAAATAAAGCAGTAAACATCAGCGAAATAAAATTAGCCGGTGGTGCTGCTTCTGCTTTCAGACTTAATGTCGATGGAGCTAAAAGCGCTAATCATCTTTTCAGGGACATTACCATTCGGGCCAAAGATTCGTTGTATATTTTTATTGAAGTAAAAGTAGATCCGAATGATGTGAATACGCCGGTGTTGGTGCAGGATTCTATCGTTTTCAATGTGCAGGATCAGCATCAGCATCAAAGGATATTGCTTGAGGCCTACGGTCAGGATGTGGAGGTGCTCAGCGGTCAGACAATTTTCACCAATACGACACTGAATGCTGATAAACCCTACCTGATTTATGATTCCTTACGGGTAAATCCGGATGTTACGCTGACTTTACCGGCAGGGGTAGTATTGTATTTTCATCATAACGCGAATATGCTTGTTTATGGTAATCTTCGAGCAGAAGGTACGTTTGAGCGTCCGGTTGTGATGCGGGGTGACCGCTTGGATAATATCATGTACGATAAGCCGGTGCCATATAAGTATGTTGCAGGGCAATGGGGTGGTGTTTACTTGCTTTCTAAAACCGGAAATCATGTGTTAAACCATCTGCAAATGAGCAGTGGATATGTTGGGTTGTATTTTTACAATGAAGATAGAAATTATATACCCTCGCTGGAAATTAACAACAGCATTATCCATAATTTTTTACTGTATAATATTGTCGCGGTAAATGGTGATTTGCTGGTTACCAATTCAGAAATATCAAATTCAGGAAGTTATACCGTGTACCTGAACGGGGGGAAACATGCCTTTTATCATTGTACGATTGTGAACTTTTTCAGCCGGAGTTCCGGCCGCCCGACAAACAGGGATAATACCCCGGCAGTGATGCTCATGGATTTGAATAAAGCGCTGGCGATGGAGACTGTTTTTAAAAATTGCATCATCACTGGAACTTCAAGCAATGAGTTTGCACTGGCAACAAAATTCAAAGAGCTTTATAAAGGTGACTTTCAGCATTCTTACATCAGAAAAACAGAACCTTCGGAATTGCCAGCTTATAAAAATATCTGCTGGTATGCAAAAAATGATACAGTTTTTGTACGGGATGTGTATGATTATAAAAAGGATGGCTATTTCGATTTTATGCTTGATTCTATCTCCCCGGCTCGCGATACGGTTGCCGACCCGCTGATTTCGACTCAGTATCCGCTCGATTTGAAAGGTCGGAATCGCCTTGCCGACGGTCAGCCGGATGCCGGAGCGTATGAATGGTATCCCAAATCAGCTCAATAAGTAAATATTCAATCAAAAAGTATAAAGTTTTATCTTTTTGCTTTTTTGCGTGTTTTACCTGGTATGTGTATGCCGGGTATTTTTTATCTTTGCAAACCTAACTGAGAAAATAAAAATGAAAATTTGGATGTTTTGTTTGTTGTTTCTTATTGAATCAGGCATGTTGAGCTGGTGTGAATCCCGAAAAAGTGTTTTCAGGGTGATGTGTTACAATGTTGAGAATTACTTCGACTGTATGGATGATAGTCTCACCCGGGATGAAGAATATCTGCCCGGAGGCATTCGGGGGTGGAATTACAATCGTTATCTGTGCAAACAACACAATATTGCCAGGGTTATAGCAACCGTCGGAGCATGGGAACCTCCGGCATTAATAGGTTTGTGTGAAGTGGAAAGCCGACGTGGCTTGTTTGATTTGGTCAGGGGACCATTAAATAACCTGCATTATCGTTTTGTACATCACGATTCTCCTGATGCAAGGGGTGTTGATGTGGCATTACTTTATTTGCCGGAGATGTTTAAGGTCCTGAGGGATGAGCCCATTCGGATACGGTTTACAGATGCTCCCAACAGCACGACCCGCGATATTTTGTATGTCTGTGGGCGGGCTCAGTCGGGCGATACCCTGCATGTGTTTGTTTGTCATTTTCCCTCACGTTTGGGTGGAGAGCTTGAATCGGCCGACCGGCGTTGTGATGCAGCAAAAATACTGCGAAAGCATGTCAACCTTATTCAGGAGAAAGATGCAAAGGCGAATATCCTGATCATGGGTGATTTCAATGATTATCCCGATAATACAAGTCTGCATGATGTTTTACGGGCGCAGGAACCACGTGAGCCTTTTCGTAAGGAGTATTTGTATAACCTGATGTTTCCGTTGCACAAGGAAGGAAAGGGTACACATAAACATGAAGCAGAGTGGGGGGCTC
Source organism: Paludibacter sp. (assembly GCA_034928085.1). GTDB lineage: Bacteria > Bacteroidota > Bacteroidia > Bacteroidales > Paludibacteraceae > Paludibacter. Next base: position 3,372 of record JAYFPG010000010.1, read on the forward strand.
TCGACCAGATAATTGTTTCGGGGTATATGTTGGCTCAGCAGCGGGGTTTGCAAACAACACCGGCTGATGTGCATATTTTCAATGTTGATTTTTTGCTGGAGGATGACTTGAAATACCTTGGTAAAAAACCATTCAGAACGTATTCGGGCATGAAATATGTTGGAGGTTTCTCCGATCATTTGCCGGTTTATATCGATTTTTGGTATTAAATCCTAATATATTTACAATGGATGTTCAATTATTTATACCGTGTTTTATTGATCAGCTTTATCCGCGGACGGCTTTTAATGTCGTAACAGTGCTGGAGAAAGCCGGATGTACAGTGCATTATAATTCGGAGCAAACCTGCTGCGGACAGCCGGCTTATAACAGCGGTTACTGGGATGAGGCTGCGAAGTTGGCCGGTAAGTTTCTCCGTGATTTTGGAGATGAAATGCCGATTGTTTCTCCTTCTGCTTCCTGTACTGGTTTTGTGATGCATCATTATCCGAAAATACTTAAAGATAATCCTGAATTACTTCTCAAACAGCAAAATATTAAGAACAAGATATACGAATTGTCAGATTTTCTGGTGAATGTGCTGAAGATTCAACAATTAGATGTTACATTCAACCACAAGGTAACTTTCCACGATGCCTGCTCTGCTTTACGTGAATACGGAATAGAAGAAGAGCCCCGCAAATTGTTACGGATGGTAAAAGGACTGGAGTTGATTGAAATGACAGAACGCGATACCTGTTGCGGTTTCGGAGGAACATTCGCGGTTAAGAATACGGCAATCTCTACTGCCATGGCAGAGAAAAAGGTGCAATATGCCTTAGATACAGGTTCAGCATACATCATTAGTACTGAGGCATCTTGTCTGATGAATGTCAATGGTTATATTGCCAAACACAAATTGCCAATTAAAGGCATCCACCTGGCTGATGTGTTGTCAGGGACGATACAATGATTGCTCGAGAATAGACTGAGGATTTAAGTTTTGCATCAATTCGGCTAAACCAACACGTTTGTTGTTTCGCATGTAATGTGATACAATTTGATAACCCATCCAGACTCCAATTCTGCCAGGAGAATCCTGTGATACAGGTGAAGTGAAGGGAGCCGGATTGATGTATTGGTTAATCAGCATATAGTCGGTCGTATACAGGTGTTTCTGTTCCAGTATGCTTGTCCAGATGGCTTTCTCATGTTGCTTACACCATTTGGTTTCAGCATTCGAATAACCCATAATTAATTCAGTATTTGCATCCGGCATCAGAACTTCTAATAAATACCGGATTTTTCCTTCGTAGATCATTGAATTCAGCAGATTTACTTCACCCCTGAATGGAAATTGCTGGTGAAGAAATGTGCTGAGTGCGTCCGGCACCAACATTTCTTTCCGCATGCCCTGAAGCAGGTATTCGTGGGTAATATCTTTATACAAAGGGAAGTCGGCACCTAAGTAGAGATCACTACCAATACCAAGTATAGAATCAGTCAATAAGAATTGTTGATTAAAGCCTGAAACAAAAAAATATATTTCGGGAAGCTTAATGGCTGGAAAATACAACCTGAGATAGGAGAAAGCTTTAGAAAAATGTTTCTCAATTACGGTTACATCATCAAAAGTGGTTTTTACCTGCTGATGAACAGCCTGAAAGGTAGTATCCTGTAAAAATGCTTTGATCTGATTGGCATTCTCAACTGTATCTGCCACCTCCATCATTAAAACATCCGATAGTATAACAGGAGTAAAGGAAGGGCATTTATTACCGAGCGCAATGAATCCGGATACCGCGTTTGTTGTGTCAAGCGCAATAAAATCAAGATCAAAACGATTTACACGCACTTCCACAGGTTGCTCAAAGCTGCCAACGTGAAACCTGTTTTTTTGCTGACAACCAGCAAGCAACAGGGTAATTGTGAGAATCGTTGAGATGGTTTTAAACATGATGATTTTATTTAGCAGAGAGCGGAGAGCGGAACGCTGAGAGTGAATAGTGAATTTGGAAACTGTTAAACAAACTACTATTCTGCCCTTGCAGGGCGCTCAGGGTATGTTTGTTACCATTAACCCAAGGCGTTGCCATTGGGCTGAATTAGGCTGCCCCTTCAGGGCGAGTCCGTTATTCACATTCTGTTCTCCGCTCTCCGCCATTCGCTATTAGTTATTCGCTAAAATAATTATTTCCTCTTATTCCTCTCCCTCATCATCTTCTCTTGCTCTTTCTGCATTTTCTCCAGTCTTTCCATGAAGCCACTTTTCTTTTTGGCGGGCTGCTTCTTGGCATTGGCGACTCTTTTGGCATGCAGTTGGGCAAGTAATTTCTTTTCATCAACGGTAGCCCTGATGATATAGGTTTGTCCCACAGAAATCAAGGTTGAAATGAAGTAGTAATAACTCAAACCAGAAGCATAGCTATTGAACATGAACATGAACATAATCGGCATCAGGTACATCATCCACTTCATCATACCTGCACCCGGCTGATCTGGAGTGGCTGTGTTGGCCATATTCAGTTTGGTCGAAAGCAAGGTCGTGATGGTCATCAGCAGGGTGAACAAGCTGATGTGGTTTCCGAAATATGGAGAAATAAGTGGTATATAGGCATCCCAGCTAACAATTGCATCGTAGGACGATAAGTCTTTTGCCCACAGGAAACTTTCTCCTCTTAATTCAATGGAAGAAGGGAAAAACATGAACATGGCAAATAAAATCGGCATCTGGAGCAGGGTAGGGAGACAGCCACTAAACGGACTCACACCTACTTTCTGGTAGAGTTCCATCGTTGCTTTCTGACGTTCAGCTGCTTTCTCAGCTGGGATACGTGCATTTATTTCATCGATTTCTGGTTTTAATACCCGCATCTTGGCGCTTGAAACATAGGATTTGTAAGTAAGCGGGAACAGTACGACTTTGATCACAATGGTCATCAGTAAGATAATGATACCAAAGTTGCCAATGAATGAGCTGAACAGGTTAAACATCGGTATGATGGCAAAACGGTTCACCCATCCGAATATCCACCATCCTAACGGAATGAGGTCACGTAATTTCAGTTTTTGTTCCGATGGAACACCTTTGTCGTATGCTGCCAGGGTTTTGTATTTATTGGGGCCGAAGTAGAATTTGAATGCAAGGTCTTCATTTACGTTCGGATTGTAATCGACCGTCATTTCAGCTGTATAAGATTTTACGTACTTGCTATCTTTCGGTTCAACCTTACTCGATATACTGGTGTTGCTGAAATCTTTTCCGGCAATCAAAATGGAGCTGAAATACTGATCTTTGAATGCAATCCATTTTAATTTATTGGGTATTTTTTTTGAGTCGTCTTTCGATTCACTCAGTTTTTCCATGTCATCGGCAACATACTTGTAATTGAGTGTGGAATAGCGTTCCTCAAACTGACGACCTTTTTCCTGTTGACGAATTTTTGTATCCCAGTTTACAATCATATAATTGCTTCCCAGCGGCATGATGGTGTTAACTTCTTTCGAACTCACGACGAAATCGAGCATGTAATCGTCGGCCGGCAGGGTATAGGTGAAGTCGAAATAGGCATCCGTATCCGACTGAAGTCTGAATGTGATTTTCTGATTACCTGCTTCGTCCTTGGTAATGGCAGATACAGGTTTGAAGTACAGGGCTGAGGTGTTGACAATATGATTGTTGCGCAACGCCATGGTAAAACTGAAATCAGCTTCCTCCTGATTGAAAAGTTTTACAGGAAGTGAATCCTGCGAAAGATAATTTTTCAATTCAGCAGCTATGACTTTACCACCTTTGTTACTCAGTGTGATTTTAACTAACTCATTTTCCAGTACGAAAAGCTGTTCTTCCCCATAAACGGAAGATTTAAAATCGCCATGCGCATTCATGAATTTTTCCATAGATGCGGAGTCGCTGGCTACTGCCGTATTTTCAGCCGTAATATCTTGGTGAACCTGTGCCTGTTTCTCGACTTCCTGTTGTGCCAGTTGAACCCGGGTGATTGAGTCGTTATAAGCTTTCTGACGGGCAATCTCTTCCTCGTTCGGACGGTTCAGAACCGAGAAACCAATCAGGATGGCTGCAATTAAAACAAATCCGAGAATTGTATTCTTATCCATTTAATTATACTTTACGATAAACATTAAATATTATAGTCATTAGTGAATAATAACTTACATGTAACTTAGATGGCTTATCTGGTTTAAAAATTTAAGGATTAAAAAATTTAAGGGTTAATCCCAAACATTTTTAGTTCTTAATTCTTGTTTCTAACTTCTTTTTGTGCCTTTTGTCGTTCATATTAATCAATAATCATCTTTCATCTATTTAGAAATAGAAGCTTTGATAAAGCTGATAAACAAGGGGTGAGGATTCACCACCGTACTCCGGTATTCCGGGTGAAATTGTACACCCACATACCATTTATGTGATTCCAGTTCGATGATTTCAACGAGATTTGACTCCTCGTTGTATCCGCTACAAATCATACCTGCCTCTTCAAAAGCATCCTTGTATTTGTTGTTAAACTCATAACGATGCCTGTGTCGTTCGCTAATCGTTGTCTGGTTATAAATGGCGGCCGCTTTGCTCCCGGGTTTTATTGAGCACTGATAAGCGCCAAGTCGCATGCTGCCACCCAGATCCAGAATGTTTTTCTGTTCATCCATGATGTCGACCACGTTGTGAGGAGTATTGGCATCAATCTCGGTGCTGTTGGCATCCTTCAGTCCGAGCACATTCCGGGCAAATTCAATCGACATGGTTTGCATGCCCATACAGATACCCAGACAGGGAATGTTGTTTTCACGTGCATATCTCAACGCGCTGAATTTACCTTCCATTCCTCGCGTTCCAAATCCCGGGGCGATGAGGATGCCATCCACTTTTGCCAGTTTTTTCTCTACATTCTCATCATTAAGCTTGTCTGAAAGAATGAGTTCGAGTTTTAGTTTTCTATCGTTGTAAGTTGCCGACTGAATCAGCGATTCGATGATGGATTTATAGGCATCAGGTAATTGAACATACTTGCCTACCAGCGCAATTCTGACTTCATCTTTAGTTCCTTCGAGCTTTTCAACGAAAGCAGTCCATTTTTCCATCTGGGCCGGTTGGGTAGTTGCCAAGTCATAACCCATCTTAGTCAGGGCAACTTCATCTAATTTTTCAGCCTGCATATTCAACGGAACCCTGTAAATTGAGGGTACGTCAATTGATTGCATAACTGCATTGGGCTCTACATTGCAGAACAAAGCTACTTTCTTGCGCATTTCCGGTGAAATGTTGTGCTCTGTGCGCAACACCAGAATATCAGGTTGAACTCCCTGCTCCTGTAAAGTCTTCACAGAATGCTGGGTTGGTTTTGTTTTTAGTTCCTTGGCCGCGGCGAGATAAGGAACGTATGTCAGGTGGACAATCAGGCAGTTCTTGCCGAGTTCCCAGCGCAACTGGCGTACACTTTCTATGTAAGGCAGCGATTCAATGTCGCCAACCGTACCTCCGATTTCTGTAATAACGAAATCAAATTCTCCTTTGCTTCCGAGCGATTTGATGTTGCGTTTGATTTCATCGGTAATGTGTGGAATAACCTGCACTGTTTTTCCCAGGTAGTCGCCCCGTCTTTCTTTGTTGATTACATTCTGGTAAATTCTCCCGGTGGTTACATTATTGGCTTTGTGGGTTTCAACTCCCAGAAAACGTTCGTAATGCCCCAAATCCAGATCAGCTTCGTGACCGTCGACAGTTACAAAGCACTCCCCGTGTTCATAGGGGTTTAGCGTTCCGGGATCCACATTGATGTAGGGGTCTAATTTTTGGTTGGTTACCCTGAAGCCTCTTGCTTGCAGTAATTTACCCAGCGATGCCGCGATAATGCCTTTTCCTAGTGAGGAAGTAACGCCGCCGGTAACGAAAATGTACTTAGTTTTGTCCACGTTTTTTGATCTTAAAAATTGACATTTTAAGCTCGCAAATTTCGGAAAAAAAAATGAATTATGCAAAAGAACTTTCCGAAAGAATGCAGATGCCTGCCATGTCGTAATATACATGAAAAACGGGAATTGAAGAATCTCAATTCCCGTTTGTTATTATAGTCCGCTGATTAAAAAGCCGGATAAAATTATTTGATGCCTAATTTCTTTTTTACCAATGGAGTAACATCTACAGCTTTGGGCGAATGAAATGCAATAGTTTGTGTGCTCAGATCGAAGATGTAGGTGTAATTATTTTCTGTTCCCACTTCAGCAGTAGCTTTCAGAATCTTCTCACGCAGCGCATTAACCAGTTCCATCTGTTTGCGTTGCAATTCTTCATTGGCACTTTGCTGAAATGTGCCTATCCTTTTTTCCATGTCAACGATTTCTCCCTGACGTCTTGTTTTGATGGTTTCAGCCATTGTTGCCAGGTTATCCTGATAATCTTTGGCTTTGGCATAATACTCTTCATATAATTTATCAAGCTCTTTTTTAAATTGCTCGTTTAAATCAGCTACAGTTTTCTCCACATCTGATAATTCAGGCATTACCTGAAATATCTCCTGAACGTTAACGTAAGCCAACTTATCTTGTGCAACTAAACTTAAGGGTAATGCCAACAGCATTATGAAAACAATTTTCTTAATCATGTCTGTAAAAATTATTATTTATTTTATTTTGAATTCTTAATTTGAAATGTGCGCAAAAATAACACATTATTTTGAATATCCCAACTTCGTGAGTATCTGGTCGCTGATGTCGATTTTGGGTGAACTGAAGATGATGTGCATTGCTGAACCTTTGTCGATCACTAAACTGTAATCTTTTTCTCTGCTTAATTCCTGAATGACATTGTAAATTTCATCCTGAATGGGTTTCATCAGACTTTGTCTTTTTTTGAAAAGTTCCCCTTCTGGACCAAAATAGGTTCGCTTCAACTCCTGAGCTTCTTTTTCTTTGGCGATGATTTCTTCTTCCCGTTGTACTTTCATTTCATCAGAAAGAAATACCAGTTCGGTCTGATAGTTCTTATACAGACTTTGTACTTCCTGCATTTTGGTTTCAACTTCCGATTGCCATTTTTTTGAAATAATATTAAGCTGTTCATTCGCTGTTTCGTATGAAGGAATGTTTTTCAGGATATACTCCATGTCGACAATGGCAAATTTCTGTGCAGCTAACGATGATATCATACCCACAAGGATAGCTGAGATTAAAATAATTCTTTTCATATCTTTCTGATTTATGAATAATTAATCTGTTTTTATAACATGCGGATGATGCATTTCAAATATCCTGCCAGAATTTTATAGTTCCTGACCTAACACGAAGTGGAACTGACTGCCACTTTTCACACCAGTCGTGTTGGTGTCAAATCCATATCCCCAGTCAATTCCCATCATACCAAACATTGGCAGGAAGATACGTACCCCTACACCGGCTGCTCTTTTCAAATCAAATGGATTGTAATTTTTGATTTTGTTGAAACTGTTTCCGGCTTCTAAGAATCCAAGCACATAAATTGTAGCTGATTGTTCGAGTGAAAGCGGGTAGCGGAGCTCCATGGTAAATTTGTTGTACAAATACCCGATTCTGGTATTACGTTCAGGATCCAATGGAACCAACGAGCCACTTTCGTATCCGCGCATGGCAATATATTCTGTACCGTAACTTGTGTAGGCCGACATACCATCTCCACCCATATAATAGGTTTCATAAGGCGAGCGGGCATCTTTATTATAATGCCCCAGGTATCCGAACATTACCCTGGTCATCAGAATGAGCTTCTCATCAACAGTAAGCGGAGTGAATGTTTTTCCATTCAGTGTCCATTTGTGATATTCAATGAATTTGTAACGTTCCTGATCAGTCATATTTGGATCACTGTAATCTTTTCCACTCCAGATTGAATAGGGAGGTGTGATCTTAAGTCCCACGCTGAAAGAAGATCCCCTGCGGGTATAAATCGGGTTAAAGATGGAGTTTCGACTCAGTGTCAGATTCAGACTGATGTTGTTGAAGTTTCCGTCAGAAAGTGGAGGCAGATAAGCCCAGTTACTGAGCATAAAGCGCTGGAATGAAAATTCTCCGTAGAATGAGAAGTAGTCATCCGGCCAGTTGAGCCGTTTTCCGTATCCCAACGAAGCTCCCAAGGTACGCATATAAATGCCCGGGTCCATTTCATTTTGATACAAGGCAGAATATGCATCGCTATAATTATTGTAACCACCATAACTGCTTCCACCATAACTGCCATAACCACCATATCCTCCATATCCGTAAGGAGAATACATATAATTCTGCATACTTTCATAGAAGCGCTTGCTTACACCGGTTTGAGCAGCATAATAAACGGAAGCCGACAGCGAATTGGGTCTTTTCCCTCCCAGCCAGGGCTCCAGAAATGAAGCGCTAAAAGAGGTGTAGGATTGCCCGTTTGTCCTGGCATTGATGGAGAACGTTTGTCCTTCACCCTGTGGCACGATGCGATATGTTTCCGGTTTAAACAGATTTTGTATCGCGAAATTGGTAAATTTCAATCCCAGTGTACCTACAATTCCGGTTGCTCCCCAACCTGCTGAAAATTCAATCTGGTCGCTTCCTTTGGTTTCCAACTCGTAGGTGATATCAACGGTTCCATTTTCAGGGTCCGGTTGGATGTCCGGCTTTATTTTCTCCGGATCAAAATGTCCCATCCCTGCTAATTCGCGGTAGGTACGCATGATGTCGGACTGGCTGTATAATTGTCCCGGTTTGGTATATAGCTCACGACGAACCACATGTTCATATACCCGGGTATTCCCTTTGATGTTAACGGCATTGATCGTCGCTTGTTTTCCTTCGTACACACGCATCTCAAAATCTATGGAATCATTCTCAATCATGATTTCAACCGGCTCGATATTGGAAAAAAGATAACCTCTGTCCTGATAGAGTTTGCTGACTGCTTCATTTTCATCTGTCTGAAGCCTTTTCATCAATTCTTTATAATTGTAAACATCACCTTTTTTGATGTTCAGGATTTCATTCAGATATTCATAAGGATAAATGGTGTTTCCAACCCACTTGATGTCTCTGAAATAGTATTTCTTCCCTTCTTCAATGTTCAGATATACGCGTACACTTTTATCGTCAATGGCCACCACGCTGTCAGAAACAATATGTGCATCACGGTATCCGACTTCATTGTATTTCTCAATCAGGGCAATTTTATCTTTTTCATACTCTTCGCGTACGAATTTCTTGGTGCGGAAGAGGTTACGCCAGTTGTTGTCGTTGGTTTTCTTCATGGCCCTGTTGATCTGGTTGAATGTCAGGGCTTCATTACCGGTAATGATAATTTCCTTTACCCGGTTTTTGATTTTTTTGTCCACCTCTACATCAACAATCACATGATTGGGTTTCTCCGGGTCATTACGTTGATAAACGTTGACTTCCACATTCATGAAGCCTTTCTCCTCCAGGTACTTCTTGATAACCAGTATGGCCCTGTCCGAAATATTAGGTGTAATCTGATTCCCTTCGACGATACCGAGGCGGGTACTCAATTCGTCAATTTCGCCTTTTTTAAGTCCGTTATAATTAATTTTTGAAACCTGGGGACGTTGTTTTAATTTTATATTCAACCATATTTTGCCGTCTTCAATTTTTGTAGCGAAAACTTTTACATCAGAGAACAAACCTTGCTTCCAAAAACGTTTTACAACCTCGGTGATTGATTCGCCCGGTACGGTGATGATGTCGCCGACAGAAAGTCCGGAAAACCCTATCAACACAAAATCCTCGTAATTATCAGCGCCGCTGACCGTAATTTCAGCAATTTCCAGTTTTTGGGGTGCCGAACCATAGTTAATCTCAGGTATTGTCAGACTATCAGCACTTTCGTTTTGTTGGGCAAAAGTTGTTTTGAGAAAAAACGAACTGAAAAGAACAAGTAAAAAAAAGTATCTTTGGAACATATGGTTATTATTGCGCAATTTATTGATATTTATTTGCCAAAACGACGGTCTCTTTTCTGGTAATTTACGATTGATTTGTAAAATTCTTCTTTTCGGAATGCCGGCCAGTGTTTTTCTGTGAAATATAATTCAGCGTAAGCGATCTGCCATAGCAGGAAGTTACTGAGTCTGATTTCGCCACTGGTTCTGATTAATAAGTCAGGATCAGGGACGTCTTTGGTAAGCATATAGGATGAAATCAGTTCATCTGAAATATCTTCCGGGTTGACTTTACCTTGTTTTACATCGGCTGCAATGTGCTGAATGGCATTCTTTATTTCCCAGCGGGAAGAATAACTCAGCGCCAGAATCAGCGTTAAACCAGTGTTTCCAGAAGTTACTCGACTGCAATCGATTAACTTTGCTCTTACCTTCTCGGGCAGGCGATTGAGGTCTCCAATGGTCATCAGCCTGATGTTGTTTTTCATCAACCGGGTGGTTTCTTTTTCGATTGAATCTACCAGTAATTCCATCAATGCGTTAACTTCCTCAAGTGGTCGCCCCCAGTTTTCGGTTGAAAATACATACAAAGTCAGGTATTTAATACCAAGTTCGGTCGCTGCTTCGGTAATAACACTCACGGATTTAACCCCGTTTTTATGTCCGAAAACCCGCGGATATCCTTTCTCTTTAGCCCAGCGTCCATTCCCATCCATGATGATGGCGATGTGTTGTGGTAAGCGGGATAAATCAATTTTATCTTTGTATGTAGACATGTAATCAGTTACTTATAATTCAGACATTTGCATTTTCTCCTGAATAAGCCGTAGCTCAAACCTATGGTGCCAGTGCCTAAGTGATCATTGTTAAATATATTCGAACCATTTAACTGTAAAGGATTATTCAATGCCATATGCCCTTCGATATTGTCGGCAAGCATCAGCCTGTGTGTCCATTGCAGGTTTAAATGTAAGCGGTTTGACAGTTTAAATTTATATCCAAAGCCAACCGGAATGCTGAAATTCAGGTTGTTGATGTTGTTCTCAGGCATATGAATCAGTCCCACGCCCATAAATAAATAGGCAGAATGATTGCTGCTGTTCAAAATATAATCCAACTGTCCGTAATCCATAAAATTAAAAGCAAAAGTGAAATCCAGCGTGTTTAGACTTTGATTAATGGTTACATTCGGATTTGACATATTTTCATCAGGTTGTACATAATTACCTGAAATTGATGTTTGATTGTAATCGGCCTGTAAAAACAGACGCTGGTTAAAAACATATCTGAACGTAATGCCATAATCAGGCTGAAAATCAAATGATTTCGATTTTACGTCTCCCAGAAAATATGATCCACCGCCGTGGAATCCGATTTCTGTCGTGTAAATTTCCTGAGCAAACAAATTGCCGCCAATTGCAAATAATACCAATATTAAATAAATTCTGATTTTGTTTAACATTATGCTTATAGCTTAGTAATAATAGAATGTTATCAGCTATTTAACGGTATTATTTTAAATAAATTATTTTTTTGCTTTAAAAGCAGCAACAAAAGTAATGATTTACTTTTAATGTAAAAAAAATACCGGTAAAGGATGTGTTTTATTTAACAATTTATTGCATTAATAAAATGTATGTTAGGGAATAGCGAATAACGGAAAGCGGAAAGCGGAGAGCGGAAAATGACTCACATGAAACTTATATAGCATATATGTTTTAAAAACAAAGCTAACACAAAACCACTAATCGCTAATCACTATTCGTTCTCCGCTTTCCGCTTTCCGTCCATCGCTAAATCATTTAATGCTTCGTTTTCCTTTGTAGTCATAGCTTTTCTTGATTCAGGGGTTTTATCATCTTGTCCACACAAATGCAGAATGCCATGGATAATAATGCGATGCAGTTCCTGGTGAAAATCTACTCCGAATTTTTCAGCATTGGTTTTTACCGTATCGAGGCTGATGAATATATCACCCGAAATAATATTGTTCTGAGAATAATCAAAGGTAATGATGTCGGTATAATAATCGTGTTGCAAATATTGCTGGTTGATTTCCAGTATCTTAGCGTCATTACAAAAGATAAAGGCAATTTCTCCGGTTTTTTTGCCGTACTGCTCTGCCGTTTTCTTTATCCATTGAGTAACATCCCGTTTCCTCAGGTTTGGTGCTTTGATATTTTCATTTAAAAACTGTATCATAAAAAACTATTCATTAGAAAAAGAATAAATAACCCATAAGAATGGCCGCGATTATTCCTGCCAGATCAGCCAATAATCCACAGCCCAATGCATATCGCGTGTTTTTGATGCCCACAGAACCAAAATATACTGCAAGCACAAAAAAAGTTGTTTCGGTTGAACCCTGAACAATAGATGCGAGTCGCCCTACAAAAGAATCAGCACCATAGGTATTCATGGCATCAATCATCATGCCCCGGGCGCCACTGCCGCTCAGGGGTTTCATAAGCGCAGTAGGCAAAGCTTCCACAAAATCAGTATTTACGCCCAATAAAGCCACCAACTGACCAATCCCGTTGATGATGTAATCCATGGCGCCGGAAGCCCTGAACACGCCGATAGCTACCAAAATGGCTATCAGATAGGGAATGATCCCAACGGCAACTTTGAATCCGTCTTTTGCACCTTCAATAAAAGATTCATAAACATTCACTTTCCTGATAGCCGCCATCAGTACGAATGAAATAATGACTGAAAACAGGATAAAAGCCGCGGCAAAATTAGAGTATACTGACAATTGCTCTCTGCTTAACTGACCGATTAAAAAAATCAAACTTCCAATGAAAACGATTAGTCCAAGCAAAGTCAGTAAAATGGTTTTATTAAATATATTTATCTTTTGCATGATGGCAACACTCATAAAACCAACCAAAGTTGAGAAAAATGTTGCCAGCAAAATTGGTAAAAATACATCAGCGGGATTAACCGCTCCTAATTGGGCCCGGTATACCATGATACTGATGGGTAGAATGGTCAGTCCGGATGTGTTAAGCACCAGAAACATAATCATCGGATTGGATGCTTTTTCTTTGTTGGGATTAATTTCCTGTAATTCTTTCATGGCCTTTAATCCCATGGGTGTGGCAGCATTATCTAATCCAAGCATGTTAGCGGAGATATTCATGAAGATACTTCCCATTGCAGGATGGTCTTTGGGTATTTCCGGAAATATTTTGGTAAAAAAAGGCGCAACTAACTTAGAAAAAGCCTTGATTACGCCCCCGTTTTCCCCGATTTTCATGATACCCAACCACAACGATAGAACACCGGTTAATCCTAAGGAGATTTCAAAACCTGTTTTGGCCGAATCGAAGGTGGAATTGATGATGTCAGAGAAAATCTGGGTGTTGCCATAGAACAGCGCCTGAATGCAGGCTACAACAAAGGCGATCAAAAGAAAACCAATCCAGATGTAATTAAGAATCATGCGATGCGGGTTTATTGATGTACAAAGCGCAAAGTAAATAAAAAAAACGGAGATAATTTTTATTAATTCATTAAACCATTCAGTAATTTTAAAGTCTTTATGACGATATTTAATTATGAACCACAAAAGGCACAAAAGAAAAACTTAGGAAACACAAATGAATTAATAGCGAATAGTGAATAGTGAATAGCGAAAAGCGAATAAAGAATAACGGAAGCCTCTGTTAATTCTTAATTTATAATTTTAATTTTCACTTTTGTGTTTCCTAAGTTTTTCTTTTGTGCCTTTTGTGGTTAAAAACTATATATTTAGAATGAAAAAATATTCCATTTCAGTTTTACTTCTTTTTATAAGTCTTGCTGCTATTGCCCAGCGCACCATTCAATCCACTGTATTTGATGCCAATAACGGGATGCCACTTGAGATGGTAACCGTACGTCTGTTGAAAGCCGCCGATTCAACCTTAGTTCAGGGGGCTCAGACGAATAGCAACGGCTGGTTTAGTTTGCAAAGGGTTAACCCGGGGAAATATGTGTTAATCGTGAGTTCAGTTGGGTACAATGACTACCGTGAAAATATCACGATAGAGCGTAAAGATATCATCCTGAAAAATATTCAGTTGAAAGAAAATGTGCAGGCACTGAAGGAATTGGAGGTAAAGGGTACGGCAGCTCAGTTAGTTGTTAAGGGAGATACACTTGAATATAATGCTACCGCTTTTAAAGTGCAGGAAAACGCCGTGGTTGAAGAGTTGTTGAAGAAAATGCCCGGGTTGGAAATCACGACAGATGGTAAAATTACTGTTAACGGACAGGAAATTAAAAAAATAAGGGTAGACGGGAAGAAGTTTTTCGATGGCGACATTGAAATGGCAACGAAAAACCTTCCGGCAGAAATGATAGATAAAATTCAGGTGTTGGAGCAAAAATCGGAAATGGCTCAGTTGACAGGTTTTGAGGACGAAGAGACAGAACGTATTATCAATTTGACGACAAAGTCGAATAGACGAAAAGGGGTTTTTGGAAATATAGTAGGTGGTGCCGGATTAGATACTGAAAATGACATCCGTTATGATGGTAATGCGAATATTAATTTCATGGATGGTGATTCTCAAACATCATTGGTTGCCGGAGCGAATAATGTAAACACGGCCCGTAGTCGCAGGGGAAGAGGTAGTTGGGGCGCTAATAATGGAATAACAGAGACTCAGAATCTGGGTGCAAATAATAATACCATTGTAAATGACAGGTTTAAAATTGGTGGTGATGGTTCCTTTAATCATTCAAATAACTTCAGCGAAACCAATAGCACGAAAGAAAGTTATCTGAGAGAATCGGTCTTTAATGATTCTACCTACAATACTTCTGTTAATGATAGTTATGAGGCAAATTTGAGACTCGAAGCTGAATGGAAGCCAGATAGCCTAACGACCATTATTGTTCAGCCTAATATTAACTACAATTATGAAACATCGGGTAGCTACCGTGATTATGTATATTTGCAGGATGCAGATACAACCAGTTATGGAAACGCGAGAAATTCCGGACAAAATAATTCTTTGTCTGCAGGACTACGGTTGATTGTTAGTCGAAAATTCCCTTCAAAACCTGGTCGTACCCTCACAGCCAATGTCCGTTCGGGATTCTCGCAAAGCGAAAACATGCGTTATAATTTCTCTAATAAGGTGTCGGATACAACTACCGTAATTAATCAATTCACCCGTAATACATCGGACAGGTTCAGTGTGGATGCACGCGTGTCATTTGTAGAGCCGTTGTGGAATAATAAGAATATGCTTGAAGCCGTGTTGGCATTTGGTTCAACTACGCAAAACAGTATTAAAGATCAATATGCTTCTCTTGACAACCTTGCGTTTTACAATAAAAATCCGGAAGATTACACGATTTATGTAGATGAATACAGTAATACTTTTAGAAACCGGTTTTTGCAGGAAACGCTGGAATTGAATTACCGCTTTACTGAAAAAACTTATAACCTAACGCTTGGAATGAAGGCTGAACCCTCACAAACATTGAGTCAGACATACTACAAGAATGGTAATGTCAGGGATGTGGAGAATAATGTCATTAATTTTGCTCCGAACGGGAGATTTCAATTTAATTTCAGAAAGAAAGAGTTTTTACGTGTCGATTATCGCGGTTATACCCGTCAACCCTCCATTAACCAGATGCAACCGGTTAAGAACAACGAAGACCTGATGCGGGAAACAGTCGGAAATCCGGCCTTAAATCCTTCTTTCTCCAATTATCTCAGGCTGATGTACAGTACATTTAACGATCAGACATTCTCATCATTCAGTACCTGGTTGTCCGGAGACTTTGTGAAGGATGAATTGGTTACAAACCGTATTTATGATAAATCAGGAAAGCAATACACGCAAACAGTAAATTCAGGTGAAAAGCCTGTTTCGTTAAATGGTAATATCATGTTTAATACGCCCATTATTCAAAAAAGACTTCATTTTAACACCAGCACAAATGTCGGTTACAATACGGATTATGGTTATACATCTAAAGGTCTTGATGTGGGTACCATTGATGTGGATAACCTGACATTGGGTGATTTGAGTTATACCCGCCGCTATAGTGCTCAGGAACAGTTATCGCTGACTTTTACCCATGATGTGATTGAATTGGGAGGTCGTGGTGTTTTTCGTTATTCAAATTCATTAAACAACCTGAGTAACAAACTGACTGAGACATACAACTGGACCTTACGTGGTAATATTGTGCTTCGATTACCTTATGATGTAACATTGAACAGTGATATCAACTATTCAAACAGATTGGGATATTCAAACTTTGATCAGTCTGAGTTATTGTGGAATGCATCAATTGATAAATCATTGTTTAAAAATAAAGGGGTACTTTCTGTAAAGTGGTTTGATATTTTGCATCAACAGCTGAATATCAGACAAACTGTAGGTGATAACTCTGTTACATTTGCCAGATACAATACGCTTACATCTTACTTTATTGTAAGTTTTAGTTATCGCATCAGGCAGTTTGGCGGTCGTTCAACTGAATTTAACTCCAGGATGCGAGATGGTCAGTTTGGCCCTGGTATGAGACCAGAAGGGGGGCCTGGCGTGCGTCCGGAAGGAGGCGGTTATCGCCGTACGGAAGGTGGACCACCTCACTAACCACTAACCACTAACCACTATCAACTATTCACTTTCCTCCTCATCTTCCTCTCCCGCATCAAAAGCGGATAATTGCCGATTGAAGACTTCATCCAACGAAATCTGGAAAGTCTCTGTGTGAGATATTCCTTTAATACCGGTTATCTTGTCAACAATAACCTGGAGCAGGTGTTTGTTGTCGCGGGCGTATATTTTTACAAATAGCGAGTATTTACCGGTAGAATAATGACATTCCACGATTTCCGGAATCTTCTTTAATTCCTCTGCAACTTCAGCAAAAGCCTTGATGTCGGACAAGGTAACACCGATAAATGCACAGGTTTGATATCCAACCTTATAGTTGTCGATGATAAACTCCGAACCCTTGATGATTCCATTGTTTTTGAGTTTCTGAATGCGCTGATGGATGGCTGCACCGGAAACATTACATTCACGTGCTACTTCTAAAAAAGGAATGCGTGCATCCTGCGAAATGAGTTGCAGGATTTTTTTGTCTAATCGGTCGATGCGGTGTTGTCCCATGGTGTTAATTGCAGGAATTGATTAAATATTCTATTTATATGCTGCAAATATAAATAAATTTTTTAGAAAGAGGGAAGAATATTTAAAACTGTAAGTAAAAAATATCATGTTTATTAAATATGTTCATATAACATAGTAAAACAGAAATATCAAAAATCAAAGTTTTATTGTCATTATTCAAAAATCTCACACCTCGCTTATCCATACCTTTGCCTCGAATATTAATTATTATTCCATGAAAAATCAACAAATTACGCAGGCTTTCGAGTCTGCAAAAGCCCGTTATGCAACATTCGGCATCGATGTGGAAAATGCAATCAATCAATTAGAAAAACTTACCATCTCGCTCCATTGCTGGCAGGCAGATGATGTTGCCGGTTTCGAGAATGGCGATGGCGAACTGACAGGAGGTATCCAGGCCACCGGGAATTATCCGGGCAAAGCACGTACGATAGCTGAACTTCGTGCCGATATTGATAAAGCCATGTCGTTGATTCCCGGTGATCACCGGGTGAACATCCATGCTTTTTATGGCGATTTCAAAGGTGAAAGTGTTGACAGAAATGAGATTGAGCCCGAACATTTTCAAAGCTGGATTGATTGGGCAAAAGAAAAAAACTATAAACTTGACTTCAACTGCACTTGCTTTTCGCATGAAAAATCGGCTGATGGATATACCTTGTCACATCGGGACCCGGCCATTCGTGAGTTTTGGATTGACCATGTGATTCGTTGCCGGAAGATTGCCGAAGAAATGGGACATCAGTTAGGCTCCAAATGTATTCATAATATCTGGATTCCGGATGGTTCAAAAGACTTGACGGTTGACAGGTTGTTTTATCGTAAAAACCTGAAAGAGTCGCTGGATAAAATCTTTGAATACAAGACCAATGACGATTACATGCTCGATAGTATTGAATGTAAGCTGTTTGGCATCGGTAGTGAGAGTTATGTTGTGGGTTCTCATGAATTTTACATGGGGTACGGGGTTGCCAATAACAAAATGATCACGCTTGATTCAGGTCATTTTCACCCAACCGAAGTTATCTCCGACAAAATTTCTTCTTTACTTCTTTTTGCTCCGGAAATTATGTTGCATGTCAGCCGTGGGGTGCGTTGGGATAGTGACCATGTAGTATTGTTGACCGATGAAATTCAGGCAATCATGCAGGAGATTATTCGGGCAAATGCCATTGATAGGGTACATGTTGGCTTAGATTATTTCGATGCTTCCATCAATCGCATTGGTGCGTATGTGGTAGGTGTTCGGGCGACACAAAAAGCTTTGCTACAGGCATTGTTGGAACCTATTGCACGGTTACGGGAATACGAAGCAAATGGTCAGCATTTCGAACGCTTGGCGCTGTTGGAAGAAGCGAAATCTTTACCCTGGGCTGCTGTGTATGATTATTATTGCATGCAAAAAGGTGTTCCTGCCGGAGATGCATACATTACGAGTATCCAAGAGTACGAAAAAGAGGTTACTATTAAAAGATAGGTTGTAATCATGAACACAGTCATCGGATTATTCATCATCGCGTTGGGCAGCATGGGACAATCGAGTTCTTATGTGCCCATCAATAAAGTTAAAACATGGGCATGGGAAAGTTTTTGGCTGGTGCAGGGTGTCTTTGCCTGGCTGGTTTTCCCGTATCTGGGTGCTTTGCTGGCTGTGCCGGAAGGACATTCACTGTTAGCAGTACTTTCATCGGGTGAAGGAGCAGCTTTAAAAGCCTTGTTTTTTGGAGCGTTGTGGGGTGTGGGCGGACTCACCTTTGGTTTGAGTATGCGGTACCTCGGTATTGCACTCGGGCAATCCATCGCGTTGGGAACCTGCTCGGCTTTTGGGACGCTGATTCCGGCTTTGATGGTCGGGACTGACTTGTTTAAAGGTGAAGGACTGGTGTTGTTAATTGGGGTAAGTGTGGCCATTGCCGGTATTGCAGTTATTGGATATGCCGGGAGTTTGCGCGCCAAAAACATGACGGCTGAACAGAAAAAAGCAGCAGTGAAAGATTTTGCGCTCGGCAAAGGTCTGTTGGTTGCGTTATTAGCCGGAGTGATGAGTGCTTGTTTCAGTCTTGGCTTAGAGGCTGCTGAACCCATCAGAATAGCTGCTCTTGAATTGGGAGCACAACCTTTGTTTGCCGGTCTGCCTGCCATCCTGATGATTACTTCGGGAGGTTTTATCACCAATGCGGTGTATTGTATCTTTCAAAATATCAAAAACAAAACAGGGAAAGATTATTTCAAAGTGTCAGCTCGTGTTTTCGTCCACAATGTGCTGTTTTGCGCCTTAGCCGGTATCCTGTGGTATTCGCAGTTCTTTGGGTTGGCGCTGGGAAAAAGTTTTTTGACCGAAGGAAGTGTGATGATGTTGTTCTCGTGGAGCATCCTGATGTCGCTGAATGTTACTTTCAGCAATGTATGGGGAATCTTCTTGAAGGAATGGAAAGGCGCCGGAACAAAAACAATCGTGGTGTTGGTTGCAGGGATGTTGACATTAATATTTTCGCTGATATTACCGAATTTGCTTTGATTGAAAACTTGTTCCCTTGCTACGCTCCCTTAAGTTTGCAGTTTGAAAATAATTATTCTATTTTTGCAACTAAATAGCATAAAATCTAATGCAAATGCCCCAACATTTCAACCGCAATGTAAATTACATGGTAACTTCCGAAGAGGATGAACTGTGGGGATTAACAGTCACTACAGTCGGTTGTCAGAAAATAGAAGAAAACGAAGTCTATCCCCCGAAGAATCACCCCAAAGGTTATTATTTTAATCCTGAAAAGGGTCGCGTATTAAATGAATACCAACTATTATACATTACAAACGGGAACGGTGTTTTTACTTTCGGGACCTCCAATAAGCAAACCTGTTACATCACCGAAGGTAAAATGTTTTTCCTGATGCCGGGTGTCTGGCATACCTACAAGCCCATTCAAAAATCTGGGTGGAATGAATACTGGATTGGTTTTAAAGGAGATATTATTGATAAAATTGTGGAAGAAGGGTTTTTTATTAACCGACCTCCGGTGTTTACAATCGGACTCAATGAACGTATTGTTGATTTATATTTGAAAGCCATCGAAATTGCCAACGAAGAGCGGGCAGGCTATCAGCAGGCGCTTTCAGGAATTGTCATGCATATTTTGGGATTGATGTATTATCGTGATAAAACACGCGATTTTCAGGATGAAGACCTGATTCAGAAAATGAACAAAGCCAAGGTAATTATGCGGGAATCTGTTTACAAAAACATAACTGCTGAAGATATTGCCGGGGAATTGAATATCAGTTATTCCGGATTTCGAAGGGCTTTTAAGGAATTTACAGGAACCTCTCCGTCCAAATACATGGTGGAATTAAAGCTGAATGAGGCCAAGTTATTGCTATCTACCACTTCGCAATCTGTGAAAGAAATTGCTTATAGTTTGAATTATGAAAACCCCGATTACTTCCCGGTATTTTTTAAAAAAAGAATGGGTATGACACCGTTGGAGTACCGGAATAGTGTGGAAGTAAAAGAATGAACAAAAAGTAAGGTTTAAATGTCATTTTTCTCAAGTTATTTTTTTGCTGGATACATACTTTTGTGTCAGCATTAAAATATAGCATGAGAAACAAATCTTTTTTAGCTTTCGACCTTGGGGCAACCAGTGGTCGCTCTATATTAGGAGCTATCGAAAACGGCAGACTTCAAATAAAGGAACTGACGCGTTTTTCAAACCAGATGCTTCAAATTGGAGATCATTTTCACTGGAATATCTATGCATTGTTTGAAAGCCTGAAAGCTGGATTAGCAGCTGCCAAAAAAGAAGGAGTTGAAATAACATCTATTGGTATTGATACCTGGGGTGTTGATTTTGCTTTGATTGCCGAAGATGGTACAATCCTCGGTGCTCCGTATGCCTACCGTGATCCTCATACTGTCGATGCTCCTGAAAGATACTTCAAAATAATTCCCCGTGAGAGGGTATATGAATTGACCGGAATCCAGGTCATGAATTTCAATAGTCTCTATCAATTGTTTGCCCTGAGTCAGGCCAATAATTCATTGCTGAAAGCGACGAAAGAAATTATATTTATGCCTGATGCGCTCGCGTATTTGCTCACAGGTCAGAAAGTGGTCGAATATACCATCGCGTCTACTTCTCAGATGCTGAACCCAATTACAAAGAAATTTGAAAACGAGTTGCTTGAAAAAGCTGGAATTTCTCCCTCAGTTTTAGGTGATATTGTCACGCCCGGTCATGTAATTGGAACGTTGCGGAATGACATTGCCGCCGAATGTGAACTGGGTAAGGTCCCGGTTGTGGCGGTTGCAGGTCATGATACAGCATCAGCAGTAGCTGCTGTTCCGGCATTGAATGAAAACTTTGCTTACCTGAGTTCAGGAACCTGGTCGCTGATGGGTATTGAAGTAAGAGATGCCATCATCAATGAGGAATCTTTTAGACTTAATTTTACCAATGAAGGTGGGGTAGAGGGTACAACCCGTTTCTTGAAAAATATCACCGGCATGTGGTTGCTGGAACAATGTCTGAAAGAATGGAAAAAAGAGGGTATTTGTTATGAGTACGAGAAACTGGTGCAAATGGCAGAATCGGTTCCAGCCTT
The DNA here is from genome assembly GCA_034928085.1 of Paludibacter sp. GTDB lineage: Bacteria > Bacteroidota > Bacteroidia > Bacteroidales > Paludibacteraceae > Paludibacter. The sequence continues at coordinate 25,015 of JAYFPG010000010.1, forward strand.
TCAATCCATGATTGATCCGGATCACCCATCGTTTGCCAATCCGGCAAGCATGACCCGGGCTATTGTCGATTACTGTATATTTACAGACCAAAATGCCCCGTCATCACATGCAGAAACAGTACGTTGCATTTTCGAAAGTCTGGCATTGAAATACAATTATGTACTCGGTTTGTTGAAAACCTTCGCTCCCTTCCCGATTCAAAAATTGCATGTAATTGGTGGCGGTTCAAAAAATACTTTGCTGAATCAGTTTACGGCCAATGCCATTGGTATTCCGGTTGCTGCTGGTCCATCCGAAGCTACCGCGATCGGTAACATCATGATCCAGGCTAAAGCGGCCGGAGTGGTTGATTCATTGCCGGAAATGCGCAAAATTATCTGTGATTCTGTTCAGTTAGATGAATTTGTTCCGAAAGATACAGGGCTTTGGACAAAAGCATATCAGCAATTTCTGACAATCACAAAATTATCTTCAGTCAATTAAATTGTAAATAAAAAAATCGTAAATAATATAATGGCAACATTAATAATTCTACCCAAACAAGGTCAATCAGTCGAAAGTTGCATCATCACCGAAATTAAAAAGAAAAAAGGTGATGTTGTTAAAAAGGGAGATGTGCTGTTCGCTTACGAAACAGACAAAGCCTCTTTTGAAGAAGAATCACCAGTTGACGGGGTCGTGCTGGAATGTTTTTACAATGAAGGAGATGAGGTAGAGGTGTTGCTGAATATGATGGTTATTGGTGAAGAGGGAGAGGATTATTCGGGATTGCTGGGAGCATCAGCCATAGCGCCTTCAAAAGAAGAAGAAAAAGAATCCACAACAGAAGTTGTAAAAGAAAGTGTCCCAGTAAAAGCTGAGATTGAAGCAATCAATATCAATCAGGATGAAATTTCTATTTCCCCTCGCGCCAAATCTTTGGCAATCAAAGAAGCTATTGATGTGACACAATTAACCGGTAGCGGACCCAAAGGTCGTGTGATTGAAAAGGATGTAAAAGCTGCATTGGAGAACCGAGCGAAACTCACACCGCTTGCAAAGAAAATTGCAGATGAAGAGGGTTTGCATGTACAAGGCATAGGCACTGGACTGGCAGGCACGGTTAAATCGACAGATCTGGCACCTGCACCTGCCAATGCACTTTATGGAGTGGATTATCAGGACGTGAAACTATCGAACATGCGCAAAATTATCGCCAAATCGATGCATGCTTCGCTTCAAAACTCGGCACAGCTCACGCATCACCTGGGTGCTGATGCCCGTCGGATACTGGAACTGCGCAAATCAGCAAAAGTGGCTTTGGAGGCAGGCAAACTGTCAACCAACATTACCCTGAACGACATGGTGTGCTTTGCAGTGATCAAAGCTCTGAAGAAGTTCCCGAATGTAAACTCGCATTTCATGGGTGACGCGATGCGTTTGTTTAACAAGGTGCATCTGGGACTGGCCGTTGATACGGAACGGGGACTGATGGTGCCGGCAGTCCGCAATGCCGATGATTTATCGATAATCGGATTGGCAAACCAACTAAAGGACGTGGCAAATAGTTGTAAGAAAGGCGCTATCTCTCCTGAACTCTTATCCTCCGAAGCAGCTACCTTCACGGTTTCCAATCTGGGGAATTATGGAGTAGAAATGTTTACCCCGGTGATTAATCTGCCACAGTCAGCCATTTTGGGTGTGAACACGATTGTTCCGCGCCCCAAAGATTTAGGTAATGGTGCGTATGGCTTTGTGCCTTATATTGGACTAAGCCTTACCTACGACCATCGTGCGTTAGATGGCGGCGAAGCAACCCGTTTCCTCAAACAAATTGCACTCGAATTAGAAATATTGGAATTGGACATCTTTTAATGTATAAATGATGTAGTAGTTAATAAACTTATATGTCACTTATATGACTTATATGGTTTAAAACAAAAAATATGGAAATACACGATTTAATCATCATTGGCGGCGGTCCTGCCGGATACGTAGCAGCCGAACGAGCGGGTCACAAAGGCCTGAAAGTGTTGCTTTTCGAGAAAAAGAGCATGGGAGGTGTGTGTCTGAACGAAGGCTGCATCCCCACCAAAACACTCCTTTATAGTGCCAAGACCTATGAGAATGCCCTGCATGGGGATAAATACGGTGTTTTTGGAGACAACATCCGCTTTGATTTTTCTGCCATGATGGCAAGAAAGAACAAGATGGTAAAGAAGCTGGTTGCCGGGGTGGAAGGCAAGATGAAGATGAACCATGTGACTGTCATTAAAGGAGAAGCCATGATTGTGGGTCGTGGCAAGGAAGGTGTTGAGGTCAGTTGTGCAGGCAATTCGTATAAAGGCAAGAATTTGTTGATTTGCACGGGGTCAGAAGCATTTATTCCCCCCATACCGGGATTAAAAGAAACCGGCGATAAATCGGGCAATATCATCCTGACCAATCGGGAGATACTGGAGCTGAAAGAAAAACCTGATTCGTTGGTTGTTATCGGAGGAGGGGTTATCGGGATGGAATTTGCCAGTTTTTTCAATAGTTTGGGAACGAAAGTCACGGTTGTGGAGATGCTACCGGAAATTCTTGGAGGATTGGACTTGGAAATATCAGCCATGTTGCGCAATCACTATGCGAAAAAAGGCATAGTGTTTAACCTCAATGCCAAAGTGGTGAGGGTCGAAAGTAACCAAGTCATTTTTGAGAAAGAAGGAAAAATAGAAACCATTGAATCAGACAAAATACTCGTTAGCGTTGGAAGAAGACCGGTTATTCAGGGATTCGGGCTTGAAAACCTGCATGTGGAACTCTACAAAGGTGGTATCAAAGTTGATGAAAAGATGCGCACCAACGTACCCGGCGTATATGCCGTGGGTGATGTGACAGGATTCTCCCTGCTGGCACATACGGCCAGTCGCGAAGGAGAAGTGGTGGTTAACAACCTCACCGGCAGAAACGACCGAATGCGCTATAATGCCATCCCGGGAGTGGTTTACACCAATCCTGAAGTTGCGGGAGTGGGAGAGACCGAGGAGTCAGCCCGTGTAAAAGGTATAAAATACAGGATTGCTAAATTGCCCATGGCTTATGCCGGACGGTTTGTTGCCGAGAATGAAGGTGGAAGCGGCATTTGTAAGGTCTTAATTGGAGAGAAACATGGAGAAGTCATTGGCGTTCACATGCTGGGCAACCCGTGTAGCGAAATGATTTATGGCGCCTGCATGGCCATTGAGCAGGAAATGACAATAGAACAGTTGCAGGAAGTAGTATTCCCGCATCCAACAGTAAGCGAAATTTTCAAGGAAACAATATTCTCTTTTTAGCCTGAAAGGCTAACATATAATAAGACAGGGCAACGCCCTGTTATAAAACGAACTAAATGTAAATAATATACAGATGCCTAAAGTACAATACATCGATCCGGCCGAGTCACGCAAACCGGGTCAGCTCACATTCGAACCGATACCGGTTAATCAATATCAAAAATCGGTGAAAGATGAAAAAGGAAATTTCTCCAACGAGGATTTCAAAGCTATTTATCATGATATGGTGCTCATTCGTGAGTTTGAAACCATGTTGAACCTGATTAAAACCAAAGGCGAATACAATGGTACTCCCTACAACCATCCCGGCCCGGCTCACCTGTCAATCGGACAGGAATCGGCAGCCGTTGGTATGGCCTGGACACTGACCGTAGATGATTTTATTTTCGGTAGCCACAGAAGTCATGGTGAAATCTTAGCCAAAGGCATGTCAGCCATCCACAAGGCAGATGATCAGTTTTTAATGGAAGTGATGACCACATTTTTCGATGGTGCGGTATTGAAAGTGATACAGGAAGGTTTTCAGGGTAGCACCAAAGAATTGGCTCGTCGATTTTTGGTTTACGGGACTTTGGCTGAAATTTTTGCCCGTGAAACAGGTTTCAACAAAGGATTAGGTGGTTCGATGCACGCTTTCTTCACGCCTTTCGGGGTTTATCCCAATAACGCCATCGTAGGTGGTTCGGGCGATATTGCCGTGGGTGCAGCTCTGTATAAGAAAGTCAACCGCAAACCGGGAATGGTAGTTGCCAATATCGGGGATGCCTCGATGGCTTGCGGTCCGGTTTGGGAAGGAATCAGTTTTGCTGCCATGGATCAGTTCAATGAACTTTGGGAAGGCGATATGAAAGGAGGATTGCCAGTGATTATCAACATTATGAATAACCAGTACGGTATGGGTGGTCAGACCTGCGGTGAAACGATGGGTTATGGCATTGCCGCTCGTATCGGAGCCGGAGTGAATGCTGATCAGATGCATGCCGAAAGAGTGGATGGTTACAATCCTCTGGCGGTAATTGATGCCTACAAACGCAAACGCAAAGTGATTGAAGAAAAACGTGGTCCGGTGTTGCTGGATGTGCTGACTTACCGTTATAGCGGTCATTCTCCATCGGACGCTTCGTCTTACCGTTCGAAGGAAGAGATAGAAGCCTGGGAGAAACAAGACTGCATTGCTTCTTTCGGCAAACAAATGATAGAGGCAAAAGTTGCCTCACAAGCAGATTTGGATGATACCTGTAATGATGTGAAGTCGGTAATCTACGAGATGTTCCTTAAATCTATTGATGATAATATCTCACCGCGTATGAAAAATGCAGACATCATCGGGGATATGATATTCTCGAATGGCTCGGTTGATGCCATGTCGGCAGCCAAACCCGATGTGTTGATGCCTCTGGCTGATAATCCAAGGGTAAAGAAAATAGCTACCAAGGAACGCTTTGCTTTTGATGCAGCGGGTAAACCGTTCAGCAAGATGAAACAATACCAACTGCGTGACGGAATCTTTGAGGCGATGATGGATCGTTTTTACAAAGATGCCTCGCTGATAGCTTATGGTGAAGAAAACCGGGATTGGGGTGGCGCTTTTGCCGTTTATGGCGGTATGACGGAAGCTTTGCCCTATCACCGACTATTCAATTCTCCTATTTCTGAAGCTTCTATCGTGGGAACTGCCATCGGTTATGCCATGTGTGGGGGAAGGGTAGTGCCGGAGATTATGTATTGCGACTTCTTGGGTCGTTGTGGTGATGAGGTTTTCAACCAATTGCCCAAATGGCAGGCCATGAGTGGTAATGTGCTCAAGATGCCTGTTGTGCTCAGGGTTTCGGTAGGGTCCAAATACGGTGCACAACACTCGCAGGACTGGACATCGCTTGTTGCTCAGATTCCCGGTATCAAGGTTTGTTTCCCTGTAACACCCTATGATGCCAAGGGTTTGATGAACGCGGCTTTACAGGGAACTGATCCTGTTATTTATTTTGAAAGTCAGCGCATTTATGAGATTGGCGAGCAGTTCCATGAGGGAGGTGTTCCCGAGGGATATTATGAAATACCATTCGGCGAGCCTGATGTGAAAAAGACAGGTAATGACATCACTATTCTTACCGTGGGTCATACGCTTTATCCGGCTTTGCAGGCTGCCAAGCTGCTGGAAGAAAAATATGGTATGTCGGCTGAAGTGATTGATGCCCGTTGTCTGGTTCCGTTTAACTACGAGAAAGTGGTTGAGTCGGTAAAGAAAACAGGAAAAGTGATTGTTGCCAGCGATGCCTGTACGCGTGGATCGTTCCTGAATGATATGGCGGCGAACATCTCACAACTTTGTTTTGATTACTTAGACGCTCCTGTGGCGGTACTGGGTTCGCGCAACTGGATAACGCCGGCTTATGAACTGGAAGAGTCTTTCTTTCCGCAGGTAAGTTGGTTCTTAGATATCATCCACGAAAGAATCCAACCGTTGGCAGGTTATGTGCCGGGACAAAATTTTACGGATGGAGAGATGATTAGAAGGGCAAAATTGGGAGTTTAATTATGATAAAAGTAAACGCACATCTCCACACCCCTTTTTCTTTCAGTGCTTTTTCACATATCGAAGAGGCACTCGACAGGGTTGTGGCTGAACATGTAAAAGTTGTTGGTATCAATGATTTTTATACTGCTGCTGGTTATGATGCCTGGTCAAAAGGTTGTAAGGAAAGAGGGTTGTATCCACTTTTCAACATAGAGTTTATCAGTCTGAATGAAGCAGATCAAAAAGCAGGATTGCGCGTAAATGATCCCGGAAATCCGGGCAGAACATATATCAGCGGGAAGGGGCTTGCTTATCCTTTTAAGTTGAGTGAGCCATATAATTCCCAACTTGCATCGGTATTGAAAGAGTCGAATGCACAGGTAGATGCCATGTGCCGGAAACTAAATGGTATCCTGTTGGATGTGGATGCGGGTTTTATTCTCGATATCAAATGGATCAAGAGTAACCTGACAAAAGGGATGTTCCGTGAACGTCATTTGGCTAAAGCGTTGCGGTTGAAGGTGTATGAGACTAGTGAAAATGATGAGGAGAAAATAAATGAAATTTTCAGTAAAATATTCGGAGGAAAAGAACTGAAGTCTCAGGTAGATGATTTCGCCGGAGTTGAGAATGAAATTAGAGCTAATCTACTCAAAGCTGGTGGTGGAGCATTTGTGCCGGAAGATCCAAAGGCTTTTTTGCCGATGCAAACTGTTTGCGAAATTATTCTTGCCGCAGGAGGCATCCCGACTTATCCTTTTCTGGCTGATGATGCAAAAGGTGGTTATACGGATTTTGAGGCTGATTTGGAAAGGGTAGCTAAACAACTTACTGAAAGAGAATTTTATTCGGTGGAGTTTATTTCTACCCGAAATGATGTGGTCTTGTTAGAGAAATACGCGTCCTATCTCCATGAGCAGGGTTTTGTCGTAACTTTTGGTAGCGAACATAACACACCGGCCATGGAGCCCATCGAACTGTTTGCGCGAAATAATACGGCGCTTACAGAGAAGTTGATGCAAATCAATTACGAAGGTGCCTGTGTGATTGCTGCTCATCAGCATTTGGTGGCGCAGGGACTCAGGGGATATGTGGATGCTGATGGTAAAGCTGATCGATCTAAACGAGGAGAGTTCGTGGAACTTGGTAAAGAGTTAATTGAAAATATATAAACCACAAAAGGCACAAAAGAAAGACCAAGGAAACACAAAAGAACTAATAGTGAATAGCGAATAGTGAATAGTGAATAAAGGAAGTGATGAAAGAAACCCTCTATTAATTCTAAATTTTTAATTTCTAATTCTCACTTTTGTGTTTCCTTGGTCTTTCTTTTGTGCCTTTTGTGGTTCAAAAAAATATAAATGAAAGCAATACAGGATTTAATCAATATTTCCCGCTACTATGGCTGCGACAATCGTTTCGTGATTGCCGGCGGAGGAAATACATCGTATAAAAATGATGAGAAAATCTGGGTTAAAGCCAGTGGTTCTTCTTTAGCTACGATTACTGATGAGGGATTTGCTGTGCTTGATAGGGAAAAACTCAGCCGGATGTCGGAAAAGGTTTACAGCGCTGATGCAGTGAAACGGGAGGAACAGGTGAAAAATGACCTGGCTGATGCTACGCTGACAAAAAGCAAACGTCCATCGGTAGAGACTTCCATGCATAATATCATTGGATATGCTTATGTGGTGCATCTGCATCCTACGCTGGTAAATGGTTTGATGTGCGCTGAGGATGCTGAAAAGGAATTATTCCGCCTTTTTGGAGAGAAGCATGTTTATGTCCCTTATACTGATCCTGGTTATGTGCTTTTTAAAAAGGTAGAGGAGAAAATTAATACGTATAAATTAAAATATAAGGAGGAACCTCAGGTCATCTGGCTGCAGAATCACGGTATTTTCGTAGCGGCGGATTCAGTAACAGAAATAAAACAAATTTATACAGATATTATTGATACATTAGAGAAGGCTGTAACTATACAACTTCCTATAGGGGAAAGACCTTATTGCTCCTGTACCGAATTGATTTTGCCCGGTTTGAGGATGATGCTTTCAAAAGAAGGTCTGAAAACCCTGAAAGTGAGAAAAAATCAGCTGATTAAATTCTTTTATGACAATGAATTAGAACAACAAAGCATTGTTCGTCCGTATACACCTGATGCCATTGTGTATTGTAAATCGAATTATATTTTTCTGAACGAAGAAGATCCTGAAGTAGTCTTGACTGAAGCTGAAAAAATCATTGCAGCATTCAAAGTGAAAAACGGCTATTTGCCAAAAATAATACTTATCAAAGGCATCGGATTAGTGGCAGTAGGAGATAACCCGAAACAGTGCGAAATTCTATTGGATGTTTTTGAAGATGCCATGAAAATTGCGTATTGGGCAAAATCTTTTGGTGGTGCGCATCCCATGACACAAGAACAAATAGATTTTATAGATAACTGGGAAGTTGAAAACTACCGGCGATCTGTTGCTACTGGTGTTTCTGCAGGTCGCGTTGAGAATAAGACGATTATTGTAACGGGAGCTGCTCAGGGTTTTGGTGAAGGTATTGCCCGTTGTCTGTTACAGGAAGGTGCAAATATAGTCGTGGCAGACATGAATGAAACGGTTGGAAAAGCTACCGTTGGGCGTTTCAATGGCTTAACAAGAAGCAACCATGCCATTTTTGTAAAAACAAATGTAAGTGAAATTCCAAGCATTGAAAACTTAGTGCATGAGACCATTTGTAATTTTGGAGGAATTGATGCCTTTATCAGTAATGCAGGGGTTCTAAAGGCTGGTAGTCTGGAAGAAATGACTCCTGAAGACTTCGATTTTGTAACGAAAATAAATTACAATGCCTATTTCTATTGCACGAAAGTCGTGAGTAAAATCATGAAACTACAAACGAAATATGCTGCACCGGACTACTTTACAGATATTATTCAAATCAATTCTAAATCGGGATTGCGGGGTAGTAAGGCCAATTTTGCTTATGCAGGCGGAAAATTCGGTGGCATCGGTTTAACGCAGTCTTTTGCGCTGGAACTGGCTCCATACAATATCAAGGTAAATGCGGTTTGCCCGGGTAATTTTTATGAAGGTCCGCTCTGGAGTGACCCCGATAATGGCCTGTTCGTGCAATATCTCCGTGCAGGAAAGGTTCCCGGAGCAAAAACTGTTGATGATGTGAAGGAATTTTACCTGTCGCAGGTTCCCATGAAAAAAGGTTGTTCACCTGAAGATGTGACCAAAGGGGTATTATATCTGATGGAACAATGCGGTGAAACCGGTCAGGCCTTGCCGGTTACAGGGGGGCAGGTAATGTTGAGTTAAGACGAATATAAAAATTTAAACCACAAAAGGCACAAAAGGAAGACTAAGGAAACACAAAAGAACTAATAATGAATAGCGAATAGCGAATAGCGAATAACGAATAACGAATAACGGAAGTGATGAAAGACACCCTCTATTAATTCTAAATTTTTAATTCTCACTTTTGTGTTTCCTTAGTCTTCCTTTTGTGCCTTTTGTGGTAAAAAACTATTAATATGAAAACCAAAGCAATCAGATTATACGGCAAAAAAGATCTCCGCATGGAGAAATTTGAATTGCCACAAATTAAAGAAGATGAGATATTAGCAAAAGTTGTATCGGATTCCCTCTGTATGTCATCTTATAAAGCCTTTTCACAAGGGACTGATCACAAACGTATTCCGGATGATGTGGCGGAAAATCCCATCATCATCGGGCATGAATTCGCAGGTGAGTTGGTGCAAGTGGGAAGCAAATGGGCGCATAAGTTTAAAGCAGGCGATAAGTTTTCTATTCAACCTGCATTGAATTACGAAGAGGGTCCGGTGGGAATTCTCAGTGCACCGGGTTATAGTTACCGATATATCGGCGGAGATGCCACTTACGTCATCATTCCGAAGGAAGTGATGGAAAAAGACTGTCTGTTGGCTTATCAGGGTGAAGGATTTTATCCTGCATCTTTGGCTGAGCCACTTTCCTGTGTGATTGGCGCTATGCATGCCAATTACCACACAACTCCCGGAAGTTATATTCATAAAATGGATATTGTCGATGGAGGGAAAATGGCTATTTTAGCTGGTGTCGGACCCATGGGATTGGCAGCCATTAATTATGTATTGCACCGACCCGACCGGCGTCCCTCGCTTTGTGTGATTACAGATGTGGATCAGGCTCGCCTCGACCGTGCTGCATCGCTTTATACGGTTGAATTTGCGGCATCAGTAGGCATCGATTTGCGTTATGTAAATACAGCTAAAATGGAAAATCCGGCAGAAGAGTTGAAAGCTATTTCAGCAGGGACCGGATACGACGATGTGTTTGTGTTTGCTCCGGTTAAACCTGTTGTAGAACAGGCAGATGTCATTTTAGCTTTTGACGGCTGTTTGAATTTCTTTGCAGGACCATCGGATCCGAATTTCAGCGCTATGTTTAATTTTTACAATGTGCATTATGCTTACACCCACGTCGTGGGAACCAGTGGTGGTAATAATGATGATATGGTGGAAGCCCTGGATTTAATGTCAAAAGGTCTTGATCCGGCGGGATTGGTAACACATATCGGTGGATTAGATGCGGTTATCGATTCAACAAAACATTTGCCTGAAATACCCGGGGGTAAAAAACTGATTTATACGCACATCGAAATGCCGTTGACAGCTATAACGGATTTTGCTAAATTAGGTGAATCCAATGATTTATTTAAAAAACTGGCTGAGATTTGTGATCGGCACAATGGTTTGTGGAATGTAGAAGCTGAAAGTTATTTGCTGAATGAATTTAATTAACCATATAAGTCATATAAGTTACATATAAGCTTTTTTATAATTTTTTGCTTACACTCATTAATATAAAAATGATGTTATTATTCAACTTATATGTAACTTATATGACATATATGGTATAAAAATATTAAAATGAAACAATTAGACATCAATTTAATGCATCCCTCCGAGCAAATCAACGTAATCATCGGACGCATTTACCGGAGTGGCATGACCACTACATCCGGTGGTAATATATCCATCAGAGATGCAAACGGAGATATTTGGATAACTCCTTCAGGAATAGATAAGGGGTCATTGACAGTCAAAGATATAATACTGATTAAAAAAGATGGTTCGATTGTCGGTCCGCACAAACCCTCTTCGGAATATCCTTTTCACAGGGCTATTTACAAAGCCAGACCGGAACTGACAGCCATCATTCATGCCCATCCGCCCGGACTGGTCGCTTTCAGTATCGCGCGCAAAGTGCCGGATACGAATATCGTTCCGCAGGCGAGGGATATCTGCGGCGAAATCGGTTTTGCACCTTATGGCTGTCCGGGGAGTGAAGACCTGGGTGAAAAAATTGCCACGGAATTTAAAAATAAGCGTTATAAGGCTGTTATCATGGAAAATCACGGAGTGGTATTGGGTGGCACAAATATGATGGATGCTTATCAACGTTTCGAAACACTTGAGTTCTGTTGTCGCACTATCGTGAATGCAGGCAGAATTGGCAAGGTGAATGTGCTGACTGATGAGCAAATAGCACAGTATATTCATCATTTTCCTAAGAATATCTCCCATTATATGGATGTTGAATATCCTTCTGATGAAAGGGCTTTGCGTTCGGATATGGTCAGGATAATCCGTCGTGCCTGCGATCAGGGATTGATGATTTCAACCTATGGAACTGTTTCGGTACGTTGGCGTGAGAACGATTTTTTGATTACACCACGGGATGTTGCCCGTTGGGATATCCAACCGAATGATATTGTGCAGATTAAAAATGGGATGGCTGAAGCAGGAAAGGTGCCGAGTCGCTCAGTTGCTTTGCATCACCGCATTTATCAACTGAATCCGCATATCAACTCCATCATAACCACACAACCTGTTAACCTGATGGCACACGCAGTAAGTGGACAAAAATTTGATGTGCGTACCATCCCCGAAAGCTGGATATTTCTACAGGATGTTCCTTCCATACAATTTGGGTTGCTTTATAATGATATTGATAAAATGGCTCGGATGTTCAATGAAAACCGTGTTGTATTGGTAGAAAATGATTGCGTATTTGTGACAGGTGATAAATTATTAAATACTTTTGATTACCTCGAAGTGGCGGAATTCAGTGCCAATTCATTAGTCATGGCTTCTTCCATCGGACCTCTTCAACCCATGGGTGATAAAGAGATTGATGAACTGCGCATAGCCTTTAACGTGAAATAAAAAAGATTTTCTATCTTTGTCGAACTTAACCGTGTTTAAGTTGTTACATTTGAATAGTTTATCTTTATATGACTGATGTCCCTGAGAAATACAATCAAACAAAAAAACTGAAAAAGTTTTTTTTGTTGCTTTTTGTTGCAGGTTTATCCATTTTTCCTGTTTTGAAAGCTCAGGATGTTAACCTCAATAATCAAAACAAAGGACTTCCTACTGATGAGATGTCGGACAAAAAGATATTTTCGGTAATTAAAGGTAAAAAGCTGAATGTTGGAGCAACTATCTGGAACGCAAATTGGATTTGGCAGGATGCAGATGGACCGGCAAATACCTGGGCTTGTTTCAGAAAAACTTTTTTACTTGATGAGATTCCTTCAATCGCAAAAGCAAAAATAGCGGTCGATTCCAAATACTGGCTATGGATAAATGGACAGGAGGTTATACTTGAAGGTGGTTTGAAACGGGGACCAACCCCCCATGATACCTATTATGAACTGGTTGATATAAAAAAGTTCCTGCGAACCGGAAAAAATGTAATTGCTGTACAGGTATGGTATTTCGGTAAGGACGGGTTCTCGCATCATGACAGCAGTAAGGGTGGATTTTTGTTTGAATGTAATTTGGGTGATGTAGTCATTAAAAGTGATGCTAGCTGGAAAATGAAAATTCATCCATCTTATGAAAGGGCGACAGTAAACAGTCAGCCCAATATCAGACTTTCAGAGTCGTTGATCAGGTATAATGCAGTTAATGATACAATTGGTGACTGGAAAGAGCCTGAATATGATGATTCTTTTTGGCCGGTAGCGGTTGAAAAAGGCATTCCTCCTGTTGCTCCCTGGAATTCGTTGTGGCTGAGACCTATACCACAGTGGAAGAACGCAGGGTTACGTGATTATGAAAGTATTTCAGTAGAGGGGCAACAGATTACCCTGCCTTATACAACATCCATGCGTGTACTTATTGTCGCGGATTTACCTTATAACGCGCAGATAACTCCTTACCTTGAAATTGAAACAACGGAAAGTAAAGAAATCTTTATTTATGGCGATAGTTATCATAACTGGCGTGATAAAGGGGTTATGGCCGAGTATGTTGCTGCTCCCGGAATTTCGCGATATGAATCATTGGGATGGATGAACGGACATAAGATTATTTATTCTATTCCGGTGGGTGTAACTGTAAAGTCGCTTCAATACAGAGAATCCGGTTATGATACTGAAATGGCAGGTTCTTTTGTGTCGGATGATGTTTTTTATAATAAATTATGGCAAAAAGCGCAACGAACGCTTTATCTGGCCATGCGGGATAATTATATGGATTGTCCCGACAGGGAAAGGGCGTTGTGGTGGGGAGATGCAGTAATCCATATCGGACAATCATTTTATGCACTCGATAGAAAATCAGACTTGTTATCTAAAAAATCAATCAGTAACTTAATCAGATGGCAACGCGAAGATAAAATCTTTTATGCTCCGGTGCCTTCCGGAAACTGGAATGTAGAATTACCGGCACAGATGTTGGCCAGCGTGGGAGAATACGGTATTTGGAATTATTTCATGTATACCGGTGATAGTACCATGATTGCAGAAGTATATCCGCAAGTGAAAGCTTATCTTGACTTGTGGATGTTTAAATCGAATGGCTTGTTGACATACAGGCCAGGAGGTTGGGACTGGTCTGACTGGGGTGAAAACATTGATGCCGAAGTTATTCAAAATGCATGGTACTATTTAGCACTCGAAGCTGCAAAAAAAATGGCGGTTATATCCGGAAATTCAGCAGATACTTTGTTGTACCGTAACCGGATGCAGAATATGCAAAACAGTTTTAATGACGTTTTCTGGAATGGTCAGGCCTACAGATCTCCATCTTATTCCGGGATGACCGACGACAGGGCTAACGCCATGGCTGTTTTAGCCGGCTTCGCGGATAAAACCAAGTGGAGTAAAATCCGGAGTTTACTTTTGACAAGGCGGGGCGCAAGTCCTTATATGGAAAAGTATGTGCTTGAGGCTTTATTTATAATGGGCTACGAAAGAGATGCCATGGCCCGCATGAAACATCCTGACCGTTATCTGAATATGGTTGAAAGTTCAGGGACGACACTGACGGAATTCTTTGGTGCCGGAGGGTCGAATAATCATGCCTGGTCGGGTGGTCCATTGATTTTATTGTCGCGTTATGGTACTGGCGTCGCTCCGCTGACTCCGGGTTTTGACGCTTACAAGGTTTTTCCTCAGGAAGGAAATCTCATTTATGTTAAGTCAGTAACGCCATCAGTAAAAGGGAGTATTGAAGTGGAAATTAACAAAGATTCCCTGCATTATCAGTTGAAGCTCATTTCACCAGATAAAACGAAAGCTGTAGTGGGAATACCAGTTTTTCCTCATCCCGATAAGAAAGTAAAATCAATCAGTTTGAATGATGTAATCTGTTGGTCTGATGATCATTTTACAGGACAGGATACAGTGGTTCGTTATATGGGTATTAACGGGAGGTATATAACTTTTGAATTGAATCCCGGAACCTATGAGTTCAATGCAGAACTTGAAAGTGTTTTTTATTCCGGAATCATTCAGGAAAGTTATAAAGATTTTCAGTGCAGAGTCAGTCCAAATCCGGTTGTTGATAGGCTACATATACAATTTGATCAAATTAACACAAATCTTACTGAAATTAATATATTTAACCTCCGGGGAAAACTTATTAAGTCGCACAAAACCTATAACCATGAGGTAAAGCTAAAAGTCAACGACCTGATCCCGGGAATGTATTTAATAAGGGTACATAACGGGCAAAATACGCGGGTTACATATTTTGTGAAACAATAGAAGTTCTTATTTATACTGCTGATTCGAATTATTTACAGTTTACCTGTACTTCCCTGTTTTAAAATCTGATAAAATACTCAAATAGCTCTGGTACCTGGAATGGCTGATTTGGTGGTTCTCAACTGCCGTAAGTACAGCGCATCCCGGTTCATGTACATGTGTGCAATTCGTAAAACGGCATTTTTTGGATGTTTTGAATATCTCTTTAAAGTAATGGCTGATTTCATCCGCTTCCATATCGACAGTTCCAAATCCTTTGATACCCGGAGTGTCGATTAGTTGCGCTCCATTTTCAAGCTGATAAAGTTGCGAGAATGTAGTAGTGTGAGTTCCTTTATTGTGATAGCTTGATATTTCACCGGTTTTTGCCAGCGACTCTGGTAATATCGCGTTGATTAAGGTGGATTTGCCTACACCCGAGTTGCCCGAAATCAGGATGGTTTTTCCGGTTAAGAATTGCCTGAAAGTGTCAAAAGTATCCGGTTTGATGGCAGATAACATAAATACCGGATAACCAATTGACTCATACAGTGTTTTTAGCGCTTCTGCATATTGCATTTCATCTTCCGTATACAAGTCGGTTTTATTAATCAGGATACAGGCCGGAACATTGTATGCTTCGGCTGAAGCTATGAATCGGTCGATAAAAACAGTGGAGGTCTCCGGATATCTGATTGTAATTACCAATACCACCAAATCCAGATTTGCAGCCAGAATATGTGACTGTTTTGATAAATTGGAAGATCTGCGGATGATATAATTCTTTCGGTCGTAAATGCCTGAAATCAATCCAACCTTTTCTTCTATCGCGCTAAATTCAACAAAATCGCCCACAGCTATGGGGTTTGTGCTTTTGATGTCTTTCAGTCGTAGATTACCTTTTATTTTACATTCGAAAATTTCCTCCTGATCTGTTCTGACCTGATACCAACTGCCTGTGTTTTTTATTACGAGTCCTTTCATTGTTTAATAGCTTTATTGCTCGGTGTGAAAGGATAATTCATCTGAAAGCAGGGATATTTCGTCCGGGGAAATGCCATTTAAAATAAGGAATTCCCTGTCTTTGTTGATTTGATCAATGATTAATTGCAGATTTCCATCGCGTAATTCCAGACTGTTTTGATAATATGATAAGGCGCGTGCTCTGTCTTTCTTGCAAAATGCAATGTGACCGGCATTCAGGAGATCTGTCGCATCAGGGACATTAGAAAGGACTTTTTCCATATAATAATCAGCCTGATGGATGTTTTTCGAAACAAAAGCACACCAACTGATTGCTTTCCACAGTTTTTCGTTTTCAGGATCTGTTTCTTCTATATCAGCATAAATATGCAGGGCTTCTTTATGCCTATTTAATCCGATTAAACAGTTGGCTATCTGCATTTTTGTATTATACTGATGGGGCTTAAGAAAATCAGCATGTTTGTAATGTTCCAGGGCTTTTTCATAATTCCCGGTTAAACGGAAACACAAGGCAATTTTCTTAACAGTCCAGATATCATCCGGCAAAATCATATCAGATTTGATGTAAGCATCCAACGCTTCCAGAATTTGCGAGTTCTTCTGGTAAGCAAACCCGATTTTCTGGTATAAGGCAGCAGAAGGTTCTTGTTCTTCAATCAACTCTGAGAAAAGTACAATGGCCTGAGGGTATAATTTTTTAGTGAAATAATATTCTGCAACCTGCATTTTGATGTCATTCCCGGATGCCAGTAAGTCGAAAAATCCAGTCTCATGTATGTTCAATGAGAAGTTAAACATGTCCTGAAAATCAGTATGATGAGGGTGTATCCTGAAGAACCTGAATAAGTCCTGGATATACTGCCGGGCTATATTTCTGGCAGCTAAATCCGGATTCAAAATCGCCTCATCTTTATTGATTTCCTCGAGCTGTTCAGCTTCGGCCTTGAACGTGCGGCTCATGATGTCGCGCTGACTGTAAGGCATCTGGAGCGCGCTCAGGCAAAATGAATATTTATCTGAATTGCAGATTACACTGTTGTTCAAGAATGCAGCAAGAATAGATTTGTCATTTTTTTCGAATAATTCATGAACAGCAGAGAAATCAGGGTCAAAAGCCAAAAACCAATGTGCAGGTTCATTGAAGAAAGGGAAGTTTTTTAGCATAGAAAAGGTACTCATGTACACATCTGCCCCTTCCATCTGTAACTCAGTAAGCTCTTGAAGTTTGTCGGCAACGCCACTTTGTTCCAGGATTTCATTCCATTCAGGATTTTCTTCATCCCATTCATCAGATTTCATCAGGGTTTCTGCATCAAACTTATCCTTAATCATAGGACTGATTTTCATTACTTCCGGAAGAATTTCTTCTTTCATTTTCTTTGTAATCCTGTCAGTATCAGTCGTTCCGATAATGAGTAGCAGAATATTCTTCAGGCTCTCAACGATGGATGTTTCATCTGCCAGAACCACAAGTCTGTTTCTTACTGCCGGATAATAGGGTATCAGGCTGTTGTGTCTGGTGAGAATGAAACACAGTCCAACGAGTGCTCGTTGCCTGACATCGATATGCTCATGCGTACAGGCATCAAGCAGAAGCAAAAGTTTTTCTTCGTCGAACATGCGCCACAAGTTGAGGGTCAGTGCTGAGATAAGCAGACTTTTTTCCAGATTTCCCGGATAAGAGTTATGCAGTAACTGCTGGAAAACACGTTTCTCGTCACCCCTGATTCTGGTGTTCAACCAGAAAATGGCAAATAAATCAGGGAGTAATTTTTCGAAATTATTTCTTAATCTTTTGGCTTCTTTTTCTGCATCAGGCGAGACGTCGTCCAGCATAGCTTTTTGCTGGTGAAAATACAATAGCGAATCGTATAAATCAGCTGTTGAGCTGAAATGTAATTTGTGCGGAAAATATCTTTTTTGGGTAAACTCGAAACTTGTAGCATTGCGCATCATCAATTCTTCTCTTAGCAAAGCATTGATGTTGATTAGTTTGGCTATCAGTTTGTTGTAAATGATTTTGCGATCAGGATCTTCAACGCCGGCTATAAAATATTGAAGCATAAACCGGTAGTTTTGAAGCATGTCCTCAAATTGGTCATTGATATCTCCCCACTGGAGTTCATTTACCAGCATGCGTGTCTTGTCAAACGCGAGTTTGAGTCTGCCTGTTTGCAACAAACCGACAATTGCTTTGTATGTTGAATCAATCTGAGATGCAGTCATAATTTGTATGGTTAACCCATTTTGCTGATTCTGACCAGCCTTTCTTCATCAATAATTTTTAATTTACGGCCATCCATGGCGATCACCTGTTCGTTGACAAAGTTGGATAAGGTTCGTATGGCATTGGATGTTGTCATATTCGACAGATTTGCCAAATCTTCTCTTGAAAGATAGATGCTGATGGTTGCCCCGTCTTCTTCCATGCCATAGTTCTTTTTGAGCATCAGTAGGGCCTCGGCAAGTCTGCCACGGATGTGTTTCTGGGTCAGGTTAACTGTACGGGCATCTGATGCACCCAGATCACTCGCAATTTCTTCCAAAAATCTGTAACAAAAAGCGTTATTGTGTTTCAGAATAGATAGAAAAATTTCAGCCTTGATCATGAAAATGGTTGATGCTTCGAATGCCGCCACATTAGTGTTGTATGGTTCGTTGGCAATGATTGCCCTATAACCGAAGTGTTCGCCGGGTTTTAACATGCGGATTATTTGAGCGCGGCTTCCGACACCTTCTTTATAAACTTTTACCTTTCCGGATTCAAGGATCATCATGTGTGAAGGTATTTCACCCTCGCAGTGAATCATTTCATTTTTTTTGAAATGATGTATCGTGTGGTTATGCCTGACAAACTGTCTTTCGTCCGGTGTCAAAACATCCCATACGGTCATCACTTCGTCAATTGATCTGGGAGCTGATGTAATTTTCTTAGCCATATCTAAAAATAAAATATGTTAGATAACACTGTTTTACAGCACAAATTTAATTGTTTTTTGACAAAAACAATATTTTTATGTAAAAAAAACATTTTTGGTAATTAATGAATATGATGATTCAGCGGATTGTTCTTTAACTATTGAATAAAAATTCTTACTTTTGCCGGAACTAATTCAACCCCGTACAACATGAGACAACGTATTATTCTGCTTATTTTTTTGCTAACGGGAATTTATAATCTGAACTCCCAGACCATTAATCTTGGTGACTCGACAGTTGTGAGTTTAATTACTTGTGAGCCGGGCGATGCCTTGTATGCAAAGTTTGGACATACTGCAATTAGAATCCGTGACACAAAGGGCGTCGATATCGTTTTTAATTACGGCATTTTTGATTTTAGAACCGAACATTTTTACTGGAAATTCATGAGAGGGCATACCGATTATCTACTTGGCGTATACCCTACAGATAATTTCCTGCAGGAATACAAGGAGAGGGGATCAACAGTATGGGAACAGGAACTGGATTTGACTCAAGGTGAAAAGCGTAAACTGATTGAGTTGCTCACGATTAACTACCTTCCTCAAAACAGAATGTACAGGTATAATTTTGTCTATGATAATTGTGCAACCCGGCCCTATGAAATGATTAGTAAATCGTTGAGTGGAGTGCTTGTTGGCGATAATCAACCGCAGGAGGATTCGTATCGTAATATGATTACCGCTTACCTTTCGGACGTTCCATGGGCAGAGGTGGGTGTCAATATGCTTTTTGGTGTTGATGCAGATAGAAATGTAGGGATGCAATCAAGTGTTTTTTTACCTGAAAAATTAAAGGACGTCTTGCAAAGGTCGAAGATTATGAGTCTGAAAAACGGATTGCAGGAAAGAAAGATCGTAAAGAGTGTTAAAATGCTTGTTAAAGGTGGACCGGTAACTGAAACAGTTTCAACTGCTTCCTTGATTTTTCACCCTTTCACAATCAGTCTGATTTGGTTGATAATCGGCGTTTTACTGATGATTTTTAAAACAAATATGGATGACATCGCCAATAGATTATTTGATACAATTTTGTATTTGACTACGGGTTTAGGCGGTTTGTTGATCTTCTTTTTTATGTTTTTTTCCGAACATCCGATTACCGGTAACAATCTGAATATATTGTGGCTAAATCCCATGAATATCATGCTGGCTTTGATGTTATGGAAAAGAAGTCCCAGGAAATTTTTCTTTTTCTACAATGTCATTTATTTGTTGTTAATTGTGCTTTATGTAGCAATAACCTTGTTCATTTCACATGGGACAATTATCGCCATTATTCCTTTGCAGCTTCTGTTGTTTGTGAGGGTAATCTGGAGAGAAGAACGTTTGTTACATATTCTTTTTATTCCGACAGATAAAGGACTTCAGTTCAGATAAAATCAGTTAATTTATGGCATTGATTAAATCGGTCAGGGGGTTTGACCCGAAATTTGGAAAAGATTGTTATTTGGCTGAAAATGCCACCATCATTGGTGATGTTGTGATTGGTGATGGTTGTAGTATTTGGTTTAATGCGGTATTACGTGGCGACGTAAATTCAATTCGCATTGGAAATCACGTTAATATTCAGGATGGCTCTGTGTTGCATACTTTATATGAGAAATCGGTTGTTGAAATTGGAGATTATGTTTCTGTGGGACACAATGTTACTGTACACGGAGCTAAAATAGACAATTATGCGCTTATTGGTATGGGGGCAACATTGCTCGATTATGCTGAAGTGGGAGAGGGTGCCATTGTTGCAGCCGGTTCCCTGGTGTTAAGTAATACGAAAATTCCGCCTTATACCTTGTGGGCGGGAGTGCCGGCCAAATTTGTCAAACATGTTGAACCGGAACAAACACATGAGATGAACCGTAAAATTGCACATAATTACGCCATGTACGCGGGGTGGTATAATGTATAAAAATAATATGAATAACGAAGGCATGGTGCTGCGCACCGAACACCTATATAAGAAATATGGTAAACGTCTGGTTGTAAATGATGTTTCAATTGATGTGAAGCAGGGCGAAATCGTTGGTTTACTCGGACCGAATGGTGCCGGTAAAACAACAACATTCTACATGACAACCGGGTTGGTCACACCAAATTCAGGAAATATCTTCCTGAATGATGTGGATATTACCAAATATCCGGTGTATAAAAGAGCGCAAAGTGGCATCGGGTACCTTGCTCAGGAAGCATCGGTATTCCGGAAGATGTCGGTCGAGGACAACATCAAATCGGTGCTAGAAATGACAAAATTCAGTAAGGAATATCAACAAGAGAAGCTGGAGACACTCATTGCCGAATTTAATCTGGAACATGTTCGTCACAATATCGGTGACCGGCTATCAGGAGGAGAACGCAGACGAACTGAAATAGCCCGTTGTCTGGCAATCGAACCCCGTTTTATCATGCTCGACGAGCCTTTTGCCGGTGTCGATCCGATTGCCGTGCAGGACATTCAAGACATTGTCTGGAAACTGAAAGATAAAAATATAGGTATACTTATTACCGACCACAATGTGGATGAAACCCTGAGTATCACAGACCGGGCTTATCTTTTATTCGAAGGAAGGATATTGTATCAGGGAACTTCGCAGGAACTGGCTGATAATCCGGTAGTAAGAGAAAAATACCTGGGAAGGGATTTTGAACTGAAGAAGAAAACAAGGATTTGATAAGGTACAAACTCTACTAGGATATGATTCTAAACTTGATTTCCAACTTGATTCTCACAAACAACTTTAGTGACAGATGAACCCATGACTTGATTCCAAACTTGATTGCCACAAGCAACTTTAGTGACAGATGAACCCATAACTTGATTCTCAACTTGATTGCCACAAGCAACTTTTGCGACTACATAACAATACACACCATGCATTTTTATCAAAACCATTCTCTTCTAAATTACAATACGTTCGGATTAGATGTCAAAACCAGGCATTTCTTTGAATTTGATTCTGATAACGAGTTGATAGAGATATTGCAACATAATCTTGTGAAAGAAAACCCCCTGCTCGTAATCGGACAAGGGAGCAATCTGCTATTCCTGAAAGATTTTGATGGTGTTGTATTGCATTCGGCCATCAGAGGAATTCAGGTTATAGAAGAAACTGATGATGCCGTCATAATCGAGGTCGGTTCGGGTGTAATCTGGGATGATTTGGTTGAATATTGCGTGAAACAAGGCTGGTCGGGTATAGAAAACCTTTCGTTGATTCCGGGGGAAACCGGCGCTGCAGCCATTCAAAATATCGGTGCATATGGTGCTGAAATAAAAGATGTGGTGCAAAAGGTAAATGCTGTACGTATTGCAGACGGGCAACGCTGTGATTTCGAACTGGAGGCATGCCATTACGGTTACCGGGAAAGTGTATTTAAGAAAGAGCAAAAAGGTCAGTTTATTGTAACTTCTGTGATAATCCGGTTGTCTAAAAAACCGGTTTTCAACCTGTCATACAATCACCTTGAAAAAGAAGTGCTCAAAAATGGAGTCATGAGCCTGGAAAATATCAGACTTACCATCATTCAGGTCAGAGAGTCAAAATTGCCAGATCCCAAAGTCCTCGGAAATGCCGGTAGCTTCTTTATGAATCCGGTTGTGAAGAGAGAACGATATGAAGCATTACAAGTGCAATATCCTGAAATGCCGCATTATTACATAAGCGAACAGGAAGAAAAAATTCCGGCCGGTTGGTTAATTGAACAGTGCGGATGGAAGGGACGTACCATCGGAAATGTTGGCGTGCACGCAAAACAAGCTCTCGTTTTGGTCAATTACGGAGGTGCAAAAGGTAAAGAAATAGCAGAACTTGCAGCGATGATTCAGCAATCTGTAGCCGATAAGTTTGGGATTTATCTGATTCCTGAAGTAAACTTTATTTCCTGAACTATTTTATTCCGAGCCGGTTTAATTCCTGTTGATATTTTTTTGCATTAATGCTGTGTTCTGCATAGGTAACAGCAAAATTATGCTCGCCATTCAATGTCTCCTTGGCAGTCATAAACAAATAATCATGTTTCTCATAGTTTAAAACGGCATCAATCGTTGCCGGTGATGGCAGACGAATCGGACCCGGAGGCAAACCCTTATTTTTGTAGGTGTTGAAAGGAGATTTCACCTTTAGATGTTTGATGAGAACCCGGTTGATTGAATAGTCGTTTAACGCAAACCGGATAGTTGGACATGCCTGTAATGGCATGTTAATTTTCAGTCTGTTGATGTAAAGTCCTGCAATAATCGGATGTTCCTTCTTTTTATTTGTTTCTTCTTCTACGATAGAAGCCAATGTCATCACTTCCGTTTGTGTCATCGGAATAGCAGCTGCTTTGGCTAACCTCTCTTCATCCCAGAAGGCATTGAATTCTTTTTTCATCCTGTCGAAGAGTTCTTTTGTGTCGGTGTCCCAAAAGACTTCGTAGGTGTTGGGGATGAATATAATTACGGCATTGTATGGATTTAAATCATATTGCTTCAGAAAAACAGAGTCGTTGAGAGCTTTTATGAGGCTTAAAGAATCTGCCATAATCATGGACGATAGCTTACCTGCAAGTTGTTCTTTTGTACGAATGTTATTGATGACCAGCTTTACGGGGTCCTGTTGGCCTCCCCTGAGCTTACGAAGCAGCACAAAATTCGACATACCCTGTGTAATTTTATATCGTCCCGGCCGGATTTTTTGATCGTATTTGATTTGTTTTGCAAGGAGTTTGAACGTAAAATTGTTCATAAGTAACGATCTGTCCTTAATTTGTGCCAGAACATCTTCAAACTGATCACTGTCTGAAATATAGAGGTAAGTATCCTCATCCTGTATGGAAGTATTTGGGAGCAGGACGGCGTAAATTGTCAGGATTAAAAAAAGGCCTAATGTTGCCCCGATTGCTGAAAATATTATTCCCGACAGACTTTTTTTGTTTTTCGACATAGTCATTTACATGAGATGCATTATGATAATTTTTGAGCATGCAAAAATACACATAAGTTTTTAAATTTATTGTTTGTTCTTTTTTTGGATAATCCGAATTTCTTTTCTATATTTGCAGCCGCTAAAGCGAAACGGAAGTTTGGGTGAGTGGCTGAAACCAGCAGTTTGCTAAACTGCCGATCGGGCAACCGGTCCACGAGGTCGAATCTCGTAGCTTCCGCATGACCCCTGAAATTGTATGATTTCAGGGGTTTTTATTTGTAGCATACGTACCTCAATTAATAGATCCCCTTTTATATCTATCAAACATTGATACATACAGAAAACAAAAAACCCCGCTTACTTGCGTAAGCGAGGTTTTAAATACTGGGCTCTCCCTCTTGGACTTGAACCAAGGACCCTCTGATTAACAGTCAGATGCTCTAACCGACTGAGCTAAGGAAGAATTAACCACATTTTTGTCAAATGCGTTGCAAAAGTAATAGGTTTTTCTGAATTATGCAATATCTTTGCAAAAAAAATAGTAATATAAAAAAGAGATAATTAGATGAAGAAAATATTGGGTATGGGTAATGCCCTGACAGACATTTTGTTGCAAATAGAGAATGATGATTTATTAAAAAAACTGAATTTGTTAAAAGGTGGAATGCAATTGATAAATTCGGAAAAAGCAACCGAAATACAAGGAAATTTTAATATGTCCGTTGCAAAAATGGCTACCGGAGGTTCAGCTTCCAATACAGTAAATGGGATTACCCGCCTGGGTGGAAAAGCGGGCTTTTTTGGAAAAATTGGCCGGGATGAAGTAGGGGAGTTCTTCATGCAGGATACTTTGCACAACAGCGTTGTTCCGCATTTAAGTTATAGTGAGCAAAAATCAGGTACTTGTACGGTGCTGGTTTCCGGTGATGGGGAGCGGACACTTTGTACATTCCTGGGTGCCGCCTGTGAATTAGACCCTGCTGATTTGAAACCGGAAATGTTTGCAGGTTATGATATTTTTCACATCGAAGGGTATTTGGTTCAGAATCATGATTTGATTTATACTGCCATCAAAATGGCAAAAGAAGCCGGCTTGCTGGTTTCGGTTGATCTGGCCAGTTATAATGTTGTAGAAGCAAACCTGAATTTTCTGAAGTCGATTGTTGCTGATTATGTAGATGTTGTTTTTGCCAATGAAGAAGAGGCAAAGGCTTTTACTGGTATGGAACCGGAAGAGGCGCTGATACATATCGCGGAGCATGCGTATATAGCTGTTGTCAAGATTGGTAAGGATGGCTCCATTGTTCGATCCGGTGATGACCAACACACAATAAAGCCATATTTGGCAACTTGTATCGATACCACGGGTGCGGGTGACTTATACGCCGCGGGATTCCTGTATGGTATGGCCCGTGGTTTAACACTTGATAAATGTGGGCTCATTGGTTCTTTTGTCTCCTCGCAGGTGGTAGAAGTGCTGGGTGCTAAAATGGATGACCATATATGGGAAAAAATCAACCGGCAAGTGGAAAAGATAGTTACAGGGATTGAAGATTAATTGAGCCTTATTATTATGTTTCAACACATCAAAATGTATGGCGCCATTGTACTGGCAATGATTTTCTGGGCCTTTTCGTTTATCTGGACTAAGATTGCCATTGAATCCTTTCAGCCGGTTACTCTGGTGACCTTGCGTTTGGTTATTGCTGTTTTGTTATTGTATGCATATGCAACAGCAACGAAAAAGTTTCAATTCATAAAACGCGCTGATTTGAAGTGGTTTGTTCTGCTGGCATTTTTCGAACCCTATATGTATTATATGGGCGAAACCTACAGTCTGACGATGCTAAATCCGACACTTGTAGCCGTTATTATTGCTACAATTCCGCTCTTTGCTCCTGTTTTTGCTTTTTTATTCCTGAAAGAAAAAATCAGCCCGGTAAATATACTTGGAATTATTATCTCTCTGCTGGGAGTTATGATGGTGATTTATGAACCCCAAGCCGGAATGGAAGCAGGCTTATGGGGTATTGTGCTTGTTTTTGTAGCTGTTTTTTCTGCTGTATTTTATGCAATAAGCTTGCGGAAAATTTCGTTACACTATAAAACTGTTAATATTATCCTCTATCAGAGCATTATAGGTTTGTTTTTCTTCGTACCGACATTCTTTATTACCGATTATGCAACCATAACGGATATAAAAATTACTTATAAATCCTTGGAGGCTTTGTTAATGTTAGCTATATTTGCTTCCGTTTTAGCTTTTGTGCTGTTTGCCGGTGTGGTAAGAAAAATCGGAATTGCTAAAACCAATGTATTTGTAAACCTTATACCTGTTTTTACAGCCCTGTTTTCCTGGTTGTTGCTTGGACAGCAACTCGGATTTAATCAGTGGATAGGTATCGCCGTGGTTGTTTCCGGCCTTTTTGTCAGTCAGATATCCCGTAAAAGGAAAATTCCTGCAAAAATTAAAGAGATCACGCAGGTAACTGAATATTAATTGATGCTCATTGGGTCAAAATGTATACTTCATGAAAATCAATCCGTTTTATTTTCTGTATCAGTATTTAATTGCCTGGCCGGTAATCTTGGTGCTGACTGTTTTAACTGCTTTGTCCACCATCATGCTGGCACCGGCATTTCCCAATAGTCCCGTGTCTCACTTTCCTGCCAAATGGTGGAGCAGGTTGATTTGCTATTTGTTGTTTATCCGGGTGAAGGTTACTGGCGTGGAAAAATTAAAAGTTACAGATTCGTATATAGTTGCAGCCAATCATCAGTCAATCTTTGATGTTTTCGCGATGTATGGTTGGTTACCGAATATCTTCAAATGGATTATGAAAGCTGAACTCCGGAAGATTCCGCTGGTAGGTAAGGCTTGTGAATCTGCCGGTCATATCTTTATTGATCGTTCTAATCCCATCGCGGCTCAAAAAAGTCTGAAAAGGGCGGAGAAGCAGTTGATAAACGGAGTTTCAGTTGTGATTTTTCCTGAAGGTACCAGAACCAAAACCGGGTTGATGTCTAAATTTAAAAAGGGTGCTTTCCGTATTGCAACCGATTTGTTGCTCCCGATTGTACCGGTAACCATCAGGGGAAGTTTTGAACGCTTGCCCCGTAACACCATGTATGTTAGTCCGGGTACCATCGAAATGATTTTTCATGACCCGATTGATGTGAAACTTTATGATGCGGAACAAACGCCGCAATTAATACAGGATACCTGGCATGTAATCAATGATGACCTTTAGTAAATCTGAGTTGAAACCTTGATTCTGATGAACCTCTTCTCTCTTTCCCGATACTAAAGCCATATTGATTGTTATAAAAAATGTTAATTGTTTGATTTTTAATAATCGTTTAAGTATCAGTATATCAAATATATAATTATTATATCAATAAAATAACTATAAAATATATAGTACTATGTATTGCAAGGTACTATGTAGTTTTGTACTTTTGTAACGTTTTTATTACAATATCCCTATGATAAAACTTTCAGACATTAATAAAACGTATTATACAGAGGCAACTTCGCTGCATGTATTGAAAGGTGTTGATTTGCATATTGAATCGGGTGATTATGTTTCCATCATGGGTGCATCCGGTTCGGGGAAGTCAACGCTGTTGAATATCCTGGGGATGCTCGATAACTATGATACCGGCAATTATTATTTGAATAATATCCTGATAAAAAATTTATCGGAACGACAGGCTGCTAAGTACCGAAACGAAATGATAGGTTTTGTATTTCAGTCGTTTAATCTGATTAATTTTAAGAATGCGTTGGAAAATGTAGCCTTACCGTTGTATTACCGTAAAATCAGCCGTAAGAAAAGAAACATTATCGCGATGGAATATCTCGATAAGATGGGGTTGAAGGATTGGGCTTATCATTTACCCAGTGAAATGTCGGGGGGGCAGAAACAGCGGGTGGCCATTGCGCGTGCTATTATCTCAGAACCAAAGATATTGTTGGCCGATGAACCTACGGGTGCGCTTGATAGTAAAACGACAGAAGAAGTAATGCAGCTGCTTACAGACCTGAATAAAGGGGGTATTACCACCATTATCGTGACACATGAGAAATCGGTCGCAGATGCAACCAAAAAGGTAATACATATCAAAGACGGTATGATCGAAACCATCGAATCAAACTCAAAACATTTAAACATTTAAACCCTTAAACATTTAAACCACACATTCAATGGACATTCTGCAAGAAATATGGTCGGGTCTGAAACGTAACAAGTTGCGGACTGTTCTGACGGGACTCTCTGTTTCCTGGGGAATATTCATCCTGATTATCCTGATGGGTGCAGGCAATGGTTTGAGAAACGGGGTGACATCTAATTTTAGTGACCGATCAACCAATACCGTGCAGCTTTGGCCGGGCAGGACATCTTTGCCCTATAAAGGTTATCAGTCAGGTCGTAGTTTGAGTTTTACCGAGAAGGAATTAAAGAAGGTAGAACTCGAGGTTGCAGAAGCAGTCAATGAAACTCCGATAGTTGATAAACATTTCAATATCAGTTATAAAAATGAATATGGAGCTTATTCTGTAAAGGGAGTTCTGCCACATTACGAAAATATTTTCAATTTAGAGTTTGATGCCGATGGAGGCCGGTTTATCAATGAAGCGGACATCAGGGGTACCAGAAAAGTAATTGTGATTGATAAAAAAATTCAGGAGGTGCTCTTTAAAGAAGAATCTCCTATGGGGAAATTTGTGAAGGTTGACCAGGTTATGTTTCAGGTGGTTGGTGTGAATAGTAAGAAAGAAAGATGGGGCGATGGCAATGCTTATATTCCTTATTCTACTGCACAAATGGTTTTCAATCCAAATAAGAAGTTTTTCAGCATGGCGATGGTGGTGGAAGGACTGGAAACTAAAGAAGCAAATGAGGAATTTAATGATCGTCTGAAAGAAAATGTTTCACAAACGATGTTATTCGATCCCAAAGATGCGCAGGCCTTGTGGATTAATAATTCGCAACAGAACTACCTGCAAACCATGAATATATTTAACGGCATCAGTTTGTTTGTGCTGGTCATTGGAATATTCACGCTCATTGCTGGTGTGGTGGGTGTAAGTAATATAATGCTGGTGACGGTAAAGGAAAGAACCCGTGAAATTGGTATCAGAAAAGCGATTGGAGCTCCGCCTGCCCAGATACTTTTTACCATTATTCTCGAATCCATTCTGATTACAGCCTTATTCGGATATATGGGTATGATGGCGGGAATCGGTATTACCGAGGTGGTTAACATGGTTCTGGAACAATCGGCTACTGCCAATCCTTCAGGTATGTCGGTCTTTAAAAATCCAACGGTTAATTTGAATTATGTGTATTTCTCGACCATGATCATGATTATTGCAGGCATCATTGCAGGTTATATGCCCGCCAGAAAAGCGGTTAAAATAAAACCGATTGAAGCGATGAGGGACGAAAATTAAATTTAGTGGTTAGTGAGGTTTAAGAGTTTAATTGTTTAATAAATTAATATCCGTAGTCCGGCGACTGGCGACTGGAGATAAATATTATGTTCGATTTAGATAAATTTCAGGAAATATGGATTACCATCACGCACAACAAATCACGTAGTGTGATGACTGCCTTTGGAATTTTCTGGGGTATGTTTATGTTGGTTGTGATGGTAGGTGCCGGTGTAGCGCTGGAGAGGGGAATATCGTCTCAGATTGAAGGCTTTGCAACCAATTCCTGTTTCATCTGGACAGATAGAACCTCATTGCCCTATAAAGGATTCAGAAAAGGCAGGCAGTGGAACATGGAAAATAAAGATTTGCAGATATTGAAATCAACTGTACCTGAGATTCAATACATGGCGCCGATGATTTTTGCGGGTAATACCAATAATAATGTAACCCGAAACGATAAAGCGGGATCCTATCATATCAAAGGTAATTTACCTGCTTATAACTTGATTGATAATCAAAAACTGATTTTTGGCAGGTACATCAATGATGTGGATATTGCAGAAAAAAGAAAAGTGTGTGTGATTGGTGAACGTGTTTATGAAGTGCTCTTTCCACATGGAGAAGACCCAATCGGTAAAAGCATTCAGGTGAAAGGAATTTATTTTCAGGTCATCGGGGTAACCCGAAGTAATGCCAATATCAACATTGGCGGCGATAGTATGGAATCGGTTATTTTGCCTTTTTCAACCATGCAACAGGTGTTTAATATGGGTAACAGCATTCATTTCATG
Organism: Paludibacter sp.; assembly: GCA_034928085.1. Lineage (GTDB taxonomy): Bacteria > Bacteroidota > Bacteroidia > Bacteroidales > Paludibacteraceae > Paludibacter. The sequence continues at coordinate 54,972 of JAYFPG010000010.1, forward strand.
GCTATTACGGCTCAGCCGGGGGTGAAGGTAAGTGAAGTTGAGAAAAAGATCTATGCAACCCTGAAGACTGCTAATAATATTTCGCCTGATGATCCGACAGCGGTCGGGGGAATGAATATGGAAGATCAGTTTACCATGTTTCTATACCTGGGAATCGGAATTTCTTCCCTGATATGGATTGTTGGGTTAGGGACCTTGTTTGCCGGAGCGGTAGGGGTAAGTAATATCATGTTGGTTACCGTGCGGGAACGAACCCGTGAAATTGGCATCAGGAGAGCCTTGGGTGCTACACCGCGTGTTATTGTGAGCCAGATTTTAACAGAGAGCGTTGTGTTAACGCTCATGGCGGGTACTGCGGGCTTGATGTTTGGTGTCGGCATTTTATCATTAGCCGGAAAATTACTCGAAAATTCAACGGGAATTCTCAAAGATCCTCAGATTGGATTTGGAGTTGGAATCGGGGCGCTGTTGATTTTGTTAATTATCGGAACACTGGCAGGATTTATTCCGGCCAACCGGGCTATGAAAATAAAACCAATCGAAGCAATAAGAGAAGAATAATAAACGACGACTGTCATCTGCCTCCAGTCATCAGACTGGTGTCCGGAGACCGGTGACTGGAGACAATAATAAAAAGTATATGAAAAAAGTTTTCAGATTTGTCATAATTGCAGTACTGGCAATAGGTGTCATCAGCACTTTTATATTTTTATGGAAAAAATCGCAGCCTGAAGTCATCAGATATGAGGTTGTTGAAGTAATTCAGGGTAAGATTGAAAAGAAAACCGTTGCAACCGGTAAGGTAGAACCACGCAACGAAATTCTGATTAAACCACAGTTATCAGGGATTATTTCTGAAATTTATAAAGAAGCCGGCGATGCTGTTAAAGCCGGTGATGTAATTGCAAAAATCAAGCTTATACCCGATATGGTAACGCTCAACAGTGCCGAATCGAGGGTGGTGAAAGCGCAACTGGCATTTGATCAGAGTAACAGCAATTTCGAACGGGACAAAAAATTATTTCAGGAGAAGGTAATCTCTCGTGAAGAATTTGAAAAAAGTCAGTTGCAATATCACAACGATAAAGCTGAATTGAAGGCTGCGCAGGACAACCTGAGTTTGACACGCGACGGGATTACCGGGGATAAAACCTTGTTGAGTAACACCCTGGTTCGTTCGACTATCAACGGAACCATCCTGGATATTCCGGTAAAAGTTGGAAATTCGGTGATTCAGTCGAATAACTTCAATGACGGGACAACCATTGCATCGGTTGCCAATATGAATGATATGCTTTTCGTTGGTAAACTTGACGAGACAGAGGTGGGTCGTATTAAAGCTGGCATGCCGATGGAAATTACCATTGGAGCCATTCAGGATGTGAGATTAAATGCTGTGTTGGAATACATTGCCCCAAAAGGTGTTGAAAGCAATGGCGCCATCATGTTCGATATGAAAGCTGCTGTGAAAGTTCCCGGTGATGTGTTCATCCGGGCCGGTTACAGCGCCAATGCCGAAATAATTTTCGATCGTGCAGAACAGATATTCATTATTCCGGAGAGTTGTCTGGAATTCAGTCAGGATACCACCTTTGTGCATGTGCTGAAAACAGAAGAACCTCAGACATTTGAAAAGAAACAGGTTGTGACAGGATTGTCCGATGGCATCAACATCGAAATCAAAAGTGGCTTGAAACTAAAAGATAAAATACGCGGAGCTGAAATTATTGAGAAGAAGCCGGCGGCTGCTGTAAATTAATTCATCAGCATAGGAAGCATTAAATAAATTTATAAGAATGAAAAAGCTATTATACATAGGTGTCTTCATATTCCTGGCAACACTGAATTTGTCTGCTAAGAAGATATATACCTTACAGCAATGTGTTGACACAGCACTGCAAAACAACAGGAATGTGAAGCAGCAGGACATTAACCGTCATTCAAAAGCAATTGCTTATGAGCAGGCCCGTATGGATTTATTACCTAATCTCAATGCATCGGCGGGACAAAGTTTTATGCTCGGTCGTTCTTTGGTAGCCGATAATACTTACAGGAATGTAAATTCATCTCAGACATCATTTAATATCTCCAGTGGTATTACCTTGTTCGACGGGATGAAGATGAAATATAATATTGATGCCCGGAAGGCAGAGATGAAAGCATCTGAAGCCGATCTGGAGAAAATCAAGTCGGATATTGAACTGAACGTCACGGTCGCTTTTTTGCAGGTGCTGTTGTATAAGGAAAATATGCAAACACTGGAAGCACAGCTTGAACTGACCAAACAAAAAATTGAACAGAAAACTGCGCTTGTAAACGCAGGAAAACAACCCGAAGGTGAACTGTACGAGTTAAAAGCGCAGTTAGCTAAGGAAGAAATGAATCTGACACAGGCAGAAAATAATCACAAGCTTGCATTGTTGGATCTGGCTCAGATTATCGAACTCGATAATTTTGAGGATTTGGATGTGGAAATTTCCGGAGATATGACAATAGCAGCCTATCAACTCTTATCAGCTGAAGAGGTGTATCGGACTGCTGTTCACAGCCGGCCGGAGATTAAAGGAGCCGAGTACAGGCTTCAGGGCAATATGAAAAATGCGGATATCGCGCGGTCTGCTTTTTTCCCCTCACTGAGTTTTGGTGCTCAGGTGGGTACGGGTTATTATAATTTAAGTGGAACTCCCAATGATGCTTTTAATAAGCAACTAAATGATAACTTTAGTACCAATGTTGGTTTTAGTCTTCAGATACCCATTTTTAACCGTTTTGAAGTTAAAAACCGGGTGTCGGCTTCGAAGTTAGCCATCGAAAGCAGTAAGTTGGATGTTGAAAATATAAAAATGGGACTTCGGAAAACTATTCAGCAGGCATATCAAAATGCACTGGCAGCACAGGCCAGGTATGCAGCTGCTCAAAAATCGGAAATTGCTTCAAAAGAAGCATACCGGTATGCTGAACAAAAATACGAAGCAGGCAGGGCATCGGTATATGAATTATATCAGGCAAAATCAAATCTGACACAAGTGTTATCGGAGCTTTCTCAATCGAAGTATGAGTATGTATTGAGAATTAAAGTGTTAGAATTATTAAAATGAACGCAGATAATATAAAATCCCAGATGCGAAAGGGCTATTTGGAATATTGCATCCTGCTTATTCTGAAAAAGAAAGCCTCTTACGCATCCGATATCATTTCCGAACTGAAGGATGCGAAAATGATTGTAGTGGAAGGAACTTTATATCCTTTACTGACGCGCTTAAAAAATGCGGATTTGCTCGACTACCGCTGGGAGGAATCTTCACAGGGACCTCCGCGGAAGTATTATGAAATGACAGAGAAAGGAAAACTTGCTCTGGAAGAACTTGAAAATGCCTGGGAAGAAGTTAACCAGGTTATCGGTAAATTAAAAGCATAACAGAAAAGTAAAATTAAAACGTATGAAAAAAACTTTGACGATAAATCTGAACAATACGGTTTATCATATTGATAATGATGCTTATGAACTGCTACAGCAATATCTGAATGAGGTTGAAGAGCGTTTGTCGCCTGACGAAAAGCAGGAGGTAATGGCCGATATCGAGAGTCGTATCTCAGAACTTTTTAGCGAAAAACTTCAGAAGGGTAAAAATGTAATTAATATTCAGGATGTTGAAGAAGTAATTAACATTCTGGGTAAACCCAATCAGTTCAGCGAAGAAGAAGAAACTGAAAAAGAAACAAAACAATCGGCAAAAACTGAAGGTGGCAAATTTAAAAGAAAATTTTATCGTGATCCTGATAATGGCGTTTTAGGAGGGGTTGCCGCCGGTTTAGCTGTTTTTATAGGTTGGGATGTCGTACTGGTAAGGGTATTGATGATACTCATTCTCCTCTTTGGATGGGGGACAATTATTCCTATTTATTTGGTTTTATGGTTGATCGTACCTGCTGCCAAAACTATCTCACAAAAACTTGAAATGCAGGGAGAGGATGTGACCGCTGAAAGAATTAAATCGGAAATCAATAACCTGAAAAATTATGTTGAGAGTGATAAGTTTAAAGAATCAGCAACCGGAGTCGGTAATAAACTGGGTGAGGTAATCCGTGCTGTGTTTAAAGTATTACTTGGCTTCATCGGCGCCATCATGGGATTTGTAGGATTTATTCTACTTGGCGTATTGCTGCTGTTACTTTCATTTCTCATTTTTGATCCGTCAATCTTTACCGGTATTGTTCCTGAGTTGAATATATTTTCACCCGACAGGGCGGTTCTGATGGTTATTTCCTTGTTGTTGATTATTGGCATACCTATATTTATGCTGATATACTGGGCAATCAGAATTATTACCGGAAAGGGAAGAAGTTCAGGCGCTTTCAGCTGGGTGATGGTAATCCTGTGGTTTGTAGGCATCTTTATGTTTGCAGGGCTTAGTGCAAAAACCATTGTAAACCTGGGAAATGCTGACTTTGACAAGTTTGAAATCTACTGGTCAAACGATGAAGAGGACTTCGTGGATGAGATGCGCACGGTGGCTGCTTTCAACGGGTTGGAAATATCGGGTAATATCGAGGTCGAATTAACGCAGGATTCTGTACAATCTGTCAGGGTAAGCAGCAGACCGTCTTTATTACCCTATCTGATTACCGAAGTGGATGACAGGGGAGTGCTGAAATTATATACCAGGAAATTACATGTAAACAGTCCGGCTAAAGTCCGTATTGCTACCGGAAATATAGCTGAAATTATGGCCAGCGGAGCTTGTAAGGTTAATTCTTTTGGTAAAATCACTGCTGAGAACATGAAAATTGAACTGTCTGGTGTAAGTCAGGCAAACCTGGATGTACGTGTGGCACAGGATTTAAAAGTGTATTTGTCAGGAGTATCCAAAGCTGAGATAGACGGACATGCCTATAAATTATATGCTGATGTGTCTGGCGCATCTCAACTTGAAGCAGATGATTTATTGGTCAGAAATGCGAAAGTATTTGGTGTGGCTGCCAGTAAAATAGAGGCCAATGTGTCGGACTCACTGATTGTGGATGTTAGTGGTGCCAGTCATTTCAGAACAGGTAGAAAACCAGTTTATGTAAAGCAATATAAATCAGGAGGCTCTTCAGTTAGTATCAATTGATTGAAAAAATCAAAACCTGTTCTTCCATAAAGCCCGGAGCCAGTCTCCGAGCTTTTTTTCTGCCTGATTTTCCTGTACTTTCCAGATGCTTTCTTTGGTGATTTGGTCTGGCAGAAACTGCTGTGCTACAAAATGATTGGGATAATCGTGTGAGTATTTGTAGTTTATGCCATAATTCAGTTCCTTCATCAGTTTGGTAGGTGCATTTCGAAGGTGCAGGGGAACAGGTAGATTACCTGTTCTCTCAACCAAAGCAAGCGCTTCATCGATAGCCAGATAGGCTGAATTGCTTTTGGGAGATGAAGCCAGATAAATCGTGGTTTCAGCCAGTATGATTCTGCCTTCGGGCCAGCCGATTTTCTGCAGGGCATCGAAACAGGCATTCGCGAGCAGCAGGGCATTGGGATTCGCGAGTCCGATATCTTCTGCTGCAGATATTAATAAACGCCTCGCAATAAACTTGGGATCTTCTCCTCCCGCAATCATACGTGCCAACCAGTAAATGGCGGCATCAGGATCACTCCCCCGAATGGATTTGATATAGGCGGAAATAATATCGTAGTGAATCTCTCCGTTTTTATCGTAAGCCATCGGATTTTGCTGAAGTTTGTCGGTTACAATCTGGTTGTTGATGTGTATTTCTCCTTCCAGTTCAGCTGAACATACCAATTCGATGATGTTAAGCAGTTTTCGTGCATCACCACCAGCAAAACGTAAAATTGCTTCTGTTTCATCCACGCAAATCGTCAATTTTCTAAGTTCAGGATCGCTCGTGATAGCTCTGTTGAGTAATTCAAGCAAATCGTCGTTGTTTAGCGATTTCAGTACATATACCTGACAGCGGGAAAGAAGCGGGGTAATAACCTCAAAAGAAGGATTTTCAGTTGTGGCGCCGATTAAGGTTACCGTACCATTTTCAACAGCACCGAGTAGTGAATCCTGTTGAGATTTACTGAAACGGTGAATTTCATCAATAAATAGGATAGGACTCTTCCCCTGGGCGAATAAGCGGTTCGATTTGGCTTTTTCAATCACATCACGTACATCTTTTACTCCGGATGTAACAGCGCTCAGGGTGTAAAACGGACGGTCGAGCTGGTTGGCGATAATCCTGGCGAGGGTTGTTTTTCCCACACCGGGAGGTCCCCACAGAATGAACGATGCGATATGTCCCGATTCTATCATCTGGCGCAAAATAGCCCTGTCACCGACTAAGTGTTTCTGGCCGATGTATTCATCTAATGTTGTTGGACGTAACCGTTCAGCAAGGGGTTGCATGTGGATTTGTATATTAAATTTGTTGTATGATTCACAAAATTACAACAATTATTCAATACAAAATTTAGTTTTTGAAGATTGGAAAACCAAATATTCTTTAAAATGTCAGAAAATCTACTATTTATAAGCTGCTTTTTATCCTGATAATTTAAAAAATTTATAATTTTGCAGGAAATATTTAGGTATAAAATCAATAACAGGCGCATTCAGGTGATGACTTGCACGTGAATGCACTGGTACAGAGTGAAAAAAGAGTTTTGCGGAATCAAGAATTATTCCGATATTTGCAAGTTCAATAAAATACATATATAATTTAGTTAACACGATGACAAACAATGAGAATTGGCAGGGTAGCCCGAGGAGGTCGGGTGCCGGTGCCGGCCGTGATGGTAAACCGTATGAAAAACGCGATGTGAAGTCAATACTGAAAGGTACACGGGGTGGAGCAAAGTATACACCGAATCAGTCGAGAGACAATGATTACCCATCATTTAAACCAAATTTCGAGAAAAGAGAAGAAAACAGAAATTCATACGAGAAAAGAAGTTTTGAAAACAGGGATAATTCCTTTCAACGAGAAGGAAGACCTTATGAGAGAAGTGGCAATAGACCTTATTCTTCGGATAGAGGTGGTAACAGGCCATATTCTTCAGACAGGAATGAAAACAGACCCTATTCCTCTGAACGAAATGACAACAGACCATATTCTTCAGAAAGAAGTGAAGGTGGTCGCCCCAGGTTCAAACCAACTGGTGGTCGTCCCAGGTTTTCTGTAAAAAAAGAAGGAGATGCTTCCACTCAGGGTAACTATATTGAAACGAGATTTGATAATCAGGATAATAACCGTCGTCCGAGAATCAGAACATCCGACTACAATCCGAATGCAAAATACAGCAAGAAGAAACAACTTGAATACCGCAGAAACGAAATTGATTACACCAAACCGGTGCGTTTGAATAAATTTCTCGCGAATGCAGGTATTTGTTCCCGTCGTGAAGCTGATGAGTTTATCAAGGCTGGTGTAATTACCGTGAACGGGGAAACTGTTACAGAAATGGGGGTGAAAGTAATGCACTCGGACAAGGTGATGTTTCACAATCAATTGGTACGTTCCGAAAGGAAAGTGTATCTGTTGTTAAATAAGCCTAAAGATACGGTTACAACTGCTGAGGATACACACGAGCGCAGAACTGTACTCGATTTGGTTAAGAATGCCTGTAGCGAAAGGATTTATCCGGTGGGTCGTCTCGACAGAAACACAACAGGTGTTTTGCTTCTTACTAATGATGGTGACCTGGCATCCCGCCTGACACATCCAAAATATGATAAAAAGAAAATCTATCATGTGACTTTGGATAAACCATTAGAAATACCTGATTTTGAATCAGTTTTAGCAGGTGTGATGCTGGATGAAGAGAAAATAGCGGCTGATGCCCTGAATTTTATCAAGGATGATGATTTCAGACAAATTGGTATTGAGATTCATTCCGGACAAAACAGGGTGGTTCGCCGGATTTTTGAAAAGTTAGGTTATAAGGTTGTTCGTCTGGATCGTGTATTTTTTGCTGGTCTTACCAAAAAGAATTTACCCAGGGGTAAATACCGCTTCCTGACCGAAAGAGAAGTAAATATGCTTAAAATGGGAGCATACGAGTAATGACTTCCGGTGCAAAATTAATAAGGCTCCTTTGCTATCCGGCAAAGGAGTTTTTTAATTTAATTTTTATCTGAAGTGCTTTTTATTTAACAAAAATGAAAGGTAAACGTTATACAAGTTAGTCGAATTTTATATTTATATAGATGAAATAGCAGTTATCCGCTTATGAAAGGAAATTTTTGGGGAAAGTTTTGGCGTTTCATACGTAATATCATCATATTATTCTTTGTTATTTCAATTGGTTGGACAATTGTGCTTCGCTTTGTACCTGTCTACCTGACCCCATTGATGCTTATTCGTTCGGTAGAAGCAATAACGGATGGAGAGATGCCTAAGAACAGCAAGAAATGGATACCTCTTGAGAAGATATCTTCAAACATGATACAGGCAGTTGTGGCGTCTGAGGATAACTTATTTACGGAACATAACGGTTTTTCATTAGAAGATATTAAAAAAGCATGGAAAAATAACCAGAAAGGCAGACGAATAAAAGGAGGAAGCACGATTTCCCAGCAAACAGCTAAGAATGTGTTTTTATGGAATAAACGTTCCTACCTCCGAAAAGGATTAGAGGCTTACTTTACTGTCTTGATTGAAATATTCTGGTCGAAAGAACGAATTATGGAGGTTTATCTTAATGTAATTGAAACCGGTGACGGAATATATGGTGTTGAAGCCGCTGCATTAGAGTATTTTGGGAAAAATGCATCTGAATTAAGTAAGTCACAATCAGCCCTGATTGCTGTTTGTTTACCTAACCCCCGCAAGTTCAGTCCGGTTCGTCCATCTTCCTATATTCAGCGCAGAAAAGGTCAGATTATGGGCTTGATGAATAAAATTCCACGGGTTGATTTTGATAAATCAGACAACAATTTAAAGGATAAAAAGAAAAAATGAATAAAATAATTAAACCGGTTGATTGGGGTTTAATAGAATACAATCAGGCCTGGAAAGAGCAGGAATCAATTTTTGCAGAAACCATATCACGCAAGATTCAGGAACTTGAAACGGAGAATTACCTGATTCTTTGTGAGCATCCACATGTATATACCCTCGGTAAAAGTGGAGATGAACATAATTTATTGCTGAATTATATTCAGTTACAAGCCAATAATGCACAATTTGTGCACACCAATCGGGGAGGTGACATAACCTATCATGGCCCGGGACAGATAGTGGGATATCCCATTTTTGACCTCGCAAATTTTGGAATTGGATTAAAAGAATACATCAACAGGATTGAAGCCAGCATTATTGAGTTGTTGCAGCAATATAATATCAGGTCGGAACGACTGTCAGGTGCTACCGGCGTATGGCTTGATACCGGAACTAAACAGGCAAGAAAAATTTGTGCCATTGGAGTCAGAAGTTCCCGGTATGTAACCATGCATGGATTTGCATTGAACATAAATACTGATTTAGCCTACTTCGGACACATCAACCCCTGTGGTTTTACCGACAAAGGAGTAACCTCGCTTGAGCAAGAATTAGGCGAAAAACAGGATATGAACAAGGTTAAAGCAGCCTTATTGGAAATTTTTCAAAAAAAGTTTTCAATCTAACTATTCACATTATCAGAACTATAATATTAAGGGTTGATTTTTCTTTGTCAAATTTTCAAATATTATTTGGCAGATTCAAATAAACCGACTAATTTTGCAGTCCATTTCGAGAGGAAATGTGCAACAAGAAAAACGATCTTTGAAATGATTAAACAATGACAAGACGAAAAGTAGTATAATAAAAAAGAAAAGGGAAAGAAACATTATACCACGTCAATTCATATTTTTTTGAGTAATCAGGAAAAAAAAAGCGTAACGAAAAAGGAAATAAAATAAGGAATTTCATCCGAGCAAAAAACAAGATACAACGAAGAGTTTGATCCTGGCTCAGGATGAACGCTAGCGACAGGCCTAACACATGCAAGTCGAGGGGCAGCATAAAG
>JAYFPG010000061.1:0-136332 GCA_034928085.1 Paludibacter sp.
AACCGTTAATGTGGCCGGAGCAAGTGCTCATCTTACCGGTACAGTGGGACATAATATAGCTCCTTATTGTTGCGGTAATGGTGGAACGAATGCTTTTGACGGAAATACGGCTACTTATGTAGATGCCTCGGCAGCAACAGGGGGATATGTTCAATTAGATCTTGGAGGTGTTAAAAACATTACAGCAATTAAGTATTTCCCACGTGCAGGTTGGGCCTCGAGGATGACAAATGGTGTATTTCAGGGATCTAATGATGGAATTAATTATACAAATGTTTATACTGTTCCTTCTCCACCAGCATACAGTTGGACGAGTATACCTGTGGATGTTAATTACCAGTACATGCGTTATCTTAGTCCTGCCAATGGTTATTGTAATATTGCAGAAGTTGAATTCTGGGGTACAGATGCGATTGTTCCCGTAACTGGCGTAACCGTTAGTCCGGCGTTAGACACCATGATGATAGGAGACACAACACAATTAATAGCCACAATTACCCCTGTTGATGCTACAAATAGAACTGTAAACTGGAGCAGCAGTGATACCACTATTGTAACAGTAAGTTCAACCGGGTTGGTAACTGCCGTTTCGCCGGGAACAGCAAATATAACAGTTACCACACAAGATGGCAATATAACAGCAATGTCAGCTATAACAGTAAGCGGACCAATCCGAAATCCTTATGGAGGTATAGTCAGAACACTACCGGGAATTATTCAGTGTGAAGATTATGATATGGATGGACAAGGAATTGCTTATAGTGATAATGATTCAACAAATCAGGGAAACCAATACAGAACATTAGAAGGGGTTGATATTGAGGTTTGTCAGGAAGGCGGATATAATGTTGGTTGGACAGATGCCGGAGAATGGTTGGAATATACAGTAAATGTTACAGCAGGAACATATGACATCAGTTTGCGGGTAGCCTCAATATATAGTAACAAACAAGCAAAGGTCTATTTGGATGGAACATTATTAGGAACGTTTACTATTCCCAATACAGGTTCCTGGCAATCCTGGCAAAATGTAACGATTAATAATGTAACTGTAAGTGGCGGAAATTATAAGATATTGAGAATAGAATGTGTTACGAATGGATTTAATCTTAACTGGATTGATGTATTCGATAATTGTTCCGATTCCATATTTACCGGGACACAATTCGACAATATAATTCCGTATTGCTGTGGTAATGGAGGAGCCAATGCCTTTGATGGTAATACCGGAACTTACACCGATTCACAAGCAGCTACAGGAGGTTTTACCGGTATCGATTTTGGAACGGCACAAATGGTAAATACTATTAAATACTACCCAAGGGAAGGTTATGCATTTAGAATGGTTGGAGGTAAATTTCAGGGTTCAAACGATAATGTAAATTATACTGATGTTTATACCATCAGCAGTTCTCCTTCATATGAATGGAATTCAGTAGATGTAAATGTTTCTTATCGTTACATGCGCTATCTTAGTCCTGCCAGTTCTTATTGTAATGTGGCCGAAATAGAGTTCTGCGGTGGTTGTCCGGTTTCCAATTATTCACAAATAAAAATTGCAGATGAAAATGTCAATTCAGACTATCTCTCTAATCCCATTAGTATGTTTCCAAACCCCATAAAATCAGGAGGATTGCTTCATATTAATGGAAATGAAAAAGCAATTGTTAATATACATAATACTGAAGGTAGATTGTTATTTACAGGCCGATTAACAAATAGCGCAATAAGATTACCTGCTACAATTCATCGAGGCTTTTACGTTGTGTCATTAATCGATGAAGAACAAGTTACTTTGGGTAAGCTTACTATTGAATAGATGGCTAATTTTATGATTGAATTATACCTCAAAAGTATGATAAAATACTTTTGAGGTATTTTTTTTAAGGAAGGATTTAGATTGATTAGAGAATCAGATAAAAAACCCAAATCATTCTCTCAGTTTTTTTTCGTATTTTTGCGCCCAAATACTCAATCAAAAAATATGAAGCGCATTCAGATCATCAATGGCCCGAACCTCAACCTGTTGGGCAAAAGAGAGCCTTCTGTTTATGGCAATCAGACTTTCGAATCCTATTTGGAAGAGTTGAAAGTAAAATTTCCGGAACTAACTTTAACTTATTTTCAGTCGAATGTAGAAGGTGAGTTGGTAAATAAACTCCAGGAAGTTGGGTTTGATGTGGATGGCATCATTCTCAACGCGGGTGCCTATACACATACGTCGATTGCCATTGCCGATGCCATCCGTTCCATTACAGTCCCTGTTATCGAAGTTCATATTTCCAATGTGTATCAACGGGAGTCTTTCCGTCATCATTCCTATCTCTCGGGAGTATGTAAGGGATGTATAGTTGGTTTCGGACTCGATTCCTACCGTTTGGCTATTGAATCATTTATATAATTTAATTTTTTATGTCGAAAGCAACAAAAATTGTAGCCACCATCAGCGACAAACGCTGTGATGTGGATTTTATACGCGAATTGTATATCGAGGGAATGAATGTCGTGCGCATGAATTCTGCTCACCTCAATCGTGAGGGTTTCCTGAAAATTATCAATAATGTGCGTGCCGTGAGTAATCACATTGCCATACTGATGGACACCAAAGGACCGGAAGTCCGCACGACCATCGCCGAAAACGACAACATCGAAATTACAGCAGGCGATATCATCAAAGTAAAAGGTGATCCCGATCAGGTATCAAGAAAAGGAGAGATTTATGTCAACTATCCACATTTTGTGCGGGATTTAAAGGTGGGAGATGATATTCTTATCGATGACGGAGAAATAGATTTAAAAGTTGAAGCGAAGGCAGATGGTTATTTGCAGTGTAAAGCGATGAACGATGGCTCGCTGGGAAGCCGTAAGAGTGTAAATGTGCCGGGTGTACGTATTAATTTGCCCTCGTTAACTGCACGTGATAAAGAGAATATACTTTTTGCCATTGAACAAGATATTGATTTTATTGCCCATTCATTTGTACGCAACAAGCAGGATTTGATGGATATCCAGCAAATCCTGGATGAACATAAGAGTCCTATTAAGATTATTTCGAAAATCGAAAACCAGGAGGGCGTGGACAATATCGATGAAATTCTGGAACACACCTATGGGGTGATGATAGCCCGTGGAGATCTCGGTATTGAAGTGGCTCAGGAAAAGATTCCGGGAATCCAGCGCAGACTGATTCGCAGATGTGTGCAGGCCCGTAAACCGGTGATTGTAGCCACCCAAATGCTTCATTCCATGATTAAAAATCCAAGGCCAACGCGTGCTGAGGTAACTGATATCGCCAATGCCATTTATTACCGTACTGATGCCCTCATGCTCAGTGGAGAAACCGCTTACGGTAAATATCCGGTTGAAGCAGTAAGAACCATGGCTACCATCGCCAAGGAAGCCGAGAAGACGAAAATGGCTGAAAATGACATCCCTATTAAAATAAGTACACACGACCTGACTTCCTTCCTGAGTAATGCAGCCGTCGAAACAAGTACCAAGCTGGGAACCAAAGCTATCATCACGGACACATACAGTGGTCGTACCGCCCGTTTCTTAGCTGCTTACCGTGGTACGGTTCCGGTGTTGGCCATCTGTTATCACGATCGCTCTACCCGCGAACTGGCTTTGTCATACGGTGTTGTGCCCATTTATCAGGAAGGTAAAGGGAATACACAACAGTATTTCATTGAAGCTTTACAGCACCTGTTAGAATGGGGCTGGATTGAAAGCGAAAGTTTGGTTTGTTATCTCAGCGGTAGTTTTGGTGAAGGCTTCGGTACTACTTTCTTGGAAGTCAATAATGTAAATAAGATACTGGAATCGAGGGATAAGTATTTGTTGCCGAACTTCGAATAATGATTAATTCAAACCATATAAGTCATATAAGGAACATATAAGATTTGTTTTTAATAATAATCTAAATGCGAGTTAATTAACTCCTGATTCGCATTAATTGTAAATAATTACATTAATCTTATATGTTCCTTATATGACTTATATGGTTTATTTTTATTCTACATTCTTAACGGATTTTAGTCTTTAAGGTTTAAACTTTTCGCGTGAGGATTTGTCTATCTATCCGTATGCACTTTTTTTATTATTATCATGAATAGAATATTATTTTCCATTTTACTCGCTTTTTTTGTAGTTCCGGTATTTGCGTTGCAAACGATACGCGGCCGTATTGTGGATGGCAAAACAAGTCAACCGCTTGACTTTGTAAATGTTGCTCTACTGAGGGATGCTGATGCTACACCAACCACCGGAGTCATTTCCGACGAAAAAGGTCATTTTGAACTACCCCGGGTACCGAACGGGAAATATACTTTACGCATCAGCTTTGTAGGTTATAACACCATAGAACTGCCTTTGAAGGTGAGTGATAAAGAACTGGATATGGGCATGATTAAGTTGGAAGAAGATAGCAAACGACTTTCAGAAGTAGAGGTAGTGGGACAAGGAACCCAGATGCGGTTTGAGATTGATAAAAAGGTATTCTCTGTAGATCAGAATATAGCTTCTGCCGGAGGTTCAGCAACGGAAGTGTTGCAGAATATCCCGTCAGTTGATGTGGATAACGAAGGAAATGTGTCATTACGCAATAATTCCAATGTAGAAGTCTGGATCAATGGAAAACCTTCCGGTTTGACAGTTGAGAACAGGGCACAGATTTTACAGCAAATGCCGGCCGAGAGTATCGAGTCGATAGAAATCATGACCAATCCTTCAGCCAAATTTAATCCTGAAGGTACTTCCGGAATTATCAATCTGGTAATGAAGAAGAACCGCAAAGGTGGATATTACGGAAGCGCTTCATTGGGAACGATGTGGTCTGAGGGAGCTGTGCCCGGGTTAAGTGCCGGTGTCAATTATAACTACAGCAGTGGCAGATATGATGCCTATATTAACATGGGCTACCGCGCGATGAACTTTGCCGGTGGCGGTTGGTCGGATCGTTATTCGCTGAATAATAACAGGGATACCTTAAGTCTGCTTCATCAGGATAATAGTCGCATGTTCGGTTACAGCGGATTGTTTACCCGGGCAGGAATTGATTACCGTCTCAATGATAAACATTCGGTGGGGATATCCGGATTCGGCATGTTGGGTACCGGTGGTGGTTGGAATGATATTAATTACAGACTGACAGATTATCAGCAAAACACGGTGCTCCGGGATTACAACCGGTATAATCTCAGTGATGGGGGCCGCCCGGGTATGAATATCAACCTTGATTATAAATGGGAGATTGATTCCAAAGGTTCCAATTTGATGTCGACGCTATCCTATTCCACGCACAAACGGTATAGCGATGAAGATTATTTGCAACGTGAGAATGGAGGAGTTGATACCACGTCACATCTTGTGCAAAGTTTTCAGGGACAAAACAAGGAATGGGAACTGAAAATTGACTATACGCAGAAGTTTTCGGACAGCGATCGGTTAGAAGCAGGGTTGTATACCTCAATAGAAGATCGTTATGGCCCTAATTCTGCAATTGACTTATTGACAAATCAACCTCTTGATGCTTATTACAATGAATTTGAACACCAGGAGCAGGTACATGCTGCTTATGTTACCTACGGAAACCGATTCAACAACCTGAGTTTGCAGGGAGGGTTGCGAGGGGAGTATTACTGGAGACATCCTTTCAATACAACCATTATTGATGGTGTTTTGACTAAAAGTGATTATGGCGACAAAGGAGAACTTCAGTTGTTCCCAAGCTTCTTTGCATCCTATTCACTTCCAAAAAATAATGAAATTCAGTTTAACGCCAGTCGCCGGGTAAGTCGCCCGCGGGGCAGTCAGCTTAATCCTTTCCGCGATTATTCCGACTCTACCAACATTTCTTATGGAAATCTGGAGTTATCACCCGAGTATTCAGCAGCAATGGAATTTAATTATCTGAAAACCTGGGATAATCACTCTTTGTCTTCTACGATATATCATCGTTTTACCGATGATGTAATTCAACGCGTGAGTTTCATGAACAACGACGGTGTACTGGAAAGTACTTATATGAATGTGACCAAGTCGGCCAATACAGGATTTGAGTTGGTGGTAAAAAACAACCTGTTCAAGATTCTGAACCTGACTTCATCTGTTAATTTGTATCACAGCAGGTTATATGCGTCAACTTACACCAGTCCCTATAACCAGACTGTTGTAAAAACAATACCCGAACAGGAAAACTTCAGCTGGAGTAGTAGAATCATCGGGAATGTCATTTTAGGAAAAAATACTTTCGGACAAATTACCGGAGAGTATTCCGCTCCGCGATTGATTGCTCAGGGAAAAGAAACAGCCAGTTACTCGGTTGACCTGGGATTACGTCAGTCGCTTTTTGATCGTAAGCTGAGTCTCAATTTCATGGTACGCGACCTCTTCAATACCCGCCGCAGAAGTTCCGTTACCTGGGGCGATGGTTTCTACCAGCGTTCCGAAAGCTATTTCTCGGGTCGGATGATTGGCCTGACTGCCACCTATAATTTCGGAAATATGAAGCCGAAGAAAACCACTCAACAACGGGATAATAACGGCGGTGGTGGCGAAATGGGATTCGGGGAGGATTGATTTAAACCACATTAGGAGGACATGACGAAACATTAGTTCTTTAAAATCAGTTCCACACCCGGAAGTCGAATTCGTAATATAAAGAGGGTGGCGAATATAAGCAAACAATCCGCAATTGCTTATTCTCCTGAAATCTATCAAGTGATAGATTCGGTGACAGATGAAATAATTAGCTGTGTGAGTTCAGGAAACCTGGCTACAATCAATGGCCGGCAATTGAAGTTCGATAAACACAACCAAGCTCGATGAGAAGATAGCAGTTGTTTAGTTTTTGCAGGACATAAATGTAAATCAGCCTATAGGGTAAATTCAATTTAGTCTATAGGCTGATTTTATTTTAGCATATAGGGAGAATTGTTGTTAACCTATAGGCTGAATTGGATTTACCCTATAGGGAGAATTGATTTTATGATTGGCATGTTAGAGTTTTGTGTAGTATGTTTGACTTTTACTGATTTTAGTAGACACTTTTTAATTGGTTATACTAGAAACATAGACACTTTTAATTGGTTGTACTAAATAAATAGACACTTCTGAAATATTTGTACTGAAAATATAGACACATCAAAGTTTTTCATACTAAAAATATTGACACTTTCACTATTTTCATACTAAAAACGTTTACATTTGATGGATATCCAGAGTCATTATTCCGCTTCATTATGAAGTTTTTTTATGTTAAATCCGATATGCAACTCCAGATTTGTATTAATAAATTGAAGACACATTTAGACTCGCTATATGACATAAACACTTTGATAAAAGTTAAACTACGTTAAATAATAGGTGCTAAATCATTGCTAAACCGATTTAGTTGTATATTTGTCCCACGAAATAGTGAAAAATGGCAAAGGAAAAGCGGGTATTACTTAAAGATGTTGCTGATTCAGTGGGAGTTTCCACCACATTGGTATCCATTGTACTGAATGGCAAAGCAAAACAGTACCGCATTGCTGACGAGATGGTCGAAAAGGTGGTCAAAGCAGCAATGGAGATGAATTATTCTCCAAACCTGATAGCAAGAAACCTCAGAGGAGGTAAAACGCAGTTAATCGGACTGATTGTAACGGATATCTCGAACCCTTTTTATTCAGCGATTGCCAGAATTGTGGAAAACAGAGCAAACGAGTTGGGTTATACGGTGGTATTCAGTAGCTCGGATGAAGATAAGGATAATACGAAAAGGTTGATTGATGTGTTGTTGAACAAAGGTGTTGATGGCTTAATCGTTGTTCCATGTGACGGGTCAGAAGATTTAATCAAGTCAATTCATGATAACAACACGCCTTTGGTATTAATTGACCGGAATTTCCCGGAGACAGACATCAGTTTTTCCTGTTTGAATAACTATAGGGCAACGGAATTAACGACTCGGCATTTGATTGAACAGGGATATGAGAATATCGCCTTAGTTGGGTACAAAACCGGCATGAACCACATCCTGGACCGTATCCGGGGTTATGAAGAAACGATGCAGGCGGCAGGATTAGGCAAATATATTCAGGTGAAGAAAGTGAATTTGCTGAATACGAAGGTAGAAATGAGTAATGTACTGGATACACTGGTCAATAAAAAGAAGGTGGAGGCCGTTATTTTTCTGACGAATATGCTGGCGGTGACGGGATTGTATTGTTTGAAAGATATGCAGGTTCGTATTCCTGATGATATTGCGATGGTTGGGTTTAACCGGAATGATGTGTTTAATCTATATCCATCGACCATTACCCACATCAGGCAACCGTTGGAATTGATTGCAACACAGGCAGTGAATATCCTGGTAGATAAAATCAATCACAGCGAACTGGAGATTAAATCGATGTCTTTTTCTGAGCCGCAGTTAGTTGTGGGGACATCGACACCTAAAAAGAAGGAGATTTGAAGTAAAAAGATTTTTTTTTAAATATTTAGCTAAAACGATAAAGCAAATAATTAGATATATAACAGCATGATGAAGAATAAGCTTGAAGGAATTGTACCGCCATTGGTAACACCATTACTGAATGATAACACTTTAGATAGTGAAGGACTTGAACGATTGATTGAGCATGTAATTGCCGGCGGGGTACATGGGATTTTTATATTGGGTACAACAGGAGAGGCTCAAAGTATTGGTTTTGACCTGCGGGTGGAGATGATTCGTCAGACCAGTCGTTTATTGAAAGGGAGATTGCCTTTGCTTGTTGGAATCTCAGATACTTCATTATCCGATAGTTTGCGTTTGAGTCAGAAGGCATATATATTTGGTGCTGATGCAGTAGTTTCTGCACCGCCTTATTATTTTGCGCCTGGCCAGCCTGAATTAGCCGAATATTATGAAAAGCTTATTCCTCAGTTGGAGTTACCTCTGTTTTTATATAATATGCCTGCTCACACCAAGGTTTCTTTTAGTGTTGAAACAATTAAAAGGCTGGCTCAGAATCCAAAGGTAATCGGATTTAAAGATAGTTCTGCTAATGGATCTTACTTTCAGTCGGTAATGTACGCCATGCGTGATCGCAGCGACTTCTCGATTTTTGTCGGTCCGGAGGAAATGACGGCAGAAGCCGTAATGATGGGTGCCAGTGGAGGCGTAAACGGAGGAGCAAACTTATTCCCAAAACTATATGTTGATTTGTACTATGCCGCCAAAGCAATGGATCAGGATAAAGTAAGACAACTGCAACAGAAAGTGATGCAGGTATGTGCAACAATCTACAGCAATGGGAAATATGGGTCAAGTTATTTAAAAGGGCTGAAATCAGCTTTATCGGTTGTCGGTATTTGTAGTGATGTGTTGGCAAGTCCGTATAGTGAGTTTGATGGGGAACATAAAGAGTTGGTCAGAAGAGCTGTTGAGGACTTAGGACTGGAAGTGAATACTCATCATGTTGTTCTGGAGAGCAGGGGTAAATAGAAACTCCTGAAATCAACAATTGAATAATCTTAAAAACAAAAAACATGAAAACCAATAATTATCCTAAAATAGGCATTCGCCCGATTATCGACGGTCGTCGTGGTGGTATCAGAGAATCATTGGAAGATACAACCATGAATCTGGCAAAATCGGTCGCAAAACTGTATGAATCGGAGTTGCGATATCCGGATGGAAGTCCTGTACAATGCGTAATAGCTGACACTTGCATTGGAGGTGTGAAAGAAGCAGCCGATTGTGCTGTCAAATTCGAGAGAGAAAATGTTGGGGTGAGTTTATCTGTTACTCCATGCTGGTGTTACGGTTCCGAAACGATTGATATGAATCCGCTTATTCCCAAAGCAATCTGGGGATTCAACGGAACTGAACGACCAGGAGCAGTTTATCTGGCAGCTGCGTTGGCAGCGCACAATCAGAAGGGGCTACCTGCATTTGGGATATATGGACATGATGTGCAGGAAGTGGGAACAACGGAAATACCAGCTGATGTAAAAGAAAAACTGCTGCAATTTGCAAAAGCCGGTCTTGCTGTAGCCATCATGCGTGGCAAATCCTATCTGGCAATTGGGTCTGTTTCAATGGGTATTGCAGGCTCAATCATCAACCCGGAGTTTTTGCAGGAATACCTGGGAATTCGTGCGGAATTTGTGGATACAGTCGAAATGTTGCGACGTATAGAAAAAGAAATTTACGATAAAGAAGAGTTTGAAAAAGCCATGCAGTGGACCAAAGCAAATTGCATGACGAACGAAGGCGATGATTATAATCCGGTTCACCTGAAACGTACCCGTGAACAAAAAGATAAAGACTGGGAATTTGTTGTAAAAATGACGCTCATCATGCGGGACCTTATGATCGGAAATCCGAAGTTAGCGGTAATGGGTTATAAAGAAGAGGGTATGGGGCACAATGCAATAGCCGGTGGATTCCAGGGGCAGCGTCAGTGGACTGATTTCCTGCCCAATGGGGATTTCTCAGAAGCAATTTTAAATTCTTCTTTCGACTGGAATGGTATTCGTGCACCGTTTACTTTCGCTACCGAAGACGACCACCTGAATGGTATCAGTATGTTGTTTGGTAACTTGCTGACCAATACGGCACAGATTTTCGCAGATGTGCGTACGTACTGGAGTCCGGAAGCCATTGAGCGGGTAACAGGCTGGAAACCTACCGGTATGCTGGAAAATGGTGCAATACATTTAATCAATTCAGGTGCCTGTACCATGGACGGAACCGGACAACAAACCGATAGTGAAGGTAATCCGGTGATGAAACCTTTCTGGCAAATCACAGATCAGGAAGTTGAGAAAATGTTGGACGCAACGACCTGGTATCCTGCATCTCTTGAATATTTCAGAGGAGGAGGTTATTCTTCTCAGTTCCTGACCCGTCCGGGTATGCCTTTGACCATGTGCAGGTTAAACCTCGTTAAAGGATTGGGACCTGTATTGCAAATAGCTGAAGGCTGGAGCGCTTGTTTCCCTGATGAGGTATTCGATGTCATCAATAAACGAACGGACAAGACCTGGCCATCGACTTTCTTTGTACCCCGCCTGACAGGTGAGGGCAGATTTACTGATGTATACAGCGTTATGAATAACTGGGGAGCTAATCACGGCGCCATCAGTTTTGGACATATAGGTTCGGAGTTAATTACCCTGGCCTCCATGCTTTCTATTCCTGTCTGCATGCATAATGTGGATGATTCGAAAGTTTTCCGTCCTGCTGTATGGAGTGCATTTGGATCGGATAATGAAGGAGCAGATTACAGGGCTTGTGAAACGTATGGGGCGGTGTATAAATAATCGATAGTTGATAGTGGTAAGTGGTTTAAGAGTTTATAAAATGAACAAAACAATTATATATATATTATTGACACCCATGCTAATGGCTTGTAATAAGAGTAATGACGTTTCTAATTGGACCGACAATCAGATTAACGAATGGTTCCATCAATCGGAATGGGTTCAATTAACAATGAAACCAGATTCAAGTATCAACAAACGACTGTTCGTGGAACAAAATATATTGAATCCAGCCAGTTGGCAGGCTGCATTGAAGTTTTTGAAAGAAAGCGATTTCAATTCGATGAATCTGGGACGATATGAATTAGCTGATGATGGGACTTATGCTAATATCGATGAGTATTTGACAAAAGATACGGCACACTTTGAAGCACACAGAAAGTTTGTAGATATTCAGTATTTGGCAAAGGGTAAAGAGTATATTTATGTTACACCTGTTGACAACAAAAGAAACAGAGAAGTTACTCCTTATGATGATACGAAAGACATCACCTTTTTTGATGAGGATAACTATTCAAAGCATTTGTTGTCATCTGAGAATTTTCTGGTTTTATTTCCTTCGGATGGACATAAACCTTGTATGAAAGTAGATAGTAATGAGGTGGTAAGAAAAGTTGTGGTGAAGATTCCGGTAGCGCAAAAAAACAAGTATTGACTTTATAGTATTATCAATTACAGTTATTTATGAAAAAATCAGTTATTCCAATTTTATTCGTTTTAACCCTTTGGGGCAATTGTTTGTTGGCTCAAACCGACAGTGTTCCTCCTGGAATCATTATCAATTATATTCCAGGTTCAACAGGAAAATATATTGGTTCACCAAGTATTTGCATTCTACCTAATGGTGATTATATTGCCTCTCATGATGAATTTGGGCCAAAATCTACAGAATATAAGTCTGCTCAGACATTAATATTCAAATCTTCAGATAAAGGGAAGTCTTGGGCTAAAATATCACAGATAAATGGACAATTTTGGTCAAATTTATTTTTATTAAAGGGTGATTTGTATATTATGGGCACCAATAAAGCACATGGCAACGTTGTTTTACGTAAATCAATCGACAATGGCAAAACATGGACAAATCCCTATAATGCAGATAATGGTTTAATATTGGAAGGTGAATATCATACCGCCCCGACTCCTTTATTGGTGCATAATGGACGCGTTTGGAGAGCTGTTGAGTATGCCACAGCCCAATCTGATAAATGGGGAGAGCGATATAGCGCCGTTATGCTGTCGGCTCCTGTAAAATCAGACTTGTTAAAAGCCAAGAATTGGACTCGATCCAATCATATTGGATTTGATAAAACATTGCTGGATGGTAACTTCAAAGCATGGTTAGAAGGAAATGCTGTTGTTGGAAGAAATGGTGAAGTTTTAAATCTCTTGCGAGTTCACATACCTCCTACATTTGATGAATATACGGCTTTAATCAAAGTCAATAAGAATGGAAAGAAGCTTACTTTTAATAAAGAAGATTTTTACAAGATGCCCGGAGCTTCGAAGAAGTTTACAATTCGATATGATGATAAGAGTCAATTGTACTGGACAATAGTGAATTACATCCCTGATAGTTATAAAGGAAAAGCTAATCCGGACAGAATTAGAAATTTCGTTGCTGTTGCAACGTCTACAAATTTGAGAGAATGGAAAGTTAACAAAATACTATTTTACCATCCAGATAACAAAAAGCACGGATTTCAATATATAGATTGGGTTGTCGAAGGTGAAGATATCATTTTTGTTTCCCGGACTGCTTACGATGACAAAGAAGGTGGAGCTAATGATTATCACAATGCTAATTATTTAACTTTTCATAGAATAAATAATTTCAAGGATTTATCTCGATTATCAGTTAATGAATAAGATTATGAATAAAATTGTAGTTGTTATTTTAAGTGTTTTGTTGGCTTTTTGTGCAAATGCGCAAATAACCAATGTGCCTCCAGGAGTAATTATTAGACATATTCCTAAAGCAGATGGACTCTACGTAGGTTCTCCCTCTTTATGTAGGCTGGATAATGGAGATTATATTGCTTCGCATGATGTTTTCGGACCAAATGCGAACACAGGCAATTCAGGTACAACTTTTATTTATAAATCTTCTGATAAAGGAATAACTTGGCAGCAGATTTCTAAAATGGAAGGACAATACTGGTCAGCACTTTTCTTATATGATAATAAGCTTTATGTCCTTGGATTGGATAAAGGGCATGGAAATATTGTAATACGTCGCTCATCAGATAATGGCTTCACTTGGACTGTGCCATCAAATTCGCAGACTGGCCTTTTATTTCAGGGGCATTATCATACAGCGCCTACAATTCCTGCGTTTCACAATGGAAGAATATGGAAAGGATTTGAAGATGCTGATGCAATTGTTTCAAATCTACCAATACGTTATGGCGCAGTTATGGTATCTGCTGATTTATCTGGTGATTTGTTGAATTCGGATAACTGGAAAATGACGAACAGATTGGTTTATAATAAAGAATATATGGATGGTAAATTTCTGGGTTGGTTAGAAGGACAAGCATTGGTCACCCACGACAATAGATTAGTAAATATTATCAGGGTGCATATTCATCCAGGAACAAAAGAGCGAGCAGCAATAATTAAAACAACTTGTGAAAATGATAAAATTTATTTCCAACCAAACGCAGGATTTATTGATTTTCCTGGCGGATCAAAGAAGTTCACGATTAGGTATGATGAAAAAACTCAGCGTTACTGGTCATTAGTGAACAATATCCCTGCAGGATATGATTCTGCTTATCCTGCCGCTGTACGCAATTATCTATCATTGGTTAGTTCTAAAGATTTATATCATTGGGAAATAAATAAGACAATATTATCACATCCGGATAGATTCAAGCATGGATTTCAATATGTCGACTGGCTTTTTGAGAGCGACGACATTGTATTTCTTTCAAGAACCGCTTACGATGACGATTTTGGAGGTGCAGACAATTACCACAACTCTAATTATCTCACTTTTCACAGGATAAGTAATTACAAAGGATTCTTAAAATAACAAATTTATCATCGAATAATTTATAACAATATCATGAGAAGATTGAATTTGCTATTCCTTAATTTCCTGTTATTTACTGTATTTACAATAACGGGTACATTAAAAGTCCCCAATGTCATTTCAGATAATATGGTATTACAACAAAATAGTATAGTCAAGCTATGGGGACAGGGAATACCAGGCTCTACTGTTAAACTCAAAACAGGTTGGATTGAAAAAACATTGTCTGTTAAGGTGGATCTTAATGGAGCATGGGAGACAAATCTACAAACACCCAGAGCAGGGGGCCCATATAAGATAGATATTTCATCTGGAAATGATTTAATAACCTTGAATAATATACTTATTGGTGAAGTGTGGATTTGTGCCGGACAGTCGAACATGTCCATGCCGGTAAAGGGATTCCAGTCACAACCTATATTAGACTCACAGGAAACAATTATCGAATCAAACTCATACCCTGAAATTCGTATGTTTACTGCAGAAAGGAGTGTTTCATCTATTCCGGAATTTAATGTTAAAGGAAACTGGCAACATGCATCTATAAACAGTACAGGAAGTTTTAGTGCTATTGGATATTTTTATGCACTTGAATTGTATAAAACTCTTTGCGTTCCAATTGGTATAATCAATCTTAGCTGGGGAGGTTCAAATGCACAGGCGTGGATGAGTTTGGATTTATTGAAAACTTTCCCGGAGATCGATATTTCAGCTATAGATATGAAAAGTAAATCACCTCAACGCATACCAACTGGATTGTTCAATGCAATGTTCTATCCGGTTTCAAATTACAATGTAAAAGGCATTATTTGGTATCAGGGAGAAAATAATATCGTGGATTTCAATCTTTATTCGAAGTTATTTCCTGCGATGGTCAATGAATGGAGAAAATATTTAAACCAAGGAGATGTTCCATTCTATTACGTACAAATTGCGCCGTATAAATATAGTGGATCAAGCAATAGAGAAAGTGCTTTCCTGAGGGAAGTTCAATATAGAAGTCAATATATTATACCTAATTCGGGAATGGTAACTACAGGGGACATTGGCGAAGAAGAATTGATACATGCCTCAAATAAAAAAACGATTAGTAAGAGGCTTTCATATTATGCACTGAAAAGAAATTATGGCTTTAACAATCTCTCTTGTTCCAGTCCCGTATATAGAAAAATGGAAATAGCCGGGAACAAAATTACAATAACGTTTGATTTTGCAGATGGTGGTCTTGTAATAAAAGGAAATCCTGAAAGCACATTTGAAATTGCAGGTAAAGATGGTGTATATTATCCGGCCAAAGCAAAAGTTCATCAACAAAATGGAGATAAAATAGAAATCTGGTCAGATCAGGTATCGCAACCGGAAAGTGTTCGATACTGTTTTAAAAATTACTTTACCAGTACAGTATTTAATAATTTTATGAATCCTGCCAGTCCGTTTAGAACAGACTTTTACGAAAAATAATTACAAAGTTCAATATCTATATCATGAAAAATACATTAGGAAGAAGCATGTTGAAAAACTCTTTTGAAATCATGAAGAGAATTTCTTTATTGCAGTTTATTCTTTTGTTTCCTTACTTAGTAACATCTACTGTTATTGGACAGGAACAAAACAACAATGTTAAGCAAAAACACATCGCTGGAGTTATCTTGTCAAAAACTGATAATGGACCTGTTGTTGGCGCTGTGGTTAGTGAAGGGGAAAACTTAACAAATGCAACAACAACCGATCTAAATGGGAATTTTACCTTAAAAGTAAGTGAAAAATCAACGCTTTTAATTAGGAGCATGGGGTATCTGACAAAAGAAATCGACATAACCTCTGCTAATAACTATCAAGTAGAATTAGAAGAGGATATAAAAGTTTTAGATGAAGTCGTTGTTGTCGGATATGGAACTCAGAAGAAAACAGATCTGACGGGTTCTGTTGGGATAGTGAATGTAGATAATATGTTAAAAGCTCCAGTAGAATCTTTTGAGAAGGCTTTAGCAGGACGAATTGCTGGAGTTCAGGTTAGTAGTGCGGATGATCAACCTGGTTCCGGGCTTAATATTGTTATAAGGGGTGGGAACTCTTTAACACAAGACAATTCACCATTATATGTAATTGATGGATTCCCAATTGATGGATTTAATGGATCAGCTTTAAATCCCAGAGATATAAAATCAATAACAATATTGAAAGACGCTTCATCAACAGCTATTTATGGATCGAGAGGAGCAAACGGAGTTGTGATTATTGAGACATTGGATGGGAAAGTGGGCAAAACAATCGTTACTTATGATGGTACTTTCGGAGTACAACGGGTCGGAAAAAGAATGGACTTAATGAACGCATCTCAATTTGTCGATTATCAATATGAGATAAATCCTGTATATGCGACAAGCCAGTATCTGTATGATGGGAAGACCCTTGAAGATTATCAAAATGTACAAGCTATTGATTGGCAAGATATGTTGTTCAGAGATGCAATCAATCAAAGTCACAATATATCTTTAAACGGAGGGAATCAGTCTACCCGATATTCAGCATCCTTGTCATACAACAAACAAGATGGTGTAGTAATTAATAGTGGATACAATCGTTATCAAGGGAAAATACATCTTGATCATTATTTAAACAAAAAGGTAAGGGTTAATTTATCAACAGACTATATAAGGGATAATGGTTTTGGAGAAATATCCTCAACATCCACAAACGGCACACAAACCTATGCCAGTTACTTGTTGTATCGTACGTGGGGATACAGACCTTTACTCGGAAGAGATGCTGTTGATATTACTGGGACATTACTAGATCCCGATGCAAACGATACCCGTGTGAACCCTATAATTGATGTAAAAAATTCTAAGCGAGAAAAGAAAGGAGAGTATTTCAGATATAATGCCCGGATATATTATAAGATTACTAACAATCTGGAATTGTTAATTAAAGGTGGCATATATAATAGAACCTTTAGAGAAACTGGTTTCTATGGTGCTGAAACTTCGAGAGGTTCTTCCGAACTATCAGGAAATACAAAAGGCATAAATGGGTATGTTAATTTCAGGGAATTGCAAACATGGTTGAACGAAAACACACTTACATACAGGAAAAAAGTGGGAGTACATTCTTTTAATGCCTTAATTGGTTGGACAACCCAGCAAACAATAGATGAAAGATGGCAATTGGCAGGAGAGCAATTGCCTGTAGAATATACAGGTTTAAGCGGTCTCGACACAGGTACGCCAGGTGCAATAACCGCTTATCAGGCAACAAATAGAATGATGTCTTTTTTAGGAAGAATAAATTATGATTTAAAAAACAAGTACCTGTTTACTGTGACGTTTCGTGCAGATGGATCAAGCAAATTTCACCCTCGAAATCAGTGGGGATATTTTCCTTCAGCAGCTATTGCCTGGCGAATGAGCGAAGAAGATTTCATGAAGAGTTTATCTTATGTACATAATGCAAAATTAAGATTGAGTTACGGACAAACAGGTAATGATCGTATCGGTGATTATTCCAGATTTAATCAATTATCGACAGATTATACGTTTCATTATCCGATTGGAGGTAGTCCTGCTTATGGTATAAAGAACAAAGAGATGGGAAATCCCGGTTTGAAGTGGGAAACAACCGAGCAGTACAATGCTGGTCTCGATTTTGACATTGTCAAAGGTCGCATAAGTACAACTATTGATTGGTATTTTAAAAAAACAAGAGATTTACTTTTGTATGCGGGTGTTCCTTATACAACAGGTTACTCTCGTGTCTATAAAAATATTGGATCGACACAAAATAAAGGTTTGGAATTGTCATTATTTACGGTTAATGTTCAAACTAACAAATTTAAGTGGAAAAGTGATTTCAATATAAGCTTTAATAGAAATGTGATTCTATCTCTTAATGAAGGACAAGACAGGTTGTTGTCTACAGTCAGCGGCCTTGATGCATATTCGAATTCGTATCTGTATCTGGCAAAGGTTGGTTCTTCGGCAGCTCAATTTATTGGTTTAATATGGGATGGCATATATGATTATAATGATTTTGACGGATCTGAAGGTGCTTTTGTGTTAAAAGCCGATCTTCCTTCAAATGGTAATCCCAGATCAAAAATACAGCCTGGAGACATCAAATACAAGGATATTGATGGAGATGGGAATATCACATCAAAAGATAATGTTGTCATTGGCCGGACTGAACCTATACATATAGGAGGATTTAATAACGATTTCACATACAAAAATATCAGTCTGAATGTGTTTTTCCAATGGTCTTATGGTAATGATATTTTGAATGCCAATAAAATTTATCTGGAAGGAAACCAAAGTAACAGATCGGCGCTGAATCAATTTGCTACTTACGCTGATAGATGGAGACCGGATAATACTGATACAAATTTGTTCAGGGCAGGAGGTCAGGGTCCCGTAGGTTATTTTAGCAGCAGACTGATTGAAGACGGCTCTTATCTTCGTCTGAAAACAGTAAGCCTGTCTTATCGTTTGCCGTCATTTATTGATAGGTTAATCGGCTCATCAGGAATAGATATTTCATTATCAGCTCAAAATTTATATACATGGACAAAGTACAGTGGAATGGATCCTGAAGTTTCGGTGCGTAATAGTGCATTGACTCCTGGTTTTGACTATTCTGCATATCCGCGCTCAAGAAGTTTGGTTTTTGGTATTAAAGCAACATTCTAAAAATAGATTAATATGAAAAATACACTTATTATATTTTTATCAATAGCATTATTATTATCATCTTGTTCAGACTTTCTGAATGTGGATAATACAGATGCGATTTCTTCAAATAAATACTATAAGACTGAAAGTGATTTAAAAGCTGCATTAACCGGAGTTTACGCAACGTTGGCACAGAATGCTACTTACAGAGGTTACATGATTGGTCGGTTGTCTCTAGACGGAGATCAGGGATATAATAATCGAGACGGAGATCTGAATTCAGTGGGAGATTATACTGTCAATGCTACAGATAATAAGATATTATCTTTCTGGCAAACTATGTATGCCGGAATTAATGATGCGAATATGCTTCTGGAAAATGTAGATAATCCGGATATTAATATTTCATTAGTCGAGAGAAACAGAATTAAAGGAGAAACCTTGTTTTTAAGGGCATATTATTATTTCTTACTTGTTCAGAATTTTGGTGATATTCCTCTTATTTTGAAGTCAACGTCAGTATTATCTGATTCGGGAGTTTCTTTACCGGCACGAACACCTAAAACAGATGTTTACAACAAGATTGTTGAAGATATGGAAGATGCTGTTGATTTGGTAAATGATATTGATGAAATTGGGAATGGAGGACAGGTTAACAAATCGGCTGTTTGGGGTGTTCTTGCCCGGGTACATCTGAATATAGCTGGTTTCCCTGTAAATGATAAATCTCATTACAAAAAAGCACGTACTTGTGCTTTACAGGTCATAAATTCCAGACTTCATGAACTTAATCCAGACTTTCAGCAGATTTTTATCAATTATGCTCAGGATATATATGATATAAGGGAGAGTCTCTGGGAAGTCGAATTTCATGGAAACGGAACAGGTATTTATGCTAATTTAGGAGGTTTTGTTGGTGGAAATAATGGTATACGCAATTCTTTCGATCTGGGTCTTGGATACACCTATGATTATATAAATGTGACCAAATCTGCTTATGAAGTATATGCTTCAGGAGATTTGAGAAGAGACTATACCATCGCTCCGTTTTTCTACAAGCAACCAGATGTGCCTGCTCAAAAGGTAAACTGGTCATCTACACAGATTTTCAACCGGAACTGTGGAAAATTTAGACGGGAATATGAAATTCTAGAACCCAAACATAGGAGCCGCACACCTCAAAACTTCCCGCTTGTTCGTTATTCGGATGTTTTATTGATGTTTGCGGAGGCCGATAACGAAGTAAACGGAGCGCCGACTCAGGGTGCTCTTGAAGCTGTAAACACAGTTCGTAGGAGAGGATACGGAAAGGATGCAAACATCCCGGATTCAAGTGTCGATATTACAATCACTGATTATAATGACTTTAAAGAATTTATTTACGATGAACGTTCAAGGGAACTGGCATATGAGTGCCTCCGAAAGAGTGATTTGGTAAGGTGGGGAGTTTTTTATACCAAAATGAAGAAATGTCTTACAGATGCGATAGCGGCATCTAGTTTTTCAGACAAAGATCATGCGGTCAGTACATTTACTAATGTAGAAGAAAGGGATGTTATATGGCCCATCCCAAGTTATGAAATAGGACTTAACCCCAATTTAACACAAAATCCAGGTTGGTAATAATTTATTTGTGAAGTAATTTTTTTTAATAGAATATAAATATGAAATTTAATCCCATATTAATAATAGGCACCAGCCTTATTATAGGTACTGCAGCTTGTGAAAGAATTGAAGATCCTGATACTATTGTTTTTGAAGTTTTTGCCGAAAAAGAAATATATAAGGTAGGGGATAGTGTCCGCTTTGTATTTGAAGGTAATCCAGATATAATAGCCTTTTATTCGGGAGAATTGGGTAATAGCTATGAATACAAGGATGGTCGTATAGCTGAACCTGATTATCTTATAAACTTTGAAACTCAAAGTCAGAATGGGGCGCAAACCGATCAGATGAGAGTATTGGTCTCAAATGATTTTACGGGAGATTATAGTATTGATGGAGTGCATGCTGCGACATGGAGTGATATTACATCCAGATTTACGATGGCTCCACCTAATAATGGCTCGGCATATGTGTCTAGTGGTTTTGGCGATCTCGAAGAGTTTCTGGATACAGAAAAAGATACGACAGAGTTATATTTTGCAGTTAAACAAATTGTAAAAAATCAAAATATTCATGGATTAGGGAATTTAAACAGACTTCGTTATTTTACAATATCCTCTGTTTATGAAACTCTAAATAAGAAACTCTATGAACATGCAAATTTTGGTTGGACTCTTTTTTCTACACCTAACAAACAACCAGATAGAGCATCTTTAGAAAATTCATATACAATCATGATGCGCAATAGTTGGTGGACTTCCCCTGAAGACTATTACTCCAGAGAAACAGAAGATTGGGCTGTGAGTATCCCTGTTAAGTTACCTAGAGCGTTAGATTTGGGGCCAGACAGATCTATTTCAATAAAAGGTGTTACGGATATTTCCGTAAAAGGATATACTTATATATATACGACTCCGGGAGAATATAACGTGGTTTTTAAAGCAATTAATGCCAATATAAAAAGCCAAAAGGAAATTACGAAGGAAATTACGTTAATAGTAACAAACTAAATGATATATTATGTTAAACAAAATGACATACAATATACTGAAACTTTTTATGCTGACTGGTATTTTCAGTGCCTGTTCCAACGATATTTTTGAGGATGAAGGGTATCAAGGAGGTTTTAATCCAGTTGACAAGACTTTCAGTATAACCACATCTAAATCAGACTATAAAGTTGGAGAAATTGTTAAATTCATGATTAAAGGTGATGCTGATTCGATTATTGTATATACCGGTGATGAAGGACATAATTACTCTCTAAAAGAAAGCCGGGAAATAGATCTCGATTATTTTATAACATTCGAAACTCAAAGTCAGGATGGCACCCAACAAAATCAGATGAAGATCCTTATTTCCAAAGACTTTCAGGAAGATTATACAATTAATGGTGTTCACGCTACAACATGGACTGATATTACTTCTGAATTTACAATGGCTCCGCCAAGTAACGGAACAGCATATGTACCTAGTGGAAATGGAATCTTTACGAGTTTACTCGATCAAGATAAAGCCGAAACTAAGATGTATTTTGCCGTAAAACAGAATGTATTGAATCAAACATTACATGGTAAAGGAAATCTGAACAGGTTGAGATCTTTTTCTATTAAACGGACTTATGGCGCAGGAGATGAGCTGCTCAGTAACCATAATGACTTAGGATGGACGCTTTTTTCTACACCAAATAAACAACCTGACAGAGCGTCACTAAGTGATAATGTCATTACCATGAGAGATAGTTGGCAAGTTGCTTATTTCGAAAATGATACGGAAGATTGGGCTGTTTCAAGATCATTCCTGCTTCCACGTCAGAAAGAAATTGCAGCTAGTACTCCTGTTGTGTTAAAAGGAGATCCGTCTGAAGGGAAAGTTGGAAATTACAATTATGTATATAAATCTGTTGGGCACTTTGATGTTGTTTTTGTTGCCGTATTTGATAAAGGTAAAGTAACTGAAAGAGAAGAGTTAATTAATATTTCACTTAATATTACAGAATAAATTAATTTAATAAAAATGACAGTGTTTAATGCAAATAAGACTAATTGTTTTATAATAAGATTGTTAATTGGGTTGACTGTTTTAATAAGTGTACAGCCATTGAAAAGTCAGGAGAAAATAATTATTGGAGCTCAGATATGGATTGAGCCAGGACAAACAAAGGAAGAAATTTATCAATGGTTCAAAACTGCGGCTGAAAATAAGATGTACTCTATACGTCTTTTTATGATGTGGAATTACATTGAAACTTCTCCCGGTAATTTCGATTTTACTCTGTACGATTGGGCATTTGATGCAGCCAACAAACACAATATCAACATTGAAGCGACGTTATGTGCCATACATGGTCCGGTGTTTGTCGATAATGTTTTTCAAGGACGTCCGCAATTTAACGAATTGTTCAGTTCTCAGTCATTATTGGACAATGCAGCTGTATACATAAGTAAAACCGTCAGTAGGTATAAAGACAACAAAGCACTCGGTTCCTGGTGGATACTTAATGAACCAAGGCGTTTTGATCCTTATTCCGAATTAGCTACCCAAAAGTTACAGGAGTGGGTTCAAGCTAAATATAAGAGTATCGATGTCGTTAATAAGGCTTGGATACAAAATTATACTGACTTTTCAGATATTAAATATGAGCCTCTGTGGAGTAAAGGCAGTTATTTTTATTGGCCGACACCTTCAATTGACTGGTATCAGTTCCAACGTGATTTTCTAACATACAATTTAAGTTGGATTGCCGATGAAATCAGGAAACATGACAAAAACACCCTTATTACGTTGAATCCAGCCAATGTTTTCGAATCAGCCCATCAGTATGATCTCCCTGTTTATAAGAACTTTAATGATGTGCTTGGTGCCTCTATGCACGCATCGTGGCAATTGAGATTTATGGACAGAGAACAGTATGGTTATGCAGTTGCCGGAATATCTGAAATTCTGAGAGGAGCAGCTCCCGATGGGAAGTTCTGGATTAGTGAATTACAGGGAGGAAACAATATATGGAGTGGAAAAACTCCTATGTGCCCAGATTCGCTTGACTTGGCTCAGTGGGTATGGACGGGTATTGGATCAGGTGCACGCAAAGTTATATATTGGGCGTTAAACTATCGAAAACAAGGTATTGAAGCTGGAGAATGGGGTTTGTTCGGTTTTAGAGGAGAGCCAACGGATCGTTCTCGTGTGACATACAAGATTAATGAAGTAATAGAAAAAAACAACATTTTCTTTAAGTCGGCCCGACCATACAAATCTAAAATCACACTGATTTTAAGTCCCGAAACAATGCGGGTTCTGCTTCACATTGACCCGTTTGATACAGGAGTAAGAGTTTTTAATAAAGATGCTCATGTGAGAAGTTTAATGATGTGGTTTGTAGCGATGAGTGAAATGGGGTATCAAGCTGAAATTAAATACTTATCTGACTACGATTGGAATTCTACTGAACAGGGCAGAGTTGTCATATTGGCAAATGCCATTTCAATTCCTCAGGAGATTATACCGCAAATGGAAAAGTTTGTAGCAAATGGGAATAAATTAATTGCAGAAGGATTAACAGGTTTTTTTGATGAGTATGAAACCAATTCTTTCCAGAATGGGTTTCATATGGAAAATCTTTTAGGAGCCCGAATGATGGATTTACGATATGTCGATGAAATAAATAAGTTTCGTATACATGATTTGACTATCGACATTCCAGCTGTTGCCTGGAAGCCCCTGTTAAAGATAACATCACCTAACGCCAGAGTTGCAGGAACAGATAAAGGAGATATAATCGCCGTATCCAATAAATTTGGAAAGGGAAATACGTTGTGGTTACCTCCATGTTTCAGCCTGGCAGCGTTGTCAAACACTACGAAGCCATTGTCGATGATAGCACATGTCGAATTAGAAACCGTATTGAAGGAACAACCTTTTTATTTTAAGAAATATGTCAAAGGAGCGTTGCTCAGAATTTTGGAAAGTGAAGATCAATACGTTACCGTGATAAACAACAACAATAAGCAAAATATAGTAGTCAAATTGGAAAACAGACTAAAGTTAAAGCCAACCATACTTTTTGGCAGAAATAATGCATTTAAGAATGGTAAAATACACTTATCTGAAAGAGAAACATTGGTTATTCTTTGGAAATGAAATTAAATAAAGAATATAATATAATTAATACAAGAAGTACACATGAAAAAGAATTTATTATTTATACTGCTTTTTGCAGTTGTGACGCTTTTTGCACAGGAAGCGACTATAGTGATGCAGACATCAAAAGCGCAAGGGCTCCCGGTCAAATTAGAGATGAGATTACATAATCCGGGAGATGTAATTGTCGACTGGGGAAATGGAAATAAAATAAATTATAAAGTAAGTAGCGCCAGCACTTCTTTACAAGGTGTTTTATCTGGTAATATTGTTAAAATTTACGGGAAAGATATCACTTTTCTGTCATGTGCAAATCTTGATATTATAGAATTGGATGTAAGCAAGGCGAATGAATTGCAACAATTATATTGCGATAAAAATGATTTAACCAAATTAGATGTTAGTAATAACACAAAATTAGTTCGATTGGGAGCACATACAAATAAATTATCTTGGCTTGATTTATCGCAAAACCCTAAATTGACCGGACTGTACCTTCAAAGTAATAACTTCGATAGTAGGGCTCTAAATCAAATGTTTAATACTGTGCCAAAATTGAAGAACATGTCATCAAACATCAATTTTCGCATAATGAATAATCCAGGGACAAAAGGAAGTAATACTCAAATAGCTATTGATAAAAACTGGAATTTGGATTCGCAAGGAGACAACTCTGGGGGTAAACCCATAATAATGACAACCTCAAAAAAAGAAGGCGATGAAATTGTTTTGGAATTACGTTTGCTTGCTGCCGGAAACATCGAAATTGATTTTGGAAAAGGGCCTAAACAAGTAGAAATAAGTACTGAAACAACAAGAATAAGGGAAAAGTTAGAGAGCGGTAATACAATTAAGATTTATGGAGATAATATAAATTTTATTAAATGTGAAAAAAACTCATTAATCCATCTCGACGTGACTAATGCAAAAAATATTCAGCAACTGTATTGTGGATATAATGAACTTAAAACTGTCGATGTTTCTCAAAATACCAAATTGTTGCGTCTGGGATGTAATAATAATCACATCAAGTCATTAGATTTAAGAAACAATGAAAAACTATCAGGAATGTACTTTCAGAACAACAATATGGATGCATGTACATTAAATCAATTGTATCATCAAATTCCGGCACGTTCAAGTGTTTCAGAAAATGTGAATTTTAGAGTGACTGGTAATCCAGGTGCTATGGGAAGTCGTACAAGCATAGCAACCGCCAAAAACTGGAATATTGACATACAAGGAGATGGCACAGGTTGTAAAGACTAATTTAAAATAATAAACAATGAGATTTTCCGCTAAAATATTGGTTATATTTATTTATTGTTTATATATTCCCTTGCATGTAAACTCCAGTGAATTGAAAGGAGTCACTTCTTTCAATGATAATTGGTATTTCCATCGGGTAGATAGTTTTGCTATTGATGAATACATAATTATCAAAAAGGGAATAATTCCAGATTCATGGGAATCTGTCTCACTTCCACATACAGCCCGTATTGAGCCCTTAGTTGTAAATGACCAGTGGCAGGGAATATGTTACTATGCGAAAAATTTTTCATTGTTTGGAAAACCAAAAGATAAAAAATATTTTATTGAATTTGAGGCAGCAATGAATGTCTCGGATGTGTGGGTTAACGGTCAGCACTTAACTACGCATTTGGGTGGTTATCTTCCTTTTGTAATAGATATATCTTCTGTTGCTTTTTATGATAGACCGAATACAATTGTTGTGCGCCTTAACAACAATGATAATACGATAACTGGTCCCAAACCTCTATACCGTCTTGACTTTAACATGTACGGAGGTATTTATCGTAATGTTTGGTTGATTGAGAAAAATAGTATTTATATAACGAATCCTATATTTGCCAGAAAGAAAGCCGGAGGTGGAATATTTATTACTACTTCAGGTATAAGTAAAGCATCAGCCGATGTAATGATACAAACACATATAAAAAATGATGGCAATATTTCCAGTGAAATTAATGTCCTGCATAAGATAATTAATGTTCACGATGGAAGTGTCGTTCAGTCAGTTGAGGAGCAGTTTACTATTCAAAAGAATAAAGACAAAGAATCGAAACTAAAGCTTAAAATTAAAACACCTTTATTATGGAGTCCATCAGATCCAAATTTGTATAAATTGAAAACGCAAATTTATGCTAACAACATGTTGGTTGATGAAGAAGAAATAAAATTCGGTATAAGGGAGGTAGTGATTAAACCTGAAGGACTGTGGTTGAATGGCGAAAAAACCTTTTTACGTGGAGTAAACAGACATCAGGAATATCCTTACATAGGTTATGCTTTATCAGATAATGCACAACGTCGGGATGCTTATAGAATTAAAGAAGCTGGATTTGATTATGTAAGAGCTTCCCATTATCCGGTTTCCCCGGCCTTTCTTGATGCCTGTGATGAATACGGGCTTATGGTTCTTGAACCCATATTAGGATGGCAATACTTTGGAGACTTTAAATTCGAAGAACATGCAAAACAATCGTCACGGGATATGATACGGAGAGACAGGAATCATCCGTGTATTTTAGCTTGGGAACTTTCAATTAATGAAATTCGTATGCCTCAGAAATTTATTGAGGAGGTAGTACAAATTGGAAATGAGGAGTATCCTCAGTCAGCATATATTGCAGGTTGGATGAAAAATGATCCATATGATATTTATATTGAGGCACGACAACACCGCAAAAGTGCTTTGCAGACAAAACCCTTGATAGTTTCTGAATATGGTGATTGGGAGTATTATGCTATGAACGCTGGTTTTGAGCAAGATAGCTGGATGAATATGTTACAGGAAGAACGATCTTCACGGCAATCGAGGAATAGTGGTGAAAAACGACTTCTCCAACAAGCAACTAATATTCAGGAAGCGCATAATGATAATTTATCTACACATGCTTTTGCAGATGGTTATTGGGTTATGTTCGATTATAACAGAGGCTATGTGGATGATCTTGAGTTGTCTGGGATTATGGACATTTTTAGATTACCTAAATTTTCTTATTATTTCTTTCAAAGTCAGCGCAGCTATTCTTTCAAAAATAAGTTTTCAAAACCAATGATATTTATTGCTTCTAATTGGTTGCCTGGGGTGAGTGATGTTGTGAGAATTTATAGTAATTGTGATGAGATAGAACTTTTTGTGGACGGAAAATCGCTAGGAAAAATTAAGCCGGATACAAATAAAATTTCCAGTAATCTTGCTCATCCTCCCTTTACTTTTAATGTGAAATGTTTGAAGCCTGGTGTTTTGAAGGCCATCGGTTATTTGAACGGAAAAGAATGTGTGATGGAAAGTGTTGAGACAGCTCAGACTCCGGAAAAAATTCAATTGCATTTGGATGAGAGTGGAACACCTCCTCAATCCGGTAAAAATGATATTGTTTTTGTATATGCGGGGGTACATGATAAAAAAGGGAACTTAGTAGCAACTGAAAATGACTTAAGAATCAATTTTAGAGTAGAAGGAGATGCCGAATTAATACATGAAGATAACGCGATAACGAAAGCTGGTATTGCTACAGTTTTGCTTAAAATAGGGAATACACCAGGAAAGATAAAAGTTTACGCAAAAGGTTCAGGTTTAAAAGGAAATGAATTAGTAATTATTGTTAAATAAGTAAAGGTATGAAAGGATATAGTTATTTGATTACGCTGTTGGTGATTTGTTCTTCTTTCTCTAAAGGAGGATTGACTGCTGATTACGATGTGGTACCCTTACCTCAGGAGATAACATATCTCCGACAGTCAGGTTTTACGCTCAATCAATATACTAAAATTACTTTTGAGAAAGGAGATTCTTTATTGGAGAGAAACGCATATTTTCTTCGTGATTATATAAAGGGATTGGCCGGATTCTGTCTTGAAATAACTCATAATAAGCACGATACTAATATTATCGCGTTAACATATTCCTTGCAAAATGAAGTTAAAGACTCCTATGAAATATTGATTTCTGATAAACAAATTGTTATCAATGGAGAAGGTCTATCTGGTATTTTTTATGGTATTCAGACTTTGAGAAAATCTATACTACCGGGAAGTAACAAAAAAAACATATATTTTCCATCAGTTGAGATAAGAGACTTTCCGAGGTTCTCATATCGCGGTATGATGTTAGATGTAGGCAGACATTTTTTCTCTGTTTCAGAGATTAAAGAATTTATTGATTTGATGGCGCTTCATAATATGAATCATTTTCATTGGCATTTGACAGAAGATCAGGGCTGGCGTATAGAAATTGAAAAATATCCAAAGTTAACGACCATTGGATCTATACGAAAAGAAACCAGAATAAACCATGATACAGGAGAGTTTGAGGAAACAGGAAAGATGTATGGTCCGTACTTTTATACAAAAAATGAAATTCGGGATGTGGTCGCTTATGCTAAAGAGAGGTATATTGAAATAATTCCTGAAATAGATTTACCTGGACACACGCTAGCGGCTATAACTTCTTACCCAGAATTGGGTTGTACAGGAGGGCCTTATGAAATAGCTATAAAAAGAGGTGTTTATGAAGATGTGTTATGTGTCGGTAAGGAAAATACATTCAAATTTATTGAAGATGTATTCTCTGAGATTGTTGAGTTGTTTCCTTATGAATATATTCATATTGGCGGTGATGAATGTCCAAAAGTTCGATGGAAAGCATGTCCACATTGTCAACAAAAAGCCAGGGAACTAAATTTGAATGCAGATAAAAAACATTCTGTTGAGGATCAGCTACAAAGTTATTCTATAAGTCGTGTTGAAAAGTTCTTAAATTCTAAAGGGAAACAAATTATTGGATGGGACGAAATTTTAGAGGGTGGTTTAGCTCCGAATGCAACTGTAATGTCGTGGAGAGGAATAGAAGGGGGTATAGCAGCCGCACAAATGAAACATAAAGCCATCATGACTCCCAGTCAGTTTTTATATTTTGATTATTACCAGAGTCGTGATATTACTAAGGAACCTTTTACTATTGGGAACTATCTACCTTTAAAGAAAGTTTATGATTATGAACCCCAGTCGAATGAATTAACAGAAGAACAAAAGAAATATATCTGGGGCGTACAAGCAAATCTATGGACAGAGTATATTAAAAATAAAGAGACCTTGCAATACATGATGTTACCTCGTATGGATGCATTAGCTGAAATACAATGGACCTTGCCCGCAAGTAAAGATTATAAGAATTTCTTAAAACGATTGAAGAAAATGCAACAATACTATGATAAAAAGGGATTGACATACTCACAATGTTTTTTAGATGCTGAGATTTTGACTAAACCTGACTCTGACAAAGTTTCACTTTGGGTAGAATTGTCAACTTTCGACAACGCATCTCTTTTTTATACATTGGATGGGTCAACGCCTACTACAAAATCTGTAAAATACACAGGACAGTTCCGTGTGAATCAATCCTCAGAATTAAAAGTGCTGACCTATAGAGGAACTGGACAAAATAATAGAATACAAACTAAAATAATTAATATTAATAAGGCAACTTCCAAGACTATTACACTGAAACACCAACCGTCTTCTCGGTTCACATTCGAAGGAGAAGGTGTCTTAGTTGATGGGATATTGGGAAACTCAAACTATACCGATGGCACATGGATTGGTTTTCATGGAAAGCCAATTGATGCTGTAATAGATTTGGGTAATATAAAAACTATCTCTGAATTAGTTACGGCGTTTTATCTCCGTTTAGATAACCGGGTGTTTGGTCCTGCTGAGATAAAAGTTGAATTGTCAATAGATGGGAAATCGTATGTCAAAGTTTTTTCGAAGAAATACAATGTTGCACCACAAGGGAGTTCGATTGGACGTAACGAGATTAAATGCCGGTTTACAGCAACTGATGCAAAATATGTACGTATACTTATTCGTGGTACAGATAAAGTTCCCCAATGGCATATAAGTAAAGGAAGTACACCATTATTATTTGTTGACGAGTTTATTATAAACTGAATTATTATAAAATTATTTATTAACTAAAAAAAAGTCATGAAAACAAAATTAACTCTATTTCTAGGAATTTGCTTATTTGCTTTTGCTGGAATCAATGCGCAGACTCCTGTTGTGTCTTTTGAGACAAACAAAGCTGTTGGAGAAAGTATTACTCTGAAATTAAGATCAAAAACAACGGGAACAATTAGTGTAGACTGGGGTGATGGGTTGTTAGATGCTCATGAAGTAACAACCAATGTTAATATTACTTTGACAAAGCCCCTGAAAGGTAATACCGTCAAGATTTATAATGATGACTTAAATAATTTCGAGTGTAACAGTGGAGGTGTTACAAGTGCTGATATTTCTCGAGCCGTCGAGTTAGTACATGTGTATTTAACAACCAATTCATTGACAAGTTTGGATGTGTCGGCAAATACAAATTTACAGACATTAGGTATAGCAACAAATCAGATAACAAATATTGATTTATCTAATAACCAATTGTTGAACAATATATATATACAAAATAATCAATTTGATGCATGTTCGTTAAATGAAATTTATAACGCATTGCCAATTAAACCTTCAGGAACATTTAGAGTTCGCAATACAAATAATCCAGGTGTCGCTACGAGCAACACAGCTATTGCAGCAGCAAAAGGTTGGACTGTAGATGTCACGGGTAATGCAACTGGATGTCAACCAGTCGTTTCTTTTGAAACAAATAAAGTTTCTGGAGAGAGCATCACACTCAAACTGAGGTCAAAAACGGCTGGTACTATAGATGTTGATTGGGGTGATGGGAAGCTGGACTTTTATAGTGTTGCAAGTAATGCTTATATAGAAGTAACAGAAGCATTGGTGGGTAATTCAATAAAAGTTTATAATGATAATTTAAATTCTTTTGAATGTAAAGATGGAGGAATTACAAGTTTAGATGTTTCCAAAGCCGTCGAATTGATTCATATTTATCTTGATAATAATTCATTGACAAGTTTGGATGTGTCGGCAAATACAAATTTACAAACATTAGGAGTTGCAAGTAATCAGTTTTCGAGTATTAATTTAACCAATAATATAGCACTAAACAATGTATATATACAAAACAATCAATTTGATGCTTGTGAATTAAATAAGATTTATACTGATCTGCCTGTGAAAGCAGAAGGTACAACATATAGAATTAATAACACTGGAAATCATGGTGCAAATACAAGCAATACCAATATTGCTACTGCAAAAAACTGGACAGTTAATGTTAGTGGTGATGGGACTGGTTGTTTTACTTCGATAAATTCTGATATAGTTAATGAAAGTGCTACAATAATATCACTTAAAGATAATTTTATTTCTTTTAATGAAAACAATAGGGGTAGTATACATATAATAGATGTTTCAGGTAAAATGATAATGCAATTAGATGATATCAAGGGTGTTGATGTTTCTAATTTGTATAGTGGATTATATTTAGTTAAATATAATACAAATGGTACAAATGGAATAATTAAAGTTTTAATGAAGTAATATCAATATTTCATCTTTTATTTTATATCCGGGTTAGGTACAACCTAATCCGGATATAAATAACTAATTAAAAAGA
Source organism: Paludibacter sp. (assembly GCA_034928085.1). Classification (GTDB taxonomy): domain Bacteria; phylum Bacteroidota; class Bacteroidia; order Bacteroidales; family Paludibacteraceae; genus Paludibacter. Next base: position 32,306 of record JAYFPG010000061.1, read on the forward strand.
CTGATAAATACAACAAAATTACTAATTTAGCTTACTTATTATCGAATGAAACTTAATATATAAAGTTATGCACTCTAGTGTTATGATAATAAAACTCCTTGCTCTTTTCCTCCTCCTTGCTTTAAATGCTAAAGCTCAGGAAGCCGAGATTATTTTCCATTCCAAAAAGAATATTGGAGAATCTGTTACAATGTTGTTGCGATTGACGGAAGTTGGTACTGTAGATGTTGATTGGGGAAATGATGTTAAGGTTCGTTATAATGTAGGAGTTACAAGCACTCAGATAACGGCGGAGTTACAAGGTTATTTTGTTAAGGTATATGGCTCAGGAGTCAGCTATTTTGAATGTAACAGTGCTGGGATTATTGATATAGATGTATCCCGCGCATATGATTTACAGCAGATATATTGTACGGATAATGAATTAACGGCTTTAGACGTTAGTTGTAACCTAAATTTGAGACGGGTTGGTGTCGCAAATAATAATATAACTGATTTAGACTTTAGTAAAAACACATTGCTTACAGGGTTATATCTTCAAAATAATAAGATCGGTGTATGTAGCATGAATAAAATTTATAATGATCTGCCCGACCGGTCGAAGAACACAGGTACTTATAATTTTCGGAACACAGGAAACCCAAATGTTGAAAGTACCAGAACGGAGATACTTAAAGTTAAAAACTGGTTGCCTGATGTGGAAGGCGATAATACTGCTTGCCGTCAGGTTATTTTAATTACAAACAAAAATGTTGGTGAAATTATTACGCTGAAATTAAAATTAGCCTCAGCAGGTAATGTGGGTATTGAATCCGGAGGTGAAACACAATTATTTAATGTGAGTACAGAATCCACCATTATTAAGTATCCAATAAAAGGTAATGTTATTAACATATTGACTGACAGCCTTTCCTATATTGATTGTGAGAACATTGGTTTGACAGATATTACAATAAATAGCATCAAACTTGATAGCTTGAATGTGAGAAACAATGCTCTGACGGCTTGTGCCTTAGATTCTTTTTATAGAAAGTTGCCTAATTTACAGACTGAATCTTTATCTGTTAATTTGAAAGTAAGTGGAAATCCCGGAAGTAAGACAAGTACATCATCTATTGCTGTGTCGAAAAATTGGAAAATTGATGTGTTAGGTGATGCTTCTGGCTGTGTTAATGTCGTGAAAGTTTTGGCAGATAAGGATTTGTTTGTTAAAAGGTTATTTGTAAATGGTGCTGTTGTCTTTACGAATAGAACATTTGTTTTTGAAAATGTCCCCGATAATTTTGTAGGATATGAATTTCTTTCTAATAAAGCGTCGGAGAAGGAAGAAGGTGTCATTATTCCTGCATCGGATGGATTTATATACGGGATAGCAGCAGTTGGAGCATTAAAAGATTGGACTTTATTAGAAGGAATTAATCTTAATTATTCAGATATAAATAAAACAAGGTTGGCTATATATCAAAAAAAGGTAACGATAGGGGAGACAATATCAATTCCTCAGATAGATGGTTTTATCGGTTTTACTCTATTGGCTGAAAAAATAAATTACCTCCCGGCAGATCCGGAAAAAGATGCCTTTTTATCTACAATTAAAGTTGATGACCGATTAATTGTTGATTTTAATAAGAATAAATTGAATTATACTGTATATCTACCGTATAGTTATGTTGGACTTCCAGATGTTGACCCGGTTCTGAATGAAACCGGAGCTTCGTTCAAAGTTGTGTCTATGACAAATATTGATGGTTCGGAGTCGGAACGAACAACAACTATTGTAGTCACCTCTCAGGATCACTCAAACATTCAAACTTATAAAATCTGTTTTGAGAAACTGCCGGAGTTGGAACTATTTTTATGTATCGGTCAGTCAAATATGGCTGGTACGGCTCCTTTGGATCCAGAGAAAGGAGATATGGAGCCTGTTGAAGGAGCTTATCTGTTTAATTCGTCTTATGTATTTGAAAAAGCGGCAAATGGTATGAATAGATATTCAAACATTTTATCTACATCAGCACAGTATTATGGATTAACTTACTCTTATGCAAAAACAATAACTCAGCGAGTTAAGAAACCTATAGGTTTAATTGTGAATGCAAGGGGAGGTTCGGCAATTCAACTTTGGGAAAAGGAAGGAACAGATAAAGGAGATACTTTATATAGAAAAACACTTGAGCGTGCAATTGAAGCAAAAAAATGGGGAGATTTTAAAGGTGTGTTATGGCATCAGGGTGAAGCAAATAGGACTAACTTCCAAACAATTGGTTATACAACATTATTAAAATCTTTAGTTGAGAATTTAAGAATGGATTTAGATAATAATTCGTTGTTTTTTGTTGCTGGTGAAATTGGTCACTGGAATAGTGAAAATGCAGCATTTAATGCAATGATAAACACCATTGATAACTTTATGCCAAATTCATCAAGTGTTTCTGCAGAAGGTCTAATAAATGTATCTAATTTAGAAGATAATAATGACCATTTTAACAGAGAAGGATTGTTACTGCTAGGGGAACGATACGCTGATACGATAATTAACAGAATATATACTACTACTGAATTTGGTCATGAAGCATTGTATTCTGATTTGCAGATTCTTACTCAGACAAATAAATTGCATATTGTTCTTTATGCAGATAATGTAAAGTCATTATGCCAAATCTTTAACATGAGAGGGCAAAAGGTTAAACATGAGATACTAAACAGGCATAATGTGTTTGTTTTGGAAGACGGAATATACATTGTTTGTATAAACATAAATGATAAATATATATACAAAAAAATCATTATTAAAAGTCAATAATATAAATATTAATTTGAGAAAAATCATTTAAATTTAAATCCACCCATGCAAATCCCTCTTCTCGACCTCATCATCTTTCTCGCTTTCACATTAGGCACCGTGTTATTCGGAAGCTCATTTGTCCGTAAAAACAAGAATGCAGCCGATTATACCAGTGGCGGTGGTAATGTCAATGGCTTTGTTGTGGGCATGTCGATTTTCGCGACTTATGTGAGTAGCATCAGTTTTCTGGCTTTGCCGGGCAATGCATTCCTGGGTAACTGGAATTCGTATGTGTTCAGTCTGTCTATTCCTTTGGCTTCAATTCTGGCAGCGAAGTTTTTTGTGCCGTTTTACCGGAGCATCAATAGCGTATCAGCTTATAGTTTCCTGGAAGAAAGGTTTGGATATTGGGCAAGGGCGTATGCTGCCGTTTGTTATTTGCTGACTCAGGTGGCCCGAATCGGTTCGGTGTTGTTTTTGTTGGCACTGCCTTTACATTCCATGTTGGGATGGAGTATTCCGACCATCATCATCGTAACCAGTATCAGTGTGACCTTATATTCGGTAATGGGGGGTATAAAAGCCATATTATGGACGGATGCTATTCAAGGTTTAATTTTAATTGCCGGAGCTTTGGCTTGTGTTGTTGTGTTGTTGTTTTCCTTGCCCGAAGGCCCTGCTCAGTTTTTTTCTGTTGGGGCTGAATTTAAAAAGTTTTCTCTCGGAACTTTTGGTCCGGAGCTCAATATCTCAACTTTTTGGGTAATGCTTGTTTATGGCATATTCATCAACCTGCAGAATTATGGAATAGACCAGAATTACGTGCAACGCTATAAAAGTGCCAAAAATGATAAAAGTGCCCGTTTCTCAGCGCTGTTTGGCGGTTTGTTGTACGTGCCGGTTAGCTTGCTGTTTTTTATCATCGGGACCTTACTCTTTGTTTACTACCAAACCAACCCGGGTTTGTTGCCTGAAAGTGTAACAGGAGATCAGGTGTTCCCGTTTTTTATTGTACACGGACTACCCACAGGGGTAACTGGATTACTTATTGCTGCTATTTTTGCTGCGGGGATGAGTACCATTTCGACCAGTATCAATAGTTCGGCAACCATTGTGTTGACTGACTTCTTTCAACGAGGAAAGAAACCGGCTGATGAGAAAAAGAATATGAGAGTATTGTACATTACCTCTGGTGTATTTGGGTTGTTGGGGACAGGTGTGGCACTGGCCATGATGTCAGTAAAAAGCGCATTGGATGCCTGGTGGAGTCTGGCTGCTATTTTCAGTGGTGGGATGTTGGGGCTGTTCCTGTTGGGTTATATGTCCCGTAAAGTAAAAGGGGCTTTCGCGCTAACCGGTGTGATCAGTGGCGTAATACTGATTGCCTGGATTAGCTTCAGCAAACAAACGATATTTCATAACTATATGACCATTGTGTTGGGCACACTCACGATTTTTATCGTGGGAATGGTGCTGACCATGTTATTCTCGAAAAGAGCTAAGGCAGTTGAGAAATAGATATGTAGTTTCTGAATCAAGTGTAATGTTGAGCCTGAAAACAATTTAAAAGAAAATGAAATCACATAATATTAAGGATGTTCAATACGTCATCGGCATCGACTACGGATCCGACTCCGTGCGTGCCATTTTAGTTAACGCAGCAAACGGCGAGGAACTTGCTGTTTCCGTATTCGAATATCCGCGTTGGAAAAAGGGGTTATACTGTAACCCGGCTGGTAACCAGTTTCGGCAACATCCGCTTGATTACCTCGAAGGACTGGAATTTACTGTGCGGGAGGTGTTGAAGCAATGTCCCGGAGCCGCTGAGCAGGTAAAAGCCATCTCCATTGATACAACGGGTTCTACGCCTGTTGCGGTAGATGAGCATGGAACGCCGTTGGCATTGCTTCCGGAGTTTGCTGAAAATCCCAATGCGATGTTCGTGTTGTGGAAGGACCATACGGCCATCAAAGAAGCAGATGAAATCAACACCCTGGCACGTAGTTGGGGTGGGACAGACTTTACAAAATATTCAGGCGGTATTTATTCATCGGAATGGTTTTGGGCAAAGATGCTGCATGTAATACGTGAAGATGCTGAGGTTGCCGGCGCTGCCTTTTCGTGGATGGAACATTGCGACTGGCTTCCGGCTATGTTGACCGGAAATAATCAGCCACAACATTATAAAAGAAGCCGGTGTGCTGCCGGTCATAAAGCCATGTGGCATAGCGATTGGGCAGGATTTCCTCCGGCTGAATTTCTTACTTTGCTGGATGAGCGTTTAGTCGTTATTCGTCAGAATATGTGTGATGAAACCCTCACAAGTGATGTTGCTGCCGGTTGTTTGTCGGATGCATGGGCGCAACGGTTGGGTTTGACGACCTCGACACTGGTAGGTGTAGGGGCGCTGGATGCTCACTTCGGTGCAGTGGGCGGGGAGATTAAGCCTTATTACCTGAGCAAGGTTATCGGTACTTCTACCTGCGATATGCTGATTGCTCCTGAAACGGAAATTAAAGATGTGCTCGTGCGGGGTATAAGCGGACAGGTAGATGGCTCTATCGTCCCTGGCATGATGGGCATGGAGGCCGGACAGTCGGCCTTCGGTGATATTTACGCCTGGTATAAAAATCTGCTGATGTGGCCGCTGATGAATATTTTCCCTGATATCACCGACCCGGTAAAACACAAGCAATTGGTCGATGAATATGCTTCGCGCATGCTTCTGGAGTTGACCCGGTTCGCGGAAAAAATTCCGGCTGGCGAAAGCAGTGTTATGGCACTTGACTGGATGAATGGTCGTCGCACACCCGATGCGGATCAATCCCTGAAAGGAGTCATTGCCGGGTTGACCCTGGGTTCGGATGCTCCCCGGATTTTCCGTGCATTGGTGGAGGCTACTGCTTTCGGCTCAAGGGCGATTGTCGAACGTTTCCGTGAGGAAGGTATCCCCATCAGAGGCGTAATTGCACTGGGTGGTATAGCGAAGAAGTCGCCTTTCGTGATGCAAATATTAGCCAATGTACTGAATATGCCGATTCAGGTGGCTGCTTCAGAACAAACCTGTGCGTTGGGTGCCGCCATGTTTGCAGCCGTTGTAGCGGGAATTCACCGGGATATTGCCCATGCCCAGTTCGTGATGGGAAAAGGATTTGAAAAGACGTATGTGCCGCAGTCAGGGGAGGTTGCGGTTTATCGGAAGTTGTACGTGGGGTATCAGGAGTTGGGTAAAGACCTGACAGGTCTGAAAATACAAACAAATTGCTAACATATAAAATCAAGATTTTATTTATTTATTACTGCATACGATACATCCGGATAATTTATTTATATCAATTTCACTACCACTATAATTTCTTCAAAAATAGAATTCTTTATACAATCCATGAAAATGATTAAACTTGATGCGCTCGCTAATAAATAACCTTCCTATAAAGATCCTGTGTCCTGACGCAAACTGACTTTTCGACCGTGTTCTTGCTCATTCCAAGTTGTTTGCTAAATTCATTATTGGCAATTTCTGCAAAAAACAGTGAATAATATCAATAGAATGACAGTTTTAGTCATTTCTATTACAGATAACCGTTCATGCCGTCTTCTAAAAATTCTATAACAAGCTGGGTTATTTTCTCGAAATACACCATCGCCTCTCTACCCATGTTAATTTGAATATCCTGTCAGAAATATAACCTTATTTGTGAAATTACTTTAAATTTCACCCTCCTCTATACCCTGAAAAGTCATTTTTGGTATCATGATTATATGATAAACTTAAATCAATCCAAATGACAAAACAAACACTTCTCAGTATCACGGTTTTTTTGCTTATTTCTGCTTTGTGCGTTGCACAGAAACATTTCGATCTCAAATCTCCGGATAGTAAACTCTCTGTGCGGGTAACTGTCGGACAATCCATTGTTTATGCTGTAAGTCATGCTGGCGAAATACTGTTGCAGGAATCTCCTGTCTCCATGACTTTGGGAGATGGTCGGGTGCTGGGAGAGAAGGCTTCAATACGAAAAGCGAGTACAAAATCGGTTGATGAACAGATTGATGCCCCATTTTATAAAAGAGCTGTTGTGAGAAATCACTACAACGAACTCTCCTTGCAAGTGAAAGGGGATTATCGTGTTATTTTCAGGGCATACGATGATGGAGTTGCCTATCGGTTTGAAATTTCCGACAAGAAGCCTTTTGTTGTGCAAACCGAACAGGTGGAATATCATTTTCCACAAGATTATCAAACCTATACTCTATACGTGAGACCTACCGGTTACCACAAGGATAATATGCACAAAACGCCGGGTAGTTTTGAAGACCAGTTTTTCAAATCTTTTGTAAATTTATACACGCAGATTCCTATTTCCAAATGGGATCCGGAAAGATTGGTTGTTTCTCCAACCTTATTCAAAACAGCTTCAGGTAAGAACATCGCACTCTTGGAAGCAGATTTACTGAACTATCCGGGAATGTATCTGAATAAGATTGCAGGAAAAAACGCTGTTAAAGGAGTGTTTGCTCCCTATCCTAAGAAAATCAGACAGGGTGGTAAGCTCGATTTACAAGGCGTAGTTGATGAAAGAGAATCGTACATTGCCCGTTATGATTGGGGTGTGAGTTTTCCATGGCGTGCGTTGGTGGTGACGGAGGATGATGCGAAGCTTGCCGATAATGATATGGTGTTTAAACTGGCTACGCCCAATCAACTGGAGGATGTATCATGGATAAAACCCGGAAAATCGGCATGGGAGTGGTGGAACGACTGGAATTTATTCGGTGTAGACTTCCGTGCTGGTGTGAATAATGAAACCTATCGGTTTTATATCGACTTTGCAGCTGAAAACGGACTGGAATACCTTGTTTTTGATGAAGGCTGGTCGGTTGAATATGCCGCTGATTTGTTTCAGGTGGTTCCTGAACTCGATTTGCCTGCCCTTGTGGCTTATGCCAACAGTAAAAATGTTGGAGTAATTTTATGGACCGGTTATTATGCTTTTGCCCGCGACATAGAGGCGGTGTGTAAACACTATGCTGAAATGGGAGTGAAAGGATTTAAAATCGACTTTATGGACAGAGATGACCAGTTGATGGTTGACTTTCATCAAGAGGCTGCCAAAATTGCAGCCAACTACAAATTATTGCTTGATTTTCATGGAACTTATAAACCTACCGGATTGCACCGCACTTACCCCAATGCCATAAATTTTGAAGCTGTTCAGGGCATGGAGCACATGAAGTGGGCTTCGTCTTCAGTTGATCAGGTTACCCATGATGTAACTATCCCTTTTATACGTATGTTGTCGGGCCCTATGGATTTTACTCAGGGTGCCATGCGCAACGCTAACAAAACGAATTACAAGCCGGTGTACTCGGAACCGATGAGTCAGGGAACCCGTTGCAGGCAAATAGCACAGTATATTATCTATGAATCCCCCCTGTCTATGTTGTGCGATAATCCACAATTATACCGAAATGAACAGGAAACCCTTGATTTTATGGCAGGCATCCCTACTGTGTGGGACAATACTATCACGTTAAATGGTAAAGTAACGGAATACATTACCATTGCCCGTCAGAAAGGTGAAGAATGGTATGTGGGTGCTATTACAAACTGGGACGCTCGTAGCTATGAAATTGACTTGTATTTTCTGGGAGATGGAAAATTTGAAGCTGAAATTTTCAGAGATGGCATGAATGCCGACAGGGTGGCGCAGGATTATAAAAAGGAGATTATTCCAATTCCCGATAACCGGAAGGTTCAAATAAAAATGGCGCCGGGAGGTGGTTTTGCCATGCGTGTTTATAAAGTTAACACTGTTCGATAACAAAAGAGAATGCCATGAAGGTGAACTTTAAATTACTTATAACGATAGTTTTAATTGGAATGTTATCAGCTTGTTCAAAAGATAAAATGTTGTACAAAGATGCTTCTCAATCGGTTGAAGTCAGGGTTGATGATTTGCTGAAACGCATGACACTGGAAGAAAAAGTCGGACAAATGTGCCAGTGGGTTGGTCTGGAGCACATGAAATCAGCGGAAAGAGACCTCACCGAAACACAGTTGCGGAATAATACCGCACGTGGTTTTTATCCGGGTATTACGGTGGAAGATGTGGAACAAATGGTCAGAGATGGTAAAGTAGGGTCCTTTTTCCACGTGCTGACACTTGAAGAATCCAATGCACTGCAACGACTGGCGATGGAAAGCCGGTTGCAAATTCCGGTCATCATCGGAATTGATGCCATTCACGGCAACGGCATGGTGGAAGGTACAACCATTTACCCCACCAGTATCGGTCTGGCTTCCACTTTCGATGTCGCACTCGTGGAAAGGATTTGCCGGCAAACGGCTGTTGAGATGCGTGCCACCGGCAGTCAGTGGACTTTCAATCCTAATGTGGAAGTCGCCCGCGACCCCCGCTGGGGAAGAGTTGGCGAGACCTTTGGTGAAGACCCTTATCTGGTTTCGTTAATGGGTGCAGCATCCGTAAGTGGCTATCAGGGTAAAGACTTCAGCGGAAGACTGGAGGTCTTGGCCTGTGCGAAACATTTTATTGGTGGTAGTCAGCCGATAAATGGTACGAACGGTGCACCGACAGATATTTCAGAACGAACCCTGCGGGAAGTGTTTCTGCCTCCATTTAAAGCAACCGTGGATGAAGGTGTATTCAGTTTTATGATGGCGCACAATGAACTGAACGGAATTCCTTGTCATTCAAATGAATATCTTATGAAAGACATTCTTAGAAAGGAATGGGGTTTTAAAGGATTTGTTGTTAGTGACTGGATGGATATGGAGCATATTTACGATTTGCATCGTACTGCTATGGATGATAAAGATGCTTTTTATCAGTCGGTTGATGCCGGAATTGACATGCACATGCATGGACCGGAATTTTATGAAAAAGTGATTGAATTGGTAAAAGAAGGAAAACTAACAGAGAAACGTATCGACGAAACCTGTCGCAAAATATTATTTGCCAAGTTTCAATTGGGTTTATTCGAACAACCTTTTACAGACGAAACAGAGAAAGGCAGGAAAGTATTTACACCGGAACATAAAGAAACTGCTCTCGATGCTGCCCGTAAATCGGTGGTACTGCTAAAGAATGATGGAATACTACCACTTCATAAGAATAAGTATAAGAAAGTATTTATTACCGGTTCAAATGCCGATAATCAGGCGATTTTGGGCGACTGGGCATTGCCGCAACCGGATGAAAATGTGATTACTGTTTTAGAAGGATTAAAACTTATTTCGCCTGAGACTGAGTTTTCGTTTTTGGATCAGGGTTGGAATATCCGGGAAATGGATGAAGCGAAGGTTAAACTTGCAATCAGCAAAGCTCGTCAGGCGGATTTGAATATACTTGTCATAGGAGAACATTCGCTGCGAAACAATTGGGATGACAAAACCTGTGGTGAAGATTGCGATAGGTCGGATATTAACCTCGCCGGATTACAGCAAAAGTTAGCAGAAGGAGTTATCAATACAGGTGTGCCAACTGTTGTGATATTAGTCAATGGTCGCCAGTTGGGAGTGGGGTGGATTGCTAAACATACCGATGCACTTGTCGAGGCCTGGGAGCCGGGCAGCTTTGGTGGTCAGGCGATAGCTGAGATATTATATGGCACAGTGAATCCATCCGGCAAACTTCCGGTTACCATTCCCCGGCATGCCGGACAGATTCAAATGATTTACAATCACAAGCCATCCATGTATTTTCATCCGTATGCTATTGGTGAAAGTACCCCGTTATTTCCATTTGGATATGGTTTGAGTTACACGAACTATGCATATTCAAATCTAAGCACTTCAAAAACAGTCCTGCATAATGAAGACGAAGTAGAAGTTTCGGTGGAAATTGAAAATAAAGGAAATAGGGCGGGAGAGGAGATAGTACAACTTTACATCAGCGACATCTTCGCTAGTGCCACCCGCCCGGTTAAAGAACTCAGAGATTTCAAACGTGTGGCATTGAAAGTGGGAGAAAAGAAAAAGGTCAGTTTCACGCTACCCACTTCAAAATTGGCTTTCTATGACAAAAACATGGAGTGGAAAGTTGAAAGTGGTGACTATGAAATCATGGTCGGCGCATCTTCAGCCGATGTTGATTTGTTAAAAACGACAGTAAACGTAAAGTAATACAATGAATAAGAAAAATATCGTTTTTGTTTTATTCCTGATTATCGGTCTCTCTATTGTTGCTGCTCAATCACTTCCCGTTTATTTAGATGATAGCAAACCCATGGATGAACGGATTAAAGATGCGCTGTCGAGGATGACCCTGGAGGAAAAATCCGCGATAGTCCGTGCACAATCTAAATTCAGCACACCCGGTTGTCCACGCCTTGGAATTCCTGAATTATGGTTGAGTGACGGTCCGCATGGGGTGCGTATGGAGATTGAGTGGGATAGCTGGAAGCACGCGATGTGGACAAACGATTCCTGCGTCGCATTCCCGGCATTGACCTGTTTAGCAGCCACTTTCAATCCCTCTTTGTCATATGAATACGGAAAAGCATTAGGCGCAGAAGCCCGTTTCCGCAAAAAAGATGTAATCCTTGGTCCCGGGGTAAATATTTACAGAACCCCACTGAACGGGAGAAATTTCGAGTACATGGGAGAAGATCCTTATCTGGCATCGGTGATGGCGGTCCCTTATATACAAGGTGTTCAAACCAATGGAGTTGCCGCCTGTTTGAAGCATTTTGCATTAAACAACCAGGAAAAATGGAGGGGGCATATCAATGTAGAGGTGAGTGACCGGGCTTTGCACGAAATTTACCTGCCGGCATTTAAAGCAGGGGTGCAGGAAGGCAAGGTGTGGACAGTTATGGGGGCCTACAACCGGTTTCGGGGACAATTTACCACGCATCATGAACTGTTGTCGAAGATACTGAAAGAAGACTGGGGTTTTGATGGCGTGTTCATGTCCGACTGGGGGAGTACGCACGATACCCGCGAAGCAGCCTTGTTCGGATTGGATATGGAAATGGGTACCCGTACCGATGGATTGCATTATTCCGAGAAAAATGCCTATGCCAATTACTACCTGGCACAACCCTATTTAGATATGATACTATCCGGAGAACTTTCCGAATCATCTCTGGATGAAAAAGTCAGGCGCATACTAAAGCTGAATTTCAGAACGAATATGGACAGAAACCGTCCCTATGGAAGTTTTGTTACAGACGAACATTACGATGTCGCTCGCCGGGTGGCAGAAGAAGGAGTCGTGCTGTTGAAAAACAGTCAAAGCTTTTTTCCTGTCCCGAAAGGCAAATACAAAAAGATATTGATTGTAGGAGATAATGCCGATCGCTCTCTGACAGTTGCCGGAGGATCTTCAGAATTAAAAGTAAAAAAAGAAGTTTCTCCATTGCAGGGTTTAATAGCAAAATACGGAGCGGAGAATATCACTTTTACAAGGGGATATACCACCGGAAAAAGCAGATTTCACCCGAATGTACCCGATACAAATAAATCCGATTCGCTCAGACAACAGGCCGTCGCGTTGGCAAAACAAGCTGATGTTGTACTGTTTATTGGTGGGTTGAATAAAAATTACGGTCAGGATTCCGAGAGCAACGACAGAAGAGGATATAATTTATCATTCGGACAAGACAGACTCATTGAAGAATTAATAAAAGTCAATAAGAATACCGGAATTATCATCATCAGCGGTAATGGGATTGCAATGCCATGGGTGAATGATGTGCCGGCTATAATGCAATCGTGGTATCTGGGTTCAGAAGCAGGTGCTGCGTTGGCAAACATTATTTCCGGAGATGTAAATCCATCCGGGAAGTTGCCCTTCAGCATTCAAAAGCAATTGGAAGACAACCCTGCACACTATTTTGGAAAGCTCGCTTATCCGGGTGATAGTGTCGATGTGCATTACAAAGAAGATTTGTTGATTGGATACCGTTGGCATGATACAAAGCAAATTGAGCCTCAGTTTGCTTTCGGACATGGCTTGTCATATACTAATTTCCAGTATGGAAAAATAACTTCGGATAAGAAAAGCTATCAAAAAAATGAGACCGTAAAACTATCTTTTCTTCTGACCAATACCGGTAAAATTGACGGCGCTGAGGTTGTGCAGGTATATGCAGGACAGGCAAAACCATCCCTGCCACGTCCGGTTAAAGAGTTAAAATCATTTAAAAAGGTATTCCTTAAAGCAGGTGAATCAAAAAAAGTGGAAATAGAAATACCTGTAAAAGAGTTGGCTTTTTATAATGACAGCAAACAAGTCTGGGTGGTAGAATCAGACCAGTTTACCTTCTACTGTGCATCTTCATCAGCTGACATCAGAAATAAGATAATGTTACATGTAAAGTAAAATCAATTGGGCTTTACACTGAAATCAGGATTTACAGAGAAAATAACATTTTTACCTTCGACTTTATAATCTATTGGCGAAACTAAGGTCATGGCACGAAGTACCTGTTCCAATGATTCGTTTAATAATGTGCCTGTATATCTGAAAGATTTCAATTGGTCGTCTTTGAAAATCACATGAATGTCATATCGTCTTTCCATGCGTTTTGATAATTCTGCCAAATTCTCACGGTAAATCACCCACTCGTTGTCTTTCCAGGAAATATCAGGAGTTGGGTCTATTCTTTCATATTTTACCAGGGATTTTTTCTTACTCGCCGAATCATCTTTGCTTGCCTGATCAGTTGATAATATTTCTTTCAGGCTTTCATCCTGGCTTCGCTCCGAAATGACCAATTTCTGATTTGGCATCAGGATAATTTCTTTTTTTGTTTTATTTATCAGATCAATTTCATCAATAGCCAACTTTCCTTCAACAAGCGTTGTTTCAATTTTCTTTTCAGAAGAATATGCTCTTACATTGAAAGCCGTACCGAGCGCTTTGATTTGCACAGTTCCTGAGTGCACCACGAAAGGAATATCTATTTTATGCACATCAAAGTACGCTTCTCCGTCGAGCCAGAGATTCCGGTTCTTTTTCGCAAATCCGGTATTGTAGCGCAGGGTAGTACCGGCATTCAGTACCACATCCGAACCATCAGGAAGTCTTACGTTGGAACGTGCACCGTAGGGCACTACAATTTCCTGATAGGCAAATACTTCCTCTTTTGGTTGAATGGTTCCCAGATAGAACAGGAAGAAACCGCTGATAATAAAAATAAGCACAACCGCTGCGACCCATTGATAAGATATAGATAAAGATTTATGTTGCTTTTGAGGTTGTTTCACAGCTGCCTTATCTTTAAAAGCTGAAAATGCTTTTTTGCAGTCGAAGGAGAACTGCTGCTCAGATTGCATCGATACCAGCCAGATTTCACGCATCTGATCGAAAAACTGCTGATGGTCGGTCGACTCAGCAATCCAGTCCTTCAGCTTTTTATGTTCTTCTTTGCTGATGGTGCCCTTCAGATAATTCAGGATGATATGTTCCATGTCGTTTTTACTATGAGTCATGTTATTATCCGAAAAACAATTTTATAATACCGATTGCCCCCAAAATCAGGTAATCTTTCAGGGCAATTCTAATGCGTGACAAAGCTGTCTTTACTTGCGTTTTAACAGTATTCTCTGAAATATTTAAGGTCTCTGCAATCTGACCATAAGTCATTTCTTCATCTCTGCTCAATAAGAAAATCTCCCTGCATTTTGCCGGCAGGTTTTCAATGGCGTCCTGTATCATTCCTTCAAGTTCCTTCTCAAATAAATTCCCCAAAGGGTAATTGGCTCCCCACGCGATGTGCATATTAGCAATATCATCGTTTAGCTCCGATGTCTCTATCTTTCTTTTCCTGATGTGTTGTAAACAGGTGTTTTGAGTTGATTTTATCAGATAATTTTTTACAGATGTCTGTATGACAATTGAATGCCTTTTTTCCCAAAGATTCATAAATGTTTCTGAAACCAAATCCTCTGCGAGCTTTTTATCCCGACAGTATTCATAAGCAATCATACAAAGCATGGCGTAATAATCTTCGTATAATTTCTCGAAATCCTCTATATGTAGGTATGAATCAGACAAAAGGTTCTTTACAAATAAAATGGATATTAGTTTCATGCAAAAGTACAAAAAAATGTGAATTTGTCAATTTTTATTTGTTTTATGCCCTGGATTTGGATATGTAAACCTGTTATTTTGCTTGAAAGAATAGTTTATTTTCAACTGTTATCACTCGATTCCATCTTTTTGTCATCTTATTGATAAGTAATGCCGAAAAAAACAATTCCATGAAACAAACATTTATTTTTATCCTGATTTTATTCGTACAACAGCTTATTTCACATGCTCAGAATCTACCTCAACTCGGTAAAGACAGCATAGATGAAGTAGTTGCATCCATGACGCTGGAAGATAAAGTGAATATTGTCGTGGGGGCAAAAGAAGGAAACGTTCAGTTGGCGACAGATATTGGGATGACCAAAAAGATAGTGGAAGGGGCTGCAGGAACGACTTATCCAATTCCCCGCTTAGGAATAACTCCGCTTGTGCTGGCCGATGGGCCTGCTGGTCTTAGAATTTCACCAACACGCAAAGGTACAACTGCGACCTACTTTTGCACGCATTTCCCTGTCGCCACCCTGATTGCTTCCACCTGGAATAAAGAGTTGGTATATGAAGTAGGAGAGGCGATGGGTAGCGAAACCCTGCAATATGGAGTGGATATCTTACTTGCTCCGGGGGTAAATATCCATCGTAATCCTCTTTGTGGGAGGAATTTTGAGTATTATTCCGAAGACCCGGTACTTGCCGGGAAAATTGCAGCAGCCATGATTAACGGCATAGAGAGTAAAGGTGTTGGTACATCCCTGAAGCATTTTGCAGCCAACAATCAGGAGACAAACCGGGCTGCCAACGATGCCGTTATGTCGGTGCGGGCACTGCGGGAAATCTACCTGAAACCTTTCGAAATTGCCGTGAAAGAATCGCAACCCTGGACGGTTATGACTTCCTATAACAGGTTAAACGGAGTTTATACGGCTGAACGTCCCGATTTGTCGATTACTGTGCTGCGTGATGAATGGGGATTTGAAGGGGCTGTTGTGACCGACTGGTATGGAGGGAAGAATGTAATAAATCAGATACAGGCAGGAAATGATTTACAGATGCCGGGGTCAAACCGTCAGCGTAATAGTCTTATGCAGGCGGTTCAGCAGGGTGAGTTATCGCTCAGGGCATTGGATGAAGCAGTTAAAAATGTGTTGCAATTAGTGCTGCTTTCTCCGAGGTTTAAGGGATACACGCCTGATAATGCGCCTGATTTGAAGAAACATGCAGCCATTACACGTGCTTCTGCTGCAGAAGGAATGGTTTTGTTGAAAAATCAAAAGCACGCGTTGCCATTAAATAGGTCTGTGAACAAAGCGGCTGTGTTTGGGGTCACTTCCTATGACTTCATAGCAGGAGGAACAGGTAGCGGAAATGTCAACAGGGCTTATACCGTGTCGCTTACTCAAGGACTGGAAAATGTCGGACTGAAAATTGACCCATCATTGCAGCAACAATATGAACAATACATTGTTGACGAGAAGCCAAAGCTGCCAAAGAAACTGCACAGTTGGCATCCTGACGAACGCATTCCTGAAATGTTGATTAGAGAAAAAGAAATGGAGAAACTGGCATCACAGCATGATGTGGCGATAATTACGATCGGCAGAATATCGGGTGAAGTAATGGATCGCAAATTACATGGCGATTTTAACCTCACGGATAATGAGCAGCAGCTTATTGATGATGTTTGCCGTCATTTTCAAAAAAGAAATAAAAAAGTAATAGTCATTCTGAATATCTCCGGTGTAATTGAACTTGCTTCCTGGATACACAAACCCGATGCGGTTTTATTAGCCTGGATGGCAGGTCAGGAAGGTGGAAACAGCGTCGCAGATATTTTAAAAGGTCATGTAAATCCTTCCGGTAAGTTGCCGGTTACTTTTCCGGTACAATACAGTGATGTTCCTTCGGCGCCAAACTTCCCGCTAAGAGATACCATCAGCAAAGAGATTATTCAAAGAGGACTTTCGGTGAATAATGACGGTAGTAACAACAACATCCGGAATGTTGGCTATACGTTGTACGAAGAAGATATTTACGTGGGTTATCGTTATTATGATACATTCAATAAAAGAACGGCTTTCCCGTTTGGTTTCGGATTATCATACACTACATTCAGTTATCGTAATATGGATGTTGTTAAAGACGGAGATGATTTCAGGGTTTCCTGTGAGATAACAAATACCGGGAGATATGCCGGAAAGGAGGTTACGCAATTATATGTGAGTGCTCCCGGTATAACAATGAACAAGCCTGTAAGAGAACTAAAGGCTTTTGAAAAAACCAGTTTATTGAAGCCCGGTGATAAAGAAATAATCAGCTTTATTGTACCACATGATTATCTTGCTGCTTTCAACGAAAAGAAAAGTGCATGGGAAATTGAAGATGGAATATATACCTTTGCCATCGGAGCGTCGTCGGTTGACTTGAGGTTGATGAAAGAGGTGTTAATCGACACTTTTAAAATTATCCGCGTAAATCCGGTGCTGGTTCCACAACGGGAAATGAATACGACAAGCAAAATTTCACAATAAAACAGCAAATTTTTATCACCCTGTTTTTATGATTTTGCATCTATAATGATAAACGGGTAAATCCGGTTTCAATATATATATTTTACGCATGGCTAATTTGAATAACATAGAATATTTAATCATCAGCTACCTGAAAGGCAACATCAGCAGCAAAGAACTTGCTATGCTGAAAGTGTGGGTTGCGGAATCGGCTGAACACCAATTAGTGTTTGATCAAATGCGCGAAATATGGATGGTTGCTAAGGTCTCAGACAAAGATTTTGAGTTCGATTGTAAAAAAGCTTTTGCGGCTTTCAGGGAAAAAGTAAATGAACAAGCAAAGCGGGATAAGCATAAAACATTAACTATTCCGTATCAATGGGTAGCAGCTGTCGCCCTTATTTTTATCATTAGTGGTTTCTTCCTGTTTTATCTGGGTACAGTTCAGCAAAAAGAGGAAGTGTTTGCATACCAGGAAAT
The DNA here is from genome assembly GCA_034928085.1 of Paludibacter sp. Classification (GTDB taxonomy): domain Bacteria; phylum Bacteroidota; class Bacteroidia; order Bacteroidales; family Paludibacteraceae; genus Paludibacter. The sequence goes on from JAYFPG010000061.1 coordinate 50,137, forward strand.
TATTGTGCCTTATGGTGCACGTTCAAATGTAAAATTACCGGATGGCTCCAATGTCGTGCTGAATGCCGGAACTACCCTGCGTTATAATAATGGATTTGGAAAGAAGAACAGAAACCTGTGGTTGGACGGAGAAGGATATTTTGATGTACATAAGTCTGAAACTCCTTTTGTTGTTCACTCCGGAACGGTGCAAATCAAGGCGCTTGGTACAGCTTTTAATGTGCGCGCTTATGCATCCGAAAACAAAATAGAAACGACTCTGGTTGAAGGTAAATTAGCGATTAATGACCTCGACGAGAATAATAAATCGAAAGGGGAGATTATTTTACTTCCTAATCAAAAGTTAGTTATAGCAGAGAAAGTGGATTCAGTTAATTTGGTGGAGGATAAAGATAAACAACTTGCGCAGGAGAAACGGTTGAAAAAGACAAAAGAGCAGACAAAACAGGAGAAAATTGATCCACTGCCTGATATTTCGTGGAAAAACAATGAATGGGTTATATATCGCGAAAGCTTAGCCGATTTATCCAAAAGGATGGAAAGACGTTATGACGTTCAGGTTGTTTTTCAGGATAAAGAGTTGATGGCATACCGGTATACCGGTACGCTCCGCAATGAATCACTCGAACAGGTTCTTGAAGCTATGACCTTGGTTTCGCCGATTCGGTTTAAGGTGGAAGGAAAGAAAGTTTTATTTTCTGAGAACCCGGGATTCAACATTAAAACCAATCAATAATACCCAATTCCCAACAGCCAATGAAAACATAAATTTACCTCATTCGTTCCCTATTAGGCATTTGTCGTGATAAAATGCTATTTTATGAGAAACACCAGAAAATTAATTTTAAAACAACGTTAACATAAAGAGTCAATTAATATTATGAAAAAAACTTCCCGCTTTAGGAATCCATTGAAATGGACAACAATTTCTTTACACAGCAAAGGAATGATTATTCGCTTATTAATCGTGCTGTTATTACTCCCCGGATTTAGTTATGTCCGGGCACAGAACGCAACAATCAATGTAAGTGTAAAGAACATCTCCCTTCGTGATGCTTTGCGGCAGATAGAAAAGGTCAGTGAAAAACGTATTTTTATGAGTGATGATGTTCCTGTACTTAACAAGGTTGTTAATGTCGACATCAGGAATAAATCATTTGAAGACGCCATGTACCTGGTGCTCAATAATACAGGACTTACCTTTCAGGAACTGGAAAACGGTTCTATCATCATTGTCGAGGATGCCGGTTTCACCCAAAAGAACATCCCAATAACCGGATATGTACGTGATTCAAGAACAAAGGAAAGTCTCCCCGGTGTAACCGTTATGGAAGTAGGAACCAACAAAGGAACTGTAACCAATGAGAATGGTCAGTTTAAAATGACTGTTTCAGATGCAAAAGCAAATTTGGTGCTCAGCTTTATCGGGTACAAAAGTACTGAGGTGGCTGTGGGTGATAAAAAAATTATTCATATAGACTTAAAAGAAGATGTACATTCACTTGATGAAGTGGTGGTGCTGGGTTATGGTCAGATTGCAAAAAGTGACCTGACAGGTGCAGTCTCATCTATCAAAACGGAGAATACAGCTGAGAAAGCAGTATCTTCAGTGGAACAGATATTACAAGGTCAGGTATCCGGAGTGCAAATTACTTCTAACTCCGGAGGTACAGGGTCTGGTATAACGTTTAATATTAGGGGAGTAACCTCCGTTACAGGGTCTAACCAGCCCTTGATTGTACTGGATGGTTATCCGATAGACTCTGATAATAGTGGAGCGAAAATGAGTGGCAGCAGTCAGTCGGGCTATCTTGCAGATAACCTCGAGGATAATGCCTTGGCAAACCTGAACCCGAATGATATTGCTTCAATCGAAATCTTGAAAGATGCTTCGGCAACAGCCATTTATGGCTCACGTGGTGCCAATGGAGTTGTACTTATTACGACTAAAAGAGGTCAGTCTGGAAGAAATAGAATTGAATATTCATATCGTTATGATTCAAGCCGCGTTCCCAAAAAGATTGATGTGCTGAATACGGCTGAATTTATTGCTTACCGAAATGAAGGATATATGAATCAGACCGGTTCACCTGACCCAAGCTATGATACTCAGGCTGAAATCGATCTTGCAACTCAGATAAATACCAACTGGCAGGACCTAATCTTCCAGACTTCTATTTCACAGAATCATCAGTTGAATTTCTCGGGTGGTGATCAAAAAATGAGATATGCCATGACACTGGGATATTATGACCAGGAAGGTATCATTAAAAACTCACAGTTTGAGCGTGGTTCCATTCGTTTCAATTTCGACCGGGAATTTAGTAAAAATTTTAAGTTCGGGATGAACTTCAATGGGGTGATGAGTACCAACAAAGCAGCTATGCAGGCAGCGAGTGGAACAAACCCATCACAGTCAGTTATTGTCGGAGCTTTGCGTTCCCGTCCAACTTTATCTCCCCTGACCGAAGATGAACTTATTGACCAGAACTTAGACGGAAACCCGCTGACACTGATTGAATTATCACATGATGTGAATAAAACATCCAAAGTGTTGGTGAATATGTTTGGTGAATACACCATTTTGCCCGGACTTTCAGCTATCGTAAGGGGTGGTCTTGACCGGACTTATGCGCACCGTGATTTCTATCACCCGAGAGGAACTACTTTAGGTAATGTTCAAGGAGGTTATGCCTATAGTGGCGATATCGATAATATGAACTATTCAACTGAATTTACGCTGAATTTAAACAAGACTTTTGCTAAAATTCACAAATTTAATACCGTTGTCGGGTATCAGTGGCAAAACTGGTTGAACCGACGTCAGGCTATCAATGCGTTCAATTTCCCGAATGATAACTTACTTTATTACGATCTCGGTGTTGCCGGATCTTTTAATGCACCTTCGACATATACCTATGAAAGTGCTTTGGCTTCTTATTTCGGACGAGTAAATTATAGTCTGAACAGCAAATACATGATTACATTCACGGGACGTGCCGATGGTTCTACCCGTTTGGCAGAAGGAAATAAATGGCATTTCTTCCCTGCTGTGGCGTTGGGTTGGAATGCTCACAACGAAAAATTCTTGTCAAATCTGGATTTTCTATCGCAGTTAAAAGTCAGAGGTAGCTACGGTCTTTCCGGGAATCAATCAATCGACATTGGCGCAACTAAATCGACTTTGTCGAGTGGTACTGCCGTTATCAATCAGTCGATTGTAACCGCCTATCGCCCGGGTAATATGCCGGATGATAATCTTGGCTGGGAGACTACAACTCAGTTTAACGTGGGAACGGATATTTCATTTATTAATAACCGTCTTCGTTTCTCATTCGAATACTATAATAAAGTGACTGAAGATATGTTGATTAGTTTAAGTTTACCCCCTTCTGCTACTTTTACTTCTTATAGTACAAACTTCGGGTCAATCAGGAACTATGGTTACGAATTTGATTTGGGATTCTCTGCAATTACAGGTAATAATTTCACCTGGGATATCAATGGTAACTTATCTTTCAATCGAAACAAAGTGCTGGACTTAGGGGATTTAGATGCACTTTATGGTTCGACATTTGGTGCAGTAGGATCCCAAAGTTTACATATCGCCAAGGTCGGTTACCCACTGGGTTCATTCTACGGGTACCGTATTACCGGAATCTATCAGACTCAAGAAGAAGTTGATGCTGATAATGCTCTTACTTCTGATGTAGCTGTCAGGGAACCAGGCTTGTTTAAATTCGCTAACCTCAACGGTGATAATGTAATTAATGATGATGACCGTGAAATTATTGGTAACCCTTTTCCGGACTTTATTTTTGGACTCACTAATGACTTCTCCTGGAAAAACTTCAACTTAGCTGTGTTGATTCAGGGAAGTATTGGTCAGGACTTAATCAATGCATCTCGTTATTACTTAGATGCCCTTTCGGTGACAACATTAAATTCAAACGTGAGCCGACGTGCCTATGAAAACAGGTGGACCGGACCTGGAAGTACCAATACTTATCCAAAAGTAACGACTTCCGGAAGAGGATTTTATAACAGATTTGCAGACTTTCTGGTGGAAGATGCTTCCTATGTTCGTTTGAAAAATATTACCCTTTCATATTCCTTCCCAAAACGATTAATACGTTTTGCAGAATCATTAAAAGTATTTGCTACTGCAACCAATGTATTTACTATTACGAATTATTCTGGTTATGATCCAGAGGTGAACAGTCGGGCAGGACGTGGTATGATGCCAGGTATCGACAGTGGAGCCATTCCCCAGTATAAAACAATTTCCGGCGGAGTTAACATTAATTTCTAATTTGATAAAAATTAAACATATGAAATCAAAATTAATAATCTTAATTGCAAGTCTTGCGCTCTTTGCAAATTGCAGTCTTGATGAACAAATGTATATTGCTGTTGAAGATAACTTTATTCGCAAGGAATCTGATGTGGATTTTCTGATTGCTGGTATATACTCCAACCTGCAGGGGAATAGTGGATATAAAAACTATATCAATTCATTGAATTTCTTTTCAGAAGATATATATGCTGTAACGAGTGCTACCTATAAAAACCATACAATAAGAAATATAAGTGTTGGTGATTCCCGTGTAAGATCAATCTGGGTAACATACTATCAGTCAATAGGTGCAACTAATACTTTGATGAAAAATGTGACCACCAGTAAAGTGTTGTCAGATGAATTTAAAAAACGTATAATGGGAGAGTTGCATTTTTTGAGAGCTTTCATGTATTACGAACTGGTTCGCATGTATGGTGGAGTTCCAATCCGTACCGAACCGGTAACCGGGGGTTCTGACTTTTATTTGAAAAGAAACACAGTTGATGAAGTTTATAGTCAGATATTTTCTGATCTTGAAAATGCAAGTTTAAGTTGTTTGAATTATAAAGAACAACCTGCAGCAGAAAAAGGTCGTCCGACTAAGGGAGCTGCCCAGGCATTTATGGCATCTGCAGCACTTACCTATGCATGTTATCTTGAATTGAATGAAAAAAGTTCTGAAGCTCCTGATTACTATGAAAAGGCAACATTATATGCCGATTCTGTTATCACTTCAGGACAATATGTTTTGTTAAATAATTATGCTGATTTGTTTGATATAGGGAAAGAAGCAGCTGCTTATGACGAAGTTATTTTTGGTATACAGTTTACCCAGGATACAAAAGCTGCAAGTGCGAGTTCACGTGGTTCGGAATGGGCTTATCTGACACAACCTTCAAATAGATATGGGATTTGCGGGAATGTATCAAATCAAAAGGGTTCTAACGCAATCAGAATTCAACCCTGGTTCTATGATGTTTGTACTACAGGTGATTATGAAGGAGATTACAGATCTGAAGTAAGCTTTCTGACCCGTTTCAAATATCAGGATACTGAAACTTATTCGGTAACATATCCCCTACTGCCAGATACTGATAACGGGGATCGTTCGTCTCCGGAATTGTATCCGTTTTTGGATAAATATAAAGACCCTACCGGACTTCAGGCTTTGAATAACGGAAACGACTTGTACCTGATGCGTCTGGCAGAAGTGTACCTGATTAAAGCTGAAGCACTGAATGAATTGAATGGAGCCCCGACTCCTGAGGCTTATCAGGCATTTAACAAAATAAGGGAGAGAGCCAGAAAAGCCAATGGTGTTACCCGTACTAAACCGGCTGATTTAACAGGACCTTTGTCCAAAGAAGAATTCAGGATGAAGATTTATGATGAAAGAGGCCTTGAATTTGTTGGTGAAGCTAAAAGAAATTTTGATAATATCAGGATGCGATATATCGATAATAAAACAACGATGATGGAATATCGCTATAATGATTTTTATAAAAATATGCCGGCAGCAGTGAATAAAAAACCAACATTTTCTCTGAGTGCATATGGCACAGGAAAAGTTTATACAGATGTAGTGGTTGAATGGACTCCCCGTTTCCTTATTTGGCCTATACCTGCTGCTGAAATGCAGGATAACGTGAACATGACTCAAAACACAGATTTTGAATGGTATTGATTTCTTGTTAATATTAAGATTTAATAATGGATAGAAGAAAGTTTTTGAACGTCAGTGTCATGACCCTTGGTGGGGTGTTGATTGGCAATAATATTTCGCAGGCAGCAGCGCGTGAGGAGATTGCCAAATCATTACCCATCCACGATGATGTGTATGATCTTATTATCAACGGAGCAGGATTAAGTGGTTTCTTCATCGCACTTGAAGCAAGAAAAAGAGGACTCAAAACGCTTGTGGTTGATAAGAGAACATTTGCTGGCTATGACATTGCTGCGAAACGAAAACTTTGGTTAAAGTCAGACGGCTTTGAAAGATGGGACCGAGAATTACAGGAACTATTTCTTCCGGATGGTGAGATGGCGGAAATTGAAAATGAAATGCTCGAAGGTACCAAAAAGAGTAACTGGAAAAATGAATTGCTTCTTTTCTCCGGCAGTCTGAAAAAAGGCATGCTGCGAACATTACTCGTAAACAAAGTGGATGTATTTCTCACCACTGATGTTTGTGGTGTCGTAGCTGATAAGAACAACCGAACTGCGGGCGTGGTGGTGGCATCCAAGCATGGTTTGTTTTCTATCCGTACCCGGCATTTTATCGATGCAACAGATCGTCATTTCTTTAGCAGTGAGTTGTTTAAACAGCCCTACAAGATTACTGAAGCTTGTTTTGTGTTGGAACTTGAGCAGGTAGGACAAGTTGACGTTTCAACATTGGCAGTTGATAAACAAATAGGTGTTTCAGGAAATCAAATTGTACTTCACAGGGCTAAGAAATTCTCTGATCATTATTTGCTGGAATTTAATTTCCCGACTGATACAAATGATTTAAGTCTAATTGAACAAAAAGCCAGGGCTATTGCACTTAAAATCAGTGAAACATTTGCAACGATACATCCGGCATTAGCCAAAGCAACCGTTCGTTTTAATGCTTATGAGTGTTCTTATAAAACTGAATTCAACGGGAAATTACAAATTCCGTTGAAACAGTATAGCTGTGTTGAGTCACCATCAGAAGCCTATAGTTGTCTGACAGTGCTGAGTTTAATAGATAATGCCAGAAAAATTGTCGCTGGTATCAGCATTCCCAAGCAAACTGCAGAAGGAACCAAAGTTTATTTTATCGGAGGAAATGCTTCATTCACCCAAAAAGCATCTACCCGTGATGAAGCAGGCTTTGTTACTCCGTTTACAGCTTATGATAACACTCCTTCGGTAATTGAAAACAAGGTTACATCTGCTTTTGTGGCCGGTGCAGGAACTGCCGGTGCAATGGTAGCACTGGGTGTTGCAGAGAAAGGTGTTAAAACCACCTTAGTTGAGTATTTCAATGATTTGGGCGGGACAAAAACGATGGCAGGAGTTTCCAGCTATTATTTTGGGAACAGCAAGCATGCCTTTATCAGGGAACTCGAAAAAAGCATCAGTTTATTCTCGAGGAAAAACAACACGAGAGGAATTGTATCACGTGGCAATCTTTACATGGAATCACTCAAAGATAAAGCTTGTGATATCATTACCGGTGCCATCATTTGTGGTGCCGACACGGAGAATAATCAGCTAAAAAGCGTGACGGTTTGTGTGAATGGAAAATTAATCCGTTTCCAGTCGCAAATTACCATCGATGCTACCGGAGATGCTTCTGTTGCTTATTTTGCCGGAGAGAAATTCGAAACAGGTGATGCAAGAATGGGTGTAACTCAGAATTACAGTCACTGGGATTTAGCTTTCAGACCTAAAATTAAGGATTATAACCGGGATTATGATATTATTGATAATACGGATATACTCGAATATCAGCGTGGCTTATATCTCGCACATTATGAGGCTCACTTTTATGATTTTATGCCGATGCAGGCAATAAGGGAGTCGAGAAGGCCGGATGCAATGCATCAAATCAATGTGAATGATCTGTTGGAAGGTAAGACTTACGAGGATACCATTGCGCAGGCCAGAAGTGATTTTGATCCGCATTATTTTGGCAGTTCTGAATTTACCCGCTGCGCTTTCATGTTGCCGCATTACGATAATAAGGAATTGATTAACATCCCGTACCGTTCTATTGTTCCTAAAACGATTGACGGTTTGTTGTATTCCGGCAAGGCAATTGGTTTGACCCATAACGCCTTGCAATTTACGAGGATGTCGGCAGATGTGACTTTCCTGGGATATATTACCGGTTGTATTGCTGCCGATTTGGTAAAAAAGAATGTTAGAGCTCGGGAGTATTCTGTAGTGGAGTTGCAAAAAGAGTTGATTGCCAAATCATATTTGCCGGCTTACTATCCTGCCAATATGAAATCAATACCAGAGCTTGTAAATAGATTGCCTGAAGGTGTTATTGCAGGTATAACTCCTGTTACTAAAGATGACTCCAATTCGCCTCAGATTGACGGAGTAAGTTCAGCGACGAAGAAATCCTATGTTTCGAAAGGGGATGCAGACTACTTATTCAGTTGTTGCCGAAAACCAAAATCGGAAATTTTACCCCTTTTGCAGGAAAAGTTCAAAGAAACAAAATCAATTTATGTTGCAAAAGCATTGTGCTGGTTTGGAAGCAGCGAAGGTGTTGACATGCTAATTGATGAACTGGAAATGAAATTCGCAGAAGAAAGTGCGATAGGTCATCCGTCAACCTACTTTGAAGTGTATGACCCCAACATCCTGTACTGGCAGATAAATCAGTTGATAGGTTTGTTGGCAATGGCGGGAGAACAGAAAAGTCATGAACTGATTAACAAGATACTACATAAATCAGAATCTGGCGGAAAAAGAGTTGCTGCGGGAGATGCGTATAATGACGGCCGTATAGACTTACAACTCGTACCGTATTATAACCGGATTCTGAATTTGTGTTTTTACATCGAGAAAAATCCGGATGCAAGGTTTATTAACGGATTGCAAAAGCTACTTGATGACGCAAATCTCAAACAATATAAGTCAATAACTTATTCAGAACCCAGATGGCGGGTCTACGGGGCTAATCTCGAGTTGTTTATTGCTTCTTCACTGGCTCGTTGTGGAGGTAAAACCGGAATGTTGTTACTGGCTGATTATATGGATGATATTCACAGTGTTTTCAGACGGTTTGTACATGCTGAATTGGTTGAACTAACCGGTAAAGATTTTAAATATGACGCAAATGCCTGGACTCGTTATATCAGGAGTTCACAGGCTCTCAATAAGCTTACACCTTTAAAAAAAGAGATAGAGTTTTAAGTTATGAAGAAGTGGAATATAAATATTAATGAAATTGTCAGGATGATTAAAGAGAAAAAAATACTGATTGTACTAAGTTTTTTATTTGGTTTTGGGTTGATAACTTTTGCCATGACTTCCTGTGTGAAGCATGAACCAAAAACAATACTCATCGTGTCCGGATGGCAGGATGTAAATATTGGTGATATTGCTCATACTCCCGGTTTGATTCATGTACTCGAAACTTATTTACCGGAAACCAACTATATATTGTGGGAAAAAACGCCCAGTGACAGGGTCAGCGAAATGTTGAAAAAACATTATCCCAAACTGAAAATTATTTATGGTGATGTGGATAAAGAAGGCAATGTGCAATCTGCAGAAGTGTTGGATGCATTTCAACAGGCTGATATGATGATACACGGCTCAGGACCTTATGTGGTGGGACAACCACATTTACAAGCCTGGGTGAATAACACGGATAAACCTTTCGGAATTTTCGGTGTCACCATTGAAGTTGTAAATGCTGCATTGAAAGTGTTACTGGAAAAAGCCTCTTTTATTTACACCCGCGAAACACAATCCCTCAAAGTCCTGAAAGAAGCTGGTATCAGCGGAAAACATGTTTCTTTTGCACCGGATGCTACTTTCTTTTTAAATATTCGTGATGATGAAAATGCAAAACAATTCTTGAAGGAAAACGGACTGGAAGAAGGTAAGTTTATCTGCGCCATACCCCGTTTGAGGTTAACGCCATACTTCCTCATCAAAAGAAGTTCCTGGAGTGAAAAAAGAATCAAGGAAGTGGAAGATTATAACAATCTGCGTAAAGAGGAAGATCACATGAAATTGCGCGAAGCAATCATCGACTGGGTACGGGAAACAGGAAACAAGGTGCTTTTGTGTCCTGAAATGACCTATCAGGTTGATATTATTGATGAATTGCTGTATGATCCACTGCCTGAAGATGTAAAAGCCTTTGTGGTAAGACGTGGATACTGGATGACTGATGAGGCGGCTTCAACTTATGCCCGTTCAGCCGGTGTGGTTAGTTTCGATTGTCATTCTCCCATTATTGCTGCTGCTAATGGAGTCCCGTTCATGTATCTTCGTCAACCTGAAGATACTTCCAAGGGACAGATGTATTATGATTTGAAGTTTTCCGACTGGATTTTTGAAATTGAAGAAACAAAAGGAGTACAAATTAGTAATCGGCTCCGTGAGATCAGACTTGATGAGTCGAAATCAAAACAGAAAATCAAAGAACAAATGAAAGAGATTTCCAATATCTACGAGCAGTCCTGTGTGGTAATTAATGAGATATTAGGATACAATAAAAAATGTGATGAATGAAAATGTTTAAAAAAAATATGCTGAAATACCTTGCTCTGATAATCATGATATCGGTAGCATTTATCAACTGCACACCTGAAGAACCGGATGATATTCAAAAGGAAGTAGTCGTGTTTGATATTCAAAAAGGGATCAACATCAGCGCATGGCTTTCGCAAACCAGTTTAACAGGACAGGCACAACTCGATTATTTCACCAAAGCAGATCTTCAGCGCCTGGATTCAATGGGTTTTGATCACATTCGCTTACCGGTTTCAGAGAAACAATTGTATAGCAGTACCGGTGCTAAGAATGAAGCGAAATGGGAAATAGTGCACAATGTGATTGCCTGGTGTGAAGAAGCCGGTATGCGGGTAATATTTGATTTGCACGATACATATTCACATAATTTCTCCACGCCTTCGAGCAATACATTATTTGGTTCTCTGGCTAAACAAGACGAATTTGTGGCCTTGTGGGACAAATTGGCAGCTGAACTGGAACAATATCCTAATGACCTGCTGGCACTTGAAATTTTAAACGAACCTGCGTCAGATAGTTTTAAGGCCTGGAGCGACCTGGCCGGAAGGGCTATCAATAAAATAAGGGAAACACAGCCTGAAAGGATTATATTGTTAGGATCGAATAATGCGAACTCAGTCGCCAATTTCAGCAAGTTAGATATACCGGCCAACGATTCCAATATTATGCTGAGTTTTCACTTCTATCATCCTTCGCTGCTCACACATTATCAGGCAGATTTTACAAGTATGAGAGATATTGATGTTGAATTGACTTATCCGGGTTTGTTGGTGTCAAATACTGCAATGAATAAATTAAGCGCATCAGACCAGGAAAAGGTAAAATCCTATAATGGCACTTATAATAAGGAAACCCTTTTCAATCGCATGAAGGAAGTTATTCAAATTGCCAAAGATGCCGGGGTGAGAATTCATTGTGGTGAGTTCGGGTCAAACTATAAATACCCGAATCTGGATTTACAAATGCGTTGGTTTCAGGACATGGTCGCCATTTTCAAAGAAAATAAAATACCCTATTCGGTATGGGGATATAAAGCAACTTTCGGCATTTACAATGAAGATGGTAGTGTTAAAGATCAACGTGTAGTGGATGCCCTTACAAAATAACAAAGAGAAATATAAATTAAAATAATTAACAACCAATGATTTATAATGCAATGAAAAAATTTTTGATGCCCTTGCTGGTAATACCGGCGCTTATGATTACTTCATGTGGTGAGCCGCTTCCGGAAGATGGAGTACACAAAATCAATGAAGTTAAAACGAAAACAGTCTCTGCAACTGAATGGGGACAGTGGGTCTATTTTTCTTTTGAAACCGATACTGTGGTCGGTACTGGTGCAACCACACTGGCTGACGATGCTTTGTGGGCTGTTCGTACTGACTGGGATATTGCTTTCCATAAAGGTTATATTAAAACTAACAGTGGTACTTCCGGCACCGGCATGGGAGGTGTGATAGAAATGGGTACAGGTGCTCCGACTTACGTTGGAGGTCGGGATATTACTTTTAATGTCTTGACATTGGCTCCTGAGACTGGTTACGTATTGGACGCTATCAGCGAAGATTATGGAAAACAAGGTATTATCACAGGTGTTACTCCTGTGGCATTCTATAAAGGAAGTTATAGTAAAACAATGAGTGCATGGACAATTTTCAGTCCGGATGTATTGCAATATACCGTGTTTTACCAAAAAGTTTTCGTGCTGAAAACTGCCAACGGAAAATATGTGAAACTCTATTTAACCGGATTTACAGACAAATTTGACGAAAATCAGGGGACAATTACATTTAGTTATGTATATCAGGCTGATGGAAGTATTAGTTTAAAATCAGAATAATCAGCTATTTATTTACACATTTATATTCAACTTTTAAAATTATTTATTATGAAAAGAATTACAGCTTTAGTTAGTTTTTTTGTTTTATTTCTTACTGCCGGAATGGCACAAGAAGTGGTACTGAATGTTACGCATACTGCAAATGGAGCAATTCAAACAGAAATTAATGATGCGCTTACTGTTGCGGGGCTTACTGTAGAACAGGTAGAGAAATTAGTTGTTACCAGTAATTTGGAGGCAGAAATTTATTTCAACTTAACTGATTGTAGGGCAGTTGGAGATATGTTTATTACAACTACTTTCAAAACTTTGGATTTGTCGGGTACAAAATTTTATCAGAATGCGACTCCCGATACAGGTAGTGGTTATGTGTTTGCTGGAACTTCAACAAATTTCAAAGGAGAAACAATTATTCTACCACCTACAACAACCCAGATTCGCAAAAGAGCATTCTTCAAATGTTCTTATTTGAAAAACGTTGTTTTGCCTACTGCGATAACTGAAATCAGAGATTATGCATTTGCAGATTGTCCTGAATTAATTAATATTGGTGGTGAGTTACCCGCCAGTTTAACTACATTGGGGCTACAAGTGTTCAGAAACTGCCCGAAATTTGTTATCACAACTATTCCATCAGGAGTAACCGCATTTCCTAGTCAGGGTGTTTTTTTGAATACAGGCATCACGGAGATGACATTTCCAGCCACATTAGTGAGTTTTGGAAATAAAATATTTGAAAATTGTGCATTAACTTATTTGCAATTTAATGGTACAACTGCTCCAACAGTTGTTAATGACGGAACGAATGACACATTCTTGGGTGTTACGCTATCTAATGTTGAACTATGCTACCCCTCTGGTTCAACCGGTTTTGATGTGTCTCCCTGGAGTGATATGAAAACCTGTGTATCTACATCAATTGAACAAAGTAATGTAACACCAGTAAATTTGAAATCAGCTATGGTAACAGATGTTTTGCGCTTTGGAAGTGTTGCTCAGGATACCGAAGCATATATTTATAATACAAATGGTAAGTTGGTGTGTCGTGTTAAATTACACGCAAATCAATCTGAAAATACAATTTCAGTTGTCAATTTGGCTAAAGGGTTTTATTTCCTGAAAACCAACCAGTCAACCTTGAAATTTATTAAAAATTAATTTGTCTGATTTCTAAACAGGAAGTTCTTTGGATTTATATGTTGAGAACTTCCTGTTTTTTGTCCTTAAATCTGTTCAAGTATCCCTTATTATGAAACAATCTACACTTTTTTTACTGTGTCTGTTATTTTGTTGTTTTGAAGCAACCGGCCAGGTTAAATTAACTGTGAATCACACAGAGACCGGACAAGTTTCAGCAGCGATAACAGCCGCTCTCGGAACAACATCTGCATCTGCAGTTACTGAACTTGCTATTGCCGGAACTGCTAATTTGAATTATGATGATTGTGCCGGAATCGGTACCGTATTTAATACAACAACACTGAAAATACTGGATTTATCAGCTGCACATTTTGATAATGATTCAATTCCACGCAGTGGTACAACAGGCGCATTTAATGGTATGAAGATGGAAACGGTAGTTTTACCGGCAACCCTGAAAGCGATAGGAGACAGAGGTTTCAGAAATTGCACCAGCCTGAGAACCATTAATTTTCCTGAAACACTTCGGTTTATTGGTATCGGTGCTTTCGTAGGATGTGCGGCGTTAGAGGCAAACAACGAACTGCCATCGGGTATCATAACATTGGGCTTTAATGCCTTTCAGAATTGTACGAAACTAAATTTCACCAAACTGCCCGATGAGTTGAGCGGTGCAGTTGATTTGAGTGGAAAGTACCTGCCGGGTGTGTTGGCAAATAACTCATTCAGTGGAACCAAAGTAGCATTGAGTTCTATTCCTTATGCCATTACGGATATTGGTAACAGTGCATTTTCAAAATCGGCTATTACCAACATGACTTTTCCGGTAGGATTTAAATCATTAAGGGCAAAAGTATTTGAAAATTGCAAATTAACGAATATTGTTTTCAATGACACGATTCCGCCGACAGTAGACCTGACTGATGATAATCACAGCTTTAAAGGGGTTAGTCTTCCGGTTATTACCTTACAGGTTCCTGAAGTAGCAACGGAAGCTTACAATATTGCTCCATGGGATCAAATGGTTGGAGCAGAGCCTTTTCAGAACCCGACAACCTTTACAACTACCTATGCCGGAAGAAATCGTAAGTATTTATTATACAAGCCACAAAACAATGCGCATAGGAAACCTGATGGTATTCTGGTAACTTGTCATGGTTTCGGAGGGAAAATGGAAAATGCCTATCAGATGTACGGGTTTAAACAAGCGGCTGATGAGCATAATTTAATTATAATTTCACCACAGGCATTGCCGGAAGAAGATCAGACCTTGCAAACAACAGCGAATCTGATTGGCTATGATTTAACGGCGGTCTGGGGAAAAGTTTTGTATGTTGATGTATCTCTTATCAAGCAAACCCTGAATCGGAATGTTGATGATGTCGCTTTTATTCGTAATCTGATACAGCAGGTTGCTGTGGAACACGAGGCAAATATCAACAATACATTTATCGGTGGAATATCAATGGGTGGATACATGTCGTATGCTTATGCACTTAAACATGGAAATGAATTATCAGGATTAATCAATGTTGTGGGTACCATGGGGTTGAATCTGGATACAGCCAATGTTGCAGTTTCATTGCCGATACTCGATTTCCACAGTACAACAGACGAAGTTGTTTTTTATACAGGTTCCGGTAAATACAACGGCATGATACAAATGACCAACGGAATTGGCAAAGAAAAAGTACTCAATTATTGGTCGAGAAAGAATAACACGGTGTCACCTCCGGAAATCACAAATCTGGGCACCAATAAAAATGTTTCTATTAAAAAGTATTATTATGATCACCCGATTAATGAAATTACACATTATCAATTAACCGGTGCGCCTCACTCGTACACACTTTCTGTCGGGAATGGAGATGCTGTTAGTCATGCTGCTGAGGTGAAATCGTTTGTAAAGAAACACCTGAATAAAACCAATACGGCTATACCTGAAAAAAAAACTTCAACAATTGAAATGTATCCTTCAGTAGTAGAAAATGATATTTATATAAAAGGTGTTGAACACCAACTAAAGGCATACATATTTAATATATACGGACAAATCGTGAAAACTTTAGTTCTTGATCCGGTAGAAAATCAGTCTGTCTCATTCGCGGGCTTCCCTGTTGGTCTGTATTGGATCAAAACAGATGAAATCACTTTCAAGTTTATAAAAAGGTAAATATTCTTGCTTCAAATTAAACGTTTAAATTTGAAATAAATGAAAAATAATTTATTACTTACAGTAAGGACAGTATTACTCAGTTTTATTTTTATTTCAATCTTTCAGGTGGTTGTCTCTCAGAAATTTACGATCCCTGTCTTGCCGGATACCCAAGAGTCGGTCGCATTTAAAAATGAATATTTTCTTGCCCAGATGAATTGGTTAGTTGATAAATGTGATTCTTTAAATGCGCCAATAGTGCTGCATGTAGGTGATTTGGTTAATTTTGATAATCATAATCATTGGATTGTGGCATCGAATGGAATGAAAATGCTGGATGATGCCCAAATACCGTATGCAGTTACATTAGGAAATCACGATACGGAAGCAGTAGGCGAGAACAGTGGCAGCGCAGCTCCGGGCGATGTAAATGAAAATTTACGTAAGACAACAAAATTTAATCAATACTTTCCGGTGGAAAGATTTCCATTACAAAAAGGAAGATATGAAGAAGGCAAAAGTGATAATGCCTATTATACTTTCGAGGCAGGGGGGGTAAAGTGGCTGGTTGTTACATTGGAATTCTGTGCCCGACAAGGAGCTGCTGAGTGGATGAGTGACGTGTTAGGGCAATTCCCTGCACATAACGCAATTATTCTCACACACTATCATCTCACATCTACAGGTATAATATATAATGGAAATGCTGGCTATGGCGATATGAATGTTAAAACGATATTTGATAATTATATAAAACCACACAAGAATGTATTGATGGTGCTTAGCGGACATGTTTGCTCTTCTGCATCAAGGACAGATATGGGTACACAAGGGAACAAAATATATCAGATGTTACAGGATTATCAATGTAGTGATTATGGTGGAGCATACATCAGGCTGCTGGATATAGATGTCGATCAGAAAACAATCAACGCGAAAATGTATAGTCCCCTTTACGATAAAGTATTGGGTGGGAGCACGAGCTACTCATTAGCTTATGTGAAATTTATTAATGAAAGCAATACAGACAGAAAAGATGAAATGGAAGCAAAAATCAGATTGTACCCTAACCCGGCTACCCGTTATGTAAACATAGAAAATACAGGTAATGAGAACCCCGAAGTGAAAGTATACAACGTTCAGGGAGCATTAGTGAAAGAAACGTATGACAAAAAAATTGATATCTCTTCATTCCCCGTTGGTGTATATCTCATTCACGTTGATGGGAAAAGAATGAGATTGGTAAAGATTTAACAAGATAATTTTGTTAAAATCTGAAGATAAATCACCCTGATTTTGTATTTTGGCATCTACTTTAGTAGAAGAAATAGATTGGTCTGAATTTTCAGGCTATTATGTGTCTTATTTTTTCTGAGATATTGAATGTCAGAAGATATGGATATTTCATAAGATGCTGAAAAAATAATCTAATAATACATTTAAATTTAATCATCATGAAGAAGTGTACAATTTTAATTGGTATGTTGTTGCTGTTTATCACAGGAATAATGGCTCAGGAAGTGTATGTAACGGTTCAATTTAGTTCTCAACAGGGAACACAGGCTACAGCAGAAGCAGATATTGATGCAGCTTGTACCACAATTGGGAAAACAGCGGCTGACATTACGCATCTGACTGTTACTGGAGATGTTGAGATAGGCATCAATCATTGCTTAGCTGTCAGGACAAAACTTGTGAACGTAAAAACAATGGACTTCTCCGGGGCCAGGTTCGCTAACGGAAGAATCCCACCACAAGGCTCAGGAGGAGTCTTTAATTCTATGGTTGTTGAGAAAGTAATACTGCCGAATGATATTACTGAAATAGGAGACAGGGCATTTCGACTTTGTAAAAAACTCAAAGAAATTAATCTTTCTGATGGTATTACGAAACTTGGAACAGGCTCATTTGCTGATTGTCAGGTGCTCGAATTGCCCAGATTGCCGGCTGCGCTTACAACCATGGGTACACATGTGTTTCAACGTAATAAGAAATTGGTGCTTTCGTCGCTTCCATGGGGTATTACTCCTTCAATTGGTAGTTATTGTTTTGATTCAACCAAGGTGACTTTTAAGGATATTCCTGCCGGTGTGAATACGATTGGTTCAGGAGCATTCAGGGGTTCAGATATCAGTGAAATTTCTTTTCCTTCATTAATTCAACAGATAGGTTCTCAGGCTTTTGCTGATTGTGCTTCTTTAACAACACTGATATTCAAAGATTATGCACCACCGGCAGTGGATGTGTCTGAATCAAATCATACGTTTAAAAATCTTGATTTATCGACCATTTCCGTCCAGGTTCCCAATGCTGAGGCTGTAGCTACCTTTAATGTAGCACCCTGGAACTTGATGAAACAAATTGGTGTGACATCAGTTCACGGGTTATCTAAACCTATGTTCAAACTATATCCTGCTGTAACTTCTTATCAAATCCGCCTGAATGATGTGGAAGAGTCGGGTGTCGGAGTTATCTATAACAGCAATGGAGTTGCCGTTCAAACAATTCGTGTTGAGAACGGAGAAACATACACCATCCCGGTAAAACATTTCCCGTCAGGTTTATACCTGGTGAAAATTGGAAATGGAACCCACCGCTTTATCAAACAATAAAAACACAAAACACATCAGGATGAATCCTAATTTCATCCTGATGTGTCAACCCTCAATTTAAAATAAATCAGATGTTTTTAGGTTATCGATAAACAAAATAATCTTAATCATCAGTATATCTTTTTGACCCGGGAAATAAATGATCAACATGAAATACTCCTTATTAAATATTGTTTTTTTGTGTTTTTTACTTTGTGCTGTAAAGGTAACTCATGCCATAAACAAGGCAGAACCCGGTCAGACAACCTATAATATGCATAAAGGTATCAACATCAGCACCTGGATTGTATACACCTCAGCAAGCGATGGCAGCGAGGTGGCTGATTATTTTACCAAATCACATTTTGATGAACTTATTAGATTGGGTTTCAATCACTTCAGATTGCCTTTCTCCGAAAAAATACTGTATAAATCCATTAGTCCAATCGTAAGAGATACAGTTAGTTTCAGGTTGGTGCACAACTTTATCGGCTGGTGTCAGGAAGCCGGTGTTACGGTAGCACTTAATTACCATATTCCCCGCGTTGCAAAATCAACCATCGGCGGAGATAATGCAACCGGAGTGGCTGAGAGAAACAAAATTGTGAATGTCTGGAATGACCTGTCTTTGGCGTTTGGACATTATCCAAACGA
Source organism: Paludibacter sp. (assembly GCA_034928085.1). Taxonomy (GTDB): domain Bacteria; phylum Bacteroidota; class Bacteroidia; order Bacteroidales; family Paludibacteraceae; genus Paludibacter. The sequence continues at coordinate 69,108 of JAYFPG010000061.1, forward strand.
AACACTTGCCTATGAGATTTTTAATGAACCCAATTTCTCATCCAATACAATCTGGAATTCCTTTGCAAATTCCATGATTAGCAAAATCAGGGAAAGGGAACAAGAACGAATCATAATCCTGGGACCCAACGGAAATAATGATATATCGAAACTTCCATATCTTTCACTACCGGCCGATAAGAAAAATCTGGTGGTCAGTGTCCATTTTTATGCCCCCTCGGCATTGTCTCATTACAATGTTGGAGGGTTAAAAGGGATTTTTGTGAGGTTAAATTACCCGGGTCAGATTTTTACAACGGAAGCACTTGCTGAATTAACTCAACAGGAAAGAGATCAAATTCAGCCGCACTCAGGAAATTTCACTGTTGAGACGCAAAAAACAAGGTTGCAGCCTTTGTTGGATTTCGCAACGACTAATAATGTCCGCATTCGCTGCGGAGAGTACGGTGCAAATAATGAGTATGAGAAGGCGTATAATGATAAAGATATAAAAGTCAGGTATTTCCAGGATGTTGTGCAGGTTTTTGACGAACTAAACATCCCTCATTGTTTGTGGGGATATAAATCAAGTTTTGGGATTTTTAATGATGCCGATGAATTAAATGACCCCCGTGTTGTGCAGGCTATAACCGGATATGATATTACCACAGTTGCTAATAATGTAGGTAATTCATTGAAATTGAAGGTGTATCCACTTCCGGCAAAAGCTAACCAAACAGTAACCATTGAGGCGGATTTTGAACAGGAGATATTGCAACATGCAGTTGTTGAAATGTACAACTTGTCCGGCATCGGGATTAGTTCAGTTGTGCTTACAAATCCCATTACCCGTATTGTTATGCCTGATAAGCAGGGTGTTTATATTATATCGGTCAAATCAAAGCATGAAGTTATTAAAAGTCTTAGATTGGTTGTGATGTAATGCAATGAGTTGATCAGCTTGTCTATTTGGTTTAATCTCCCGGAATCATAGAGTTATTAATGAGGAAATTTTTTGTAAGTATATTTTTTACAACAGTTTTATTGTTGAATTCATGTCGGACTGTCGATGTCGCACGTCAGGATATCAACGCGGCAATTAGCAATGCGATATCAGTATCTGAGCATCAAGCATTGATGATGGCCAGGATGCTGGAATTACAAAAAGATAAACTTCCCAGAACGATAGACCAGCATCAAAATTTAATAACCTCACATTCTGCCTGGTGGACAAGCGGTTTCTTCCCTGGAGTACTTTGGTTTGTTTTTGAAGCAACCGGAAACCCGGAAGCAAAAAAATATGCTGAAGAATATACCTCAAGGGTAGAAAAGGAAAAATTAAACAAAGGTGATCATGATGTGGGTTTCATGTTGAATTGTAGTTTTGGTAACGGATACAGACTAACCGGAAATGAGCATTACAAGAAGGTGTTGTTTCAGGGTGCAGAGTCGCTATCAACCCGTTTCAGATCTGCAACCGGATTAATTCGTTCGTGGGACTGGAACAAAAAAGTATGGAATTATCCGGTTATCATTGATAACATGATGAACCTGGAGTTGTTAGAATGGGCATCGAAACATTCGGACTGTACGAAATATGCTAATATAGCACGATCACATGCCGATAAAACAATGGAACATCATTTCCGTCCCGATTACAGTACCTGGCATGTTGTGTCTTATGATCCGGCTACCGGTTTGCCGGAGAAGAAGCAAACGCGACAGGGTTATGCCGATGAATCCACTTGGTCAAGAGGACAAGCATGGGCTTTGTATGGATATGTGATGATGTACAGGGAATCCGGTGAAATACTTTATTTAAAACATGCGGAAAATATTGCCGGTTTTATCCTGAACCATCCCAATTTACCGAAAGATAAAATTCCTTATTGGGACTTTAATGCACCGGATATTCCCCATGCAAAAAGAGATGCATCAGCAGGAGCCATCATGGCCTCAGCTTTTATCGAGTTAAGTCAGATGACAAAAGGTCGTAAATCGAAAGCATATCTTTCAGTTGCAACAACCCAGCTTTTAACGCTTTGTACACCCGAATATCTCGCTGATCCCGGCACAAATGGGAATTTCATATTAAAACATTCGGTAGGCAGTATGCCTGAAAATTCAGAGGTTGATGTGCCTTTGACTTATGCAGATTATTATTTTCTGGAAGCGCTTATTAAATATAAAAAAATAAAAAAACATAGCATATGAAGAAATCTTTTATTATCATTTTACCGTTTCTTATCGTGATGTTCTTTTCCTGTGATCCAAAAATAGAAGAAAAAAAAATCAATGAAAAAATGTTGTTTAACTCGGGTTTCGAAGGAGATAGCCGATGGGTAGTTACAGAAGGAACGAGTCAGAATGAAAGAATAACAGGAACTGATGATAGCGTGTTACCTCCCAATAACTGGGATAAGTTTTGTACAACAAATGCCAACAACAGATATCCTCAGCTCGGCCAGTTTACTGTGTATTATGAAGGCGGTGATGTAACTTCGCGTAAAGCCCGTTTGGTAGCAGACCCGCTAAATCCTGATAATACAGCCTTGTATTTTGCAATTTATAGCCCAAATGTAATTGATGTTGATACCGAAATGCCTCAAAAATGTAGAATTGAAGCACAGGTTGGAGCTGTTCGTCCCGCGATATATAATCTCTATCAGAAAGTGAAGGTTATGTTCCCAAGCCGGAGTATGGATGTGCTGAAATATTACCCAGCCAGTTATACCTGGTTCACTGTTGCTGAATTATGGAACGACAGACCGACGAACAAACAGGATGACAAATATGTGTTTCGTGTGAGTGTAAATATCGGTCATGATGAAGGTGCCGAAAACCCATTCTTTTTCACAATGAGTGCCGATACATTTGTTCCTGTGCTCGATGAAAACTATCAGGTAACTGATTATGAATCTACAAGGATTAAACAATTCTACAATCGTGATTTTGTAATTCCTTTTGATAACTGGATGACACTTGAATACTACATCAGAGATGGAAATGAAATAGCCAACGAAGATAAAAAGGCCGGTCATTTTTATATGGCAATTACGCCTGATGGCGGTGAAAAAGTTGTCCTGTTCAATGAAAGAATGGCAACCCATCACCCTGCCGATAATGAATCAGATGGTTTGACCAACTGGCAACCCATGAAAATGTATACCTATAAGGAAATAGGTTATTTTATGCAGGATCGTGGTCAGCCTCTCGAGATCTTTTGGGATGACTTTGTGCTCTATACAGATAAAATCCCGGAAGATCAGGAACTTGTTAATAAATTAACTGCAAATTAAATCATAACTCAGCCCAATAATATTTAAATCGGGGTTTAAGTGATGGTGCGGGAATTCAGTATTTAATAAGATGAGTAGGTATAAAAAAGATGGTGTTGGTTAAAGAAAATATTATCAGGTTATGTAGTTTGCCTTTGATATTATTATTTTCATTGGCCACATTATTGTTTGCCCAGTCACCACAAAATATTACTGATGAAGGCGTTTTGCTATTCAATTCAGGTTTCGAAGGAAATACGCAATGGGTGTTTAGTGATTCACAATATGAAGAAATTTCTGGTGTTGACCATACTTTTGAAGGTAATAACAACTGGACAAAGTTTGGTAGCGAATCAGCATCAGAAAGATATCCTTATCTCGGAAGATTTCAGATTCAATATGAAGGAGGCGACAGCCTGAAACGCAAGGCCAGGTTAGTAGCCGACCCAGCTAATCCGGATAATACTGCTTTGTATTTTGCCATTTACGAACCTAATGTTACAACTTCCACCGGAGTGCCTTCCAAATCAAGGATACAGGCTATTGTGAGTGGTGGAAAACCAGGAATTTACAAGATGTACCAATCTGTAAAACTGTATTTCCCGTCTGCTTGCATGAATATATTGAAAGAATATCAGGCTAAAATTTCCTGGTTCACGTTGGCAGAGTTTTGGAATAACAACGCCTGGGGTGGTGCGAAAAATCCATTACGCTTGTCGGTTGGTATGGGTCATGAAATAGGTGCTGATAATCCGTTCTATTTTCATTTCAGTACAGATAAATATACCATCAATGATAATTCGCAATATATAGCTACCCGGTTGGAGAGCAAAGCGAATCAAGATTTCAGCATTCCTTTTGATACCTGGCTGACGGTGGAGTATTATTATCAGGATGGGAACAAAATTGCGGTGGAAAATAAAGATCCCGGTCATTTTTACATGGCTGTCACCCCGGAAAGAGGAGAGAGAGTGCTTATTTTTAATGAAAGAATAGCCACGCATCATCCTGATGATTTAAATTCAGATGGTTTAACCAACTGGCATCCGATGAAATTGTATACCAACAAGGAAATTGCCAATTTTATGAAATCGCGAAACCATCCGTTGGAATTATATTGGGATGATTTCAGCTTATATAAAGACAGGATACCGGATGACCCCTTGTTACATGAAGCACTCAATAGTGCAACGGATAACAGGGAGTTAAATACATCCCGGATAACCGTATTTCCACAGCCGGTTGGTGACTTCCTTCAGGTACACCATGTGAATCAAGAGCAAACTGCCATGATATACGACAGTTGCGCAATGGTAATTACCAGTGTGACACTTCACCCCGCGGCAAGTCAGCAAATTGCAGTTTCCCATTTGCCGGCCGGACTCTATATGCTGAAAACGAAGGATACAACAACAAAATTTATTAAGATGTAATTATTTGAGTTATGAATCATTATTTATCGCCTACCATGAAACAATTGCTTGTCTTTTTTCTCTTGCTGGTTTTTGCAGTTCCTGTGTCATCAAATGAAATCCCATTGGTGTCAAATATCTATTCCAGAAACAGCATTTGTTTGAATGGAAAATGGAATTACATCATTGATCCGCTCGAAAATGGATATTATGATTATCGCTTAGAACCAAGCAGAAGAGGGTTTTTCCTGAATCGAAAAGCTGAAGAACCTTCGGATCTTGTTGAGTATAATTTTGACACATCACCCACGATGGATATTCCTTCGGATTGGAATTCAAAAGATCCTAATTTGTTTTTCTATGAAGGAACTGTCTGGTTCAAAAAGGATTTTAAAATCAACAAGAAGGAAGGTGTAAAATACATCCTGTACTTTGGAGCCATCAATTACGAATCAAAAGTTTATGTTAACGGCAAGAAAGTCGGTGAACATGTGGGAGGATTTACGCCATTCAATTTTGATATTACTGATTTCGTGGAGGATGGTAATAATTTCGTGATCGTGAAAGCTGACAATACCCGTCACCGCGATGCTGTCCCCACTGTAAATACCGATTGGTGGAATTATGGTGGAATTACCCGGGATGTATTTGTAGCAGCATTACCTGAAACTTATATTGAAGATTATTTGGTTCAGTTAAACAAAAACAACCACCAGGAAATTGCCGGTATGATTAAGTTAAACAAGCCGGTAGCTGGTCAGACCTTAACCCTGGAAATTCCGGAGTTAAAAATTAAGAAGCAGTTTAGCTCGGATGCGAATGGCCAAATTGTATTTGATATTAAAAAAGTAAAACCGGAACTTTGGTCGCCGGAAAACCCCAAACTTTATGATATTATCATCAGTAAAGATGATGAAACGATTACCGATCGGATTGGTTTCAGATCCATCGAAACACAGGGGAAAAAGATTTTGCTGAATGGTAAACATACATTTTTAAGAGGCATCAGCATACACGAGGAAGCCCCGTTTCGGCAGGGACGAGCCTGGTCGAGGGAAGATGCAGTTACGCTACTCGGATGGGCAAAGGAATTGGGATGTAATTTTGTTCGTTTGGCGCATTACCCACACAATGAACACATGGTGAGGGTAGCTGAGGAACTTGGTTTGATGGTTTGGTCAGAGATCCCTGTGTACTGGACTATATCCTGGGAAAATGAAGATACATACCGTAATGCAGAGAAACAGTTACGTGATATGATATACAGAGATAAAAACCGTGCAGCTGTAGTCATCTGGTCCATCGCAAACGAAACGCCACATGGTAGTTCCAGAGATGCTTTTCTAAGTCGGTTGGCAGCTTTTGCCCGTTCGCAGGACAGTAGTCGTTTGATTAGTATGGCCATGGAAGTAACATTCTCTACCAATAATATGAACAGGTTGAAAGACAATATGAGTGAACATGTTGATGTTATCAGCTTTAATCAGTATATCGGTTGGTATCGGAATACACCGGAAGAAGCGGCTAATATGATCTGGAGGATACCTTATGACAAGCCGGTAATTATTTCAGAATTCGGAGGGGGAGCTTTACAAGGTAAACACGGGGACAAAGGAGAACGCTGGACTGAAGAATACCTGGAAGAACTGTATCGTCAGAATCTGAGTATGCTGGATAAGATTGAAGGATTCTCGGGTGTAACACCTTGGATATTAGTTGATTTTAGGTCTTCTCGCCGACAATTGCCGGGTATTCAGGACTATTTCAACCGTAAAGGACTCATTTCAAACTGGGGAATCAGGAAAAAAGCATTTTTTGTGCTTCAGCATTTTTACAAGAAAAAGCAAGAAGAATTTAAGTAAATCGATTGCCTTGATTCAAACAGATTAATTTCCATGCATCATGATAATGTATAAAAGCAGAAAATCGGGATTATTGTGTTTAATGTTGATATGTGCCTTATTATTCAATGGAATACAGGCAAAGTCAATGAAACGGGTTCTGGTTTTTAACCTGGATTGTGCCGATCTGATGCAGATTAAGAAGCAAATAAAGAGGGGAAAAGCTGATGTGAAAAGCGCTTATTTCAAACTGATTCAGGAGGCAGACAGTATCTTAGATTTAGCCCCGCTGAAGGTAACAGATGGCGATATCCCCCCGACTGGTAATCCCCATGATTTTTTTACCATCGGGAAATATGCCTTTCCCAATCCGAAGACTAAGGATGGCATGCCATATATCCGCAAAGATGGCGTAACCAATCCGGAAGCCAGAACAGATAAGTATGATTTGTATCGGTATGAACAAACAGTAGCACGTATTAACACCTTGTCCTTAGCCTGGTTTTATACTGAAGATGAGAAATACGCAGCAAAGGCTGCAACATTGACACGTGTTTGGTTCCTGGATGAGCATACACGGATGAATCCTAATTTCGAATGCGCAGCAGCGTTGCCCGGTGTGTACAACGGCATGGCAATCGGAATCATATTCGGAGCCCAATTAGTAAATTTTCTTGATTATATTCAGTTGCTGAGATTGTCCGAAAGCTGGTCTGAAGCTGATGATGAGGCGTTTAGAAATTGGTTTGACTTGTATATCAGTTGGTTGCAGACCAGTAAATTCGGACTCGAAATCAGTCGGTCACCCAATAACATGGGCTCCTGGTACTCGGCGCAAATTGCCGCTGGAGCCATATATACCGGCAATATCGCGTTGGCAAAACAAACCATAGAGACCGCAAAAAAACAGTTGGCTGAACAAATATCGATAAACAGAGATGATTATCCTGATGGATCGTTTCCCCATGAAATCAAAAGAAATCAATCATTCTTGTATTCCCTGTTCGGGTTAGAAGCATTTTGCGCGTTGGCTGGCTGTGCAGAAGTTGTCGGTATGGATTTGTGGCATTTCAAAGCCGATAATGGCAGCAACATGCGTCTGGCATTTGATTTTCTTACTCCTTATTTATCAGGACAAAAACAATGGACCTTTGAAAGTCTGACAGAAGTTAATAAACTCATGCCAAAAGCAACCGGTATGGTCAGACAGGCAGTTAAAGCGTATAATACAAAGGAGCTGAGACAGGTGCATCTTTATCTTAGAAAATATTTAAATGTTAATGCTGTTCAGAAGCTAACAATTCCATATTAATGATGGATTTAAATGTGTAAAAACGTAGAGACAGGGCATGCCCTGTCTCTACGAATAAAAACCCACGACCTTTCTGCATTAAAAAAACGTCGTAATTCAAAAAATCAGTTTACAACCTCTTCACCCTGATATTCCTGAACTTCACCTCTGAGCCATGTCCCAGGAAAGCGATATGTCCTGATTTATTAAATAATCCCGGATGATCTTTTTTATCCAGGGTGCCGTTTTGGGTGGCTTCTTTCAAATTTCCTTCGAGGATAACAGTACCGTTCAGGGTGATTTTGATGTTGTCACCATTGGCTATGACTTCCTGATAGTTCCATTCGCCGTTGGGTTTCAGGTAACCGCGTTTGGCCGGGATGATACCATATACTGAACCATGATACTGATATTCTTTCAGTTTGCTGTAAATCGGTGCGTCGTTATCGAGAATTTGCAATTCCAAACCTACATATGCTGCATCACCTTCCAGCGGGGTACGAATACCCAGTCCGTTGTTGGCACCCGGAGTTAACTGGAACTCGAACCGGAAAACGAAATTATCAAATTCATCTTTGGTGTAGAGATTACCACCGAAACGCCTGCTTGGATACAATACGATATTGCCCTCTTCGGTGATATAGTCGGTGGTGTTACCGGTCCACTTGTGCATGCTGGTGCCATCGAACAGAACTTCAAAACCTTCTTTAGCTTCTTCAGCGGATAGCTTAAATGGCTCGGGACGTTCAATTTCGCGGATGTAGATGTCGCGGTAAGCAACCTTGCTGCCATGAGCCTGCAATTCTATTTGCTCCAATGGGAAAATCGGCTGACTTCTGTCCCAGTAGTTTTCCAAAATGACATTGTCGGTCACCAACTCACCATTGAGGTAAACCGTTACCCGTTCGCCTATCATTTTAATATAGAATGTATTCCAGCTTCCTAATTTTAAATCGGCAACTTTCATCGGTTTGCCTGGGTTGACTTTATTATTGTATAATCCACCTGAGCCCACCTGGGCGCCGACTTTTACGCGGGCGGTATCCCAAATCTGTACCTGAGGTGTGCCCCGCAGGTAAATGCCGGCATCCGGTTCGGGTCCGGGATAGAGTTTCCAGTCGACATACATTTCGAAGTCGCCGTATTGCTTATCGGAACAAAGATTGTTTCCCTTACCCGGGAATAACAATGTTCCGTTTTCAGGTATCCAGTTTTCAGCTGCTTCTTTATCTGCTTTTTCCTGTGCCTGTTTCAGCTCGTTCGGGGTCATTTTCGCCCGGGTAAGCGGGTTACCCACCAAGCCTTTCCAACCATTCAGACTTTTTCCGTCGAACATGGCAACGAAACCACCATCAGTTGGATTTTCATTCAGGTACTTTTGAATGGCATCGCGTTGATAACCGGCATCGGGGTTGTCTAATGCCGTCATCACTTTTTGCAGGGTTTGTGTTGTTTGAGCGCCGGCCATTTGTGGCTTGTCGAGTACGATGTTGATGATTGCCTGACAGGCAGCTTCCTTCAAATCAGCATGATCCAGATAGGCAGCAACGAAATGCATGCCCTGGAAAGTACCAGCCCTGCCCAATTGGTTGATGATGTCGGTTTGTTGTTTTTTCTGCTGAGCAAAAGGCATTAACTCGCGCAGGAAGATGGTTTTAACTTCGCCTGTTTTGTTTGATTTTGAGATTAATTTCAATACGGCATTTACAGCATCTGTTTTTGTTTCAGCCGGAGGATTTTCCCCGATGATGTCCATTAATAAATAGATGGTCTCAAAATCGGCAGAGCTTGTAAGCGCTTTAAAAGCAGCTTCTTTGCTTTTGCCGGTTCCCTGCTTGTAAGCATCCGCAATGTTGTTTAAAGACTCTCTTGAACCGGTACTGATTAACAGCGGATAATACAGGTGTTGGGCCGGAGAAGCAGCCATCTGTTTGTTGATTATTACTAACTGTTTTTCGGCAGGATGAGCCGACAAAACGGTAGTGATGGCTTGCTGGATATCGGAAAGGTATGGCTGACCTTCTTTTTCAAGCAAACTAAAAAGTGGGTTCAACTCTTTATCAGTCACCACGGTTTTCAGAATTTGTGCACTCTTTTGTTGTACTTTCTGACTTCCTTTTTCCATTTCAGTCATAACAGCACCGGCATATAACGTAGCTTTCCGGTTGCTCAGGACGTTCAGTGCAACCAGTTTTCCTCCTTCACTGGCTTGGTCGTATACCGACATTACACCTGAGCTGACTTCAGCTTTTGAAGATAAGAGTGCATTTTCAGCCAGTTTTAATGTTTGGGTATCGTCAGTCTTTAATAACTCCAATATGGCTTTTGTAGCTTCGATACCTCCGATGTTGGATGCAGCACGAATAGCCGCGGTGCGCAAATCCGGATTTACGTTGTTGAAATAGGACAATATGAGCGGGAGTTGTTTTTCCTGTTTGGTATTTCCCAGCCAATATAACATAACTTCCTGTGTTGCCGGTTCTTTTCTTGCAAGAATCTTTACTAGGTTGTCGGATATTTTTTCATCGGGATTAAAATACAGACTTAAAGCCTGATTGACGTAAGCTTTGTCTTTATCGCTGACCGCTTTTTTTACCAAAGAAGCTTTATCTACAGTGGAAATCTGCATCAATATGTTCAATGCCGCGACTCTTGCTTCAAAATTGTTGTTCTTAGTTGCATTGGATAAAAGTTTTTGAGCTGCTTTTTGAGCCGTACGATCCTCTTTTCTCTCAGCAACCTTCTCAACCAGGTTGATATAAGCATCCAACGCACCTGATTTTTCATACTGATAATTTTTAGCTGCTGCTTTTGCTTCCATTGACTTCAGTGAAAATGCTGTACCACATTTGCTGATGGCGGTAAGTATGACTTTGTCACTTTCTTCGGAAGTTGATTTTTTTAGTTTTTCCAGCAAGATGGGTTCCGCATCGGGATTGAAAGTTTGTCCCACCGCATTAATGATTGACAGTTCAGTTTCCGGCACAGCCTGACGCAGTGCATCGAGCAAAGCGCCTTTCGAAGCAGGTATGTCCATAGCAACCAAAGCTTGTGCAGCAGGGTTTACCAATTCAGCATCAGTCAGGTAACTGACTAATTTTTCAATACTTTCTGTTTCTCCGACCAATCCGAGCTGACGGATGATGAAGGCCTTGTGGACTTTGTTTTGGGTCATATCCAGGGCTTTCAGATAAGCATTGGCAGTCATTTCCCTTAGTTTTGCATCTGTTGCAGCGAAGTGCGTCCAACCGCTCAGGGCGAATTCTACGGTTGCATTCTTTCCCACCTCGGGCGGGTTTAGCATGCCGACTAATTGCAACAGTCCTTCTTCGCCGGTTAATACCAGTTCCGATATGACCTGGTTCAGTTTTTTCCCGTTTGAAGCCGGCAATTGACTCAGGGCATCGGCAATAACGGTTGAGGTTGTCCTGTTCTTGGGTAGTTGCGCCATGGATGGCTGAAGCATCAGCAGGCTAAACAGGCTTAATAATAATATTATGCGTTTCATTTTAATCAATTTATTTTTTTATACCTCCACATGAATGTGGAGGCTATTGATGATTTGTTATTTAATTTTTCTTGAACCACCACATAAATGTGGTGGCTATTGATGTGGAGGCTATTGATGGGGCTTATATACTCCACGGTGCCCGCATGGGTTGATCCAATAAGCGGTTGGCTTCCGGGTCGTTGATGAATTCCTGTGTCACCGGGTTGAAGTGCAGGGTGCGGTTCAGACGCAACGCGATAACACCCAAATTTACAATGGTTGAAGAACGGTGTCCGTTCATTTCATTCAACGCGAACTTCTGACGCGTTTTGATGCATTCCAGGAAATCGGTGTTTTGATCGGCCGGTTCGGGATAATCCGCTAATTTGCGCTGCCAGTCGGGAATGTCGCACACGAAGTTTTTGTATACATTTCCTTTAGGGCCAGCTATATAAGGCGTATTGGGTTCACCGTAATCTTCTCCCCACAATACAATCTGACATCCGTCCTCGTAGGTATAGGTAATTGAATTCCAAACCCCGACTGCGTCCGGATGCTGTTGCGGTGCATCCACCTCGATTTTCACCGGACTGGTATAGTCTTTATCTAATATATATTGTACCGGGTCGATGTAATGCTGACCCATATCACCGAGTCCGCCCCCATCATAATCCCAGTAACCACGGAAAGTAGTGGCAGTGCGGTGGGCGTTATAAGGTTTGAAAGGAGCCGGTCCGAGCCATAGGTTGTAATCCAGTTCCTTGGGTATGGGTTGCGGAGCCAGGTCTGTTTTGCCTATCCAGAAGAATTTCCAGTTGAAACCGGTATGTTTGCTGATGGTGACCTTCAACGGCCAACCCAACAATCCGCTTTGAACCAGCTTTTTCAACGGTTTTACCGGAGTTCCCAAGCCGTAGAAAGGGTCTTTAAACCGGAACCAGGTATTCAGTCGGAATACCCGACCATATTGCTGCATGGCTTCCACGACTCTCTTTCCTTCGCCGATGGTGCGGGTCATGGGTTTTTCGCAAAAAATATCCTTTCCGGCTTTGGCAGCCTCCACAGCCATGAGTCCATGCCAGTGAGGTGGTGTCGCGATGTGTACGATATCTACATTTTTATCGAGTAACAAATCCCTGAAATCGTGGTACTGACTTACATTTTCCTTTAACCGGTCGGTTGCTTCTTTCAAATGATTTTTATTGACATCGCAAATGGCCACTACGCGGGTACCGTCATATTTGAAATGCGATTTACCCATGCTGCCCACGCCGATAACCCCTTTGGTCAACTGGTCGCTTGGTGCAATGTATCCCCGACCAAGGACATGGCGCGGAACCACACTGAAGAGCGCTAAGCTTCCGGCGGTTTTGAGGAAGGTTCTTCTGTTTGTTTTCATGTGTATAGTTTTTTTTGATTGCCAAAGATAAAAGAAAAGGAGCATTTAAACAAACAAGAAAGCTGTCCAGGTGAGACAGCTTTCTTGTAAATGTAAAGAAAATAAAAAAATCAGATCTTCATCTCCCATCCTTTTTCATAACTCCGACTCCATAGTTTTTCTGCTTTCTTGTCGTTGATGATTCTTCCCGTTGTTGGGTCTATATTGAGAGATCGTCCCACGCGTTGAGAAATATTCCCCAATTGAACCAGTTGAGTACTGATACAACCATTTAGTAGATCGGAGTTTAATTTAGCCCCGGTACGGATGCCGTCAAATAAGTTGCGGAAATGTAATGAGTCCAGATACTGAGCAGGCCCCATTAAATTTCCTTCTTGAAAACCATCTTCACTTGTTACATGTTTGATTAAATTACTTTTTAAGTCAAACACTTTGTATTCATTTCCACCGCTCATTACGATGCTGCCTTTTTCTCCATAGAATATTACGCCAACGCCATAACCTTCGTTTGATTTTCCATTACAACTACGTCCTTCCCAAACGAATGATTTATCATTTCCAAATTCGAAACCGATGAGTTGGGTATCTGGAGCTTCCCAGTCATCCTGATGGAAGTATCGTCCACCAACAGATGAAACTTTTGTTGGGTAGTCTACTTCCATACCCCAACGTAGCATGTCCACAAAATGCGTCCCATTATTTAAAGCCTCTCCAGTTCCCCAGTGCCAAAACCAGTGCCAGTTGTAGTGAATGAAATTATCTTTGAAATCTTTAACCCTGGGTGCAGGTCCCTGCCATAAGTCCCAGTTGAGCCACTCAGGTACGGGAACAACTTTACCAATGCCTATAGAAGGTCGGTTGTTGGCATACCAACCTTTACCATAATATACATTACCAATTATGCCGTTTTTAATTTCATCCATCCCTTTAATCAGGTTTGTCCACGATCTACGTTGATTACCTACTTGCACAACCTTGCCATATTTTGCAGCAGCACGTATAAGTATCTCATTTTCAGCTGGACTATGGCTGGTTGGTTTCTCAAGATAAATGTGTTTTCCGGCTTGCATTCCCATTAAAGCTGCAGGAGCATGCCAGTGATCAGGTGCTGCAATTACGAGAATGTCAAAGTCTTCTGTAAGCATTTGTCTTATGTCTACAAAAGTTTTAGGTTCGTTTCCGGCAATTTTCTTTATTTGAGCAACCATTTTTTTTAGTGCCCTTGAATCTACATCACAAATATGAGTTACAACAGCATCTTTCTCTGAAGCAAACCCCTTAGCGAGAGCAAATCCCCTTGAGTTAACGCCCATAACTCCGATTCTGAATTTTTCATTTGCACCTATTATACTGTTGTAACTTTTTGCGCTTATCCCGGGGATAATTCCTCCTACAGATAATGCCGCTGTTCCTGTTGCCAGGTTTTTTAAAAAATCTCTTCTGGTTGTCATTTTATGGTTATTTTTGAATTGAATATTTCTAACTATTGATTGTTGTGCATTCGAATACTAAGCAGATTCTTAAATGACAGGTCAAAGATGCAATATTTTTTTGTTATAACTGTCCATTTTTTTCGTATTATTATCCTCAAAAAGCGCAGAATATCAAAGTTAAATTATGAAATAAAATTTATGTGTTAAGGATATAAAAAAAATGTGAGCCATAAATGTAGTTTTACTTAAGAAGACTTGTTTGATTACAATGAAACATTGTTTGTTAATTAAAATCATGAAAATCACAAAAAATATAATACATTTGTAATTATTACTTATGTTACTGTTTTTATGAAACTTCAAATTGTTAAATACAAGTAATTATGATACGCGTACTATTGTTGATTGACTATTCAAGTGAGTTTAGCCGTGGGTTGCTTAAAGGTGTTATTGACTACTCAAAAGAATACGGTTACTGGATTTTTTATCGCTTGCCATCATATTACAAGGACTTGTATGGAAAAGAAGGCATTGTTAAATGGGCAAAAGAATGGAAAGCTGATGCAATCATAGCCCAATGGGATACCGAGGGCAAAACTTTGTTGAAAGATCTTAATATACCGGTAGTACTTCAGAATTACCGTGAAAGAAGTGATTATTTCTCAAATCTAACTGGCAGTTATGAAGAGACGGGGGTAATGGCTGCTCAGTATTTTATTAGGAAAAGATTCCGGCATTTTGCTTTTTACGGGAATAAAGGTGTAATATGGTCTCAGGAGCGAGCATTGGGATTTAGAAAAGAAGTTGAAAAATACGGAGGTGAATTTTATATGTTTGAGACAGAAAGTTTGAGTGATGAGCAGTGGGGAGCCAGCCATGATGAATTAGATAAATGGTTGATTTCGTTACCAAAACCGGTTGCCATTTTTGCATGTGACGATACTTTTGCTTTACAGATATCACAAATCTGTAAATTAAACAATATCAGAATTCCCGATGATATAGCTCTGCTGGGTGTGGATAATGATGAAATGATTTGTAATTTATCAGATCCACCTATTTCTTCTATTTTGCTTGATGTTGAGAAAGGCGGATATGATGCGGCAAGACTACTTCACCAGATGGTGAAAGAGAAAACAAATGTGCCGTTTAATATTTTAGTTAAACCACTGCGAATCGTAACAAGGAGATCAACAGAGAAAATTGTTATACACAATGTGCACGTAAAAAAGGTGGTGGAATTTATTGAGAAGAATTATATTACACTGAAATCAATTGATGAATTAGTTGGTTTAGTCCCTCTCTCCCGAAGAATTCTGGAAATCAAATTCAAGGAAGAAATGGGAGTTTCAATTTATCAGTATATTATACAATGTCGTATTGAACACGTAGCTAACTTGTTGGTTTCAACTGAAAAAACATTGTTCGACATCGTGTTGCAATCCGGATTTAATGATTGTAAAAATATTTCCCGGATTTTTAAAAAACACAAAAACTGCACGCCAAACGAATATCGTCAGCAATTCTTCAGATTAGATAAAAAAAACGCTTTTTGAAGATAGTATTACGTTTTTAGGGTATCTTATTAATTCTACAAGTTTTACATTTGCATCGTTGATATACTGTGTGGGAGTTTGTTGTACACATAGGTGTTGATGTTAGAATTATTCATATCCTTTAAATATATAATTATCATGAACATGACCACGCCCGCTGTCGGAAACGAAAAGCGTACCCGTTTTTTTTCCATGTTGATTCTGGCCACCCTGTTTTTTATCTTCGGGTTGGTTTCCTGGGTCAATACAATTTTAATTCCTTATTTCAAACTAACCTGTGAACTTACCATTGTACAATCATACCTGGTTACATTTGCATTTTTTATTGCCTATCTGGTAATGGCTATTCCTTCGTCCTTTTTGTTGAATAAGGTAGGTTACAAGCGTGGCATCATGTATGGGTTGTGGTTTATGGCCTTTGGTGCCCTGTTGTTTGTCCCGGCTGCTTACTGGCGTACCTACGAGATATTTTTGGCAGGTCTGTTTATGTTAGGTATCGGACTGGCGATTTTGCAATCGGCCGCCAATCCCTACGTCACGATCATTGGTCCCCGTGAAAGTGCTGCCAAACGTTTGAGTATCGTGGGTACTGGAAATAAATTGGCCGGTATCATAGCCAACCTGGTTTTTGCTGCCGTTGTGATAAAGGAATCGGACAAGGTGCTGATGCAGCAAATCAAAGAGGGTGTGTTTTCGGGTGCAGAACTGGAGACAGCATTGGATACGCTGATTCGTGGGGTGATGACTCCTTATTTAATATTAGGTGTTTTCCTTTTTATTTTCGGCATAGTTGTCCGTTATTCGATGCTGCCTGAACTGGATGCTAAGGATGTCAATAAGAGTACATCAGGTCAGGTTGATACCCGTACTTCGATTTTCCAATATCCCTGGTTGATTTTGGGTGCTCTGGCAATTTTCTTCCATGTTGGCTCCCAGATGATATCCCTGGCAACGATTATCGATTACGCGGGAACGATGGGACTGGCATTGGAAGGTAATGCGAAAAATTTTCCATCTTTCACCATGTTCTTTACCTTTCTGGGTTATTTAACTGGAATTGTGATGATACCCAAATATCTCAATCAAAAAAATGCCCTGCTGATATGCTCGACACTCGGTTTACTATTCTCATTGCTAACCATCTTCACGACAGGTAAGGTTAATATTCTGGGTCTGGAAACAGATATTTCTATTTGGTTCCTTGTTTTGATGGGATATTCAAATGCGTTAATTTATACAGGTATATGGCCCTTGGCAATCCGTGATTTGGGAAAATACACCAACCTGGGTTCTTCTTTCTTGGTAATGGGATTGTGTGGTAGTGCTATTCTTCCATTGATTTTCAGTTATGTAGTGGATGTGAATAGCGCCCTGCCGTTGTTCGATGCGTATAAAGTAGCCTACTGGGTGCTGGTTCCATGCTTTTTGTATCTGATTTTCTTTGCTACAGTTGGACATAAGATTGAATACTGGGGGAAAGCAAAATCAGTGGTTAGTTGATAGTGGTTAATTGGTTTAAGAGTTCATCTTTTGTGTTCCCTTAGTTTTTCTTTTGTTCCTTTTGTGGTTATAGAAATAAAATAGTTATATAATGAAGAAACTGATAATAAAAAACGGAAGAATCCTGACTCCCCTCAGGGATATAGGAATTGGGTCGGTGGTAATACAAGATGGAATTATTACTGCTGTAGAGACTGGCGATATAAATATTGAGAGCGCTGAAGTTATTGATGCGGGCGGTAATTATGTTTCTCCCGGGTTTATTGATTTGCATACGCATGGGGCGGGTAACCATGATTTCATGGATGCCACCCTGGAAGCCTATCTTGGCGCTGCTGAAATGCATGCCAAACATGGTACAACCTACCTGCTACCTACCACCCTGACCAGTACCAACGAAGGACTTTACGATACTTTTGAACTTTTCAGAAAAGCTCAGAAAGAAAATAGGAGAGGTGCGATTATGGGTGGACTTCACTTAGAAGGGCCCTATTTTGCCTTTAATCAGAAAGGCGCACAGGACCCTCGTTACTTGCGTAATCCCGATCCTAAAGAATATATGGAAATTTTAGAAAAGGGTGGTGATATCATCAAACGCTGGAGTCTGGCTCCGGAGTTACCCGGTGCACTGGAATTCGCAACTGAATTAAAAAAACGAGGCATTATGCTTTCGATGGCACATACCGATGCCACCTTTGAAGAAGCGATGGAGGCCTATGAGTACGGCTTCCACCATATCACGCATTTCTATTCCTGTACGGCCAGTATTACCCGTCGCAATGCGTTTCGATATGCAGGCGTTGTAGAAGCTGGCTATTATCATGATGGTATTGTGCTGGAAGTTATTTCGGATGGTATTCACGTACCTCAGTCGCTACTGAAGTTACTTTATAAGATTAAAGGTCCGAACCGGCTTATGCTGTGTACAGATTGTATGCGCGCTGCAGGTATGGGCGATGGAGATAGTATTCTGGGTAGCCTGAAGGACGGACAAAGGGTATTGGTTGAAGACGGGGTAGCCAAATTACCAGATCGAACTGCCTTTGCGGGAAGTGTGGCTACCGGTGATCGTTGCGTGCGAACCATGCGCGATTTGGCCGAGATTCCTTTGATAGAAGCAGTCAGCATGATGACCGAATCACCGGCCAGGGTCCTGGGAATAGAAAAACAAAAAGGTTCTATTAAGGTAGGCATGGATGCCGATATCGTGATTTTTGATAACAATATTAATATTAAACATACAATTATTCAGGGAAATGTTATATTCTGAAACAAAGACAACTGCTACGGCATTTGTCAAAGACAAATTACAAATTAAAGCTTACGCTACAAGAGACGAAATGGGCAAAAGGGCAGCATCAGATATTGCTCTGACAATAAAAGAATTGCTACAAAATAAACCCGTTGTTAACATTATTTTTGCTGCAGCACCATCACAACAGGATTGTCTGCGCTATCTGACAGAAGACAAGTCTATCGACTGGACCCGTATCAATGCTTTTCACATGGATGAATACATCGGTCTTCCTGATGGGGCACCTCAAAGTTTTGGTAATTTTTTGCAAAACCATATCTTTGCCAAAGTACCATTCCGGACTGTAAACTATATTAATGGCAGCAATTCTGATTATAAGCAGGAGTGTGACCGCTATGCAAAACTGCTGGCGGACAACCCCGTGGATATTGTATGCCTGGGAATAGGGGAAAATGGTCACATTGCATTTAATGACCCTCCTGTGGCGGATTTTCATGATCCAAGGGCGATAAAAGTAGTAGAACTGGATTTAGTTTGTCGTCAACAACAGGTAAACGATAAATGTTTTGAAGCCTTGAATCAGGTTCCTACACATGCATTTACATTAACAATTCCAACCTTATTGAGTGCTGAATATATGTTTTGTGTAGTTCCGGCAACTAATAAAGCTGAGGCAGTTTACAGAACGTTGAATGAGGAGATTTCAGAAAAATGTCCGGCTACTATTTTAAGGACTAAAGATAATGTTATTCTGTATTTAGATAATGAAAGTTCAAGCAAAATTTAATTTAAGAGATAGATAACCATGAAAACAATATTTAAAATAATCGTATGCTCAGTATTGCTGTTGGCCACTACATCAAAAATTAATGCAACAGTCAGAATTGGTATTATTGGGCTGGATACATCTCACTCACCGGCTTTTGTTAAACTAATTAATGCTGAGGACCCAAAACCGGAATATGCCGGATTTAAAGTTGTTGCAGCTTATCCGTATGGTTCAAAAACTATAAAGACCAGTTATAACCGTATTCCTAAATTTACTGAAGAAGTAAAAAAATACGGGGTAGAAATCACAACGTCCATAGATGAACTGTTGAAGGTTGTAGATTGTGTAATGCTGGAAACCAATGATGGTAATTTACATTTGGAACAAGCCCTTCAAGTGTTCAAAGCCGGAAAGCCCGTATTTATTGATAAACCCATAGGCGCTAATCTTGCACAGGCGATCGTCATTTTCGAAATGGCACAAAAGTACCAGGTGCCGGTGTTTTCTTCTTCAACATTGAGATATGGAATACAAACACAAAAAATACGGAACGGTGAGTTTGGTAAGGTGATAGGAGCTGATACTTATAGTCCGGCTCAAATAGAGGCTTCGCATGCAGATATGGCCTGGTATGCTATACATGGAATTGAAAGCCTGTTTACTATGATGGGAACAGGTTGTGAAAAAGTTCAACGCTTTTATACTGGTGGCTCGGATGTTCTGGTTGGCATTTGGAATGATGGAAGGATTGGAACAGTGAGGGGCATTAGAGAAGGTAAAAATGTGTATGGAGGAGTGGCCTTAACTGAGAAAGGTATGATTGAAGGAGGAAAATATGAGGGATATGAATTGTTATTGGTCGAAATAATAAATTTCTTTAAAACTAAAGTTGTGCCGCTAAAAAAAGAGGATACGCTCGAAATTTTCGCTTTTATTGAAGCTGCGGATTTGAGTAGAAAGAGTGGAGGCAAATCCATTAGTATTGAGGATGCGATGAAGAAAGGTCAGCAGGAAGCTAATAAAATAATTAAGAAGTTAAAGTTGTAGTTATGCGTATCATACGTTGGAGTAATCTTTTTTTTCTAATCGTTTTTTTATACATGTTTTATGCTTGTCAGTCCGGAAATAAAATTTCCTCTTTTGAAGGAAAACCGGGAGAGGTAAGGTTGATAATTCTGAATCCGGGACATTTTCATGCTGACTTATTGTTGAAAAAACACAACGAAAGAATTAATCAGAGAATTTATGTATATGGACCTGAGGGCGTAGGTTTGAATCAGCATCTGGAGCGCGTTCAGTCGTTTAATACACGCTCAGATAATCCTACAAGTTGGGACATGAAGGTGTATAATTCTACTGATTTTTTAGAACAAATGCTTGATAGCCCCGGTGGTAATGTTGTGGTATTGGCCGGTAATAACAAAAAAAAGACGGATTATATTTATAAATCTGTAGCATCTGGTTTACATGTACTTGCTGATAAACCCCTCGCCATTAATCCGGAAAATTTCGAACTTCTAAAGAGTGCTGTGGAACTGGCCGGAAAAAATAATGTGATGATTTATGATATGATGACCGAACGTTTTTCGATACTGAATCTGATTCAACGTGAGATTATGAGCGATAAAACGCTGTTTGGGAAACTGGAAGCAGGTACGCCCGAAGATCCATCAGTTAAATTGCAGAGTATCCATCATTTCTATAAGGATGTTGCAGGTAAACCGCTTATTCGTCCCGCCTGGTATTATGATGTTAAACAGCAGGGAGAAGGATTAGTGGATGTGACCACTCATTTGATAGATATTGTGCACTGGAAATGTTTTCCGGAAATAGCTCTGGATTATCGCCGCGATATTTCTGTAATTACGGCTTCGCACTGGCCAACAAGTATATCTTTAGAACAATTCACCGAATCAACACAAGAAGAAGCATTTCCTGACTATTTGCAGGATGCTGTAAAAAATGATGTGCTGGAAGTATATGCCAATGGAGAGATGTTGTATAAGGTAAAAGGTGTGCATGTTGGGTTACACGTAGGTTGGAACTACGAGGCGCCGGCAGGAACCGGAGATACACACACATCTTTTATCAGAGGCTCAAGATCTTTGGTTGAAGTTGTTCAGGATAAAAGTACCGGTTATGCTCCGGAGTTGTATATTCATCCCATAGTTGCAGATGATGAATTCAACAAAGCACTTAACATGTTGACTGAAAAATGGAGAAAGATATATCCTGAAATTTCTTTATCGAAAGAAAATGGTAAAATTCATGTGATTGTTCCTCAGGCATACCGAGAAGCGCATGAGGCCCATTTTGCGAAAGTTGCGGAAAGATTTTTCAGTTATCTGGTAGATGGAAAGATGCCTGATTGGGAAATTCCCAACATGATGGCTAAATACTATATTACCACTACAGCTTTCAAAATTGCTAATTCTGTAAAAGCAAAAGAGTAAATATTTTTCATTACATTTGCCGGGTTTTTACAAATAATAATTTTCGTTTTGAATGTTCCTGAATTTTCTGAGTACATTCAAAACGAAAACCTTTTTAATGTAATCTAAGTTTATGTCAAAAATAAAAGAAAACTATACAAGACTTCAGCTGATACTTTTGCTTACCCTTCGCTTCCTGATTGGTTGGCACATCATGTATGAAGGTTTGGCAAAAGTGTTGAACCCGGGTTGGTCTTCTGCTGGTTATCTGAAAAGTGCACAATGGGTATTAACAGATTTTTTTCACTGGATAATTTCTGAACCAATTATTTTATCAGTAGTGGACTTTGTGAATGTATGGGGACTTATTACTATTGGTGCTGGTGTTATTTTGGGGTGTTTGTATAAATTTGCATCCATCAGTGGTTTTATCTTATTGATGCTTTACTATATTGCAACTCCTCCAATGATTGGATTGGCTTATGCAGTTCCCGTTGAAGGATCTAATCTGATTGTAAATAAAACATTGATCGAAGCTGTTGCATTGCTGTTGCTGGTTGTGTTCCCAACCAACAAAACCTACGGCCTGGATTATTTTTTATATCGATATTTCAGAAAGAATAAATAAAATGACTGATTCAAATCAAATCAAAGGTAAGGGAGATGAGTTTTCCCGTAAAATATCCCGGAGAAGTGCGTTGAAAGCTTTGGCAGGTATTCCTGTCGCAGGCTTTTTAGGGTTGAAGGTTTTCGATAAAATTAAATACGATAAAAATAAAAAACTGGAGCTGATTAGGGAATTAGGACTACATGATATGAATTTGCCGGTTTCTGATTTTGGATCCCGGGACTCTCAGGGAGATCTAATCCGTATCGGAATAATAGGATTTGGAACCAGGGCAACGGCACTGGCCAGTGCATTGGGCTTTTTGCACCCTGAAGCCATGGAACAGCGAAAGAAGAGTAATACATTGCAAAATATACGCAATCAAGAGTTCTTGAATGTTGCTATCACTGGTGTCTGTGATGTATTTGATATACATGCTGAAAAGGGGATGCAGGTTGCAGTGAATTCTGTTCATCCTGAGAAAGTCAAGTCTAAATTACCGGTGAAACGTTATAGAACCTATCAGGAAATGCTTGCCGACAAAGAAATAGATGCAGTGGTGATTGCTACTCCTGACCATCATCATGCCCGTATGGCAATAGAGGCTACCCGGGCAGGGAAACATATTTATCTGGAAAAAAGTGTGGCTCATACTGAAGCTGAATTAAATGAACTTTATCAGGTGGTTAAAAACAGCAATATAACTTTCCAGTTAGGACATCAGATAACTCAAAGCGCTGTTTTTCAACAAGCTAAAGAAGTTATCAGAAAGAATGTGCTGGGTAAAATAACCCTGATTGAAACAACAAGTAACAGAAATACTGCAAATGGCGCCTGGATACGACATTTAGATGCAAAAGGCAATGCGAAACCGGGAAATGAGAGTAATATCGACTGGAACCAATGGCTTGGATCAACACCTTATGTTCCTTTCAGTATAGATCGGTTTTACAACTGGACAAAGTGGTTTGATTATGATACCGGTTTAATCGGTCAGTTATTTACACATGAATTTGATGCCGTCAATCAATTGTTAAGGATTGGAATCCCATCATCGGTCATGTCATCAGGCGGGATTTATTACTGGAAAGACAACCGTGAGATACCGGATTCATTGCATTGTGTTTTTGAATACCCTGATAAGGATTTGACACTCATGTATAGTGGTAATTTGGCTTCGAGTCGCAGTCGTGGCAGGGTATTCATGGGACATGATGCATCAATGGAACTGGGAAATGATATCAAAATTACAGTAGATAAAGATTCAACTCAGTTCAAAAAAGGGATTGCATCCGGCATCATTGATACATCTGTTCCTGCACTTTCATTTAATCCTAACGCAGGTCAGGTTGATGCGGTCAGTTCTGCGTCGGAAAAATATTTTGCTGCCAGAGGGCTTTCAAATACAAGGATTAATGGTCGTGACGTAGATGTGACACATCTGCACATGCGAGAATGGATTCACTGTATCAGGGAACAGAAAAAGACAAGCGCCAACATCGACATGGCATATGAAGAAGGTATTGCCTGTATTATGGCGCACCGGTCGTATGTTGAGAAAAGACAGGTTCGTTGGGATAAGGAAAAGAAAAAAATAATATGACATTAAATTGTAATTGTAATGAGTGGGAAAATTTCATTCAACTTAATGTTAGTTTTCATTTTTGTCCTGTCTTTGCAACTGTCCTGTGTTCAAACTTCGCGGATAGAAAAGAAGCATGCTGATATTGAACAGGTAAGTATTGATTCGATTTTTACACCTCCTTCCGAATTTATTAACAATTATGGAGATTATCGTTCGCCTCTATTGTTTTACAATGGGGATACTGTTAAATCTCCAAAAGAGTGGCTAATTCGCAAAAAGGAGATAAAAGACACATGGATGGGATTGATGGGGATATGGCCTCCGGTTATCGAAGGCCAGAAGTTTGAAGTGTTAGAAACATCCGAAAAGGATAAATACATACAACATAAAGTACGCTTCTACTGGACCCCTGTTGAGCAGACTGAAGGCTATTTATTAATACCGCGTAAAAAAGGGAAAAAACCTGCAGTAATAACAGTCTTTTATGAACCGGAAACTGCTGTGGGAATGGGTAAGAAGCCAAATCGTGATTATGCATTACAACTTACTAAAAGAGGTTTTGTGACTTTGTCATTAGGCACTACTCAATCATCACTTGATAAAACCTATTCTATTTACTTTCCCGGTATTAAATACTCCGCTATACAACCTCTATCTGTGTTGGCTTATGCAGCAGCGAATGCATGGCAGGTCCTGTCAACAATTGACGATGTGGATTCAACCCGGATAGGTGTCGTCGGGCATTCTTTCGGGGGTAAATGGGCAATGTTTGCTTCTTGTCTGTATGATAAGTTTGCCTGTGCTGCGTGGTCAGATCCGGGGATCGTTTTTGATGAGACAAAAGGAAGTGGGGTTAATTATTGGGAGCCCTGGTATCTTGGTTATTATCCTCCACCCTGGGAGAATACCTGGAGGAAGAACGGTATGGTGGAAGGTGCCAAAGGTCTCTATCCTTATCTGATAGAAAACAACTTTAATCTTCATGAACTTCATGCTCTGATGGCCCCCCGACCTTTTCTTGTTTCAGGAGGTTCTTCTGATCCCATAGAAAGATGGATCCCGCTTAATCATACTATAGCTGTAAACCGGTTGCTGGGTTATAAAAACCGGGTGGCTATGACCAATCGATTGAAGCATGAGCCAAATCCCGGGTCAAATGAGGCAATTTATTCATTTTTTGAAGCATACCTGAAAAAATAGTTTTTAAGGGCTGGAAATCACGGAAATCAAGAGCATAATTTGTGCGGGATTTATTCTATGATGCCATAAACTGCTTCTTTTTTCTTTGTTTAAAACTTAGCGTTTTCTGAGGTTAATAATACGGAAATAGATGTGTAATAAAACATTTATCTGCTTATTTTTGCCCTGAATTAATAATCTTTTATCATGGTAAGAAATACCCCAAAACATTTATTAACCATTACAGGAATAGTTCTTTTATTATCTGTTTTTTGTGCTCATGTACTTGCGAAAAGTAATCAGAAAAGTGAAAATAAGGTGCTTATATTTGGGGAAACGCTTTCCAAATCAAGAATTTTTCAGAAAGAGATAGAAAATAAGGGTTTTTCAGTGAGTAAAATACAAAGTAATCAAATTGAGCTGATTAATACAGGAAATGCAAAAAATTTGATTATTTCAGGAGAACAAGTTGTTGATCCTAAAGTTCGCAAAAAAACTGATGAGTTTGTTAAACAAGGAGGGAATGTTGTATTGGTTGGTGTAAAAGCCTTTGATTATGCTCCGGTACCTGTTAGTCCTGTTGCTGTGGTTGATTTTGCTGACCAAAAGTCGTATGGTGTTGTAAAGCAGCAAAGAAAAGTAAAATTGCTATCGCTTGATGAGCCAACAATAAAGGTAGGAAAAGATACTTTAGGGAACAATGCGTTGGAGATGTTTACGGTCAAACGTGCAATGCCTGACTATATGGTAAAGCTTTCTTTAGCAGAAAAAAGAAGTTCTAACCGTTCTGTAGTTGTTTTTTCAGCTAAAGGAAATTCGTATATGGATTTGCTGGCTGTTGAAATTGTTGATGTAGATAATGTTAAATGGTATGCTTTTGTTCCGTTAAGTTGTCGATGGGAAGACTATGCGATATCAATGGCCGATTTTATACCGGAAAGCTGGAATAATTCAAAAACAGCATATCCATTGTTAGATCCGGCTAAAGTTAAGACATTATATCTTGGTGTAAATTTAACTACTGTGTGGAAAGAAAAAGGAATGTACCTGGGCTTGAGTAATGTCGCTCTGGCTGAAGACAGGCAACAATTCTATACTCCAACTTCAGCCTTGAATGCACTTAAACTGCAGTTTTTTGAAAATAATATCACGATACCTGACTGGACATTCAACCCGATGTGCCAAGCCATGAGGCTGTCCGGAGTTCACACATTAAAACGCAAAGAAATTTATCCTTTTGGAGCAGCAGAACTTGTCTGTTCTTCAAACCTGTATTCAATTCCTTCACAGTTTGTTTTGCACAAAGGAACGGCAACGGGTACGGATACTAAAAAGAGTTATGATTTCAGGCATGAAAGGGAGAAACGGATTATTCCACTCTTTGAGACCGGGAGTTATTATCCTGCTCAACAGATTGCCCGGCTGGAAATTCCAACAGGTGGAATGTATGCAGGTTCAACACTGACGCTATTCGGATTGGAACCTGCAACTTTAATTACCAGCCAAACGCTGATAAATACTCTGACGGATGCATTGGTTTATGTAAACAAAAAACCTGTTGTGGCAGCGGTCACAATGAATACAACTTCATCAGCCTCAGCCTCAGCAGAGAATCCTGTTGTGCCAAAATTGAAAATAACGTTGAAAAACCCGATGAGTCAATCGATAAGTGGTAAGTTGCGTATTGATATTGCTAAAGGGCTGATGGTAAAGGAAGTCCCTGTTGAAATCGGCGCAGGAAAATTGATTTCAACAGAAGTCACAATGCCTGAAGTTCCGGTTGATTTCCCCATGAACAATTTTAGTTGGACAATAACACTAAATACGGCTAATCAGCAGGATTATTTTGAAGATCATGTTGACATTGAGAGGTCGCTATTGATTGCTTTCAGACATTTAATCCATGCACAAAACTATTTTCCCGATGGTAGATACAGTAATCATTATTTCGGTGATGCTTATGGTGTGAGAGCAATGTTT
This sequence comes from Paludibacter sp., assembly GCA_034928085.1. GTDB lineage: Bacteria > Bacteroidota > Bacteroidia > Bacteroidales > Paludibacteraceae > Paludibacter. The sequence continues at coordinate 96,094 of JAYFPG010000061.1, forward strand.
GCCTTTCTTGATTATGTAAAAAAAAATCCTGACTGTTTGCAAAGAAATCCGGACATATGGGAATCTGTCTCATTGGAGGACATCAGAAACTGCGCTTATCGTTTTTATGATATGCTTGTAGCCCGACAACATGAAAATGGCGCACTCCCAATGGGATATGAGGAACATGCTAACGGATTCAATATCGCAGATGGAGGACAGATTTTACTATCGGTATCTCAATCGCTACGATTTATGGATGATGAGGTGAAAAAGAAAAATTATTTAAATCTCATCTATAAATTTGCCGATTTGGCTGAGACATTCTATATTGATAGTGTGAAATCATCAAAAATTAAAGCTTTATTTCCGGAAGAGTATCAAAAGGGTGGTGGCACGATTGGTCATTATGGACTGAAATTGAGTGGTTCAAAACAAATCATATATGGACCTTCCTGGGTAGGATCCTGTATTCTGCCTGTGCATGTGTATCTCGCTTACTGGAACAAGCATGCTGATGATAAAAAGCAAAACTTATACGAATCAATTGCTGCCAGAAATATTGAGTTCTATGTTAATTCTATGTCGGCTAAAGGATATTTTCAGGCGGAGGCTTTGTTTTGGGTATATGTTACCGTTGATGATTCGGTGTTGAAAGAAAAAATTGTTAATTTGCTGGATAGAACATTTATACCGAATCTGACTAAAGGGGTTGAACATGACATGTTTATGCTGGGAGGGCGAAATACCTTGAATGCATTGTCCATGATTTACTATCAAAGGTTCGTTAAGAACCAACCCGCTCTTCGAGCTACTCAATTAAAATATCTATGGACATTTGGTTCCGATAGCTCTTGTAATGGAATGGGACGTATTTCCTGTGCGTTGCCAAAACCCGGACATGGGGAATCGCTGACAGCAACAAAATACGCCTCGCTGAGTGCACTCTGGTGTATGGAGTTGTTGGATCCAGGTTCATCACTTCTTAAATAATGAACGCTAAATGCAGGATGCTGATTTTTAATTAGTGATTGATTGTCTAATCGACTCTTACAGTATTTTGATTTTTATGTTTTAGCTTGTATTTTAATTTATTGATATAGCTGAAAATAATCTCTGTAAAATTATAATGTCAGCGTTTTTTGAGGATAAATATACGGGATTAGGTAGTCAAATTAGGTGTTATATATTTATTTTTGTTGAAAATTTTAAATCTAATTTCTCATGAGTGATTCTCTCTTTGATAAAATTATTAAGATTCTTTGTCTCTTTACTTACTCTTTTGTTTTGACCTTGCCTATTCAGGCACAATCAGAATATTTTCATTTTTCGAATGAAAGTGGCGTGAAGAATGCGCTATTAAAGACACAAAAAAGAATTCCGTCAGCTGATTATCAGGGAGATGTGCTTATTTATGGCGATTATTTAACAAATTCCCTGGAGTTTCAACAAAGCATAAAAGATTTGGGTTATAATATAAAACTAATAGGTAATGAAGATATTAATTTAATTTCGACTACATCAGGTAAAACGCTTATTTTATCAGGAGAAAAGACATTACACCCGGCTGTACGTAAAAGTGCTGATTTGTTTCTGAGAAATGGTGGAAATGTATTGCTTGTAGGTGCTAAAGCCTTTGATTATTCGCCAATACCACAAGGGTCAGTATCTGTAGTCGATTTTTCGAATGCGAACTCATACAGTATTGTTGATCAGCCCAGAAAAGTGGCATCTGCTTCGGTTGAAACACCTACTATCAGAGTGGGTAAAGATCCTTTAGGTCATGATGCTTTGGAGATTTTTACATCAGAACGTGGTATGTCGAACTATATGGCCAGAATCCCTGTCAGTAGCAAAAGAACTGCAAATCGTTCAGTAATTACGTTTTCAGCTAAGGGTAATTCCTATGTAGACCTGTTGGCACTTGAAATTGTAGATAGTAATAATGCCAAATGGTATGCCTTCGTTCCAGTCACAAATAACTGGCAAGATTATTCAGTGTCGATGGCTGATTTTATACCTGAGAATTGGAAAGACTCACAGGTTGAATATCCTCTTTTAGACCCGCAGAAAGTAGAAACATTGTTCATAGGGGTAAATTTGCTGACTATATGGAGAGAAAAACCAATGTATTTCGGATTGAGCAATATCGCATTGGCTGAGAATCAACAAACATATTACACCCCAACCTCAGCATTAAATACATTGCGGTTGCCATTCTTTGAGAATGATATCTTTATACCGGAATGGACATTGAACCCAATGAATCAGGCAGTAGAATTACTGGGTAAACAATTGTTGTTTCGCAAAGAAACCTATCCTTTCGGTCCCTTGCAGTTTGAGAGCAACGCTAATGTTGTTGTAATCCCTAAATCGGTTTCAAATCATCCTGGTTCATTGATGGGTACTGATACAGAGAGTGCATATGACTTCAGAAGTAGTCGTGAAAAACGGATTATTCCAATTCTTGAGACCGGTGATGTATATCCTGCACAACAAGTTGCCAGAATAGAGTTCCCTACAGGAGGTCGTTATTCGGGTTCCACTCTGACTTTATTTGGAGTGACACCTGCTGAAATGATCTCAAATGAATCGTTAACTAAATCTCTCATTGATGCATTGACACTCGTTAATACTAAAGCATTAATCCTTAATGTGCAGATAAATACAACAGTATCAACCGCTGTTGATAATCCGGCATTTCCTAAGTTAAAAGTGACATTTAAAAATCCATTGAATAAGTTTTCCAATGGAAAAATTACTATAAATATTGCAGATGGAAAAATTATTAAAGAACAATCAGTATTGTTGCCTCCAAATAAAGTGTACAGTATGGAAATAGTTCTTTCGGAAGTTCCTGCTGATTTTCCTATGAAAGAATTTAAGTGGAGCCTGTCATTAAATGCGAATAACAATACAGATGTTTTTGAAGATCAGGTTGATATTGAAAGATCTATGTTGATTGCTTTCAGACATTTAATAAGGGCTCAAAACAAGTATCCTGATGGTAGGATTAGTAATCATTATTTTGGTGATGCATATGGTATACGGGCTATGTTTGCATATTTGGATTACCTTAAGTCACATCCTGAGAGTATGCAGAAAAATCAGGATATCTGGAAAACGATAACTTTAAATGATATTTCGACTTGTGCGTATCGGTTCTATGACATGCTATCGAACAGACAACTCGCGAATGGAGCACTGCCTATGGGTTATTCCGAACATACTTTTGGATATAATCTGGCCGATGGAGGACAAATGGCTTTATCTGTGGCGCAGTCAATGAGGTATATTGAAGATGAAACTATTAAAAACAGGTATTTAAATCTTGTTTATAAATTTGGTGATTGGTCAGAAACTTTCTATATAGATAGTGCAAAATCTGCATTGATAAAGAAAAACTATCCGGTTGAATATTCAGAGGGACAGGGTACTATTGGTCACTATGGCTTAGCACAAAGAGGTACCAGACAAATTCCTTATGGACCCTCCTGGGTTGGAAGTTGTATCCTGCCTGCACAAATATATCTTGCATTCTGGAATAAAACCGATGATGACAACAAGCAAAAGACCTATAAAGATATTGCAGATAGAAACATAGAATTTTATGTTAATAAGATGACATCGCTTGGGTATTATCAGGTTGAAGCACTGTTCTGGGCATATTTATCGGTAAAGGATGAACTAACAAAAAACAAAATAATAAATCTTTTAGATACAGAATTTATTCCTGAACGTCTTGAAGGTGAATTTAATGATATGTTTGGTTTGGGTGGAAGAAATACCTTGTATGCATTATCTATGATATATTATCAACGATTCATTAAAGAAAATGCAGGTTTAAGAGCTGCACTGCTGAAATATGTTTGGACCTTCGGCTCAGAAAGTTCAAGTAATGGAATAGGACGACTGACAGAGGCTTTTCCAAAACCAATTCATGGTGAATCTTTGGCTGCAACTAAATATGCTACATTAAGTTCTTTATGGAGTATGGAACTGTTGTCTCCTACTTCAACACTTTTTAGCGGACTTTTAACAAGTATAGAAAGTCCTCAGGCAAATAGCAATAAGAACAAGATTGAAGGTTTGAAGGTGTATAGCTCGAATCGTTGCTTACATATTGAAACCACTCCTTCACAACACTTTTCACTCTATGATATTAATGGCCGCTTACTGGCAAAGCATTTTGGCAAAGGTGTTTACCCCATGGCAAGTGGTATATATCTCGTTCAGTTAAATAATAAGATTCAAAAAGTTGCACATTAATAAATAGGAAAATAAAACACAATGAAAAGAAAAATTACATTTATTCTCATGCTCATTACAGGTTTTACGGTTGTGGGACAAGAGATGCCCGCAATCATTTTTGAAACAAGCAAGGATACTTTAACACTTAATATTAATGTGTCAAAAACAGAATATCAGAATCAGGTGTGGATTGATTTAAATGGAAATGCATATAAAGATGAGGGAGAGCAGGTAGTGCTTTTCAAACAGGATGTCAGCTATGTAAAGACATCTTCTACTGTACGCATTTATGGACCTGTTTGGACATTTAGGTGTGCAAATAATGATATCACATATTTGGATGCAAGTGGAGCTTCAGCCTCATTAAATCAGTTGTCATGCAATTCGAATATGATTGAGTTTTTGGATGTAAATGGTTGCCAGAAGGTGAATAGGTTGAATATCTATTCGAATCATTTAGGGGTTGACGCGATGACTTATCTTGTTAGTATTCTGCCAGACAGAGTTGGATTGAGCCAGGGTGAAATGACTTTATATTATAATGCCGATAAAATAGGTCAACCCGATGAGAATGTTTTTACACAAGATCATGCTGATGTCATTTCAGAAAAAAACTGGAAAGCATTTATTGCATCCCCAAAAGTAGAGTTCACTGGTCCATATACCTCGCTCTCTGGTACTGAAAGCCTGGAGTTGAATGATGGCCTGCAAATTATACCCGCAGAAGATGGAGTATTTGTTGAAGTCTCTAAGCCAATGCCAGTTTATATTTACAATATGATGGGTCAATTAATTTATCATGAACATAGTATTGAAAGCAGAACTTTTATTGAGTTGAAAAGCAATACAATATATGTTATAAACGATCATAAGATATTATTGCCCTGAGATTAAATGAGTCAATAAAAGAAAGGAAAAATAACTTTCAATTATTTTGTTTTTTCTAATTAGCATTATAATAACTCAAATTATTTTACAAAATTATTAATAATAATTATTATATGAATACTGCCAAATACATGCTTGTCAGATTATCGTTTTTATCATTCATCCTATTTTTTTATCTTGGTTCACAAGCTCAGATACAAACAGTTACAATTTCCGGTCAGGTAGTATATGCAGACGGTAATGATGCTATGCCCGGGGTTAGTGTAAAAATAAAAGATACAGATAAAGGCACAATTACAGATGCAGATGGAAAATACTCTTTGACAAATATCCCCTCAAATGCGTCACTCTTGTTCTCATTTATTGGGATGAAAGAAGTCGAAATTCCGGTGAAGGGTAAAACGAAGATTGATGTGCAGATGGAAGAGAAATTAAATGTGTTGAATGATGTTGTAGTCGTTGGATATGGTTCACAAATGAAACGCGATATTTCAGGAGCCATTACATCTTTTTCAGGGAAAGATGTAAGTAAAAGTTCAGCTGGAAGTATTAATACTGCTTTACAGGGTAAAATACCGGGTATGAACATTACTTCTTCTTCAGGTGAACCCAGTGCCGGCGCTTCTATCACAATTCGCGGAGCAGCCTCAATTAGTGGCGGAAGTGAACCGTTGTACATTGTAGATGGAGTACCAGTTGAGTCAACCAATATTAAATCCTTAGAAGGAGATGCAACATTCAGCCCTTTGTCAAGTATCAATGCTAACGATATTGAGTCAATTGAGGTGCTCAGAGATGCAGCTTCTGCCGCAATATATGGATCGCGTGCAGCTAATGGTGTTGTAATCATAACCACGAAAGGTGGGGGCAATTTAGAAGTCTCAAAACCTAATGTTGAGTTTAATCACATTTCAAGTATTGTTGCAACTCCCAGAAAGCTTGATGTGATGAACGGTTGGCAGTTTAGAACCGCATACAAAGAAGCTCGTGCCAACAACAATATGGTGGCAGAGCAAGCCTGGGTGACAAACCCATTTCATCCATATTATAACAGAACAACTGACTGGCAGGATGAATTGTTCAGGACAGCATATCAGACGGATAATTATCTTAATATGAGTGGAAGTTCCAAAACATTTTCCTATGGTGTATCTTTAGGTTATAAAAACCTGCAACCTATTGTTATCCATACAGATTATGAACAAATAAACTTTCGTTCAAATTTCACCTATAAATTATCAGATAATATTAAAGGAAGTACACGTGTGTCTTATAGTAACAGCGATTATACAAGGATATTGTCATCCTCAAGTAATTATTACAGTGCTTTAAGAGCCGCACTGTTTACTAATCCTTGTTTTAGTCCATATGACCCCGAAACAGGTGAAATGTTGGATTGGCTTGGTCAGCGGGAACAAAGAAACCCATTAGCTTTAGCAGAGAAGGTTCCACATTTGTTTAAACAATATAACTATAGTATTAACCAAACTTTCAGTGCTACTATTGCTAAAAAACTAACTTTCAACACGAGAGTGTCGATTAATACGAGAGGCACAGAGCAATCCAGTTATCAACCGAAGTATTTTGATTCAAATAATCCACCCAGAGATTTTGGTAAATTTTATACATCAGAATCAAAAAGTTTAATGAATGAAAATACCTTGCAGTACTCAACGTTGAAAAAAAATCATAGAATTACTGCTTTGTTAGGACAGTCGATACAAGCTGATATGTCTGAAGACATTAACCTAAATGGTGAAAATTATGTTGATCCGCTTATTACTCCTATACAGGCAGCAGCAAAATACACCAGAATTACTCAAAATGAAACCGAACGTTATATGTTATCCTATTTTGGACGTATAAATTATTCCTATGCACAAAAATACATTTTGTCTCTAGTTCTTAGAAATGATGCATCGTCAAGATTCGGTCCGGAAAAACGCATGGGTTATTTCCCGTCAGCATCTTTTGCCTGGAGATTCTCGGATGAAAAATTCATGAAATCTACTAAGCTTTTCCTGGATGATGCTAAATGGCGCTTAAGTTATGGGGTTACCGGTAACCAGGTAACGTCAAATTATGGGTGGCAAGGAGGATATTCTGCTTTGTCAACAAAATATGATGGTAATGTAGCTATTCTTCACTCAGATTTATTAAATACAGAATTAGGTTGGGAAACCACAACACAATATAATACAGGTATTGATTTAACATTCTTGAATAGCCGGATTTTTTTCAGTGTGGATGCATATATTAAAAACAGTGATGATTTGTTATTTGATTTCCCTCTTAGCTATTACACCGGATTTAACTCACTATCGATGAATTTCGGTAGTATAAGCAATAAAGGTATTGAATTCCTGCTTGAAACTGTAAATATTGAAAGACCATTTAAATGGAGAACTTCCTTCAATATCTCATTTAATAAAAATGAAATCACGGCATTACCCAATAATGAAGATGTAATTATCGGAGATTTTTCACTGGGTAGAGTTGGAGAACCAATCGGGGCATTCTATGCATTTAAAGCATTAGGCGTTTATGCCCGGGATGAAGACAATGTGTACGTTTCTCCTGATGGAACAATAGATAAGTATAGAAAAGGTGCAGTTACGGGAGAGGCTTTTAAAGGTGGTGATATGATTTGGTTAGATGTGGATAATAATGGGGTAATAGATGATTCTGACCGCATGGTTATTGGAAATCCTCACCCCAAATTCATTGGTGGTATAACAAACGACTTCTCTTACAAAGGTTTTTCAATGAATGTTTTCTTTACATGGTCGTATGGAAATAAAATAATGAACGAAATAAGAAGAAGAAGAAATCAAATGTTGCTAACTAATAACTTAGGTCAGGATGCCCTGAACAGATGGCAGGAACAAGGTGACATTACTAACTTCCCTATGGTTCGGTATGGCGATAGAATGGAAAACTTCAGGGCATCAACATTCACAATGGAAGATGGTTCTTATTTACGTCTCAAAGAGATTACATTAAAATATGATATTTCGAGAAGTGTACTTAAAAAGACCCCGATTGATGATTTAAGTGTTTATGTGTCAGCAACAAATTTATTGACATGGAGTAAATATTCTGGCTTTGATCCTGAAGTTAACTCATCAATAAATCCTTTTATTCAGGGAGTTGATAATGGCACCCTACCTGTAAGCCGTTCATTTAATTTTGGTATTTCCGTTAAATTCTAAATAAACAGTTGAAAATGAAGAAAATTATATTATTGCTGACAGTTATCAGTTTACTTACTGTTTCATGTGATGATTTGCTTGATGTTAAACCCAAAACATCCTGGTCGGGGCTGAACTTTCCAACGGAAGAAACACATCTGGAAGGGCTTTTGTATGGAGGGTATGAGCGTTTGCAAAGCGTATTATCAACAGGCTTTCTGGTTTATGGCGAAATGCGGGCAGATGTGTTCAAAGTAAATGCTTTTAGTGTAAACAATGATAAAATTATTAATAATAAACTTGACTACGGGATGAATCAGTCTTCCTGGGCAGGTTTTTATGAAGTTATTAAGCAAGCGAATCTTGTTCTTGAATTTACCCCTAAGTTGTTGGATAACAATAAAACAACAGAGGCGAAGGCGAATGAATTGATGGGTGAGGCCTATTGTCTCAGGGCTTTAAGTTATTTTTATATAGTAAGAATATGGGGAGATGCACCTCTGATAACCAAACCATACCTGACGAAAGATGATTTAAACAATCTTTCACGTGATCCGGTAGACAGTATTATGGTTTCTATACACAATGATTTACATGAAAGTGCTAATTTAATCCCAGCTGCTAATACCCCCCGTACAAAATTTTCAAGAACGGCTGCTAATGCTATTGATGCACACGCGTATGCCTGGGAGCATAAATATGATAAAGTTATTGAAAAGGCTGATTTAGTGTTAGGTAATAGTGAATATGCATTGGCTCAACTTTATGATGCAAATCTGGATAGTAACTCACCTACATTTGTTGCTAACGTTCAAAGTTCGGCCTATGCACAGATATTCAATGTAGGAAAGAACAAAGAATCAATTTTTGAGTTGGCTTTCAGTCTTCAGGATGGAGATGATAGTCGTCAGTTAAATTCATATCTTTCATCTTCCTATCCTTACCTCAGACCTCATGTTGATTATGCTTCGTCCTTCAATCCCCTTGACTGGAGAGCCATTGTTGCCAACAGATATTCATCACTTGGAAGTTATACCGCCATAAAGTTTACGATTGGATTTAATATGGTTGAAGATGCAAGAAATATCGTATTATTCAGATTAGGGGATATCTACTTACTCAAAGCTGAAGCAATTGCAAATATGGAAGATACTGATCAGAACAGGAAAGATGCCATGAAGCTGGTTAATGATATAAGACGCAGAGCGGGAGGGACCTCGTTGGAAATAACTGAAGATATTTACCTGGATAGAAATGCATATTCGCAGGAAGCAATAAAAGACCTGATACTCGAAGAGAGAAAATTTGAACTGTGTTATGAAGGTCACCGCTGGTTTGATTTGGTTAGATGTGGTAAAGCTGTTGATATTTTACGTGACAGAGTTGGTATCGATATCGATCCGGCTGCCCTTGTCTGGCCGATATTTATCGAAGAAATCAGAAGAAGCTCCAATATCGAGCAAAATGAATATTATAAATAATCCATTGTTTTACAGTATGTGATTTAAACTTTATTACGCTCAAATTAAGAAATTAAAAAGAATAAACTTATGAACCTGAAATTGTTTCTATTAAATATATTAATAATAATTATACTTACCGGCTGTGATAATCTGATTACAGATTACAAACTGGATACCGATACGGATTTGTTAAAAGACATGGATCTGCTAGAGTATATTGAAGAGGGAAATGATACAGCCTTGTCAATATATTATGATGCAATCAAATATGCACAACTGGAGATGATTGTTTCAAAAGGAAAGCAAACCCGGATTGTTCCGTCTAATCAGGCGATGCGCAATTTGCTCAATTCAGTTGGAGTTTCTCAAATTACTGAATTGAATCCTAATGTGATTAAGAATCTGTTTCTATACTTGATAATTCCAAATGAACATAAATCAATTACTTTAAATGCAGACAACGTAAATGGATTCATTACACTTTCTGGTGATAGCTTATTTATTTCCAGAAATTCAACTCAGAATGATCCCTATCGTATGTTTATTAATGCAACAGGTGAATTTATTCCATCTTCTGTTCAAATTAGTAAACAGGATTATGTTTTTAAGGATGGAATTATGCATGTTGTAGATATGTTTCCTGTTTACAGAAAAAAAGTGATGAGTTCCGATACAATTCCCGATGGTGTGGATTATTCACTTGCTCAAAAAGACACTATCTGGATTAACGAAGATGCCAGTGTTTACCAACCTAGTAAAACAAAGAATTACGGAACCGATATCCTGCAAATTGTTGCAAGATCCGGTTATACCAGATATTCCTTTCTGAAATTTAATTTAAAACCAATTGATTTTATTGATAATTTAGTTTCTGCAAAATTAAATATGTGTGTGCAGAAAATTAATGGTTCCAATTATATTCCCTTGTGTGGTATTTATGAAACCATTGGTGATTGGACTGAAATGTCGCTGATATGGAATAATATGCCGGCTTTCGGAGTAGAAGTTTCAAGCACAGAATTAAACTTGGGGTGGAATACAATTTCTGTGATTTCTTCAATAAAAAAAATATATGAAGAGCAAAGACAATCAGCATCGTACGGATTAAAAGCGTTGAATGGGGGCGATATTCCTTCTTCATCGGTTATGATTTATAATAAAGAGCATAGTGCAAATAAACCTCCATTTATAAGTCTGATGAGTGCAATACCAAGTGAGATTAGCCCGGATGTGACTTTGCCTGTGACCATTAACACAGTTGAAGGTATAGCAAGATTACTAAAAAGTGATTTGTCTTTTTCAGGACCTTCTTCCACCTATAAGTACACTGATAATAACATTATTTATGTGCTGGTAACTCCTCCGAATAACGGAACTCTGACTTTGTTCGGATTGCCAATGAAAAGAAACAGCCAGTTTACCCAGGAGGAATTAGCACTGGGAGCTGTTAAGTATATTGCAAGTGATAATTCCGGGGTTAATGATTCATTTGTATTAAAAGTTCAGGATTATATTGGAGGAGTTTATTCTGAAATGATAAATGTGAATGTCAGATAATCTTTTCTTTGTATATAAAAACATTATTAATCACTTAAAAAATAATTATTATGAAAACAAATTACAAAATTCTTAAGTCTTTCAGAACAACGCTGGTATTAGTAATACTTTTCTTTTCTGTATTTATTACAGCTCAAAGTCAGGTTGAAACAACGGTTTTTACTGATGATTTTAGCGGGTCAAATCTTTCAGGTGGTACACCAGCAGTAACATACACATTATTGAAGCAGGTAATTTCAGGTACAGAACCATCTGACGCATTTCATAATAGTGGAATGCTCCGGGTTCCGGGAATTAAATCATCGGTTTTCAGAAATGGGGTTTTTGGTAACCTGTCGGCGTTTAGTGCACCGTTCACATCTAAATTAAGTGATTTGGAGGCCGATTCAATTGTTTGGACATTCAATTTCAGGGCTAACAGAGAAACAACTAATGGCTATAATGATGCTGACTTTGGTATCGCTGCAATCCTTTTGTCGGATGCAGTAAGCTATTCTTCAGCAAATGGTTATGCAGTCATATGTTATGGTAGTACGTCAGCTAACAGAAGTTATCGGTTGGCTAAATTTACCAATGGACTTGATGCAACTTCAAAATTTACAGATATAATTAATTTATTTACTGGAGGCGCAAACTTATATCCAAGTATCCGGGTAACATATATTAAAAGTACAAGTACCTGGAAATTTTATGCCAGAAATGATGGGAGTTCATTTGCAGATCCCAAAAATGGTACATTCACTTATTTCGGTTCGGCAGTAGACAATACTTTTATCAATAACTCAATGTCTCATTTTGGTTTTTTGTTAAATTGTAAATCATACTCCACAGATACCAATGTGGATGTTGATAATTTCACTGTCAGAACTTATCATACCGATACAGCTTCGGGGCTTAACAGGTTGGGAAATATCAATAAAAGATATCGTTTAAGCATGGTCGATGATGGGGTTAATATTAAAACGATTTCTGCAAAAGTATCCATCTATGATATTACAGGTAAAGAAAAGAATACTGTAAATGTTGCAGAGGAAGCTAACTTAACAATTAAAGAAAAAGGTATTTATTTGTTGAAGATTGAATTGCCGGATGCAGTAACTGCAGTTGAGAAGATTGTTATACAATAAATATTAATCATATTTTTTTTGTTGCAACGCGTACATCAGATATTTGTTATTTGCCTTATGCGTTGCAACAATATCTTTAATAACATCTGTATAACCGATTCAATATATCACATTAATAACAGCTTTATGAAGAAAATTATTTTCGGGGTGTCATTCATTCTTATTTTTTTGTCAGTAATAACTGCTCAAACAGGAGTCGAAACAATTGTTTTTTCTGATGATTTCAATGGAGCAAATATGTCAGGCGGAAGCCCTGCAACTCATTATACGTTTTTAAAACAGACAATTTCCGGCAGTGAAGCTGAGAATTCTTTGTACAGTAGTGGTGAACTGAGAATTCCCAGCCCTGCAGGTTCTGTAGGTAGAAATGGAGTGTTTGGCGATTTGTCTGCTTTTAGTTCTCCATACTCAAAAATATTGAATCAGATTGATGCCGATTCTGTAAGCTGGACTTTTAATATCAGGGCCAACAGGGAAACAAGTTCTGGTTTTGATGACGGAAAATTTGGAATTGCAGCTGTTTTGGTGGCTGATAAAGCCGATTACAATACTGCAAGTGGTTATGCTGTCGTGTCAACCGGGAAAACATCATCTGACAGGAGTTTTCGTTTGGTAAAATTCACTAACGGATTGAATGAGGATACTAAATTTGTAAATATAATAAATGTATTTCCGGGAGGAGCAAACTTGTATCCAAGTATACGTGTGACCTATATAAAAAACACTAATACATGGAAATTCTATGGACGGAGTGATGGAGGTAGTTTTAATAACCCTGGTGTAGGAACTTTTGCTTTTTCTGGCTCTGCGCAGGACGATACGTATGTAAATACTGAGATGAGTTGTTTTGGATTTCTTATTAACTATAAATCATATAGTGTAGGTACAAATATGATAGTCGAAAACTATACTGTTAAAACTTATCAAAGTGTTGATAAAAAAATCATTCCAGTTGACGATACTTATGTTTATGGTAGTGCCGGTTCGAATACAATGCGAGGTATGGAAAACATATTCACTACAGGTCAATCTGATGCGCCGGAAAAGGAACGTGTTTCGTATTTGAAATTTGATGTTACTTATCTTTCACCTTTCATAGACTCGTTAAGATTAAGGTTATATACAAATGGTATTCTATCCGGGGGTGATAAGGACCATGTTTTTGATTTGTATCCAGTACAGAACAATACATGGTCGGAAGATGAAGTGACATATGAGAATAAGGATGAAAGATTTGGAAATCAGATTGACGCTCCTGTATTGGCGTCATACATGGTACCTGCCGGCGAACGACTCTATGCTCAGCACATCGAGTTTACGGGTGATAATCTGGTGAAATATATTTCCGATTCATTAACTGCAGGGAAGAAATATGTGTCTTTCAGACTTAAGGAGAGAAATGCAGTCAAACGTGGGTCTACAGATGTGGTTGTGGAGTTTCATTCAAAAGAAAATGAGAGTGGTTATGTGCCTGAAATACTGGTGACAGAAAAGAATATGGATCCGTTGACTGCATCAGCAATATTAATTGACGGAATCAGTCTGGCTGATTTTTCAGCAACAACTTACCGCTATGTTTATAAGTTACCATATAATGCAACAACAGTGCCGGCGGTTAATGCAACAACAAAATACAACGATGTAACATTGGAGTTGATTCAGGCAGCTGGCATTAACGGAAATGAAGAAAGCAGAACAGCGAAGATAATAATAAGAAAGGGGACGGAAGCCCTGACATATTCAATTGTTTTTGAGTTGCTCCCACCTCCTGATGATGCCCGTCTGTCAGCCATATTCATTGATGGAAAACCTCTCGAGTTTTTTGAAATGGAGAAAACTGATTATTTGGTGTATTTGCCATATACAACTGTAAATGTACCTGTTGTAGAAGTGGTTCCCAATGAGCCTTCTGCGAGTACTGCTATTGTTGCAGCTATTTCAATTGACCCTTTGCAGGAGCATAGTAAACGTACTACAATATTAAACGTAACATCAGGTGATGGAACAAAAACAAAAACATATAAAGTGTTATTTCATAAATTACCTGAATTAGATATTGTGCTGGCAATTGGACAATCGAATATGGCCGGACGAGCTCCTTTTGATGCTTATAAAGCTCCCATGGAGAATGTTTACTTGTTAACACCTGCCGGAGGAATGGAGATTGCATCTAACCCGCTGAACAAATATTCGAATATACGTAAAGATATCAGTATTCAGAAGCTGGGACCCTCATATTCCTGTGCCCTGAATGTTCAGAATCATACCGGTAAACCCATCGCTTTTGTGGTCAATGCGCAGGGTGGATCAGCCTTGTCGACCTGGTACCAACCGGGGAAGGCGAATTATGACGGTACGATCAAACGTGCCAAAGAAGCACAGGCGTTTGGGAAATTCCGTGCCATGATCTGGCTTCAGGGGGAAGGTGACAGCAGTTATCCGGCAACATATCTGACCAGATTGAAAGAGATGATTACGAGTTTAAGGAGTGAACTCAATGAACCGGACTTATTCTTTGTTGCCAGTGAGATTGCATACTGGCGTGGAGGTGGAACTGGTTCAACAATTTTCAACGACTCTATTCGAACCATTTCCGGACGCATTCCCAATACTGACTGGATTTCAGCAGAAGGTTGTACACCACTTATTGATGAGACAGATCCTCATTTCGATGCTCCAAGTGCAATTTTGTTGGGAGAACGATTTGCGGAGAAATTAATAAAAAAGGTATTTACAACATCCTCAACCGGGAAATTGAATCATGCTGATGGCCCGGTTGTAATGCCTATGCCTCAAGGTATGTGTATTGTAAACAAAGAGAAAAGTATGTCGTATTTTCTGACTGATTTACTTGGACATGTGAAGCATTCCGGAACACTGGAAGCTTTTCAGTCGGTCGATATTCAGGCAGAAAAAGGGATTTACTTACTATCCTTTGTTCAACAGGAGCAAAATGTAACCCGCAAAATTTTCGTTTGGTAAATAACCATCTATTGCGTCAATTATTGAAGAGTGGAACAAATGCAATAATTATGATAAGGGTTCCAAATGCATTGAAAGCATGCTGGTTAATTGTCTTATTAACCAGCATCAATCTGAATGCATGGACAGCTACAAGTGCCTATCTGGAGTTACCCCTGTTTTTTAGTTCCAATATGGTACTTCAGCGTGATGTGCCTTTGAAGTTTTGGGGTTGGGCAAGCCCGGGCGAAACTGTTAATATTGAGTTATACATACAGAACAAAAAAATTCAAACTTCGGTTGTAGCCGGGTCAGATGGCAAGTGGACAGGCTATCTGCCTGTGCAGCCAGTTACTGTGGAAGCTTGCGAACTCAGGTTTAGTTTACAGGGATATTCAGAAACCTTGCAGGTTCTAACTAATGTTTTGGTTGGTGATGTATGGCTTGTTGCCGGCCAATCCAATATGGAAAAGAAAGTAAACCATCTGCTCGAAGCTGATGAATACATTCAGGAGGCCAATAATTATTCCCTGATTCGTTCTTTTAAAACTACTTATAATGCAGCAACAGAACCTCAGGAAAAAGTCAAATCAACTTCTTTACCTTGGTTTGTGTGTAACAGCCAACTGGTTGGCGATAATGTTTCTGCTGTGGCTTATGTGTTTGCCCGTTATATACAGGAAGAGTTGAAGATTCCCATCGGCATTATCCAGTCATATAGAGGAGGTACCGAAATTGAAACATGGATCAGTCCGAAGCAATATTCAAATGCTCAATATTGTAAGATTGCTGGCAGAAAAGAGTTTCTGGAGGAATTGAACCCATCAAACTCACACTCGGTGAATTACAATGGTCAGATACATCCATTGATTGGATTTCCAATGAAGGGATTTGTTTGGTATCAGGGCGAAAGCAATACAAAACGGGCGAAAGAATACCGGTATATGATGAAAATGCTGATAGAGGATTGGCGCTCGCTGTGGGGTCAGGGGGAACTGCCATTTTACTATGTACAGATGTATAACTATTCGACACCTGCCATCTATGATGAATATAATTGGGTGGACCTGCGCGAACAGCAGGAGTTTTTATTGTATGATAAAACGGTCTCCAATACAGGGATGGCCGTAATTATTGATACCAACGAAGAGGCTACAAATCCAGATGTCAATGTCCGTGCTCATCCCCGTAACAAGAAACCAATTGGTGAGCGTTTGGCAAGAATTGCCCTGAAAGAAACATACGGGAATGACATGTTGTCGGAAGGTCCTGTTGTTAACCGATTCAGATTCTCTAACGATTCTGTCTATCTGTATTATAGAAATTATGGTGATGGTCTCAGGATAAAATCTGATGAGTCAAACTTGAACGGTTTTATTTTGAGTGGTAATGATATGAGTTTTATGCCGGCGAAAGCCGAGATTATTAATGACAGCACGGTATTAGTTACCAGTAACTTAGTCTCGCAGCCAGTTGCAGTGCGGTATGCGTGGGCACGAAATCCAATCTGTAATTTATATAATTCTGTTGATATACCTGCCATGCCTTTCAGGTCTGATATGTGGACATCAAAGGCTACATATTCCCAATTCAAAACCTCGTGTGACAAACCTGATGATGATGCATCACTGGTTTCAATCCGGCTGAATGGTGTCCCCGTTGAGAGTTTCAATCCAGCTCAAATAAAATACAATGTAGCATCTGGTGTAGAAAAGAACTTACCGGTAGTTCATGCTATCCCAAATAGTCCCTGGGCTCAAATCAAAGTGACTGTGAATGATGTGACACAAAGAATTATCATCACTGTAACTGCTGAAAGTGGAAATGTACAGCAATTTGAGATTAATTTCTATGCTGTGTCCTCTGTTGATAAAACAAATGAGCAAAATCGATTGACTTTTTTTCAGCAAAACGCATCCTTGATTATCCTGAATAATAATGCTGAAAAAATAGATGTGAAAATTTTTAATTCACAGGGTAAGTGTGTGTTAAAGGATGAATTACAACAGTATGAACAACGGGCATTGCAGGCTATTCCCGGAATTTACTTGTTAAGCATGTTTTTCGGGAAATACAAAAGCAAGTTTCTGATGAAGTAATCGTGAATTAGAGATGTAGATGTATTGCTTTCATATGTCTCTTTTAATAGAATAGCTAAATTTGTCAATGGAAATATAAATAGTCTTTAATATATATACTTATTAAATTAAATTTTGATGATAATAATAGAGATGTGTAGAAAGTATAAAAAAGCTATAGCTTTGGGTTGCTTATTGTTCGCTTTTTTAAGTGTTCATTCACTGTATGCTCTCAATTATTATGTTGATAATGAGTTGGGAGAGGATACAAATAGTGGGAAGTCAATAAATCAGGCATGGAAATCACTCTCAAAAGTCAATAAGATGCAATTTCAGCCCGGAGATTCGATTTTGTTCAAATCGGGGGGAGTTTGGGTCGGTAAATTGCATCCCAAAGGTTCAGGGAGCAAAAATAAACCGGTTGTCATTGATAAATATAGTACAGGAGATAGACCTCTGATTGATGGTAACGGGATACAGGGCACAGGAGTTTTATACTTATATAATCAGTCATATTGGGAAATTAATAACCTCGAAATAACCAATGATGCCAATGAGGAAGGAGATCGTAGGGGGGTACGTATCGAAGTGAATGAGGGGTATGGGGTTGCTGAACACATTCATCTGAGGAATCTGCACGTTCACCATGTTAAGGGTCTGAATGGACACTTACGTATGCCAAAACGTACAGGAGGCATTGGCTTTGCAATTCTTTCATCCAAAAATGGTGAAGCACGTTTCAATGACATTCTGGTGGAAGGATGTGTTATCCACGATTGTTCGAATCAGGGTATCATTACCGAGTGTGTGAGTGGTGACCGGTTTTATCCACAAACACCTGAATGGAAAAGCATGCGTATAACCAATGCAAGGATTAAAAACAATGTGCTTTATAATATTGCGAAAAATGCCATGATTATTCGGCTTTTTGATGGCGGTGTGGTTGAGAACAATGTCTGTTTTAATACAGCCAATGGTATTTCAGGAAACACGATATTCAGTTGCGTATGCGATGGTACCGTTTTTCAGTTTAATGAAGGTTTCCTGAATAATTCGCCTTCAGCTGATGGTTCTATGTACGATGCCGACTTACGTTCCCCGAATACCTGTTGGCAATATAGCTATAGTCACAACAATGCGCATGGGCTTTTCTGGAATTGCACTGTGCAAAACGATTCCAATATTGTTTGCCGTTATAATATCAGTAAAAACGATAAAGGAATTATTTTCTGTGTAAATTACCCGGTAAATTCAATCGCTTTCTATAATAATACGGTATATGTGCCACAACACTTATCCCCTGTTATCATTTCGGAGAGAAACAGAGGTAGTTCCTCTACCGGCCCCAATACCCGAACTTATAGTTTTAAAAACAACATAATATACAACCTGAGCCCGACAACTACATATCAATGGAATGATATGAAAAACAGGTATTTGCGAACTTTTACCGCAAATTGTTTCTATGGCATTCATCCTGAAAATGAACCGGCTGATCCCCGTAAGATAATACTTAATCCAAAATTTGTAAATCCGGAGATTGACAGTTTCCATACACATGAAATTACAGGTGGTTTCCGTTTACAAGATGACTCTCCATGTATTGATGCAGGTGTTGAGATTGAAAACAACGGTGGTCGTGATCATTGGGGTAATCCAATTTATAATCACAAACCGGATATCGGAGCGCATGAATATCAACGCTATTTTTCTCTTCTTCATGTGTTTAGGGATGGGACTAACATCAGTTTGATAACAAAATGAGAGCAATAGAGATGATTATTTACAATATGTATTCACAATCAACCCCAAACAAAAATAATATGCAGAAAATATTGATAATGCTATTACTCTTGTGTTGTAACTTTATTGTGGTAGCACAATGTCAGGATGGAGATAGAGAAGTTATTGGCCATGTTAACGGAGAACCTGTTACACAGGATGAATACACTTTCTTTGCACAAAGAAATAAGCATAAAGTTATTTCCAAATTCAGGAATGAACATAAGTTAGATTATCATGCAGGTTTCTGGCAGGACAAATCAAAAGGGAAAACGCCCGGCGAAGTGTTGAATGAGTTAACAATTGAGTCGATAGTCAGTTCAAAAATTCAGTTCTTATTGGCAAAACAATACGGAATAATTAAGGATATCAGTTTTCAGTCCATTAAGCAATACCTTGAGTCGGAGAATAAGCAAAGACGTGAAGCGCTACTGAAGCATGTTGTGATTTACGGACCCGAACAATACAGTTTGGAAAGCTATTATGAATACCTTACATCCAATATGATTATCAAACTAAAAGATTATATGCTGAAAAATGGGTTAATTTCAATTGACCTCAGTAAGGGTGTTGAACATAAGAATAATTCCACCATGCACGACGATGACCAGTACTATTCGCAGGTACATGTCGCCAATACACAAATTAATCATCAATATGATGAAATCGTAAAACAGATGATTGATAAGGCAAATGTTAAAATTGACAAGTATGTTTATTAATCAACGAGAACAGTTATTTGCTCAATGGCATAAAACCATAATAGTTTTCTCGTTTTTTGCTGCCAGCATGTTGTCGTTGCAGCTTCATGCTACCAATTATTACATAGATAATCTCAATGGAAATGATTCCAATTCTGGTCTGTCAGTTGATAAAGCATGGAAGACTCTCACCAAAGTGAATGCTAAAACATTTCAGCCCGGCGATTCAATTTTGTTTAAATCAGGGGGCATATGGGTCGGAAGGTTATATCCCGGAGGTTCGGGTAGCGCCGGGAATCCCATCGTTATTGACAAATACGGAGGTCTGGAAAGACCGATTTTTGATGGTAATGGAATGACTGGTACAGGTGTGGTATATCTTTACAATCAGGCGTATTGGGAAATCAACAATTTGGAAGTAACCAATGATGCGACTGCAGAAGGTGACCGTCGTGGTGTCAGGATTGAAATCAACGAAGGTATTGGGGTTGTAAATCATGTCTATCTGCGAAATCTACATATTCATCACATCAAAGGTAGGGTTGGACATGATCGTTCACATAAACGAACAGCCGGGATTGGTTTTGCAGTTGTATCTGCTAACAGTGGTGAAGCTCGTTTCAACGATATCCGGGTCGAGAACTGTTTGATACATGATTGTGTAAATCAGGGAATTATTACTGAGTGTGTAGGAGGCGACGGTTATCAACCGGGAACTCCTGAATGGAACAGGATGCGAATTACCAATGCTGCCATCCGTAACAACACAATCTACAATATTTCCAAGAATGCCATGATTATCCGGCTTTTTGATGGTGGTGTAGTGGAAAATAATGTGTGCTATAATACAGCTAACGGAATAAGCGGAAATACCATGTTTACCTGTGCTTGTAATGGAACAGTTTTTCAGTATAATGAAGGTTACTTAAATAATTCACCGGATGCCGATGGAAGTATGTATGATGCAGACCTGCGTTCACCAAATACAGTCTGGCAATACAGCTATAGCCACGACAATGCACACGGACTTTTTTGGAATTGCACTGTACAGGAGGATGCTGACATAATATGTCGCTACAATATCAGTCAGAATGACAAAGGGATTCTTTTTTGTATTAATTATCCTGTAAATTCCATACATATATATAATAATACTGTTTATATTCCTTCACATTTATCGCCGGTTATTATTTCAGAAAGAAACAATGGAAATAAAACAGGTGAACCAAATACGCGGACATATAATTTCAGAAACAACATCATCTACAATTTAAGTTCAACAGCCACTTATGACTGGAGAAATACACGTTACAACAGAACATTCGAAGCAAATTGTTTCTATGGTATGCATCCTGCAGGAGAGCCGGCTGATTTAAAAAAAATTACGTCCAACCCCATGTTAGTCAATCCCGGAAGTGGGGAAGTTGGTATTAATAGCGTGAATGGTTATCAATTACAGTCTAATTCACCTTGTATTGATGCAGGAGTTGTGATAGATAATAACGGGGGGCGTGATTATTGGGGGAATTCATTATCAGATGAGAAGACGGATATAGGAGCAAATGAATTTCCCAAAGTATCTTCAATAGAAAAGAATGTTTCTGAAGCTTTTACAATAAGATTATTTCCCAATCCGATTCTTTTAGGTAGCACACTCTCTTTTTTAACGAATGGGGGAATTTCTGACTTAATCAATGTTAGTGTATATACACAAGATGGAAAAGAAATATTCCGAAAAAATTTCACATGTTTAAATGAAAAACAAGTCATTGAGGTTCCTTTTACAACTTCAGGACTGTATGTGTTTGAATTCAGAGATCAGAATAATATCTTTTTACAAAAAATTGTTGTGAAGTAAAGGCAGATTATTGCAATATAAGTAAACATTATATATCGGGAACTATTTCTACTATACAAACCCCTTTGGGCTGGAGTGTAAAGTTTACATAGATGTTTTCACCAGCATACGCAGTTAAAAATCTTTTACCATCGGCATCAATGATAAAAATTTTGCCTGATGTCGGAAGTCCGTAATCTTCAGCTTTAAATTTGAAATTAACATCGAAAGGACTATTGTTTATACTTGCCAATGCTATACCGATTTGTTTATCGTCGGCCTGCCATGCTGCCGAATAAACCAAAGGGTATTTTTTTTGAAACGTAGTTATGCTTTTTCCAGTCCTTCCTGCGTAGATCGATAACTTGGAGATATTAAACTCTTCTTCGGGCGATAGTATATAAGGGGGGCGTACGAATTTGCCATACAACAAATATTTTAACCCAAGATACCTTACTTTTGCCACTTTTAATAAATAGTCTATTTCCACCTTTCGTTCCGATGCAAGAAAGCTTTGATAATTGGCAATGGTAGGTTGCATGCCCCATACAAACGATCGTGCCTGTTCCATCAGGAATTGTTTGTTAAAACATGAATCTAAGAGTTTTTGCGGTTCTTTTGGGGTAAATTCTTTGGGCCACAATTCGTCATAGGGTGGGGTAAGCAACGAGGAGTAATTCCCAAAGGTAATCCCGTATTGATGATAAACTGCCTGAAAAAAAGGTATGGTTTCCCAGTCGCCAACTCCTGCATATCGTTCTCTGCTGACCTGTAGGGTGAGGAATGCATCGACATAAGGCAGCCAGACTTCGCCACATCCTTCGCCTGCAAATGCGGACTGTTTTTCTTGAGAGACCTTTGAGCGGATTTGCCTCATAAGCTCACCAAAATTTTTGACCCAGTAATTGCCGCCGCCTAAAGCATGTCCGTGATTTGAATCGTAACACATACTGCTTAAGCACGTCTGATCCATGTAAACACCGTTGGTTTGATAGGTGTTTACGGCGCTATCGCATAACGAGGAGTATTTATTTCTCCAGAATTGTGTTCCCATACACATGTATGTCAGTGATTTGCGCGTAAATATGTTGTAAACATGAGACCTCATTTCCCCATTCATGTTTTTTACTGAATAAAACGATGCATTTTCATTTTTCCAGCTTTCTGTTGAATTTCCCCATTTCAACAGGTTCATATAAACAATTGCCCTGACGCCTTTATCCTGTGCCGATGTTAACGCCGAAACAAAAGCCTCTTTTCCTTCGCGGGGAGGAAAATATTCGGGGAATCCGTCGTCGTACGAACAGCCGTGCCACCAATGCCACAGCACACTTACAGGTAAGCCAAGTCTTTGTTTTAATTCAGTTGCAGGTGTAAGTACGTTAGGTGATTTACCCCTGTTCCAAACCCATAAAGCATTGTTTTCTAACCACAATGGGATTTCCTTTTTTTTTAGCCTGCTTTCGGCACACCATTTTTGTTTTGAACCCCATTCGCGGTATCGCTCGGCAGCAGTAAGCCAGTCGCCTTTGAAAGTGCCAATGGTTGCTTCGTAAGGAATGCTATAAGTATTTAATGTCGAATCGAAGGCTGGATAGTTGTTTATCTGGTAAACCAACTTGTTGAGTGTGTCGAGTGAAATTGAAAAATCTTTTCTATAGGCCAAAGTATCATTACAGGAAGCATAAAAACCGCATTTTTCGCTATTGTATAATGCCAAACACTGTAACGATAGATGCCCGGGATAATCCCATACGTACTTTTTCTCTTTTTTTGATGTTTTTGAAAGGGATGCCCTCGGGTTTTTTATTAGTTCACCCATCCAGTTAGGTACTGCTAAGTTTTCGTTGCCTAAATCCTTTAATGCTTCTACTTTAGGGAACACTACCCTGCTAATTTGTTTTCCTTTTATGCCTTCTATCGATAACTTCCACGACGATAATGGTTCATCTTCTATGAGTGTAACAACTGCCGTTATTTTGAAATCTTTATTATATCCCGAAAAGTTTTTCCATGTTAGGATAATTGTAAAAGGATTGGTTTTTGAATAATAAAATTCTGACGATGCTGCTCTATCAATATTTACAATACCAGAAGGTTGAAATAGTTCAATTTCCCAAGGTAGCCCGAAAATGGTATTATCGTCAAGAAAGTCCCAGTCATTAACCAAATCCCTGAATACAACAAAAGCGCCCGTACGACTGTTAAATCCAAGCTTAATTTTGCTATTTTCAATATATATGTTTTGTTGTGTCAGACTATTACCCACACAAGGCAGCAATATAAAGCAAAAAAGCAAAATCCAAAGAGTCCTATTTTTAAGTGTTTTCATAATAAAGCAATGGTAACTATAGTTTGAAAAATTAATAAGTAATAACACAAAAATATGATTTTTTTTATAGCATCATTAATTTTTTTATTGTTACTCCATTTGAGATGCCGGGTATTTACTTCCTTAAGATTGATATAGGGAAACATGAAACACAAAAAAGATTATCGTTAACTAAATTTTACTGTGACATTCTCCTCCTGAACTCCCCGCACACAATCGCCGTTGCCACAGCCACATTCAGCGACTCGGAAGTGGCTGTATTTTTCGGGTAGTTGGGAATCAAAAGCCTATCAGATACGAGTTGAGCAACTTCCGGTGAAATGCCATTGCCTTCGTTGCCCATGACGATAATGCCGTTAGGGCTTAAATCTCTTGTGTATAAATCTGTTCCATCTAAGAACGTACCGTACACGGGAATATCCTTCATTTCGGAGAGAAATTCCGGCAGATTTACATAATGCAACTCAACCCTGGATAAGGCGCCCATGGAAGCCTGCACGGTTTTAGGGTTGAAGGCATCTGCTGTGGCGGTTGAACAGAAGATGTGTTTGATGCCAAACCAGTCGGCGATGCGGATGATGGTACCTAAGTTTCCCGGGTCCTGAACGTCGTCGAGTGCCAAACAGAGTTGCCCGGATAATGCTGTGGCGGTTATTTTGCCCGGTGTTTTCTTCCTGAATAGAGCCAGCATGCCCTGAGGTGATTTCTGTGTGGAGATTTTATGGAGTTCCTTTTCATCTACAGGAATGCTCTCACCGGCTTGTAGGTGTCTGACTTCAATCTCCCGCTGGGGGGTGTATAGCAACAATTCACAATGAAAAGCAGTCGACAGGTCACTGATCAGTTTTACTCCTTCAGCAACAAAGAGTCCGGTTTCGTCGCGGTATTTTTTGTGCGCCAGCGAAGTGATGAGTTTGATTTTACTTTTTGACAGCATCAGTTGGGATTTTGGTGCAAAGCTAATAAAAAAATGGAACTAACCGTAGTAATCGCAAGGATGCTTACTACCAAACATCAAAAAGCTTACTGCATATCGTCAAAAGCCTACTGGAAAACATCATAATACTCACTTGAAATTGAAGTTGCGGATAATCGGTAACCGACCTGCGGATTATCTGTAGACGTCTTACCGATTATCTGTAACTGACCTGCGGATTATCCGCAACCGACTTGCAGATAATCCATAAGTAAGCTACGGATTATCCGCAACTACATTGCAGAATATCTGCAACTGTCATTTATGCTGGTTAATTGCATTGTTTTGTCAGACTATATTCAGTGTTTCGTCTAACTTTCCGTAGTAAATCTGCTTACCATTGCGCGAAATGGTATGGGCGAAGAGTTTGTATGCTCCTTTTTCCAACTCGGGAATCAGGAAATGAATTTCAGATGGTTTATTATATGAATAGGTCGTAACCCGGATTAATTTTTTCGGTTCATTTGCCGGGCTGAAAAAGAGTCCGAGTCGTTCATCTTTTGGATCTATGTGCAGTCTTTTTCCTGATAAGACCCCTATTCCCCCTGCAGTAAGTAGTTCTCCAATGCTTTCACTACATATATCCGTAAATCCATACAGGACGGGTGATTCTTTTGAATTGCTGACCTGTACAATTTTGCGTATCTTGACTGGTAATTCCAGCAATCGTTGCCCTTCGGTGACACGGAATTTAATCTGATGACGTTTCCGGTCAAATTTATCGTATTTTCCGTTAAATGTTCCGCAAATGGTAGGGCGTACCCTGAATAATGGTGTCGCGATACTGTATCCCTGATTGATGTGATGAATAACCGACTGGGTAAGTCTTTCGAAATAGGCCATGGCCTGTGGGCGGGTAAGACCGGAACCTTCCTCTATCATGTGGGTGATGAGGTCGTCCAGATTTTTGGTTCCGAAACTGGATACTACAGCGTAACAGGTTTCATTCCTGGCTGTAATGGAATTTTCAACAAGCATGTACTCAATCATAACTAAAATTTTAGGTTGTAAAACGTAGATAAAATTACTTTTAAAGGGCGCATGTTTGCCTTCTTAAATGTGGTCGCAAATGTAAAAACTGTAAATTAAAAAACAATGGATTTGAGTGTGATTTAACATAATTTTGTAAGTCTTGCTTTTAACTGTTATCTCGAGGAAACTATAATTAAACAACATTTCATCCTTACAACTCAAATTTCCTGATTTTTTTGTAAGTTTGCATCAAAATATTTTCAAACCATCGAATGAGAAGCAGCCATCCAACCTTTCTTCCCCTTTTATTGCTTGTTGTTCTGTTGTCGGGCATGCTGTTTGTTTCCTGCTCGCCGACTAAACATGTTCCCGATGGCGCTTTCCTGCTCAACAAGGTCGAAATTAAATCGGATGCGAAAGAAATCAATAAAAATGATTTGCCTGAGTATGTCCGACAAATGCCTAACTCATATATTCTGGGCTTATTCCGCTTGCAGTTGGGGATTTACAACCTGTCGGGAAAAGATTCGACTAAGTGGTTTAGCCGCCTGGTAAGAAGAATCGGTCAGCCGCCGGTTTTGCTCGATTCGACGCTGACCGAACTGTCGGCCCAGCAATTGTTGCGGTTCCACATGAATAAGGGGTATTATGATGCCAATATCAATACGATTGTAAACAAGCGAAACAAGAAAGCGCGGATTTCCTACCAGATTCAATCTAACAAACCCTATAAGGTAAACGACTATAAGGTCAATGTGCCGTTTGAAGAACTTGAAACGCTGTCCAATGATTCCGTCCGCTCGCTTGTGCAGCCCAATATGTTGTTCGATGTGTATCAACTCGACAGTGAACGGGAAAGACTGACTTCGAGAATGCGCCGGCAGGGTTATTATAATTTCATGAAAGATTACTTAGCCTATACGGCCGACAGTACCGGTCATAAAGTAGATGTGACACTGCAATTGCGCGATTATCTCATGGAAAATCGTGATACCCTGAATCAAACGGTTTTCAAGCAATATTATATCAGCAGGGTAATTTATAATCTGAATCCGGCCGTGAGCACCATCCTGACGAGTAATAAGCCCAATCCTATCGATACAATTCAAACAGGTAATTACGTCGTAATTGGTCCCGGTGATAAGTTTCTTACTTTTAACGCTTTGGTCTCGAGTACCTTCGTGAAGCCCGGCGCACTATATTCAGATGCAGATGTGGAAAGAACTTATGCAGCACTGAACACCCTGCCTCCGGTGAAATACACGCACATCAGTTTTACCGAGACGGCACCGGATTCGCTGCAATGCCTGATTACCATCGCGGAAGCAAAGTCGTTTACGTTTACCTCTCAGGCTGAAATTACATTTACCGAAGGTTATTGGGGGGCTGCCGGGAATGCGGGTGTGGTGCACCGGAATCTGTTTAAAGGTGCCGAGTCGCTGACTTTACAAGGTCGTTTGGCCTTAGAATATCAGGGTGATGTTATTGCTCAGGAATGGGGTGGGCAAGCAGGTATACGGGTGCCGAGAACTATTCTGCCTTTTATAAATGACACCTATAGTCGTAGCCTACAGGGTTCAACAGAGTTCCGGGGAGTATTTAATTATCAACACCGACCAGGTGAATTTACTTCGACAAATTTCGGAGGGGGAATCAAGTACAATTGGATAACTGGCCGGCAAAATCATAACCTGGATTTACTGGATCTGAGTTATGTGAATTTCCCCTGGATTTCGCCCGAATTTAATTCGGCTTTCATCGAAAGTGGTTTGTATAACAGATATAATTATGATAACTACATGATTATGCGGTTGAGCTACAGTACCGCTGTCAGTGGTTACAATCCTGCGCGACCGCTCCGCAATTATTTTACCTATCGCTATGGTGTCGAAAGTGCCGGAAATGCATTGTTCGGATTGTATAAGTTGTTGGATATTCCTGTCGATGTCAATGGTTTCTACCGGGCTTTTAACATTCGTTTTTCTCAATATGTAAGGGGAGAAATCAATGCTTCTTTTCATCAGATAATCGACAAGAACAACAAATTTGTGTATCATGCGGGTATTGGAGCGGGATTGCCTTATGGGAATGCCGAAATTATTCCGTTTGAAAGACGGTTTTACAGTGGAGGCGCCAACAGTGTGAGGGGCTGGGGTGAAAGTATGCTCGGCCCGGGATCATATCAGCGTTTTAGTACCAACAGAAGAAGGGATTATAATCAGGTTGGCGATGTGAAGCTGGATTTAAACTTTGAATACCGGGCCAAAATGTTCTGGGTGCTTGAAGGTGCGATTTTTGCTGATGCAGGAAATATATGGACAGTCCGTGAATATGATAACCAGGTCGGTGGCGTGTTCAAGCTGGATACATTCTGGAAACAAATCGCGCTGGCCTATGGCATAGGACTCAGGATGGACTTTAACTTCTTTCTTTTCCGGGTGGATATGGGCGTGAAGCTGCATGACCCGGCGGCTGTCACCACGCCTAAATGGATATTGCCTAAATCTTTCAATGATGTGGCTTTGCACATTGCCATCGGGTATCCGTTCTAATCCGATTTAAATGTCAACCGGTGATAATCCGTTACCCCAAACTCCCGGATCGCTGCTTTGTGCTTATTCGTCGGATAAGCTTTGTTTTGCTTCCAATCGTATTCCGGAAACTGTTTGTCGAGTTCATACATCAGTTCATCGCGGTGGGTTTTGGCCAACACCGATGCAGCTGCAATGGATAAGTATTTACTGTCGCCCTTGACGATGGTTTTGTGTGGAATATCCTGATAAGATTTAAACTTATTGCCATCAACAATGATAAACTCCGGGCGAACGGATAGTGTGTCTATTGCCCTGTGCATTGCTAATATCGAAGCATTCAGGATGTTGATTTTGTCTATCTCGTGGTTGTCGACTTCAGCGACTGCCCAAACCAATGCCTCTTTCTCAATGATTAACCTGAGTTGATTTCGTTGTTTTTCGGATAGTTGTTTGGAATCGTTCAGTAATTCGCACTGAAAGTTCTCAGGAAGGATAACGGCAGCAGCCACAACGGGACCAGCCAGACATCCCCGGCCGGCTTCATCACATCCACATTCCAGCATATATCCCGAGAAATTCTGCTTAAGCATGTTAATCCTTTTTTTCGCGTATCTCTTTCCACAGATCGGGCGCCAGATTCTTGACTGGTTTATAAAACTTCGATTCTTCGCGGGTTTCCGGATTGATGAAATTTATTTTTTCATCTAATGCATCCGTAAGGATGAGCATTACGCTGACAAGTAAAGCTAATTTAAGTCCCCCTAACACAGCTCCCAAAATCGCGTTTATGAAACCGAGCGATAAAGCGTGAATCATCTTGTTGATAATTTTACCAATGATAATCAAACCGGTTACGATGAGTACAAATGCCAGAACGAAAGCCAGCGGTTGAGCTGCTTTCAGGCTGATATCGAAAAAGTTAACCATCAGTTGTACTAAAAGCGGCGCCAGCAATTTGCTTAAGAATATCCCGCCGATGATGATGATGAGCGAAATAACCTCCCTGATTAATCCGCGGAAAAGACCAATCACAAATCCCAATGCAATGGGGATGACAATATATAAGTCTAAGGAGTTCAATTTTTTTATTTGCAAATATAATATTTTTGAACCATATAAGTCACAAGAGCAATCATAAGTTATTATAAAATGTTGACATCATGCGATAATATATTAGGTAAAAAACACATCCGATACATGTTGTTAATTCAAAAAAACTAAAATTTGCTCATGTGACTTATATGGTCCAAAAAAAACTGGCATGTATTTTGAAATACCCATATCGTGCACAACGATAAAATAGTTTTTAATTATCTTACCTTTAAAAAATACATGTTATGAAACGTATATACACAGGCTTGTCAGTAGTGTTGATGACAATGTTCCTTATTAATCAACCCAAAGCACAAAACTACAACACTGACGATAGAAGTTATCGCTATGATGTAAGTGATTACCTTGACCTCGAAGCTGTTGCTTCCGTATTTGCCAAATCAAGGTCAATTGATGATTTCGAAAACAGATTGAACGACTACCGAAATCAGGTTTCAAACCTGGATTTGAATAATGACGGTTATGTAGATTACCTGAGGTTACTTAAACAGTATGACCGGGATGCCCATGTAATTCTGATTCAGGCGGTGTTGGGAAATAATTATTATCAGGATGTCGCAACCATTGTTATTGGTAGAGATGTTTACAACAGAGATTATATCCAGATTATCGGTGACCCTTATTTATATGGAGACGATTATATCCTGGAACCAGTATTTCACAAACGCCCCAGAATTTTAAGCTCACTATGGAACAGACCTCATGTAGTATATGTGTCGAGGTATTACTGGGGTTATTATCCGACTTATTACAGATTGAGACCCATTCTTCCGATTCATCATTATTTCCACCATCTGAGGGTATTTGTCGATGTACATCATCGTTACTATTATACTACCAGTTTAAGATTCCCGGTATATGTAGATGTAATTCGCCATCACCGGCGCAATGACTACTGGAGGGATCATAGCGACAGGCGTTTTGAAATGCGAAATCAATATTACAGGAACAAGGGTCAGTTTGAATACAACCAGGAAAGAAGAAAGCCAGACCCGAGAGAACGCAAATCCACCTATTCTGAAAACGACAGGAGGCAAGCTAATCCGGGCGCAGGAGTACCACAACGCGATACCAGGGTAAATTCATCGGAGAGAAGACCGGCTACCCCACAACGGGATGTCAGGGTGACTCCACAACGGCCGACACAACAAAGAGAAATCAGGGTTACACCTCAACGGGAGAGTGCACCTTCACCTTCAAGAGAAGTAAGGACAACTCCTTCTAGAGAAGTAAAGGTAAGTCCTCCGGCGAAAGAAGTAAAAGTAACACCTAAAGTTGAGAGTAAACCTTCCTCATCAAGGGAAGTTAAGGTGAGTAGCTCTTCAAGAGATTCTAAAAAGACGAATGAAAAATCTTCCTCGAATAGTTCCAGGTCAAGCAGAAGTGCTTCATCAAATAACAGTTCAGGAAGAAGATAGGTACAAGTAGATTGGTTTAGTTAACGCGGGGAGCTGTTTCGACAGCTCTCTTTTTTTGTTTATGATAAAGGGCTAAGTATTCCTGTTCAGTCTGACCCGGAGTGGGGATTAGTTCAGCTTTGTCCAAACAGTTCAGTGCATACAAATCCATGAGGGTGCTGTATCCTGAACGACAAATGATTTTTCTTGCCAGTAAAAGAATGTTTGCCAGTTTATCTGTGTCGAGGTGAGGCAGGATGGTCAGGTTCTCGTGTGTCTCATCTATTTGTCCGGAAGTTTTATTAGCCGGTAATCCCTGAATGATGAGTACCCTATCAGTTGTATTTTTAAATTTCCTGATCAGCTGCTGTTCGAAAATTGTGCGTTGCGGCTCCGGACCCGAAACCAGTGCAACGGTATCAAATCTCAAACCGGGAATTATGGGTGATTGAGTTGAAAACTGAGTAAATCGGGAAAGCGGACCGATAAACCGGGCATGACGGGGCAAGGGATATTTGTGGGATAAATCTCCGCTCAGGTTTCCTTCTCCTTCATAATCAGGAATGAGACAGACATCGAACCTGTTGATGAAAAATCGATGTCCGAGCCAGATCACAGGGGTCATAAACCCCAACCCTTTTGGCATTTTAATCATCAGCTGATGTGTAATATAGGTTGAATGGATGTGTTTGTTCCAAAGTCCGAAACGATTATCGGAAATTACCTGTTCAATTTGATGCTGACGGATGATTTTTTTTAATTGATGATGTTCGCGGATGATTCCCCATAGCATAACAGGGATACTCCGCAACATGGCAGTAAGCTGCGATTTACCTTTGTTATAGCGGATATTATAGGAAGGCAACACAATAAATGATAAACCCGGGAACACTGTTGTGAGAAGTTCCATTGGATGCCCGTCGGTAGCAATGATGATTTCATGTCCTAACGAAAGTTGTTTCTCTATCAGGGGTATGCATCGGGTAGCATGACCTAATCCCCAGTTGAGGGGCGCAACTAAAGTTTTCATTTTTCAACAATACTTTTTACTTCCCCATCACTCACATAGGTTTTTATTACATCACCGTCCTGCACATCATTTACTGAACTAAGCCTTTTGCCATTGACTGTCGTAATCGTGTAACCATATTTTAGTAAAAATGCCGGAGAATGTCGTTCAATGCTGTTTTCAAGTATGGCTAATTTGTTTTTTTGCGTATTAATTGCCAGTCTGACAGCCTGAATCAGTCTTGATTTCTGTCGTTCTAAGGTCAGCTTCTTGTCCGAAGTTTTATTAATCAGGGCGTGCCTGATTTTCCAACTGATGTCTGCTAACTTTTGTTGTTGACTTTGTACCCTTTGATGGAGCAATTGGTAAATTGCGGTATATGCATCTGTCATCCTGTCTCGTGCTTCTTCCATCATTTCGATTAGTAAAGCTGCAGCAGCAGTTGGAGTTTTAACGGAAGTATGGGCTACCATATCCACGATTGATAAGTCGCGTTGGTGACCGATACCCGCGATGATGGGTAAAGGGAATTGTGCGCAGTTTAATGCCAGTTCGTAGGAATCGAAGCAAGCTAAATCGGTGCTGGCTCCTCCGCCCCGGATGATAACAACCACATCGAAAAGTTCAGCATGTCGGTAGATGTTGTCCAACGCTTCGATTATGGAATCTGCTGCCTGATCGCCCTGCATGATGGCCGGAAATAATTTTTTATAAAAAACAAACCCATCAGAATTATTGTCCAACTGATTACAAAAATCATCGAATCCCGCGGCAGTAGGAGAGGAGATTACGGCGATTCTGTTTGGCAACGTAGCCATTTCCAGCGATTTATTCATTTCCATCACCCCGTCTTTTTCCAACTGCCGGATGATTTCCTGTCGTCTTTTAGCCAGTTCCCCGAGGGTATAGGTGGGATCAATGTCCCGGATGTTCAGGCTTAAACCAAACACATCATGAAAATCAACGGTGACTGAAACCAATACCATGATTCCGGCGTGTAACTGTTGACCGGTACTACTTTCGAAGTAGGGCTTCAGCATGCGGTAGGTATTTGCCCAGATGTTGGCTTTTATTTTGGCAATTAAAGTATCCGTGTCCGGATCTTTTTCAATGAATTCGAGATAACAATGTCCGTTGGAAGCTTCCCGGAGTTCACTTATTTCCGCTTTAATCCAAACCGGTGTTTCAAAATTGACTTTGATAACCTGGTTGATAAAACGCGTGAGTTGTGATAAACTGTATGTTTCTTTTTCCATTGAATGTCTGCTTAAGGAATCAAAATCTTTGATACTTGTGAATAACCCTGATAACTTATCCGAGCCAGATAAAATCCGGCAGGCAGGTGACTGGTACTCACTACATCTACCATGTCGTACAGCAATTGACGGTGAATTATTTTCCCTGTGCTTGTTATAAGTTGTAATAGCAGCGCCTGGTTTTCAAACGTTGATTGTTTGATAATCCTGATTTCTTTGGTTTCGCTGATATATTTCAGTTTAACTGGGGTGAGTACATGTATTTCATTGCTGCTGTTAGTAGCTGTTTGCTGTAGTACCTGTTGAAAATCCGGAATGCCATAACCATATTGATTGTCAGGAGAACTGAAGCGGTCTGTTGAATTAATGATATGCTGTCGGATCAAATCTATACTGTAGGATTGCGGAAGATGCTCTTTGCAATATTGTAAATAACAGGCAGCTAATCCGGTTATAATGGGAGAGGAGTAAGAGGTGCCGTTTCCGGTTACTACGTCTCCGTTCAGGTTTACATAAACAGTCCCCCAACCGGTGGCACAAACTTCCGGCTTGATTCTGTTATCGGCAGTAGGACCAAAGGATGAAAATGCTGCAATTGTTCCGCTGGTATTCACTGCCCCCACTGTCAGGATTCCATCCGCATCAGCCGGTGAACCAATATATTTCCATGTTTTATCGCCATCATTTCCGGCGCTGCTACAAACGATTATACCTTTTCGGGAAGCAAGATAAGCGGCACGACTTGCCCTCGATGCCTGTCCGTTCATGTCAGCATAAGTGAAATTCATGGTTTCATCATCGAATTGGGTGTATCCCAATGATGAATTGATGACATCCACGCCTATGCTATCTGCAAATTCCAATCCCCTGACCCAGAAATCCACTTCGACCATGTATTCAGTCGGCACATATTCTGCTTGTATCAGCCAGTAAGAAGCATGGGGTGCGACACCCACGAACTGTCCGGGCAGATTCCCTGCCATAATCGACAATACATTAGCTCCATGGGTATCCTCCTGATAGACATTCACTGACGGGTTAATGATGTTTTTAACTCCCGATAGTCTGTTTTGAATCCGTAAACTGTCGAATGCCGGGTTGGTGTCCACATTTCTGAAACCTGCATCCAGTACCCCGATGAGGATGTCTTTCCCTGTATACCCCATGTCATGCAATGCTTTTCCTTTTAATTGATTGAGCTGTGCAGCGGCATATCCGTATTCGAATTCATATAGAGGTTCAACATCATGTTCAAATTCCTGCGCGTCCTCCGGATCCATGCGTTTTGTGCGCAGTGCCGGTGCCGGTTGCGCTGTCAGTATTTTGCCGGTATATTCTACTCGTTTCACGAATGAGAGCGGACGGATGAGCCCCATCAGCGATGAATCATTCGTAATCACGGTAATCCCGTTCATCCATTTACTGGCGGAATGAAAAATAACTCCTTGATTAACCACCTGGTTGATATAAGTAGCATTAACCGGCAAATCAGTTGAGTCAATTGCAATCTGTTGTTCACTTCTTCTTTGAATGGATTTTGAACTCAGATATGCAGCGGGATTATTAAGGGAATAGGGCGTGTTGTTTTTATCTTTAAACTGAACGAAGAAGTAGTAAGAATCAGCAAACAGGAAGTTTGTGAAACAAAGTAAAATCAGCAAAATAGCTACAGGATATATATGTTTAAAAAATCTCTTCTGTTGCATGCCGTTAAAAATAATACGTGCAAATATACAATAATTGAATTGTGAAATCAATAAAGCGTGTAAATTTGCACCATGAATCATTTAAAAAGACTTTGAATAAACTTTTTAGTGAAGACGTTGTTATGCAGTAAATAATTAAAATGATACAATAGACCTGTCAGGTTTTTAAAATCTGACAGGTCTGATCAATTAAAAACAAAAACAATTAAACAATATGGCAGACGATCCGGTAATATGTACCTGCCTCGATTTAACGAAAAACGACATAATCGAGGCGATAAACCAATATGGATGTAAAACAACAGATGATGTGGCAGACGCGATAGAAGCAGGCGCCGTGTGCGGGAGTTGTATAGATGATATACAGGAGATTCTCGACGAAGTCAATAGTTGATTTACACCATTGAACATACGTGCGGATGTGTTTCAGGAATGAAGTCATCCGCACGTTTTATTTTTGTGCATTTGGCGGCGTTTCACTACATTTGTGCCACTAACGCCAAGACATGCAACAATATCTCGACATACTCAAACAATACTGGGGCTACGACCAATTCCGTCCGCTACAGGGCGATATTATTCAAAGTATAGCAGCCGGAAAAGATACGCTCGGACTGATGCCTACGGGTGGAGGTAAGTCGCTGACTTTTCAGGTGCCAGCGCTGGCAATGGAGGGTGTTTGTATCGTGGTTACGCCTCTAATTGCTTTAATGAAGGATCAGGTGGAGAACCTGAAAAAAAGAAATATATCAGCTGCGGCAATTTATACAGGTATGTCGAAGGCGGATATCTTGCTTACTTTAGATAATTGCGTATTCGAGGCCTATAAGTTTTTGTATGTTTCTCCCGAACGTCTGGCAACGCCCATTTTTATAGAGAAAATCAAGCAGACAAAAGTCTGCCTGATCGCGGTAGATGAATCGCATTGTATTTCGCAATGGGGATATGATTTTCGTCCTTCTTACCTGAAAATAGCGGATATTAGGGAGGTTATACCCGATGCACCTGTGTTGGCGCTGACTGCTACCGCAACCCCTGAAGTCGTGGATGATATTCAGGAGAAACTGCATTTTAAAGCCAAAAATGTTTTCAGAAAAAGTTTTTTGCGCACGAATCTGGCTTATATAGTCAGAACGACTGAAAATAAGGATGAACAACTGTTGAACATTCTCCGTAAGGTGCCGGGAACATCCGTGGTGTATGTGCGCAATCGCAAAAAGACAAAAGAAGTAGCTGATTTTCTCGTGCAAAACGGCATTAGCGCCGAACATTTTCATGCCGGACTGAAAAACGAGACCAAGGATGCAAGACAGCAGCGTTGGAAAAACGATGAAACGAGGGTGATAGTTTCGACCAATGCATTCGGGATGGGGATTGATAAACCGGAAGTGCGTTCGGTGGTGCATCTCGATTTGCCGGATTCTTTAGAAGCTTATTTTCAGGAAGCAGGCAGGGCCGGTCGAGATGAGAAAAAGGCTTATGCGGTGGTTCTTTTCAATAACAGCGATGTGACGAAAATGCGGAAACGGGTAGCGGATACTTTTCCGGAAAAGGACATGGTCCGAAAAGTGTATAAAGCCCTCGGGGATTATTATGAGATTGCAGAAGGGTACGGATTAGATGCTGTATTTCCGTTTGATTTGGCTGATTTTTGCACGAAATTTAAATTGCCGATGCTGGTAGCGTATAATTCCCTTAAAATTCTACAACAAGCAGGGTATCTGGAGTTGACTGACGAGCAGGATAATACTTCCCGTGTACTGTTTACCGTTGGCAAGGAGGACTTGTATGCAATTCGTTTTACGCCGGAGCAGGATAAACTGATACATATTTTGCTGCGTTCCTACACGGGTTTATTTACCGATCCCGCCTATATCAGTGAAGATATCATAGCTTCCCGGCTGGGTTGGAATAAAGATATGGTATATCAGGAATTAGTTTTATTGTCGAAGGAGCACATCATCCAGTATATTCCCCGCAAAAAAACGCCTTTTGTAAGTTTCGTGGTTGAAAGAGAATCTCCCGTGAGATTAAATCTCGGGAAAGAAGCTTACGACGACCGGAAGGAGCGTTATATCAGCCGTGTAAAAAGTGTATTGGACTATGCAAATGAGCAAAATATTTGTCGCAGTCAGGTTTTATTAGCTTATTTCGGCGAAAAAAACACCAAACCCTGCGGTCAGTGCGATATTTGCCTTAAGCAAAAGGAAAAACAGGTTACAGATGGGGATTTTGATCAAATCAGGTTGGCCGTTTTATCTCAATTAAAACAAAAACCGATGACGGTTACTGAACTCCTGAAAGCAGTTCCTTTTAAGGAGCAAAAAGTAATGCCGGTTATCCGTTTTATGACAGACAACCGGCTATTGGATCAGGGTGTTGATATGAAATTGAAAATCAGAAGTTCAGGGAGGATTAATAATGTCTGACCCTGCCGCTCCCAGTCACATGTGCATCAATAATCGGGTTTCCTTTATAGACAACATCTCCTGAACCGGAAATCAGCACATTCAGGTAATCAACAACATCAACATACACATTGCCACTACCAGAAATAGTACAAATGGTTGATTTTGCAGTTAGACCTAATAGATTCATTTTTCCACTGCCCGATGTCGCAGTTGTTAAATCATTTGCAGTCCCGGTTAGCGTAAAGGAACCACTACCCGAAATTGACAGGGATAATGAATCATACACGGTGCTCACACTCCCGATGATATTACCACTTCCGATGATTGAAGCCCTTTCAAGTTCGGTGAATGCGTCATGCAGATACAAATGTCCGCTTCCGGAGACTTTTACCTGAGTTACATCAGCAGGTGTAATGATGGTAACTTCAGCTTTTGAATTGATGAGGGATGAAAAAGGTTTGGTTTGAATATGCAGGGTATTGTCTACAACTTTAATGTCCCAATATTCAATCAGATTTTCATAATCAGAAAGTCTGACCTGTAGCGAGTCGCCTTTTACAACCGTCACTTCAGCCGAAGATGAGTTCTCGATTTTAGAAAAGTCTGAAACGGAGATGTTCTCCTCTATGACAGCACCTTTGCCTACAGTCCCGTCGACAAAAAGCAAACACGAGCTACATGTGGCAGTCAGTGTAACCAGAAATAATAGTTTTACAAGCACGTTTTGTTTCATAAATTGTAATATTAGATGAATTTAGTAGTGTAATGTGGGGATAAACATTTGAAAAGTATTTAGTTGTCTCTTTTTTCAAAATCTTCCCTGTCTTTTAATTTTTTTCTTCTGATAAGCAGAAAAATGATTAAGACTATTACAACAATAATGCCTAAAGCATAGAATCCGGCTATGAAAGATACTATTGCATTCATTTTATTGCAGTATGATTATTTAAGTTTTACCGCGGTGCCATAAATCAGAATCTCCGAAGCGCCCTGCATAATCGTCGAAGAAGTAATTCTCAGTCCGACAACAGCGTCAGCTCCCATTCTTTCGGCATCATTAATCATACGTTGAAGAGCCTGTTCTCTTGCTTCTGCCTGAAGTTTGGTGTATTCTTCCACTTCACCGCCCACGATTGATTTTAGTCCTGCCATGATGTCGTTGCCTATGTTCCTTGCCCTTACGGTGCTACCACGGGCAATACCCAATATTTGTTCAATTTCTTTGTTGGGAATGGTTTCAGTTGATGTGATGATCATAATGTGATGTTTTTAGTGATTGTGATGCAAAGGTAAATCATTTAAAGAGAATTAGATAAATAAAAATGATGAATGGCGGGTAAGAGTGTATGAATAAGGCAATTTTGCCATTAAATTAAAAATCATTGTTATACAATTTATATCATTACTGTCCCATTAAAATCTAAAAGAGTTCTTTGAAATATTTGAAATTTAGTTAGTTGCGAAGCTTTTTTGAGCGCGACGATTTCAATTTCTAACTTTGCTGCCCATAAATATAAGGCTGCAATGAATAAAGAGAAATATGTATTTGCTCAATTAATCTCATTTCTAAATGAAGATAGGTTTCGACGCATAGTTAATAAGTATCAAGCAAATCGCTACGTCAAACATTTCACCTGTTGGAATCAACTACTCGCTCTAATGTTCGGTCAGTTATCCAATCGTGAAAGTCTTCGAGATTTAATTGTCGCTCTTGATGCTCATCACTCCAAATGTTATCATTTGGGAATGGGCAAGAATGTTTCAAAATCTTCTCTGGCAAGAGCCAATCAAAACAGAGACTATCACATCTTTGAAGAGTTTGCCTGCTATCTGGTAAACGAAGCCCGGCAGAAACGAGTTTCTGACATCTTCAAACTCGGTGGTAACGTATACGCATTTGATTCAACCACGATTGATTTATGTCTTTCAGTATTCTGGTGGGCTAAGTTTCGCAAGAAAAAAGGAGGAATCAAAGTGCATACATTGTACGATGTAGAGACACAAATTCCTACATTTTTTCATATTACCGAAGCTTCTGTTCATGACTCCACAGCAATGAAAGAAATTCCTTATGAATCAGGATCATATTACATATTTGACCGTGCTTACAATCACTTCAAAATGTTGTATAAGATTCATCAGATAGGAGCTTTCTTCGTTGTTAGAGCAAAGAAGAATCTTCAATATAAACCCATCAAATGGAAACGCAGATTGCCCAAGAACGTACTCTCAGATGTAACGATTAAATTGACAGGGTTTTACCCCAAACAATACTATCCGGAACATCTCCGATTAGTCAGATATTGGGATGAAGAACAAAAGCGTGAGCTTGTATTCTTAACCAATGCGATACACATTTCTGCGCTTCAGGTTGCCAATCTTTATAAAAATCGCTGGCAAGTCGAGCTTTTCTTCAAATGGTTAAAGCAGCATCTGAAAATCAAAAAGTTCTGGGGTACTACTGAAAATGCAGTTCGGATTCAAATCTATACTGCCATTTGTACTTACTGCTTGGTAGCAATCGTCCAAAAAGACATGCAACTGGATAGAAGCACTTATGAGGTTTTGCAAATATTGAGCATATCATTAACTGATAAAACTCATCTTAGAGACCTCTTCGATAGAACTAAATTTCAAAATATCAAAGATCGTTTTAGGCTTAATGAGCCAAATTTATTTAATTTTTAATTCGTCCCAATTTTTAATGGGACACTAGTG